>JBGSUW010000063.1:0-54360 GCA_041753275.1 Akkermansiaceae bacterium | reverse complement strand
AGTGCGGCGATGGCCCCGGCGGGCGATGGCTGCGGGCATGCGGCAGCCCACGTCCATTTGCACTGGCCACCGATATGCTTTCGGATTTCTGTCTGCACCAAGGATCGGTGCAAGCCACGGTTGTGCGCTCATCGCATTACACCCAGTCCGAGCCGTCCAGCCACCCCGCTGGGCTGCGCGGCCCCGTGATCGACCGCGGGGAATACCGCTGTCGGATCACCCTCACCGACGAGCCATCCGCGGTGGAAGCGCTGGCAGAAGAGTTCGAGTTCACTCCCGCCGTGCAGATGACATGGTCAAGATGACAAATTTGAAGTCGAAAAATAAGTAGATTCAAAGCTCTTGTCATTCACTCTGTAAACAAAATAATGATTGTAATTTCCAACTTTTCAGACTAAAATCTAGGCAGATGAAAAACCCCACTTCTCACAGTCGTGTTGCTTTGGCTAAAAATTTGCGCTCGTCACGAGGATTTACACTCGTAGAGCTACTGGTAGTGATTGCGATTATAGCCGCACTTGCCGCAATTTCGATCGTAGGGACAAAGAGAATTCGCGAAGGCGCGAAGATGGCACGTTCTACTGCAAATCTTCGCCAAATTCATATTTATGCGGGCCTCTATTCTGCAGATAATAGTAATAAAATAGTGCCCTCCAAAGCTGCCGACGGGCAGCAGTGGCAAATAACTCTAGCTCGTTACTCGCTTCCAGATTTGACTGGTATTTGGGATTTTACCACACCTAAAGGCTATAAGGATGAGATAAGTACGTTCATCGCCCCTGGTTGGACTGATTCACCCTACTATGATAAAAACAGATACTGGCAGACTGGCTACGGATTAAATACAGAACCAGGTCGCCCAACAACCTCGGATGCCAACACCGCTGAAGGTGGCTTTGGTAGATTGTTTAATCAAAGCGATATTACAGCACCCTCGCTGCGCGCCTATGTCCTTACATGGCCAGAGTGGAACGCGAGATATTCCAAATCCAATGAAGGGAAGAGTGCTCTAATATCAGGGAAGATCAACGTATTATTTTTTGATGGTCACGTCGAAGCAATAGCTCCCTCGGCCGCCGAGAAAGTATTCAACATTCCGGCAGAGAGAAACATGTAAATACTTCCGGCCGCGCCCCTTTAATTGATCGCTGCAATTTAGTGTTTTTACCGCTTATTTCACCGAGTAAACTCTAAGCGACTCATCGGTGGATGCGCATGAGTCGTCGTATCATTAAAGAATTGGGATGTGATGCTTGGAACCCTCACTTCAGGTGACGAATCCTAGATCGTTTGTAAGCTCCGTTGGACTTGAAGACTGATAATTTCGTAAGGTTTAAATCTCACTTCCAAGGTTCCCGCGACGTCCTCTGACGAGATTACCTCATCCATCAGATTGACCCGCCTGAATGTGAGTCCATCAACCAAATTTATTTTACAAGTGCCATGTTGGCCCAAGCTCTCGTGGAGCCGTAAAACCCAAGAGCCATCTTCCAGCGGTTTGGCCCATGCGGGCTGCAAGCTTTCTCCACCTTCTAGCGAAATGAGGCCCGCCGAGCGCTCATCACCCGCAGGCACCGCCTCGGTGTAGAGCAGATCTGCAAGCGCGGCCGCGTGATCTTCGCGGCGCGAAGCCACGTCATGCCGGGTAATGGCGTAGCGGATCTGATGAGTGCCGATATCGGTGAATGGATGGTCCCAACGTGGCGGAAGCTCGCCACTCGCATCGAAATTCGCAGGCTCGATCTTCCCTCCGCCAGTGCTACGCGGACTGCGCACTAGACTGACGGTGAGATCGCCATCGCGGGCAGAAAAACCGAATTTATCCTCGGTGATCAACGCGAGGCCGTCGGTCTCGCACTCTTGGAATACTGCTGCCCACCGACTTCCCGGAACTTCCCATTGCGCTTCGTCATGAAGTCTTCCGGGAAGTTGCGGGCGAGTGATGCTGCCAAAAGGTGTGCCGTAGCGTGCATCGCGCGCCAAGTAATCTGTGGGAAAATGCGCTTTGAGGAGATGCCCCGTTTCGCGCCAATCAAGGTCGATCGTCACTCGCAGTGCGGACTCGCCGGAACGCAGTTCATAGCGAGTCGTCACGCTACTGTGTTTGCCCAGACTGCGACGAAACGCGATTTCTCCACGGACTGGAGAGTCGCAGAGAACACTGAATTCAGCAGGCGAATCGACCCATTTCCCGAGACTGAGCGAAGGGCGATCAATGTCCCATGCGTCAAACTCGGTGGGGGTGTCAGGATAAATCGCCAATCGGTTAACGGTGCCCCGCAAGCGCAGATTACGACCGTCCACCGCCAAAGAAACGATTTGACCTTCAGCATCGAAAATTGCCTTGAGCCGTTGATTACTCAGCGAGCAATTTTTCACCTCGACCTGATCGCTGGCGTTCACAGCAGCCGACAGTGGCACCGAGCCAAGTGGCGGCAATTTTAAAATCTGATGATCTGAAACAGCGACGCTGCGCGCAAATGGCAGTGGATTGAATAGGAAAGCCGCCGTGGCATCCGCTGATAGAATGGTAGCAGCGTCTGCCAAGGACCTTGCGACGTGCGCTTCGAGCTCGGGCTGCGCCTCGGCGTAAACTTCGTTGATGGCGGACCCCGGCACGTAATCATGAAATTGCGCAAAAACCATGCGCTCCCACCAAACGGCATCCACCGGGCCGCCCCCACTCGCACAGCGCGCCGCTTCGCTCGTTTGCAGCCCACGCTCGGCCGCGCGGAAAAGCCGCTTGATGATGCTCTGCGTGGTATAGGTGCCACGGTGATACTCCAGATAAAGCTCGCCGTGCCATGTTGGTAAGCGATCGCGCACCGTTGTCATGCGCTCAAAAAACGCATCGATATTCCCCCAATTGCACGGCGGGCAGCCATAAAGACTCTGCATCCGCCGCAAGCGCTCGCAATGCTCGGCAGTGACGCCGCCGCCGCCATCCCCGTGGCCCAGCGGCACCAATGCCTCCGGATGAATATCCGCCTGACGGTGCACCTTCTCAACATGGCTCATTTCCGAGATCCGCGCGTCGAGATTATAGCCCCCATCGTGTTGGGAAATGTGAGCCAATACCTCCGAGCCATCCGCGCCCCGCCAGACAAAACTGGAGTAGGGGAAGAATGTGAGCGGGCTCCAATGAAGTTTCGTGGTGTAGAAAAATTCCACTCCGCATTGTTTCATCATCTGCGGCAGACAGATGGGAAAACCGAACGCATCCGGCAGCCACAACACCCGCGAGAGGCGACCGTTATACTTGTGAAACGCAGTTTGCCCGACCGTGAACGACCTTGCGAGCGCCTCGCCACAAGGCAGCAACGAGTCGGACTCCACCCACGTCGCGCCCTCGATGTCCCACCGTCCTTCGGCGGCCCGTTTGCGGACGCGCTCATCAAGTCCAGGCTCCAATCGCTCGACCGATTGGTAGCTCGCGGGCTGGCTGTAGCCAAATTTCATTTCAGAATATTCATCCATCAGCCGTAGCATCGAAGAAAACGTATGGACTGCCTTAAATTCCGCACAACGCTCCGGCACCATCCATACGAGATCGATGTGGCCGTGGCCGGTGACAGTGATGTTCAGCGCCTGAGGATCAGCCGGACACTCGGCCCAGATCTTGGCGCAAGCAGCGCGGAATGCCGTGAGTCCATCCCGCTCCAAAGCATCGCACGCCTCGTCCAGCAGCCGGAAAAGCCGACGCGAAAATTTATCCGCAAAATCCAACGGAGGATGATAGGAAAACCCGAATTCACGTGCGGGATAGTTTGGATTGATTCGGTTCATTTCACGCTTCGCGAGCTCCTGAAGCACCTCCCAGTCCCGCACCGCATGCCATGCCTCGTCGTTCCGTTGGTATAGCGCTGCCTCGTGAAGACGGGTAGGTACGTCCAGCGTCATCACATGCACGTTCGCTTCACGCAGCCCAGCAGGCAGAAGGTGGAACTTATGGTTTGGATCGTAGCCTGCGTAAGGTTCGCCATCGAGGTGAAGATTCGATTCACCGCTGTGATTCCAATGGAGATAAACAGGAAATTCCGGAGCGATTGCCCTAAAAGTGAGATGATACCAAGCGAATGAAAATTTCTCAGAGCAAGTCACGTGTGGATCGTCACCAGCCTTAAATACCAATTCCTCAAATGCATGATATTGGTTCTGCGTTGCGCCTCTCGCGCAGGTCACATCCGAGAGTTTATTCCAAACGAGCGGCTTGAGCCGTCCACCCGCCGCAGTGAAGCGAGGCAGTGCGAGTTGCATAAAATGATGAGGTTCGCGCATAGGATTTGCACCAGAACACTTGGAATCGCGGCTGCGAGCAATGCCATTTTACTCTTCGTTTAAAACTTCAAATCATCATCAGACCAAGCGCCAATTGACATTGCTGTCTGGGCTACATTCCACTGATCACTAAGTTTATTGAAAGAACACGGAGTTACTGACTCGTTAATCATCCGCCGCGCAGTTCCAAAATCCCAATCCTTCAAAGTCGATCCCGTATGAAATTACCCATAACCTCTGCTGTATTCGCAGTGTTTTCACTCGCTGGAACCCTCGCCTTTGCGAATCCGCTACCGGAAAACATCCTCAGCGATCCTGAATTTGTGAGCCGCGGTGAAAGCATCGCCGGGTGGAAAGTCGGCGGATTCGTCGGAGGAAATCCAGAGACCGGAAGAAATTACGACAACTCCGCCAAACCCATCACGGAGGAAGGCAAAAGCTTTGCGCGAATCATCTGCGATCCCAAATTTGCCAATTTCGCCCTCAGCCCGGTTGATCGTTTGCCCCTGCTCCCGGAATGGACCGCGCTCAACGTGTCCGCCATGGTGCGGATCGATGGATTCACCAAAACTGACTCGTGGGGTGGCTTTAATCTTTCGCTGACATTTTACGATTTCGACGGCAAGCCAGTGGGAGACTCGGGCGAGACCACATTGCGCATCAGCGAGAATCAGGCATGGAAGTCCGAGTTGAAGACCATTAAAATTCCCGAAGGTGCCACGGAGGTGGAGCTAGCTCTTCAATGGCTAGCGGCGGGTGGAGTGGCGGATGTGATGAACGTCGTTTTGAAACCCCAGTAACTCCACCGCTTACCCATCCTGTTTCCTTCGACTAAAATTTTCCTATGATACGTTTTCACCAAGCCAGAATTCCCGCAGCGGGCAAACTTTTCACCGTGATCGGATTTGCATGTTTCACCGCTCTCATCACCCCCGCCCCAGCCGACGATCTGCCCAAGCTGCCTGCTGGCGAGGCATTCTTTTGGGGCAAAGAACCCGTCATTAACTCCAGCGCTAGCCGTGCGGAGATCAACTTGAACGGTCTCTGGCTTTTCCAACCCGGCAAACAACTTCCACAACCGACAGGCCCATGGGGCGCCATCCGCGTGCCAGGATCGTGGGACTCCCAAAGCGAGTGGGGAAATGCATCCATGCCAGGTCTCGTCGGACCCATACCCGCTTGGCCGGGAGTCGAAGTGAGAAAGAGAGATCAACTGCCGTTTAGCGAATTTGTCGTCAATCAGACCCACGCGTGGTATCAGCGCGATCTCACGGTCCCTGCCACTTGGAATGGCCGGAAAATCCTCATCGACTTCGAGCGCGTCAGCACCGACGCCACCGTCCTCATCGATGGTAAAAAAGCCGGCGAACTTCATTGGCCCGGTGGCCTCGTGGATTTGTCGTCCCACATCACCCCCGGTCGCACTCAAAAGCTCCAAGTCTTCGTCACCGCCGTGCCGAGCGAGAAGGAATTGCTCGTCGCCATGCGTGAGGACTATGCAGACAAGGGCAACAGCGCCCTCCGCCAACGCGGGATCATCGGCGATGTCGTGCTCTACTCACAGCCCAAAGGCACCACTTTGGCACCCATCGCCGTCCGTTGTTCATTGGAGAAAAAGGAACTCAGCTTGATTGTGCGCGGTGAGAATCTCACTAGCGGATTTTCCGGCAAAGCCACCGCCATCCTCAAAACATGGCCTGAGGGGAAAGAGGTCAAAAAATTCGAAACCGAAGTCAAGATCGCGCCAGACCAAGCCGCCACGCTTATTTTTCCATGGGAAGACCCAAAACTCTGGGACATCGGTCAACCGAATCTCTACACCGTCACGCTCCGCGTTGAGGGAATCGGCCTCAACGACGAGCGCACCGAGCGATTCGGATTTCGCGAAATTCGGAGAGATGGACGGAAAATTTTCCTCAATGGCAGGGAATTCCGCGCCAAGCTTGCCCACGCCAATTCGGACAACATTGGCGTCATGCAAGAAACCGCCACCGCTCTGATGGTGCGCAGCCTCAAACTGGGTTACAACATGCTCGAAATTTGGCCCAATGACACGTTCCGCCGGGGTTTCGCCGATTTCCGTGCGGATTTTGCCAATTGGGCCGATGAAGAGGGCATTCTCGTGATGATGCCGCTCATCCGCCCAGACGATATTTTCGATTGGAAAAAGCCGGTCCCAGCCGATCTCCACGCATTCTGGCTCAAGGCGAACGAAACCTTCATCCATAAGGTTTGGAACTCCCCATCCGTCGCGCTCTACCTATTTTTTGGCAATGAGTTCATGACGCCGGATGATCAGAACCCTCAGCGTCTCGGTAACCGTGCCGCATTGGATCAAAGCCAGCAGCGGGATGTCTCCGGCGCGGAAAAGCTGATGGCAGACCTCCGCAGCATCGATCCCAGCCGTCTTCTTGGATCCCACTCTGGCGCGGCCACGGGTGGCGAATTCCAGACTGCCAACCACTACATGGGCGTGACTCCACTTCAAGAGCGCGAGGAAACACCGGCCATCTGGGCCAGCTCGGGGGATCTCCCCTACGGTGCTGTGGAATTCTGCACCCCCTTCGCCGCAGATATGCACCGTGCCCGCATGCATTGGAATGCTCTCAGCGAACCGCTACTCACCGAGCACTCCGCAGCGATGCTCGGCGAGAAGGCGTTTGCCTCTGAAACGGATGATTTCAGAAAGCAATTGACCAACACATTCAATCCCAAGACTAGCACCTACACGAGTTGGCCTGGAATGTACGAGGGCCGTATGTCTTTCGAGTCCTACACCCCATACCATGAATATCAGGTGGATCAACTTCGCCGCGTCTGGCGTTCATGGCGCACTTACGGCGTCAATCTCGGCATGATCCAATGGGAAAAAGTCTTGGATGATCTAACTCAAGGCGAGCAAACCATACCCGCCTTCGAACCCGGCCGCCGCGGAGTTTATCACCCGGTAGTACCCGCAAACTGGGTCTCCACGCAGCCTCTCGACCCTGCAAAACTCGAACCTCGTCAACTTGCCTACTACGAAGGCATCCAACCCATCGTCGCCTACATCGGTGGCCCGGCCAAGGATGGGAACTGGGTTGCTAAAGACCACCACTTTACCGCTGGAGAAGCCGCAGAGCAATCCATCGTCATCGTGAATGATAGCGCTCACGAGCAAAGCTACAAAGCAACATGGTCGCTCACCTACCTTGGCGCACCCGCACCCATCACCGGAGAAATTTCCGGTAAATTGCCTGCCGGGGAAAACAAGATGGATCCTGTCAGTTTCAACATCCCGAGTGTGACCGAGAAAACCGACGCCACCCTCAGCATGGAAATCACCCTGAGCGAAACAGCTAATTCAGTGACGCTAAAGGATCGCAAATCGCTGCGTTTCTATCCCCTCCCCGCCGCCCCCACCAAAAGAACCGTGCATGCCTTCGATCCCGAGGGAAAAACCACCGAGCTTCTCAAATCTCTCGGCTACACCGTCGCTCCATTTACCGCAGGTAAATCCACCGCCAAAGACCTCATCGTCATCGGCCGCCGTGCCATGAGCGACGCCGCTTTTCCATCAATTGCCCTCCGCGATCACCTCATCGCAGGTGGTAATGGCGTAATTTTCGCCCAAGACCCGGAATTCATGCGCACCCGCGCTGGTGTCCGCATCCATCAATGGATCGGTCGCCAGTTCTGGCCGGTCGCCACCCAGTCAAATCACCCGCTGCTCACAGGCCTCGATGCCCAAGACCTCCGCGATTGGCGCGATAGCTCCACCCTGCTACCACCCTACAATGCCAGTGATTTGGACTCTGCTTCCAAAGTCCGCGGCTACCCCACCTACGGCTACCGCGTCGGCGGCCGTGGCGGCGTAAGCAGCTCCACTTGGGAAAAACCCCATCACAGCGGCTGGACACCCTTACTCGAAGGCGAGTTCGACCTCGCCTACTCGCCATTGATGGAGCTGAATTTCGGCAAAGGCGTCCTCATCGCAAATTCCCTAGACGCGGAAGATCGCACAGACCCGGCCTCACGCCTGCTCACCCAGCGCGTCATCGAATACGCAGCCACTGCCAAATCCAAGCCCCGCCGCACCGTATTCTACTCCGGCGATGCAGAAGGCGAGGCGCAGCTCAAATCCTCCACCGTGCCATTCACCCGCACCACCGCTGCTCCAGCACCCGGCAGCCTCTGGATCCTCGGCTCCGGCGCGAAAATCAGCGATGCCACCTTGGAAAGTGCCCTCAGCGCCGGCACCAACATCATGCTCATCGGCGGGCATGGCCAACTCCCCCTTGGCATCACCACCAAGTCCGCTCCTTTCGGAAAAGTCACCGAGCCACTTCCCACATGGCCAGAGCTCGCAGGCTTGTCCATCTCAGACCTCCGCATCCGCACGGATATCGACGTCCCACTCGTCCAGCCGAAAGCCGCGCTCGATATCGCCGCCTCCGGCCTGATCGCCCGCACCACCTTCGGCCCCGCATCACTCGTGATTTTCCAAGGAAACCCCGCCGCCCTCGACGTGGCAAACAAACCTTACCACCGTTACAGCGAGTGGCGTTGGCAGCGGGCGTTTTCACAGATTCTTGCAAACTTAGGTGCCAGCTTCGGATCAGACAGCCGTTTCTTCGATCTCAAGCCAAGCCCGTATCTACCCATCGAATTGGCCGGCGAATGGAAAGTCCTGCTTGAGAAATCCATGCCCCCCAGCGCATCCCCGGAAACACCCAGCGTGGACGCCCTCCCCATCGACCGGGAAAAAGCCAGCCTCGCCTTCGACGACTCCGCATGGCAAACCGCGCAATTGCCGATGATGAACAAAATCGGTCCCATCGACCTAGAGAAAATCGATGGTTCACTCTGGCTCCGTTACAAAGTCGCCATCCCCGCCGAGTGGCAAGGTCGCGGCGATTTAAAAGTCACCTTGGGCTCCCTCGACGACCACGATGTCACCTTTTTCAACGGCATCAAAATTGGCAGCATCGGCAAAGAAGATCCGCTCTCATGGTCCCGCATCCGAAGTTACAAGATCCGCGACTACGTTGCTAAGCCTGGGCAAGACAACATCATCACCATTCGCCTCTTCGATCAATTCGGCGGCGGCGGCATGGGTGCAGGCAGCGCCCCGCTCTCCATCCGGCTAGAACTTGCCACGCCAGCGGAAACCCCATCCTACTACGAGCCAGGCTTCCGCCTCGACCGTGAAATGGGCGACGACCCCGCCCGCTACACCAGGTGGTGAAATATCTAAGCGCACATGCCTTCGAAAAATCTGCAGCATTCGAATCCCTATTTCCGATCCGGCTTTACGCCCCTTGGTAGCGATATTGCGTAGCGACGAATCCTTTCGGATCTTCTACTTCAAATGTGTCTTCTCCCATGCTCACAAGATGCCAGCCCTTCGCGAGAATCTTTTCCCGCAGCTCGTTTTCGTAGGCCCGTTCCGCGTGCACATAGGCCACCATGCCCTCGAATGTCTTGCCTCGGTGCTCAGGTAGCCAATCGAACACTTCACGCATCTTACGCTCCATTTGCTCAAGCACATTAATTTCAAGTTTACTCTTAATTTCAACCACGATTGCTTTGTTCACTCTGCCATTACTATAGCCCAGTAGGTCGTATTCTTCATGCCTTCCTTGTTTGGCAATCTTCACATAGCCGACGGTTTCCATCGCAAATTGATCTCTAAGAATTTTCCCGACCGACTTCGAGGCCATTCCCTCTGTGAAACTCCCGAATTTGTTACCGATGTTTCCCACTTGCTTACCAAGCTCCTTCAATTGCCGATCCGTTTCAGATTGGGAGGCCCTCAACTCCTTGGTTGATCGAGCTAGATCGGCCACGATTTCTTGTAATTCGGCTGTGCTCACAGTCGGACGATAACAAAATCCGCCTGCTCTGTCAATTACCCTCACCCAACCCTATCACTTCATCGTATATTAGATCTACGCAATCTCACTGCCTAATAAATAGATAGACTAAGGATAATCATCACTCAGGTTCCACATAAAACCTCGATGCCATGTGCCTCTAGCTTCCCGATGAATTCCACATCTGCGGCCTTGTCCGTAATGAGGCAATGGATGTCCTTCAACTCTGCAAAAAAGAAGGCTGCTTTCTCTCCGAGTTTTGAGTGATCTGCGAGGAAGACCACATCCTCAGCGTGAGCGATGACCCGCTCTTTAAATGCGGCCTGCCGCGCGTTACTCTCACTCACGCCGCGTTCTAGCTGGAGACCATTTCCGGAAAAAAACATCCGGTGGATGTTATAACGTTGTAGCGACTTTTCAGCAGTAAGTCCAATGAAGGAGCGGGATTTAGGATCGAACAAGCCGCCAGTGCAGATTAAATCAATATTCGGCCGGTCCGATAGCGCCGTGAAAATATTCAGCGCGTTGGTCAGAATCGTGAGCGGCAGCTCTGGCAGAAACTCCGTGAGCGTGAGAACGGTGGAACTCGCATCGAGAAATAGCGTTTCGTTCGCTTGGATGCGGCTGGCGGCGAGGCGGGCGATGGCACGCTTTTCCTCACGGTGGATGGCCTGCCGCTGCGCGAATGGCCGATCCACCAGAATCCTTTGCGGGCGGCTGACACCGCCATGAGTGCGAATGAGCTCCCCGCGTTTTTCTAAAATTTCAAAATCTTTACGCACGGTCTCATCCGTCACACCCAGCTCGGCAGCCGTCTCGGTGGTGCGCAACGAGCCAGCATAGGCGAGAATTTCTAAAATACGGCGTTGTCGATCAATTGCGAGCATCAGCTTACTTCAGCACAACGAGTGGATTTTCGGCAGGCTTGTCAATTCAATCCGAGGAGGATAGATTCATTCCAATGATCACAGTAGAACCTATCGGAAATACGCAGAGCAAATGGGGAGAAGGCCCGGTTTGGTGGCACGAGGCGCTTTATTATGTGGATATTGAAGGCCACCGAGTGCATCGCTTTGACCCGGAGACCGGCAGCGAGCGCTCTTGGGATGTCGGCCAACGGGTCGGCACCGTAGTCCCGCGGGAGAGCGGCGGCTTGGTGATCGCCGGCGATCATGGGATGTATTTCCTGGACCAAGCCACCGCCGCCATCACCCACCTCGTCGATCCCGAACAAGATCTGCCTGAAAATCGCTTCAACGACGGTAAATGCTCACCGGACGGCCGCTTTTTCGCCGGCACCATCAGTTTGACCAAAAAATTAGGCACTGCGAAACTTTATCGCCTCGATCCGGACCTCACCCTCCACGAAGCCTTCGGTCCCGTGACCAATTCCAACGGAATCGCATGGTCCACAAATGGCAATATCGTCTATTACATCGATACTCCGCGCAAAGAGGTGCTCGCCTTCGACTATGAAAATGACGGTCTTCTGCGCAATCTCCGCAGCGTCATCTCCACCGCCCATCTGGACTCTTCGCCAGATGGGATGACCATTGATGCTGAAGGGAATCTCTGGATCGCATTTTGCCACGGCGGCTGTGTCGCCTGCTTCAGCCCGGAGAGTGGCGAGGAGCTTCGCCGCATCGAGCTGCCCTGCTTGGAGACCACGTCATGCACCTTCGGCGGGCCGGATCTTGCGGATTTATACGTTACCACAGGAGTCCACAGCTCCATCAAGGAAGAGCACGCCGGGCGCTTATTTGTCATCCGTGGCCTCGGAGTGGTCGGCTTACCTGCAAACGCCTTCGCTGGCTGAGCGACTTTGAAATTTTTCAACAGTTGCGCAAACTCTGAGCGCTTGCATGTTCATTAAACGCCATTGTTATGAAATTAAATAACCTCAGCCTGCTTGGTGCGCTGCTCATCGTCGGAGCTGCGGCGTTCTTCGTTGGGAAAATTTCCTCCAGCCCGCAAGCCAGCACAGCCAGCGAGAAAATCGCCCCTACCCAGACCCGCGTATCCCGTAGCGCTGATCCAGACACTACCACCCGGGAAGGCAGCACCCGCCGCGCCTCACGGGTTGCCGCACTGACGCCTGAAAATCGACTTATTCGCCTCGAATCCATCGTCCGAGGCGAGAACGCACTGGATCGCAATCGTGCCCTACTCGCGTTCATCGATCAACTTGCACCCGGCGATTTCGAGGCCGCAGTGGCCCATTTCCGCAGTCTCGGTCTGACACAAGAGCGCATGGGAGAATACGCGCTCATGCTCACTGCATGGGCTGAGGTGGATCCACTCACCGCCCTCGCCTACACCAAGGAAAAAACCATTGGAGACTTCGCTACGGATACCATTTTGAGCACATGGTCCGCCGCAGATCCCGAGGCTGCGATCCGCTGGGCCAATTCAAATTTCACCGGGGACGGCGCAAATCCTTACATCGCCGGAGTCATTCGCGGCATCGCGGAAACGGACCCTGCTCGCGCCACCGCCCTGCTCACCAGCATGCCCCGCAGCGCGGAGCGGGCGAAGGGGCTGGACGCCTTTTTACCTCATCTCATCCGCCAAGGAAATGACGCCGCCTACGCCTGGATCGCCAGCCTCAAGGACGACGCACTTAAAGGCGGTGCGGTGGAACGGGCAGCCGAGCCGCTGGCCCAGCTCGACCCCGAAGGCACCATCGCATGGCTCGCCACCAATCCCGGCGAGCAGGCATACCGCCGCATTGACAATGTTTTCAACATCTACGCCCGCAACAACCCGCAAGCCGCCCTCGGAAGCTTCCAGGCCATGCCCGCTGGCCGTGATCGCAGCAATGCCCTCAGGGGAATCATCAACGCTCAAGCTTCGGCAAATCCCACAGCCGCCGTCCAGCTCATGGATCGCTACCCCTCCGATGTCACTGATCGCGCGGTGCAGCAATTCGTCTGGCACTCGTTTGAAAAAGACACTGCCACATCCATTTCACAAATTTCACGCATCACCGATCAAGGTCAGCGGGAACGGATGTATCGAAGGGGCATTAGGGTATGGATCGATCGTGATGCTCCTGCCGCCCAGGCATGGATGAATTCCAACAACCTTCCGCCCGCCATCCAGCAAGAAATGAGCAAGCGCCTGTCCGGGAAGTAATCGCCGCTCATTTCCCTGCGTTGACAGTTGCCCCGGCTCCATCCACGGTGCCGCCCATGGACACAATGAAATTACTCCTCGGCATGACGGTGGCCCTGCTGCTGGCTGCAATCGTCGTCTCATGGCAAGGCATGAAGACCGGTGTGAGAAATACTTCAAGCGATGAACTTGCCCGCCTCGAGAAGCAGATCAAAGAACTCCGCCTCGAGCAGGATAAACTCGCCATCGAGCGCGAAACCCAACGTCTCCGCTCGGCCCCCGCCGTAGCACCAGCCCAGACATCCAGCGCTACGGAAATCGAGGCCATGAGAGTCCAGCTCGAAGAAAGCAAAGCCGCGATCGCAAAAATCGAAGCCGATAAGACCCAGCGCGATAGCAAACTCGCCGATAGCGAAGAGCTCTTGCTCGACCAACGCAATCTCGAGCAGACCGATAGTGAACTCCGCCGCGCCCGCATGATCAGCGAGGCGCTACTCATCGGCCGCGTCCGCGAATACGTAGCAGATGCCGAGTTCGGCGGCTTCGTCACCTTTGATGTGCTCATGCCCGACCAAGTGCAGTCTGGCACCATCCTCGCCATCCGCCGGAAAACCGGTATTCTCGGAAATTTAAAAGTCTCGGAAGTCGCCGCAGATGGAGCCATCGCCAATCCCCAAGCCGGTTTCGGCCCCGTCCAGCCCCAAGTCGGAGACGAATTGATCCTGCCTCCCCAATACTAATTCTGAGATCTCAAATTTTACATTTCAAATCTCAATTCCCTTTCCCATGTCCACCACAGTAGGCCTCATCTCACTCGGTTGCGCCAAGAATCTCATCGACTCGGAAGTCATGATCGGCCACCTCGCCCAAGCCGGAATGTCTCTCACGCCCGATCCCGAGCTGGCAGATGTTCTCATCATCAACACCTGCTCGTTCATCGATATGGCAAAGCAGGAGTCCATCGATGCCATCTTCGGTGCCGTCCAAGACCGCACTGCGGATCCGGATCGCGCCCGCCAGAAAATCATCGTCGCCGGCTGCCTTTCCCAGCGCTTTGCCAAAGATCTTCCCGGCATCATGCCCGAGGTGGACGCCTTCATCGGCCTCGATCAAATCACAAAGGTCGCCCCGATCATTCAAAATTTATTAGGTAAAAACAACTACTCCGAGGTCCAGAAAACCGAAGGCCCATCCGCCACTGACGATCCCCGGGACTTCGTCACCCTCAAGCCGCAATACGTGCCGGACTACTCCACGCCCCGCATGCGCCTCACGCCGGATCACTTCGCCTACGTCAAGATCGCCGAGGGCTGCAATCACACCTGCACCTTCTGCATCATCCCTACCATTCGCGGCCAGCACCGCTCCCGCACCCAAGACTCCGTCGTCAGAGAAGTCGCCGCACTCGTGGCATCCGGGGTGAAGGAAATCAACCTCATCTCTCAAGACACCACCTACTTCGGGATGGACCAATGGCAAGGCAAGCGCCCCACCCCCAGCTCACCCGTGGATTCCAGCCGCGGCGAGTCCCTCACCACCCTGCTGCGCGAAATTAACAAAATCGAAGGCGATTTCTGGGTCCGGCTACTCTACACCCACCCCGCGCACTGGTCGGACGAGCTCATCCAGACCATCGCCGAGTGTGATAAAGTCGCCAAATACGTCGATATCCCACTCCAACATATTGCCGACCGCATGCTCACCGCCATGAAGCGCGTGACCACTGGCGACTACATCCGGGACCTCCTCCGCAGAATGCGCGCTGGAATCCCCGGCCTCGGGATACGTACTACGTTCATCGTAGGATTCCCCGGCGAGACTGAGGAGGACTTCCAGGAGCTGCTGGAATTCATCGAAGAATTCCGCTTCGAGCGGGCCGGCGTTTTCCAATACTCCAAGGAAGAAGGCACCCGTGCCCACAAGCTCGATGGCCACCTCCACCATAACACTCGCAAGAGCCGTTGGTCGCGCGCCATGGCCGCCCTGCAAAAAATCGCCTCGGAAACCAATCAAGCCCAAGTCGGCAAAGCCGTGCGTGTCCTCGTCGAGCAACCCGGCATCGCCCGCACCGAGTGGGACGCCCCCGAGATCGACGGCTCCGTCATGGTGGATGAAAAAATCCCCGTCGGTCAATTCGCCAACGTCACCATCGGAGACTGGCGTGGCTACGATCTCGTTGCAGCACGGTGAGAGGATTTCTGGTATCGAGTATTTTCAGTTGTAAAAAAAGGTTTTCACAAAGTTATATCTCCAGATGAGTCCTTATCCCGTTGCGGCAGGCCTCAATCGCAGCAAGCAACTCTTGATGAGCTGACTCATTCTCAGAAAGATCGTGGGTTGCTTCAAATTCTTCAAGAAACGGCAGCAACCGCGCGTCAGCTATTTCTCCGGCAGCTTCAACGCTGAGAATACTCACCATATCTTCTTCATACCATTCTTTGAGAAGCGCATGAATCACCCGCTCATCTCCACGTCTCGCAAGTCCCACTAGCGACTCGCCACGAGCTTCCATGTCTCTCTCTGAAAGACCCACCATAAGGGCTTCTCTAATTGAAGGGGTATCAAGGTCGATCTGAGTTCCGATCCCAAACAGCGCCCAGTTGCGGACATCCAAATCTTCATCAGTAGTTAGTTCGATCATCGTCGAGACCGCATCAGAGTCTTCGTATCCAGTAAGACCATGTACGACTCCATATCGAATTAGTGCGCTCGGATGCCTTGCCAGTGGGATCAACTCAGGGATCGCGCGGGGATCGTTACGATGTCCCAAGGCATGCGCGGCAGAGTAAATGACATGAGGATCCACATCACCCAACAAGGGAATTAAGGCGTCAACACTCTCTTTTAAAAACGTCTTATCGGACCATCCTAATTGAGAAAGAATGTCCGCACCCACAGCCCTATCGTCCGCATCGGTGCTTTTGACATACTCAAGTCCAAGATCGAATTCGACTTGAGTGCCACGATAATGAATCACCGCAAGGCTACCATCCAAGGTGTCATCACGGAAAATCTTCCTGTATTCCTCGATTAAAACTCTGCTGGGAGTTTTAACGGCCTCTCGCACTTCATCGTATCGAGTTCTCATCGGTAGCTGTGATTATTTCTGGTCAACTTATTCAGATAATAGACCCGCACTCTGTAACCTATAGGTTATGGCATATATCCATCTGTGCCTGAATGCAATCGCTCAACAAATTTGATCCACTGCACCGGCCAGAATCAAATCATTTCCCAATACCCAGTAGCAGCGCGAGTGACTTCTTAACGTGATCGATCTTGGATTTCCACGGTAGCTGTGGGCGCACCACTTCCCAGCCATTGCTTGCCGCCATCGCGGTGAATGCAGGCGATGGATTTACCAAAGTGGCCTCGTCGCACAAACCCAGCAGCGGTAGATCCGCACGGCTATCGGTATAGCCGTGACAATGGCGAAGTTTTCCGTTTTCAAAATACGATGAAGGTAGTAGTTCAATAAGCCGCTCCACCTTTGCGACCCCTTTGTGATTTTCCAGATCCGGGAAAAAACCGCCCAGCTCCACTTCCGTGCCGAGTGATAAATCAAATCCCAGCTCGCGTCCCATTTCCTCCACGTAGAATTCCGGACTCGCGGAAGTGAGGATCAGCAAGTGCCGCTGCTGGCGATGCCGCTCGATCCGCTCCCGCAGCTCTGGGTAGATTAGCGGCATCACCGCAGCGGCAAATTCCTTCGAGTAGGCGGCAAGAGTCTCTTCATCAATCATCCACAAATAGCTTAGAAAAACCCGCTTCATCCCACCCGCGCCCAGCAGCCCCACAAGCGGCAGTGCCAGCAGGAAAACTGGCAGAAAACACCCACGCCACGGCTCCCGCTTTAAAACGAAGTGGCGGAATAGCAGTTGGCAGTCCCACCCGATCAACGTTCCGTCCAGATCGAACAAGGCAACTCCAGCCGGCGGTTTTTCATAAATCGAGTCAATCACGCTCCGGATATTCTTGGGAACTGCGCCAAACTTCAAGTTCATCCCGCCGATGGCCACGAAAAGTAACTACCGGATTGTTTCTGCGGCATTCGCGGGGCGGCCAAATCTTCCACCCCGCCATCCTTGCCCTTGCGCAGTTCACCCAGGTTAGCTAAACGTCCGCCCGCATGGCCACCATCAATTCCAATTTCCTCAAGCTCAAAGCAGGCTACCTATTTCCTGAAATTGCCCGCCGCGTCCGAGTGTATTCCGAAGAAAATCCTGACAAAGCTTCCCGCATCATCCGTTGTGGCATCGGTGATGTCACAGAACCCCTGCCCGCCGCCGTCGTCAAAGCAATGCATGAAGGCGTTGATGAACTCGCAGACCGCGCCACCTTCAAAGGCTACGGCCCGGAGCAAGGTTACGAATTTCTCCGCCAAGCCATCGTTGATCATCAATACGCCGATCTAAACATCTCCGCTGATGAAATTTTCATCTCGGATGGCTCCAAGTGCGATACCGGAAATATTCTCGATGTCTTCGGCAAAGGCAACGTCATCGCCATCACAGACCCGGTTTATCCCGTCTATGTCGATACCAATGTAATGGCCGGCAACACTGGCGACGCCGATGAAAAAGGCGCCTACAGCGGCCTCCTCTATCTCCCTTGTAATGCCGGGAACCACTTCGTCGCCGATGTGCCAGCGGGAAAGGCAGACCTCATTTATCTCTGTTTTCCCAATAATCCCACCGGAGCCGTCGCCACTCGCGCTCAGCTCCAAGCATGGGTCAATTACGCGAAGGAAAATGACGCCATCATCCTCTTCGATTCCGCCTACGAGGCCTTCATCCAAGATCCGGAGATCCCCCACTCCATCTTCGAGATCGAGGGTGCACATGATTGCTGCATGGAATTCCGCTCCTTTTCAAAAAATGGTGGCTTCACCGGCGTGCGCTGCGCCTACATCGTCATCCCTAAAACTGTGACGGGCCAATCAGACTCCGGCGAGCGCGTCCCACTCCACCAGCTCTGGTCCCGCCGCCACAGCACCAAATTCAATGGAGCCAGCTACCCGGTGCAAAAAGGGGCCGCCGCCGTGTTCTCGCCCGAGGGCAAGCAGCAAGTCGCCGCCCTCATCGAGCACTACATGGGGAATGCCAAGCTCCTCCGCGAGGCCGCTACCGCCGCTGGCCTGGCCGTCTTCGGTGGGGAAAATGCCCCGTATGTCTGGGTCGGCTGCCCGGCGGGACTCAGCTCATGGGATATGTTCGATAAAATGTTAGGCGAGGCCCAAGTCGTCATCACTCCAGGCTCCGGCTTCGGCTCTGCGGGCGAAGGCTACTTCCGCATCTCCGCCTTTAACTCGCGCGCCAACGTCGAGGAAGTCTGCCGCAGGCTCAAGGCACTCGTTGCTTAAGGAGTTTTGACTTCAGCTTGGTAAGAGAGGATCGGATAGCGCTCCGCACGACGGGCGAGAGCGCTTCGCAGCATCGCGGAATCCGGGCTAGGACCCTTTGTGACAATCACAAATACCCGGCTCGCTGCCACATCTCCTTGCTGCCTCGGAAGCACCGTCACCGAGGTGACACAAGGGATTTTCTCCCATAGGTGTTTGACCGCAAGTTGCCTTCCAGGGCACCCGGTATCCCCCACTGTCACTTTCACGGTATCTGCTAAGGTGGGCAACATTCCCACCACTAGGATAAACAGATAGACAATCGCTTTCATCACTCAATCTCGCCGCAATGCTGGGAAATTCAAGGTTTCCCTCACGCCAGATCTGGTAAATACGCTCTTCAACTTGATGTAAACACTATGCTTTGAGCCTTTGGCCATGCTTTCAGAAAATCCCGGGGTCTAGGGCTGGCTCCAGCGATGTTTCAAGCCCCATCGTAATCCACCACCCAAATTACAACGCCAATGGAACCAAAACACGACCACAGTGTGGAAATTTAACAAAAATAATCCGATATCAGTTTGGTAATCTCATACCATGAGAATTTGGAAATTAACACTTGGGAAGCATGGTGATCCGCAGATGATTTACCAGATTCGTTTCATGCCCAAACGGCGTCTCTCCCAACTCATTTCCAGCCCAAGCTGGTGTCATTAAATGAACATGGCTCGAACCAGACTTGAGATGCTCAAGTTGTTTTGAGAGCAAAGTCAAACCATCTGAATCACAGACGATTTCGACTTCCGTCATACCGTCAACCGCTTTCGCCGCGTCTCGAAGTTCAATCGTAATCATAGTTCAATTTCCAAAAAGGGTATTTCTTTTTATCTAGCGGACCGTCGTATGTTCTGAGACGGTTTACATCTACATGTGGCGGTTCTCCAAAGCTGTTTGCCTCGTCGATATGGTAGGAACGACCAGTATGGGGATTCACATAACCACCTTTGCCATTGAGCGGATCAGGATCTCGTGGTTCAAATCCTTTGGCTGTGAACATTTCGTCAATTTGAGAAGCCGTCTTTCCTTAAAACGGATTTTCAAGCCCCGTTCCTGCATTCTTTGCGACAACGCTCCAACGACCAAAATCGCTGTTCTTCCCCATTGCCGGGCCGTTCAGCGAAAACAGCAGCATCAACAGGCAAATCTAGATGCCATTCATCCTATTCAACGGCTGTCTTCAATGCCTCCAGAAGTTTCATGGCTTGCGCTTTACTCATGACCACCTGTATATCACCGTCCTCCTTGTGGCTCAGGCCGACGACGACACACGAACCGTCATAACGGACTGTCGCGAGTGCTTCTTGTTTTGTCTCCAAATCTTCAAACTGTATCGTAGTTGCTTCTGTCATCATAGTGGTTCCTTTCTTCAATACCCTGGAACATCGTCACCGGGAACGTAGCGCTGGTGAGGCTTGATTCCGGGTGTATCCAAATGCCAATGGGGTCCCTTGTGCCAGTCAGGAGCAGTTGTGTCATACGGGTGTTGCTCCAACGTGATCTTTGTATCCTTGTTCGGACGCCACACAGTTTTGTCTCTTCCTAGCGTCGTTGGACCATCTGGGAGCTTTTGACCAGGCACTTTGAGGAAGTCATCCATCTCCTGTGCCGTTTTTGGCCACTTTGGTGTCCCCTTTGCGACAACGCTGCCTCCACGTGGTGCAACTCCATAAACGATCGCAGCGGCGCCGATCACGTTGTCCCTAACTACGGGGGCCATACCGTTGGGATTATAATATCCTTGGTTGCCGTAAGGATTTTTCATCCCTTCCATAGCCTCAATCATTCCGCCGTTGTAGCTACTACTTCCTAAGCTCGAGAAGTTGCCGTTAAGGACGTGATGCGCTTGATCGGATGTCCATGCCATGCCCTGCGGCACGTTCATCATCGCATTGGCAACGCCATCCATTAAGAATCCAACTCCGGCGCTTAGATTACCCATAAATCCTCCTTGCGCCTCTAGTCCGAATGGATCGTTGAGGCTGATCGGATTTCCATCTGCGTAGGCGAACCAGTTCGGGCCGCCAGAGAAGCCAATCGGGTCGGCGTTTAGGAAACGCATTAGGTAGGGGCTATAGTAACGGGCCCGCATGTTTAGCAGTCCGTTGGAATCGGTCTGGACTCCAGCTTGGCCGTTGTAGAGGAATGGCGTTGCCATGTCACCTTCCTTCCAGAAGGTGATGCCGTAGGCGCTGTATTCGGCACGACCAATTACTTTACCGGTGTCGTCAGTTCTTGCGATGGTGCTACCGACCTGATCGAAATGGTAGGTCTTGGTGGCATCGGCTTGGTCGGCTTCGTATAGCAAACCCAAGCCATACACATAGTAGGTTTTTGCTCCTCCGGGGCTGATGCGAATGAGAAGTCTGCCGCTGGGATCAATGATATCGCGGGTGGTGCCGGCGGCGTCGGTGAAGCTGCGACGGCGGCCCTCGGCGTCATAGATGTAGAAGGTTCCCGCAGCGTTGATGAGTTGGTTACGGGAGTTATATCCCAATGACACAGTTCCGGAAGTCGAAGTGATCGGGCCGCTGGTCATGTTGCCATCGCCATCGTGGACGACGCTGGAACCATTGGCGGTTAAAAGGCGGTTGTCATCATCGTAGGTGGCCGTGAATGTTGGGTGTTGCCAGCCGGAGTTGACGAGCGGCGCGCGGAAGCGGGATTTGATCTGGCTGGCGGCATCGTATTGGAAGGCAAGGTAGGAAATCAGCTTCCCGCCGGAGCTTTCTTTGATCGAGGTGAGTTGGCTGGCCGCATCGTGGGCAATTTGATTGGCAGTGCCGTTTGGACGGATGGTGCCGGTGAGCCTGCCGAGCCGGTCGTAGGTATAAGTGGTGACGCGGTTTGACCAGTCGGTAACGGTTTCCAGCAAGTTACGGGAGTTATAGGTGTAGTTAACTTGTTTGCCTGCGGGGTGGTTGACTTCGGGCGGGTAGGTGATGCGAGTTAGATTGTTGTTCGCATCGTATTTGTATTGGATGAGGTCGCCATCCGCGGTGGTGAAAGTATTGAGTCTTCCGCGTTCGTCATAAGTCCGGTTGATGACGGCCCCACCCTCGGTGACGGTCTTCAGCAGTGTGCTGTCGTCGTAGCCATAAGTGGTTGTTCCAACCGGATCGATTTTCGATTCAACGAGGTTGCGGGCATTGTAAGTAAACGTAGTCGTTTGATTGGAATGCTCGGTGATCGTTTTAACGAGGTTGTTGTCAAAATAAGTTGTCGAAGTGAATTTTAATGTGGGAGTTGCCGACAAATATTGACGGTTGGCATCATCGTAGTAGTAAGAATATTGCTTTCCGCGACGATTAAACAAATCCTCTAAGTTGCCGTTGTTATCGTAGATGAAATCCGTGTATTTGGTGAGAGCGTCCGTCGTGTATGCCTTTTCGCCGCGTGCGTTCCAAAACTGTTTGTTGGTTCTTGAAAGCGGATCCTTGGTTTCGGTGACTTGCCCGTTCGGATCATATTCTATTTCCGTGCGACGGCTGAGCGGATCGATGGATGCATTCGGGCGCTTTGCAGCATCGTATTCGGTCGTCACGGTGTGGTTGAGGGAATTGTAGGTTGTGTCCATCCAATCCCTCAAATCGTAGGTAGTGGTGATGATGTTATTTCCCGCCGGAAGCGCTGGCAATGTGGTGCTGGTTCTGTTGCCAAGTACGTTGTGCGCGAATACGGTTACGTTGCTTTTGGCATCAGTCGTGGTTTCGAGATGGCCGGCGTCGTTGTAAGTATTGGTAGTGGTTGCGTTTGGCTCACCTATGATGGCTGGCAGGGTGGAGGTGAGTGGCTGGCTGCGTTTGTTATAGGTGTTCGTTACCGTCCTGTTTTCGGGATCGGTCACCGTGAGCACATCACCTCTGGCATTGTTGAGCATCGACTGGAATTTTCCATCATGGTAGGTGATTTTATTCGCTTGGCCCCATGTGTCATATCCAATGGTCGTTTTCTTGCTTTCGGCATCAATGGTATATTCCAGCAATCCGCTGGGTAGATAATGGCTTGTAGTGACATGCAGCAATGGATCGGTTACGGTTTCGAGCTGATGTTTTGTATTATAGGTAAAAGTGGTGTTATATCCCCGCTTGTCATTGATGCGCTCAAGCCGAAGCTGGGAATCGTAGTAATAGTCCGTGATCTTGTTGAGAGGGTCGGTTTTTTGGTACAGATTATTGTCTGAATTATAATCCCAGAATGAAATTTCGTCCTTTGGGGAAATGCCCGCGATTTTCCGGTCCTGACCATCGTAGCCGATGAGGTCTGTGTTGCCCAGCGCGTCGATGGAACCGATGGTGCGGCCTCGCTCATCATAGTAGTAAGTGGTTTTGCCGCCGAGTGGGTTTTCTTCCGAGTTCGCGTAGCCGCTGTAGAAAAATTGATAGGTGCGGACGACTTCTCCCTTGTTGCGCTGTGCGGTGACGCGGCTTCTGGTATCGTAGTCATTCTCGATGATGGTGCGGTTCAGGCCGTCTTTTACAGATTTGACTCGGTGCTCGCTGTCATAGCCGTAAGTCATCGTTTTTCCTTCCGCATCAGTGAAGGTTTGGAGGTCATCGCCAAGGTAACCAAAGCCTACGGAGCGCGAAGTTGTATCCGTGACGGCGGTGATTTTTCCACCTGCCCAACTAAAGTTTAATTCACGGTTGTAAGCGTCTTTGACCTTGGTGAGCTGACCGGAGGTATAGGTGAATTGTTGAATCTTGCCGAATAGATCGGTGATTTTATCCACTTTCCCATCCGGTAGAAAAGTCATGGTGGCCCCATGGCGCTTGGTCAGGGTGTAATATGCCGATGCTCCACTGCCGTTGCGGACCAATGTCAGGTTCATGCCGGAAGGAGGAATGAAGGTGCCGTCAGGCATCTCGATGAATTCAAAAGTTTTGTTTCCTTGAGTGATCGAAACAGCCTTGTAGCGCAGTTGATCGATTGCCCAATTGATGGCGAGCGCCGCAGTGGTCCACTCCTTTGCAGTGTTGTGATTCCTGGACAGATCCGCAGCGACTGCGAGTGAGGCGAAGAACGGAGCCGCTTGATAGCTATTGGTCACACCGAGCCCGGCTTTGACGCTGCTACGTTGCACGGCTTTTATATCATAACTGTGAGTCCAGCCGAACCCGAGGCCCGGCTCCTTGTTATAGCGGGAGTTCGAATTATAGGAACGGGTAAAAGTGAGGCCGATGGGCTCTCCACCACCGAGTGATAAATCATGATAATCAGAAATCCAAGCCCCGGAGGCCACATCGACCGGATCAGAAAATGTCCTCTGTGGAGCCGTGTAAGGAACATAGGGATAGCTGATGGGTGCACTTGAAGAATTTTGAGCCGGATTGCTGCGGTTCGAGCTGATCACTGGTGCCGAGGCCACCGGAGAAGGCTGACTACTATATCCGCCGAAGTTTTCACCGATGAGCATTCCAACGCTTGCTGGGCTGTGGAGCGCGTAGCCGAATCCTTGGTATTGATTGAGTGTGATTTTACCACTTCGTGGAATCAAAGCGCGGCTGCTACTGTCTGCATTTAAAGTTGTTCCAATGGCTGAAGTCGTCACAGAAGGGTAGTTCTGCAATTCACTACTCACCGCACTCCAGTTTGCGCCGGTAGCTCTGTAAAGGCGTTGCCCGGCCTGATTCGCTAGATAGATAAGTTTAATCGTGGATACTCCAGAAAGCGACGATCCTTGTATTTGTTCGAGCACGCCATGCTCCATTGCGCTTGCATAAAATGTGGAAAATCTGGTGAAATTCCGAGTTTCTCCAATATTAGAGGTGCGATGGTAATCCGAACCAAATTGCAGGCCAACATCAATGTAGGAGGACTGTCGATTCGTCGTGAAACTCGGTTCCTGACCCACTCTCCCAAAACGATGATGGTTAATTGTGTCAACTTGGAAAACTCCACTCGCGACTAGGTTTGCTTGATACGTTTGATAGAACCAATTTAGCCCAATGATGTTGAGTGCTTCGGTTTTGACCCGCCAATCGCTGTCTGTCAGACCTGCCCGTTGGTAGTTTTCCAGTTGCTCCTGGCGGGCTCGCATGACTTGATCAGGATTGCTGAAGCAATAAATCAGAGCATACGCACTTTCCGTATCGATCTTGTAGTTCTTGTTTTCTTTTTGATTTGTTATCCCCTGCTTCGTGATGGTGTATGCGGAGCCATTGTAAGTCAGTTCATAGTGATTGTGCGTGACCTTCAGCTCCAAATCGAGGCTGGTTTGCGAGCCCGGCATCGTAATTACGCTCCCCAGTGGGGTTTCATCCAAATAGATGATCGCGCCGTTCGCGTGTTTGATGAGCGAGAGCTTACGACCGCGAAGCGCGGGCAAGTTAATCGTATTGTTGTATTGCAAGCTGGTCCACGCTTCAGTGGTCTTGTTCCATACGCCCCCGCGAATTTCCAATTTAGACATATGAGCCACCGGAATGGCTGACCAAGTTTCGAATGGCAGCCAGTCGCCAGCGGCAAAGGAATCTGGAGCAATGGATTTCACGCCATCAAGCGATGTATAACTCGCTTTGATGATCGCAGTAGATTCGGTGATACGGTCGGAGTGTAACGAATCATAGTTTGTTTTAACGGATTGAATGAAGTTCTGGGTATAAAGCTTGAGCCGGTCGGAAAGCGCACTATAGTTAAGACCGCTTACCCATCGGGTGCCGTCGCCCGTGTTGACAGTGCCACCGACATCCGCAAGCACTTGGGATCTGGAATAACCGGCAGCGGCAGCGAGATCGATGCCGACACGGATGGTATTGAATTTGTAAGAAGGAGAGAGTCTTTTCCCGTCCAGTTCCACCCAAACGTGGGGAATGCTGTAATAGGCTATACCTGAAATAGCGAATTCCTCAATGTAAGGATAACCCCTTTCGCTCAGAAAAGTGATGATGGTCAGATGCTGGCGCCGAATCGTTGTTGGGAAACCCGCCGGAGCACCACCTGTGGGATAGTAGTAAGCGATCAATTGCGCATCCGTCCAATGAGAGTAGGCATCTGCGGAAAGGCCGTACCAGCTAGCCATTTGGCTATATGAAAAGATGCAGGGACCGTATTTGTAGCTTGGGTTTAATCCCGCCGCCCTCAACAAAGCGACCAGCAAAGCCGATTGATCGTGTTCATTGCCCGCGCCTTCCAACAACGTCAGGTGAGCACCTTTCTTCGAACCAAAATACGCCTCATAACGAATGAAATTATGAACGTATTCGAAAATCTTGACCGGATCGTTTCTCAGTCCAATTGCAAGGGATTCGATTTCCGGAGTAATGAAATCCGCCTCGTTTCCACCGGGCGTGATATTGAGAGCCGAAAATGTTTTTGCAGCCACGGTTGGAAGAGGCTGACTTTTGGCCAACGATTCCGCCGCCTCAGCGTCGGTGAGAGGCTCCGCTAGATTATTCGAAATAGCAGGAGCAGAGCGACCCGAAGCCGGGTTGGCCAAAAGATCGAGCGCCCGTTGTGGCGACACTTGCGGTTGGGCCCAGCCGGGTTCCGCTTGACCATGAAGTAAACCGAACGAAAGAAAACAGATGCCCGCAATTTTTAAAATGAGGTTCATGGGCAACATTTATTGGGCGTTGAGAAGGTTTCCTTCTTCATCGGGGGTATAGATTCCACCACCGACTGGGGCAGTCACGCCGGTAAGGCGGCCCACTAGATCGTAGTTATATTTCGAGGGACTGGCGGCGGTTGGGTCGGAGTAATCCTGATTGGGATCGAGTCCAAGTTCAGCCTTTTCTTTATTGGTCAGACCGTCCGGTTGCAGTGCTACGTTCGGGTCGGCAATGCCAACTCCACCGAAATGAAATAGCTCCCAGCCGTCGGGCAAACCATTTCCATTCAGGTCACCCCCTGCGTCATTCTTTTTGAGAGGATCTGAGCCCGCCTGCTCCACCTCAAACCAATTTGGAATACCATCATTGTCAAAATCCGCATCGCGGGCTTGTTGCAAAGTCGTCACCCACTCTGCGTCCACAAATCTCAGGCGAATAAAATATTTTTTAGCCGCACCACTTTGGATGACGCTCTGTTTGAACCCAGCCCCGAATTCCATCGCTGGCAAATATTCCCAATTTATCAGATCAACACTTCCCTGCGCAAAGTATGTCCGGCCCGCTACCCCTTGCCAATCAGCATTCCACGTAACAGACGAAGCCTGAGTGAAAGCAACTTGAGGCTGGGGTATGAGATCAGCAGTCGCAACGTTCGCCGGTGATGCGACAATACAAGCTAGCCATTTAATCAAATAGGTGGATTTCATTGCCTTCATCCGGTCTTGTTAAAGTAAATTGTTAGATATCTGACAGGCAGACCGTGATAAATTTTAAAATCAACTCAACCTGCATGGCTAAGACATTGAAGAAGTAAAAATAAAGTTTCAAAAAATGGAATGCTAGCATTTCCCAGCGTGCTGCTAATTGCCGTTTGTTTTTGGGAAAGCCACTTTCCATGGAAACTCCGCACTTACGCAATGCTATAAGTGCTCAAGTGCGGAAACATCGTTCACATCAAAATTTAAGGCAGCAAGATTTGGCTGGCCGCTGTAATTTGTTGGGATTTGACATCGCCAGAGAGACAATTTCACAAATTGAACGGGGGATTCGTGGCGTTTCTGATTTAGAAATGATTTTGCTTTCCAAAGCCTTACGTATTCAACTAAGCGATCTAATTCCGAATGAGCTGCCTAAATGGAAGAAAGATTTGCGTCCACCAAAAGCCTTCGAGTAGGGAAAGATGCTCGCTGGGCCACCTTCACACCACGTATGGCCTGACCGGCACGCCGCAGGCGGCGAAGTGACGCTTGGCTTCGGCCACGGTGTGCATGCCGAAGTGGAAGATACTCGCGGCGAGCACGGCGTCGGCTTTTCCGGCTCCAAGGACTTCGACCATGTGATCGAGATTACCTGCGCCACCACTGGCGATGACGGGGATGCCGACTGCGGAGGAGACTGCGGCGGTGAGCTCGAGATCGTAGCCAGCTTGGGTGCCATCGGCGTCCATGCTGGTGAGTAAAATTTCGCCAGCTCCACGGCGCCAGACTTGTTTGGCCCATTCGATGGCATCGATGCCTACAGGGGTGCGGCCGCCGTGGGTGTAAACTCCCCACTTGCCGGGGCCTTCGCGTTTCGCATCGATGGCGACGACGATGCATTGGCTGCCGAATGCCTGGGCACCTTCATCGATCAGGCCGGGGCGGGTGACGGCGGAGGTATTGATTCCCACTTTATCGGCACCGGCGAGGAGCATTTCCCGCATGTTCTCGACGCTGCGGATGCCACCACCGACGGTGAGCGGAATGAAACATTTCTCTGCGGTGCGGCGGACGACGTCCACCATGGTATTGCGTTGGTCCGAGGAGGCGGTGATATCGAGAAAAACCAGCTCGTCCGCCTGCTGGAGGTTATAGGCGATGGCGCATTCCACAGGATCCCCGGCATCGATGAGATCGACAAAGTTGACGCCTTTTACAACGCGGCCGTTGGTGACATCGAGGCAGGGAATGATTCGCTTGGCGAGCATGCGGTGAGCAAAGCGGGAGATCAGGCGGCCGCCAAGCAAAAGACTTGCTGCTGCTACTTATGGTTGTGGAAGTGGCGGAGTCTGCGTCACGCCGGGATCTCTATCGATGCTTTTAAAGAGGTGAAAGAGATCGCTGTTTGAAGTAAAGATCATGGTGGTTTCTTTATTCAATGTTTTCTGATAGGTATCCAAGGTTGCCACGAATTGGTAGAACTCCGCAGCGGTAGGGCTGGAGCTGTAGGCGGTGGCGTAAATCTCGGTGGCTTTGGCATCTGCCTTACCCTTGATTTCCTGTTCTTTGCGGTAGGCTTCGGATTCGATGGTGAGGAGATCCCGGTCCTTGCGGCCGATGATTTTGGCAGCTTCACCGGCACCTTCGGAGCGGAAGCGATCGGCGATTTGGAGGCGCTCCGAACCCATGCGGGTGTGAATTTTCTCAATCACACTTGCTCGGTAGTTGATGCGCTTGAAGCGGACATCGAGCAGCTCGATGCCCCAGGATTCTATTTTTGGTTGAGCGGCTTTGAGAATCTGATCGGTGAGCGCCGTGCGGCCGAACTGGATGGCGGGAAGCATGCCAAGATTCGAATCCGCAGCGACGAGGGCTTCATCGCGGGCGGGTTTACGATCTTTCTCGGTGCGGATGAGTTCGACGAGGTCGTTAGAAGCGATGACGTTGCGAGTCTCGCTGCCGATGATGTCATCGAGGCGGGAAAGGGCGCTGCGTTCATCACGGAGTTTTTGATAATAGACTTTCGGATCCGAGATGCGCCAGCGGGCGAAGGCATCCACGCTGACGTAGAGCTTATCCCGGGTGGGCATCTCGGTGGCGGGACCGTCCCAGGCGAGGGTGCGCTTCTCGATCCGGTTGATTTGCTGGATGAAGGGCTTTTTGAAATGAAGGCCGGCTTCATTTTTTGATGGATCCGAGTTGATCGGTTGACCGACGGGTTTACCGAACTCGGTGATGAAGACTTGCTCGGTCTCATTCACAGTGAAGGCACTGCTGGCGAAGAGGATGACGAGCAGGCCAAGAAGGATGATGCTGACTAGAGATTTCATGAAAATTTAAAAGAGAAGTGTTTTTGAAAAAGTGGCGCTCAGTTCGACTTGAGATTCATGAGGGGCAGGAACTGCTTGGCATCTTCATCAATAAGGATTTTTGAGCCGATTTGCGGCAATACTTGGTTCATCGTCTCTAGGTAGAGGCGGCGCTTGGTGATGGCGGGTGCTTTGTCATGTTGGATGAGAAGCTCTTTGAAGCGGGCGACGTCGCCCTCGGCTTGGTTGATGCGCTGGATGGCAAAGCCCTCGGCACCGGAGATGCGTTGATCGGCAAGGCCACGCGCTTTGGGGATCACTTGATTGTATTCACCGTTGGCTTGATTGATGAGAGTTTCCCGTTCCTGCTGGGCACGGTTCACTTCTTCAAAGGAGCGCTGGACGGCTGCGGGCGGGTTGACATCCTTGAGCTGGATCTGCTCGGCGTTGATGCCCATGTTGAGCTTCACTAGGATGTCTTTAAGCTTCAAAAGTGCGCCGGACTCGATCTCGGTGCGGCCGATGGTGAGGACCTCGTCCACGGTACGGTCGCCGATGACTTGGCATACGACGCTTTCCGTCAGATCGCGAATGGTAGCCCCGGGTGCGCGGAATCCAAAGAGATAGTCCTTGGGCGAGGAAATGCTGTATTGCAGAATCCACTCGACTTGGGCGGCATTGAGATCACCCGTGACCATGTCACGCTCGAGTTCGGGCTCCGCTCCGGCCTGGCTTTCGTTAGTGGCATTTGGTGAGGAGAATCCAAATTCGAGTTTCAACTGGCGCCGAACAGGAACAATGGTGGCGGTATCAATGGAATAGGGAATCTTGAAATGGAGGCCCGGCTCGGCAATTTCTTTGAATTTCCCGAAGCGTTGGACCACGGCGACGGACTCGGGCCCGACAGTATAATAGGAAGACAAAACACCGTAACCGACGAAGATGGCGATTGGAACGATGACCAGCCATTTTGGCGAAAAGTTGAGTTCGGGACGGACAAAGGTGCCAGTGGTCTGATGCGGTGGTGGTTTCATGATTGAAGAGAAAAGAGAGTCGGGCCTTGCAATTCCGCGTTGCCCCGCTCGCAAGCTATCGAGGATGATCGTGAAAGGAACCTTGAAAATTTAGGGAAAATTGTAACTGGCTCAAATGCTCTATCGAATCCGCAGCGTAGGGTCAGCTAATTCATCAATATTTCCTGATGATTAGCTTTGACGAATTATGACGATTTTTGTAGATTATTGGCTTCGCGATGAAGTGTCCCAGATGTGTCCAGCGTATCCACCGAGCTGCGGCTTCCTGCCCGCACTGTGGATTTACGCTTGCAGATGCGGATCTGAGATTTGGAGCGGAGGAGGTGCGGATCGGGCGATTAACGGATGGCGCGGGGATTCTGCGGCGCGGCGAGCGCGAGCAGGTAACGGCGGCTCTGGACCGCGTGACGCAGCGTTTCCCGCAGGTGTTCGTTGCGATTTACACTGGAGCGCTGGGTGAGGTTTCCAATATTCGGCAATTTGGATTTTGGCTTTTGAATCGTTCCGCATTTGATGATGTGCCGGTAAATTTGCCGAATGAGGCGGGAATTCTAATCACCATCGATCCAGAATCGAAAGCCGCGGGGATGGTGTTCGGCTATCTATTAGATCCATTTTTAGAAGAGGCGGATACATTTGCCTGCCTGTCTAGGGCGCATGCTTATTGGTTGGAGGGCCACTACGCGGATGGGATCGTGCGCTTGCTCGGGCACTTGGAAGGCGTCTTGCTCAAGCGCAGTCAACAGGCGCGGAAAGATCCTGAATATTTTGAGCGGAAAGTGGTCCCGCCGCCACGCTTGGGCGAGATGGTGCGGCGCATCCGCGAGGGCCACCGGCCCATTACTGAAATTGGCAAGGACGCGGACAAGGCGGTGACGAAGTGAAGGCGGCGTTGCTTGCTGGATGGCTACTCTGCGGGGTATTTGCACCTGCTGCTACCGCCTACGAGGAACCGATGTTACCGTTGTGGAATGCGCAAGAACGGGAGGAGCTGGAAAGTCAGGGCTGGGTGGCTGGCAGGCTATTACTCACGGACGAGCCGGTGCCTTTGGAGGAGCCGCTCAAGATCGAAGTTCCTTCCAGCGAAGAGGTTGTAGTCGAGGAAGCTCCATCTTTAGAGATTCCAGAAAAATTTCTACCAACTTATTTCGCCGAGCGGCCGACAGCGTTTTTAATTGATCCACAAAGCTTCCTGAGTGAGAAAGACTATAAGGACCGGCTGAGTTTTCTCGATTATCATGCGAGCGATTCTTCGATTGATTTATATGTCTATGTCATCGGCGGAGATCAGGAAATTCCAGGGTCCGTCCGGGAGGAGGAAGTGATCGAACGTTTCTTTTCCGAAGGGCGCCCGGCAGCGGTGGTCTTCTATTATTTGGGCATGCCCCAGCGCTCGGAATTCTATCTAAGCCCTTCCATCACGGATGCGATTTCCTCAGCAGAGCAGCAGCGCGCTCTCGCCAGCTCGGTGATGTTGGCGTTTGAGAAACTCAATCCAGCGGAACAGATAGAATCGTTCTTAGTGCAGATGTCGATCCGGATTTATTGGATGGAGCGGATGCTTGATGGCGCGCCACCCTCCACGGAGGAACTGCCGATGGTGGCGAAACGGGTGGAGATCAGCCAAGGAAGTCATCTTTCAAAAAATCCGAATGTGCAGTCGCTACAAGTGATGGCGATGAGGTATATCTATCCGGCGGGAATTGCCTTGGCAGCGCTTTTTCTCATCGTTTGCATCAATCATGGGATCAGGCGGCGGATTGTTTACCGCTTCCCTGAATTCGAGGTAGAGCCAAGATTAGGTGGGGCCCATGCCGCAGGAGTGGGAGCGGTAATTTCATTTGCCAGCGCGACTGTGCCACCTGCCTCGCAGCGTGATCAAGTGCCGGACTACTTGCGGCGGGCCTAGCGGAATTCCCTTCCCCACTCATACGGCGGAATGGAAACTTGATTTTCAGGGAAATTAGTTCAACGTCCGCCGCATGAGTGGATTTGAAAGTTCTCGCCGCGAATTTTTGTTAGGCTCTGGAGCTTGGCTTGGAGCGGCGGCGCTTGGCTTGGGCAAAGAGAGTGGGCGAAATTTAAAAACCATTTCAATTTTCCACACCACTGATCTTCACGGCCACATCGTGCCGACGGAAACTTATGGCGGGCTTGGAGACGTAGGCGGATTTGCCCGCTGTGCCTCGTGCATCCGGCAATGGCGCAAGGAAGCGCCGGACTCGCTGTTAGTCGATGTGGGAGATGTCTATCAAGGCACGGCTGAGAGCTTGCTCAACCGCGGCGGGATGATGATCGGTCTCTTCAATCGTCTTGGCTACGATGCTTGGGTATTAGGCAATCACGACTTCGATTGGGGGCCAGAAGCGCTTGAGGAAAATCTGACAATTTCCAAATCCCCGGTTCTAACAGGTAATCTGATCCGCAATGGCAAGACCCCCGGAAGCTACGATGGCGCATGGAGTGCGGTGAAGCCATGGGTGATGAAAGAGGTGGGCGGCATCAGGGTGGCATTGGTAGGCTTGGTCACTCCAGGCCTGCCCTACTGGCTCGCACCGGAGACATTGGGCGGAGTGCTGCCGACGGATCCTGTGGTCTCGCTCCAGCGCTCCATCGCAGAGGCAAAGGCTGAGAAGGCAGATGTGATCGTGGTCCTCGGGCACATGGGCTGGCGTAAGGAAGATGATTTTGCAAATCCCATTCGCGCCGTTTTGGAGAGCGATGCGAGCATCGATGTGTTTCTAGGGGGCCACACTCATCAGGATCAACCCTCTTGGGAAATGGGCAGCGCGCTATGTTCGCAGGCAAGCTACTTCGGCATCAAATGCGGAAGAGTGGATCTCACCTTGGATCTGGAGACGCGGAAAATTATCACTCGCAAGGCATTCAGCATGTTGATGGATCGTCGCTTCGCCCTTGATCCCGTGGTCATGGAGGTGGCCGCGCCAGATTTGAAAAAAGCGGATGAACTACTTGCAAGGAAGATTGGTAGCGTCAAATCGATCATTCCTGGAGTCGGCGATGGCAGTCGCTTGGTGCAGTTGTTCTGCGAGTTTTTCATGGAAGCTCTGGACAGGAACCAGACACCTGTGGATGGAATTTTCCACGGCAGCTTCGGCACCGGGGACCTCGCCGCGGGCGATCTGACAGTGGCGGATTGTTGGAAACTACTACCTTATGAAAATCTTCTCACCATCGCGGAAGTGAGTGCTGAGCAGCTCATCGAAATTGTGCATGAAGAACGCAAGGAGCGCGGCTCAGATCGCACACTGTTTCCCTTTGATTTGGAGTTGGACCGCGCAGGCAAGCCGATCCGCTTTCTCTATCAAGGAGCACCCGTGGCAGCGGGCCGCCGCTTCAGAATTGGCTTCAATAGTTATGATGCTCAGTCCGGTGGCAGGCGCCTGATGCGGCTGCGGGAAATCCTTGCGGCTCCCGAGGCGAAACGCACCACGACCCCGATTGAGACTCGCCAAGCACTGATAGACGGCATCCTTAATCGGAAAGAGTTGATGTAGTTCGCTCATCCGCCTTGTGATGAACGGGGAGGCCGCCCAATTTGCGTTACCGCATGATTTCCTCCAGCATAAGGAGCACCCAAGCGGCGAGGGTTATCATGAGGAGGGAAATAAGCAGGACGGCGCGCTTCCATTTTTCTCACGATAGAAAATATGATACCACCTAGGGGTATTAACAGGCACGCTCCAATCAGCAATCCGGCCTTGATGAGTTTATTTCTTAAATTCTTCTGTGACTCAGATTCGATTCGCGCCGCACGCTCGGCTTCGGTGCGACGAATCACGTCTTTCACCCAGTGCCGGAGCATCGCGGTGGTCTCAGTAGCCGCAGTACGGATTTTCTCGGCATCATCCTTTTGCAAAATGGCATGATCATGAACGGCAGCCACTGCGAGAGCGATCTCTGCTGGTGGAACAACCTTGATGATTCTGCCCGCAGGCACGATCCACGGGCTGTCTGACTGACCCGGCACATGCAGGACGATGGCTTGAATCGTCGCTTGGCACCATGCTTTTGCGAAGCTGCGAGCGACATGCTCGGGTGGTGCACCTTTCAGATCATTTAATATAACTACAAATACATCAATCCCCTCACTTTGATAGGTTTTCAGCAATGGATCTGAAATTTCTTTAATGATCTCTGGAGCGATAAGCCCACTAGGATCGAAGACCGAGAGCGCTGGGCGAGGTCCGTATTCGAAGTCTTTCCGAGATGGCTGAGCGAAACAAATTCCCCCAACATTCAGGATCAGCATTAATATTAAAATGAAACGATGCACCATGGAATTAAATCGCTTTACGAGATCCGCTTTGCTGCCAAGCGAGAGTGAGGAAAATCTGAGCTTGTTTGAAAAACTCTGCGATTGCTTCCACCGTCCGCCCGCGCTGCCAGTGAGGAGCCATGTGCTTGATGACTCGTTTCCAATCCTCGTCGCTAAGCCAGGATTCTGATAGGTAGCCCGGGACCACAGCGGCCTGGCCGGATTCCATATCGAGCAATAATAGCACCGTCCACTCCCGCTGTTCGGGCGTCTCATCATCTAATAGTGGGCTGGCATTGAGTAACCAGAACCCGAAAAGTGGCAGCGATGTCTGCGGCGGCAGCTTCGCACAACAAATTCGCCACTGGAATTGAGGTAAACGCAAGCCGGTAGCGTCTCTGGCAGCCTCGATGGTTTTCAAATCTTGCGGGCTCCATAGGCCGGCAGCGTCGAGGATCGGGACTAGCGGAGGGGGGGTGCCTGTGAAGATCTCCATCGTCTTCGCACCAGTAAATCCACAGGAATCACACCAATTCAAATTGGACGCCAGCGGCTTGCCGCATCCTGGGCAATGGAAGATCAACCGCACGCTGCGCTTGGATGATCGGCGCCGTGGAGTCTCAGGGGAGGAGTTCATTTTTCGAGACGAATCGCCGTCGATCTACCGTGGGCATCGAGGCCTTCGATGCGGGCAAATTCCAACACCACAGGTAAAGACTTTTTAACTGACGTTTTATCAAGTCTTACAATGCTGGTGCGGCGTTGGAATTGATCCGCTCGCAAGCCTGAAAACGACCGCCCCGCGCCGCCAGTGGGAAGTGTGTGGCTAGGTCCTGCGAGAAAATCACCGACTGCTACCGGAGAATCGTTTCCAAGATAAATCGCACCAGCCGTACGGATCTGCGGCAGCCAGCGATCCTCATCCGCGACGATGAGCGATAAGTGCTCAGGCGCAAATGCGTTCGAAATCGCCACGCCTTCTTCCATATTCTTCACCAGCATGAGAAAAGTGCCACGCTTGAGCACCTCGCGGATGATTTTCGCCCGTGAGAGAGTGGCGAGCTGCTTGTCGATGGCTTTGGAAACTTTTCCGAGCAATGCTTTCGAATCCGTCGCGAAGCCGACGATGCTATCACCGCCATGCTCTGCCTGGGCCAGCATATCCGCGGCGATGAAATTTGGATTACCCGTCTTGTCTGCTAAAATCAAAATCTCACTTGGGCCTGGCAGGAGATCGATGGAAACAGCACCCACAAGCTGTCGCTTAGCCTCGACGACGAAGCTATTTCCCGGGCCGAATATCCGGTCCACCGGACGGATGGTGCGAGTCCCGAGGGCGAGTGCGGCAATCGCTTGCGCGCCTCCCACGCGGATGGCCTCGGTGACGCCTGCCGCTCTCAGGGCATAGAGCAATGCGGGATTCACCGTGCCATCCGGGCCACATGGAGTAGCGGCTAGGATTTCCGGAACACCAGCGGCTTGTGCGAATCCCGCCGTCATCAGCGCCGTGGAAACCAAGGGAGCCTTGCCACCAGGGACGTAAACCCCCGTACGATCAAAAGGTGAAAAACGCTCACCCACGGTAGCACCTTCCGCATTTTTTGCGGACCAATCCTTGCGCAAGCTGCGTTTCGCAAACGCATGAATATTGGTGAGGCTTCGGGCGATGGCTTGTTTCGTGGCCGGCGTCACGGATTCTTCCGCCGCCGCAAATTCCGCCTCGGTAATAAACAATCCCTTGGCAGTAATTTTTGCATTATCGAAACGTTTGGTAAATGTGACCAATGCATCATCCCCTTTGCTCGCGACAGCGGCGATGATCTCCGTCACCAGATCCCGGACCCCGGGTTGCGGTAGGGCACGGCGGTTCAGACGCCTCACAAAAGCAGCGTATCCGGAATCAGTATAACTAAGAATTTTCATGCGGTTAGATAAGCACAGAGTGTACCCGCTCCAGCGGCACGCCAAGCTCGTTCCTCAGTGAACTTGCATCTCGCGGAGTTGGATGATTTTCGCCTTCCACTCGGCTAGGCGAGCCTGCTCTTGCGCCACCACTTCCGGCGGAGCGCGATCTACAAAACTCGCATTCCCCAGCTTGCCTTCGCACTTCTTGATCTCGATCTCGATGTTCGCGATTTCCTTGCTCAAGCGCGCTTGCTCCGCCTCCACATCGATCAGGCCGTCCAGCGGCATATAAACTTCGCCAATCGCAGTCACTGCGGCGGGAATCCCTTTGGCCGCGATGTAGATGGAATCGATGGAAATTTCTGCCGCACCCACCAGCAAGGCGAGCACACTGGATTCGTCTGCAAGCCACGGCGGCGCAGCCTTGATGATGAGCTTGATATCCTTGCGCGAGCCGACTTTATACTCCGCCTTCAGATTGCGAACGCGGCCAGCGGACTCATAGATATCTCCAGCGATTTGCTGGGCAGTCGCAATTTCCGCAAGAGTTAGACTTTCTAATAACTTCTGCGTTGGTAAGATTTTCTCCATCAGAAACTCACCGTTCGCCACGTAGCCCATCCGCGCGGAGAGTTCTTCGGTGACATGCGGCATATATGGGCTCAGCAACTGCAAGTAACGACCCATGATGATGTCAAATACACCGAGTGTGCGCTCTTTCGCAGCAGGTTCTGCGGTATCCCGGAGATCAAGCTTGAGGGCTTCGAGAAATTTATCACAGAAATCGTTCCACAAGAATTCATATAATCGCTGGGCAATCTCACCGAAGCGATAGTTTGCATAAAGCCGCTCAAGATCCGCGCTTAGCTCATCAAGCTTCGCCATCGCATTGAGATGATAGGGACGTAATTTCTCGAAGCCTGTGAACGGCTGATAAGGCTCACCACCCAACTGCCGCAGGCGGCAGGCGTTATAAAGTTTATTGGCAAAGTTACGGCCTTCTTCGATGGATACTTCATCGAAGCGGAGGTCACTACCCACTGGAGCGATGCGCATCAATCCGAAGCGTAAGCCATCCGCACCATACTTTTCCATCAACTCCACGGGGTCTGGGGAATTACCCAAAGACTTAGACATCTTGCGGCCTTTAAGATCGCGGATGATCGAGGTGAAATAGACATTCTTAAATGGTAGCTGGCCCGTGAATTCATAGCCAGCCATGATCATTCTAGCGACCCAGAAGAAGATGATATCCGGGCCGGTAACCAGATCATCCGTGGGATAGAATTTCTTAAGAGTTGCAGTTTCATCCCCCACATTTGCCATCGTCGCAAACGGCCACAACCACGAGGAAAACCAAGTATCCATCACGTCCTCATCGCGTGTCCAGTTCTCTGCATCTGCCGGAGCATCCACACCTACATGAATATCACCCTTGGAGAGATCCATCATTCCAAGCGCCTCCGCACTTTTTAAATCATCTAACTTATCTTTGCGATACCACACCGGGATTTGATGACCCCACCATAGCTGGCGGCTGATGCACCAATCCTGGAGATTCTCCATCCAGTGGGCATAAGTCTTTGCCCAGCGCGCCGGACGGAATTGTATATCTCCAGTGGCCACTGCCGCGGCCGCTTCCGCAATGCAGGGATATTTAAGGAACCACTGCATCGAGATCCTCGGCTCGATCGGCACGCCGCCACGCTCGGAATATCCGACGTTGTTTTCATACTCTTCAATTTTGATCAGCAAGCCCATTTCCTCTAACATCGCCGCGGCCTTGCGACGGGCCACAAAGCGATCCAGTCCGTCTAATTCGGGACAGTCCGGGCAATTGATATGGGCATCCGGCGTGAGCACATCGATAATCTCCAAGCCATGGCGCAGGCCGATTTCAAAGTCCGCCTTGTCATGCGCCGGAGTGATCTTAAGAGCGCCGGTGCCAAATTCGATGTCCACATGATCGTCCGCAATGATCGGGATTTCCGCATGAGGAAATGGACGGTTCACCGTCCTACCAATGTATTTGGCAAAGCGGGGATCTTTCGGATTTACCGCCACCGCCACATCGCCCATGAGTGTCTCGGGACGGGTGGTGGAAATTTCGAGAAACTCGCCGGGCGCATCGGTCAGCTCATACTTCATGAAGTATAACTTCGAGCGTTGCGGAGTCATGATCACCTCTTCATCCGAGAGCGCGGTAAGAGAAACCGGGCACCAGTTTACCATCCGCTTACCCCGGTAGATAAGGCCCTTTTTAAATAGATCTACAAATACATAACTCACCCACTCCGTATAGGGCGCGTCCATGGTAAAGCGCTCACGGCTCCAGTCACATGAACAGCCAAGCCGCTTGAGCTGATTGATAATAATATCCGCATGGGTATTCTTATAATCCCATACGCGCTTGAGAAACTCCTCGCGGCCCAGATCGTGGCGGCTCAGCCCTTCCTCCTCACGTATCACCCGCTCTACCTTGGATTGGGTGGCGATGCCCGCGTGATCCGTGCCAGGCAGCCATAGCACTTCCTTGCCATTCTGGCGTGCACGCCGGGCCAGAATATCCTGCAGCGCATTATTCAAAACATGCCCGAGGTGGAGGATCCCGGTGACGTTCGGTGGCGGAATGACAATCGAGTAGCCATCCTTCGCCGAGGCAGGATCGGCTTCGAAACATTTTCCTTCAATCCAAGCCGCATACCATTTGGCTTCTACGGCTTGGGGTTCATAAGCTTTGGCTAACTCTGACATGGGGCGGAGGGATGCCAGACCTTGAAGAATTTGTCCAGCATCTGGAGAATCTAGTTCTCGCCGTGCCCCCCCTTCATTCCTACTCTGGCGGGCGATTTTCGCGCATTTCGCGTCTCTTTGGGTTGAAATCTATTTTTTTGCGGGAGGCGGCGCGGTTGCAACTTCCACGGCATCGCCTTCGCGGAGCATTGAGTTGGGATTGATGATGACGGGAGTCTCGACGTTCAATGCGGCGGAGGTGACTTCTTGGGAGGAGCCGGAATTTTTTCCGGGCAAAACCTCAATGAAGGCAATTTTCCCATCGCGAACCGAGGTGACCAGACTCTTTCCTTGGCGAACCAGCAGGGTGTTGTTCGGGACGATGAACGTATTCGGCGCGGGTGCGAGATTGAAGGTGACCGTCCCAGTCAAGCCGGCAGGCAGGACCAAGTCCTTGTTGGCGAGCAGCACTTCAGCCCGCATGGTGCCGCTGGTGGTCTCGAACACTCGGCTGGTGCGATCCACCTTGCCGCTAAAGCTGTGGCCGGGAAGCTCCGGGAAGCGGACGGTGGCCTCTGTTTCCGGGGTGAGCCGCAGGGCGAGATCCGGGGTGGCATTGATGGTGAAGCGCATTTCAGTGAGGCGCACGAGTTTGTAAAGCCAGCCCTCGGCGGTGGATGAGTCTCCGCGCATGCGGTCGCCACGATCAAAGTTGCGGGCGGAAATAGTACCGTCAAACGGAGCAGTGACTTGGGTGAATTTTTGAAGCTCGCGTAGGCGGGACAACTCGGCAGTGGCGACTCGGACGGCAGCTTCGGCTTCCTCGGAATCTGACAAGCGTTGTTCTGCTTGTTCATTGGAGACGGCTCGGGAGTTGAGCAAGGCGGCGGTGCGTTGGCTGAGGCTGAGGAGATTTTTGGAGCGGGTGGTGCTTTGCTCCACGCGGGCGAGAGCCGCCTCGACTTGGCGGTCGAGGTCCGGGGCGGCGATGGTGGCAAGGAGGTCACCGGCTTTGACGCGGTCCCCGATATCAAATTTGCGCTCGCTCACAATGCCCGTGGCGCGGGTGAAGATGGTGGCGGTCTCGATCGGCTCGGTGCGGCCGGGAAGTTCATAGATGTTTGCTGCCGTGGCAGCGGTCGGGAAGGTGGTGCGCACATTTGACTTTTCCTGTGCCAAGGCCGGGAGAGCGCAAAAAATCAGGGTAAAAGCTGTGGCCGGAATTTTCATGGCGCAGGGATAACGTTGTTGGAATTGAGGGAAGCCAAGCGCCGCTCGCGCTGGCGGTGGGTGAAATCACGGATATAGGCGAATGCCACGGGAACGAGGAAGAGTGATGCGAAGGTGCCGAAGATCAGTCCGCCGATGACTGCCCGCCCAAGTGGCGCGTTTTGCTCGCCCCCTTGAGCATGGCCGAGGGCCATCGGGATGACGCCGAGGATCATCGCGAGGGCCGTCATCATCACAGGTCGCAAGCGAGTGGTGGCGGCCTCGATGGCTGCGGCGGAGGCGGTCTCCCCTTGATCGAAGCGGTCCCGGGCAAAGCTGCTGACAAGTACGCTGTTTGCCGTAGATACGCCGACGACCATGATGATGCCCATCAACGCCGGCACGCTGAGGGGCGTGCCAGTGATCCATAGTCCGAACAGAGCACCCGAGACGGAAATCGGCAAGCCAGCGATGGCGACTAGCGGCAGCGTCCATGATTGGAAATTCACCACCATGACCAGAAAGACCAAAACAGCCGCCAGACCTAGACCACCGATGAGCTCGGAGTAGGCGGATTTCATCAAGGCGGCTTGGCCGGCGAGTTCGATCTTGTTCGCAGGCTTGAGCTTGGTGCGTAACTCGGTGAGAATGGGATTGAGCTCACGGGTGATGCTGCCCACATCCCGGCCGGAGGCATTTGCGAGAATGGTGAAGGTGGGCTGAAGGGTGCTGCGGCTCACGCTGGCGGGGCCGCGCTTCTCCCTGGCTGCGGCGAAGACCCGCAAGGGCACTGGAGCTCCGCCACCCGTGGAGGGACGGATTGGTAAATTCAGAAGCTGCTCCAAGGAGCCGAGCTGGCTGGGCGGGGCGAGCAATTGCACATCATAGGCAGCGCCTGTGGTGGGATCGGCCCAAAGGCTGGGCGAGACGGTGCCGCCGCTGCCGAGGGCGGCAAGCAGGGCACTGGAGATATCCTGTGCATTGATCCCGAAGCTCGCGGCGCGGGCGCGATCGATGCGGATGGCATAACTGGGCTGGTCTAAAACTTCGCGCAGTGTGACATCGGCCGCTCCGGGGATTTTAGCGAAGCGCTCGCGGAGCTCGCGAGCGAGTGCGAGATTCCCACTCACATCCCGCCCCATCAAGCGGACTTCGAAAGTGGTGGGCGCACCGGAGGCGAGCGTCTGGCTGGTGGCATCGGCCGGGCGGAAGAACGCCTGGATTTCAGGAAATTTCTCCCGCAGCATGACGCGGATTTTCTCGATATAAAGTTCACTCGGGAGGTGGCCGGAATTGAGCTGCACGAGAATTTCACCGTCGGATGCGCTGATGGCAGTGGTCTCGACCCACGCTTGATTTACCGAACTGGGAGTACCGATGCTTTCAACGATGAATTGCAGCTCTTCCTTCGGGATGAGCGATTGGATCTCGCGCTGCACATCAGCGATGACCTTAGCAGTATCGTCCAACCGAATGCCACTGGGAATGCGGACAAAAAGACGGATCAATCCAGCATCGGTTTTGGGGAAAAACTCTTGGCCGGATTTCATCGCGGAGAAGACGCCGAGGGCTGCGACAAGCAGGATGGGGATCCAAATGAGAATTTTCCGATCAAGCAAAAATATTAGGATGCGACCTTGCAATGCGCCGAGGCGATCCATGGATTTCTCGACGCCATGATGGATTCTTGAAAGGCCGCGCGGGCCGTGTTCTCGTTGTTTTTGGAGTGCCCGGAGCTCGCCGGGAAGGATGATGGATGCGAGCGTCGGCACCAGCGTGCGGGCTAGCAGGTAGCTGGCGATCATTGCAAAAATCACTGCCAGCGCCAAGGGCCGGAACACAAACGAGGAGGTGCCGCTGAGAAGAAAGATGGGGAGGAAGACGATGCAGATCGAGAGGGTGGAAACAAACTCTGGGAAGGCGACCTCACGAGCACCATCCACGATTGCTTCTTGCACGTCTTTACCGAGGGCGATCTGACGTTTGATATTTTCAATTTCCACGAGCGAGTTATCCACTAGAATTCCGATGGCGAGGGCGAGGCCGCCGAGCGTCATCAAGTTGAAAGTAGCGCCGATCATGTAGAGTCCGAAAATCGAGCAGAGCAGCGCCAACGGAATGGAGGTGAGAACAATCAGCGTGGAGCGCCATGATCCGAGGAAGATCAGCACAACGGCGGCGACGAGGCCACCGACTAACAGAATTTCCGCCTCCACTCCCTTGACCGCCGCCCGGACGAAGACGGATTGGTCGAAAATCGGCTCGATTTTCATTCCCGGAGGAGCTGAGGCGCGGATCTCCGGGAGGAGGGCGTTGATGCCATCGATGATGTCCACGGTGGAGGCGCTGCCGAGTTTGAGGATGGAGACCATGACGGCGTTTTGGCCATTGAGGCGGGCGATGTTGGTGGTGAGCGCCTCGCCATCGCGGACGTTTGCCACATCTCGCAGGAGGATCATTTTTCCCTCGACCGAGCGGAGTGGAAGATCGAGGAAGGACTGGATATCTTCCGGGCTGGCATTGAGCTCGATGGGAAGTTCACGCCCGCCCTCGCGGAGGGTGCCGGCCGGGAGGGTGAGATTTTGGCGGGAGACGGCGGCGCTGACTTCTGCGGCGGAGAGCGAAAAGGCATCGAGCGCTTGTGGATCGAGATCGATCATGATCTGGCGTGCCGCACCGCCGTAAGGCAGCGAGATGCGCATGCCGGGGATGCTCTGGAGCTGCGAGCGCAGGGCGAGCCGCGAGAAATCGAAGAGCTGGCCACTGGTCATGGTGTCGGATGACATCACCAGTTGGACGATCGGCACGCTGGATGGACTGGTGCGGACGATGAGCGGCGGAGTGGTGCCGGTGGGCATGCGCCGCAGGATGGTCTGCGAGACACTGGTGGCTTGTGAGAGCGCCGTGCTGATTTCCGCGGACGGTTGAAATTTCAACTTCACCAGTGCGATGCCTTGAGAAGTTTCCGAACGCACCTCGCGAAGGTTATCGACATTATTGAGAATCGCGATTTCCGAAAACGAGGTGATTTTCGAGGCCATCTCAGCAGCGTTGAGGCCGCCGTAAGACCACACCAGCGTGATTTCCGGACTATCCACCCGAGGTAGAATATCCGTGGACATCCGCTTCACGGCGAGGATACCGAAGAGCAGAATCAAGATCGCAAGCACACCGATGGTGTATTTGTAGCGAAGGGCGAAGAGGACGATCCACATGGTAAATGGCAAAAAAGCAGGATGCTTCTACGCATCCCGGCGGCACCTGTAACACTGAAAAATCAAGGTGCAAATATTATGGCGGGGGATTGTTTAAATTCCTGTGACACTGCGATTGCGGATCGAACTTTATGAGGTTTCTTCCGCAGTGATTGCTTAAACGAACAACTGGGAGAATCGGGCACCGCGAATTCAGCGAATTTTTCAGAAGAAATGCTCTGGAACTCCCCGGCATTGAAAATTTTATTTCATGGATTCGCCAGATACGTCAAATTCCCGGTGCCTCGATCTTCACGAAAGTTTGCTTGTTGAGCGGGCCTGCAAACACCACCTTCAGCGCGATGCTTGATCCTGACGAAATCGCCTTTTTTGATTTTCAGGCGACTGAGAAAAGTGCTTCGCCGAGAACTTTGGCGAACTATCGCGACGCATTAGCCGTTTATCAAAAATGGCGCGGTGAGGAGTTTACTGGCTGGCGGGAAGCTGAAGCGGACCATTTCCGGGATTATCTATTTGCTCTGATGAAACAGGGCTACAAGCGGGCCACGATCCGGTTACGCTTCGCAGCGCTAAGATCGTTTTACAAATATCTGGTGCTGCGGCGAGGGCTGAGCCGCAGTCCGGTGGCGGAAGTCCAACTCCCCAAGCCGGAGCGGGGCTTGCCAGTGGTGTTGACCTTGGCACAAATCGATGAGTTGCTTGGCCTGCCGCTCACGCTGAAAATTGATGCGAAGTCGCCACAATGGCTTGGTGTGCGCGATGCTGCGATTCTCGAATTATTCTATTCCTGTGGATTGCGGATCTCGGAGTTGATCTCACTGGACGTGAGGAACGTCGATTTCATCGGAGAGACTGTGCGGGTGGTGGGGAAAGGATCGAAAGAACGTCAGGTGCCGATAGGTGGTCCGGCGATTGCGGCAGTGCAACGTTACCGGCAGGTGGCGGTGATCACTTCGGGTCCGTTATTTCTGAGTAAGCGCCGCACCCGCATCACCCAACAAGCGGTGGATCTCCTGCTGAAGAAATACTTGAAACATAGTAGCATTCCATTTGCGATCAGTCCGCATAAGTTGAGGCATAGCTTTGCCACACACCTGTTAGATGCCGGGGCAGATCTTCGGAGTGTGCAGGCATTGCTGGGTCATGCCTCACTCTCAACTACACAGATTTATACCCATGTCACCAAGGAGCGCCTGAAGCAGGCCTACGATACCGCCCACCCTAGAGCATGAAGCTAGCTTCTCGAATTTTGATGAAATTTTCCTGTATTCTCAGTCTCGTCGGACTCGGGAGTTGTGCGTTGCGCGAGCCTCTGCCGCCAGCCAGCCGAGTGCAGAACCTACAGAAGGAATTGAGTGCGCGGGTGGAATCACAGTCCAGGCTACGGGTACTATTCATCGGAAACAGTTATAGTTTCGGCGTGTCACGAGCATTTGCAAAAGTGGCGGCAGCGCATCATCGGAGCGTGAAAACCGGGCATTCCACTTACGGTGGTTGGACGCTTGCGCAGCATGCGAAACATGACGGTACTTTGAAAAAAATCCGCAGTGGCAAATGGGATATTGTGGTGATCCAAGAGCATAGTTTGATTCCAGCTCATCCTGCTAAAAAGCGAGATGCGCTGATGTTCGGGCCACTCCGATTCCTAGTGAACGAAGCCCGCGCTCACGGTGCGATTCCTGTTCTCTACCAGACGTGGGGCCGCAGGGATGGGAATGATCAATTGCGCGCAGACAACTTCCAGCAGATGACATCCCGCTTGCGCGAAGGCTACCATGCTGCCGCTAAATTCGCCGGCGGTGTGATCATCGTTCCGGTGGGAGATGCGTGGGAGCGGGAAATGCAAGCCGGGCGTGGCCACGGGCTTTTCACTGAGGATGGTAGCCACCCATCACCGGCGGGCGATGCCATCACTGCGGCGACGTTTTATCGGTCACTATATGAGCCCTACGTTCCAGCGACGAAAAAGGGCCACTCACTGGAGTGACCCTCAAAAAAATGATGCGTAATTGTAAACGTTACGCAGCCGGTGCTGAAGACGAGAGACGTTTCATTTCCCTCATCAGACTGCGCGTTTCAGTTTGCCATTCATCGAGCTTATCGCGCGAAAGTTGCACCCGATCTGCCACGGCTTTTTCGAGTTCGTGATAATTCGCGCTGAGCTTATCCGCCATCTCATGCATCCCATCAAGGGCGCGCTGGGCGGGGCCGGGGCTGCCCGCTTTGAGCTCAGCAAGGTGAGTTTGCATTTTGCGGCGTGCTTCACCCATTTCCGCGAGCAGGATCCGGCTATCCGGCACCCGGCGCAGGCCTTCGACGAGACCGAGTTTTGAAAGCGTCCAAATCGTCCACTTGCTGGGATCCCACTGCCAAGGCTTCACGCCGTTGCGGTAGTCGTGTTGGAACTCGTGGTGATAATTATGATAGCCCTCGCCAAAAGTCAGGAAAGCCATGACCGCGCTATCCCGAGCACTGTGGCTGGTGGAATAGGGTTGGCGGCCGACGGTGTGGCAAAGTGAGTTGATGAAAAAGGTGCAATGTTGTGCCACTACGATCCGGGCCACTCCGGCGATCAGGAAGCCACCGAGAGCACCCGTCCAATAAGGATCTATTCCCATGGCGAAGTTCCAGCCGTAGCCAAGTGCCGATGGAATCACTAGACCGACGACGAGGCCGATCCAATGGACGTGCTTGTGCTGCCACATCACGAGCTTATCCTTGCGGAGGTCCGCCACGTTGTCCATCGGTGGTTCAGGATCGAGCTTGAACAAAAGCCAGCCGATGTGCGCCCAGAAGAAGCCTTTTGAAATATCGTAGGGATCTTCATCATGATCGACGTGCTTGTGATGGCGGCGGTGATCGGATGCCCAATTTAAACAGGAATTTTCAAATGCGCAGGCACCGAAGATCAGCGTGAAGAGCTTCACTGGCAGCTTCGCTTTAAAGGATAAGTGTGAGAATAACCGATGATACCCCACGGTGATGCTCATCATCGTGGCGGTGAGATAGAAGAAAAACATGCTGAACTGGAACCAGTCCATGCTGAATTTCACGAGGTAGATAGGAACTCCGATCAAGGCGATCAAAGCCGTGCCGATAAGGAATGAGCTGGTAATCCAGTTCACCCGGTCGAATGGAATGCGATACATGGTGTTTTCGTTTAAATGCTTAAGACAGCCGGATGTTTAACCGAACGGACTGTGCAGTTGCGCACAGATAGTCAAAAGCTGTGGATCTATATCCGCGAATGGACCTTCTAGCAAGTGTCCCATTTTTTATTTTCTTGGCGGGTTCTGTCTTGACAAGTTGCACCGGATCGCTCATCTACCGCGCCCCGACAATTCTGCCGAACCAACAACAACCAATAAATCATCATCGCATGCGTGGAGTGACCATGAAAAAAGGAGAGCCAGTCGATCGTGCTCTCAAACGTTTGAAAACCAAACTCGATAGCGAGGGCATCCTCGAAGAAATGCGCCGCCGCCGGGCATTTGAAACTCCTGTGGAGCGCAAGCAACGCAAGCTGCGTTCTGCCTCGAAGCGCAATAAGATCCGCTGGCGCTTCTCAAGCGGCCCGACTCTTGAAACCAGCGAGTCTGCCGATTAATTTTCAAGGTTCTCGCAGAACCGGGATATCAACGGGTGCCACACGGCATCCGTTTTTTTGTGGCCAATTTTCGGACTTTGGAAAATTTGATTCCCACTCCCCTTCTGCCAGGCAAGACTACGGAAGATGATCGAGCGCGTTTTTCTTGGCTGGCAGCAACCATTTTCGCCCATGGCCGCTACTTGGCTATTGGCCATGCCAGCGGACTCACTGGCCCGGGCGCTGGTGGTGGTGCCTACGGCTCAAAGCGGACGCCGTCTGCATGAAGTGATGGTTTCCAGCGCCGGAGCATTGCTATCGCCGCAAACCACAACCCCAGGATCATTTTTAGCCACGGAGCAGCCGGACCTCGCCGCGCAATGGGTGGAACAACTGGCATGGATGGAGATTTTAGAAGCCATCGAGGACTGGGCGCCATTTGCAGCCATATTTCCAGAGAAGCCTGATGCGGCGACTGAGTGGGCCGGTGGTTTGGCCCGCGAGATGATGAAGCTACGGCACGCGCTTCAGGAAAATGGCCTCAGCCTCGCGATTGCCGCCTCGAAGCTCAGCCAGTCTGTGGAAGCCGAACGTTGGCAAGCGTTAGCCAGACTGGAAAATCTAGTGGAGGAAAAACTCACAAGCTGGGGCTTCCGCAGCCGCACCCGGCTCCTTGCCACCGGGGTGAAAATTCCTCCCCACATCGCGCAAATCATTCTCGCAGGCATCGCTGAAATGCCGCCACTCGTCGAGCGAGCCTTGGCCAAATGGGAAGGAAAAGTCACTTGCCTGATCGGTGCGCCAGAGGACGAGGCCGCTTCATTTTCCACGCTCGGCTTCCCCACGGAAAGCTGGAACAACCGCACCCTAGCGTGGCCTTGTGAACCTCACGGCTCTGTCCGTGTGGCGGCAGATGCCCGCCAACAAGCCGCTGAAATTCTCAAAATCGTCAGCACCGCGCAAACTTCATCCGATGGTCTCATCCTCGGCAGCGCCGATTCTGAAGTAGGCGCAGAAATCGCACGAACTTTCACTCGCGAAGGCTGGCCCACCTTCCAACCCGCGGAAATCCCGATCACCAGTGGCCTCTCACGCTGGATGAAAGTTTGGTGCCAATGGTTACTCGATCCCACACTTGTCACCTTCGGCACGCTGCTAACGCTACCGGAATCCGGAATCCTAATGGGCGGCAAGCGGGCTCAAAAATCCAAACGCCTCGCCGAGCTGCGGGACCGTTGGATGATCTTGCGGGGTGAAGATCTGCAGCGGCGAATGAGTCAGGAAAAATTCCGCAACGCATGGGAACAAAGCTCCGCGGAAGAACTTCTGAACGCGGTGACAACCCTCGAAAAATGGCGACGAGATTTCCTGAGCCACGAATTTCCAGGAACTCTGCGCCGCCTGTTAGAGATCCTCTCCGGTAGCGGTAGCAAGACTGCGGAAGCCGCTCATGAAATGCTTCACTGGCTGGATCTCGCCGCGCCGATGATCGCCAAAGTCCAGCGCGGCAGCCGATTCTGGATCGAGCTGATGCTTGCCGAGCTGCCTGCGCCACTGCCATTGCCGCCCGCCGGCCGGGTGATCGATGTCCAGGGATGGCTGGAACTTTTCCACGAACCCGCCGCCCATTTGATCCTCAGCGGCATGAATGAAGGCAAGGTCCCGGGCCGCAGCGGCGGCGAGCCATGGCTGAGTGAGGCCAGCCGCGAGTTGCTCGGGCTGATCACGGATCGTACCCGCGCCGCCCGGGATGCATTTCTCTACCAGTCCATGGTGCTGGCCCGCAGCGAGAGCGGCCGTGTCGATATCATCTGCGGGAAATCCGGTGCCACTGGCGAGGCGCTCCTGCCCTCACGGCTACTCTTGGCGGCAGATCGGAATGATTTACCCAGCCGGGTGAAACTTTTATTCCAAGAAATCGAGCCCGCCGATGCCGGACTGCGCTGGGAGGAAGATGCCTTTTGGAAAGTGCGCGCCGTCGCCGCCCCGCAGCGCTTGAGTGTGACTTCACTCCCAGATTACCTCAGCTGTCCATTCCGCTACTATCTCAAGCACGCCGTGGGGATGCGCAGCCCAGGGACAGGCCGGGCGGAGTGGAATGCGCGGGATTTCGGCACCGTGGCGCATGAGGTGCTTGAGCGCTGGGGGCTCGATGAGCAGGCTCGCCAATCAGAAAATCCCGACGCCATCCACAAGTGGCATCTTCGCGAGCTGGACCAAGTGGTGGGCGAATGGTTTGGAAAACGGATTCCTTTGGCGATTCGCATCCAGACCGAGGCCCTCCGACAGCGGCTTTTCTGGCTAGCCCGGGTGCAAGCCGCAGAAAGAACCGCGGGCTGGGAAATCGTCGATGTAGAACGCAAGGTGGAGCTACCATTCGGTGATGCCATCATCGTTGGTAAAATTGACCGCATTGATCGCCATCGCGACACCGGGCAACTTCGCGTGTTAGATTACAAGACCGGTCGCGTTAATGCCGTGGATGGCGCACACCGCACCAAAATCACTGCTTCCACCGTCTTGCCTAGTCATTACACGTTTGAGGATCCGGTCGTCCATGAAGTCAGCGCCGGCGGGAAATCCAGTTCATTCCGCTGGAATAATCTGCAACTTCCACTTTACGCCGCCGCCATAATGGAACGTGAAGGCGTCCTCCCCACACCTTGTTACTTCGCTTTGGGTGACACCGAGAACGAAGTCGGAATCCGCGAATGGGTGAATTTTGAAACCGCTGACCTTGAGGCGGCACAAGCTTGTGCGGCTTGGATCGCAGAACGCATCGCCCAAAACGTCTTCTGGCCACCTGCGGAAAAAGTGAAGTATGATGACTATCAGATTCTAGCAGCTGGCAGAGAATTTTCTGAAATGATCATCGCTCCGGAACCGCAATAGTTACGAAAAAATCCGCTCAACCATCCACCCCAGCCCGGCAAGCGCTACTAAGACAGAACCCACCATCTGGGCTTTTTTCTGCCATTTTCTCAATGGCCAGAAGATCAAAAACGCAGCACACAAAACCGTGATTTGAGCCAGCTCCACCCCGAGATTGAATCCCAACAATGGTTGCAGGAGTTCTTCATGAGGGATGTCTCCAAGTTTTTCCGCCAACACGCTGGCAAAGCCAAGGCCGTGAAGCAATCCAAAGCAAAACACCAAAATTAAACGCTGCTTGCCAATTTTCTGGGTGAAAAGATTTTCGATTCCGATCCACGCGATACTCACCGCAATCATGATTTCGACAAACTTCCCGGGCACCGTCACATAGCCAAAGACCGCGAGTGCGAGCGTCACCGAGTGAGCCGTAGTGAATAGCAGGGATTGCCCCAGCAGTGGCTTCCATTTCGGAACTAATAAAAACAAGCCGAGGATAAACAGCATGTGATCCAAGCCTAGCGGAATGACATGATGGAAACCGGAGACGATCCAATTCCAAAACACCGGGCGATCCGCCGCCACCGTCGCACCCGTGGCGTCATTCCGTAGCAGCATCAGTTCGCCACCCGGCAAGGTTGTCAGGATTTGAGGCTCATCCCCTTCTTCCACTAAAATGATCAATTCCGTTTCTAATTCGCCCGCCCAATGGATTTTTAGCTCGCCCGGAGAGTTGACGGGCGCAATTTCGAGATGCACGGAAAGCAACGCAATGTCCCCCGCCTCCGGGGGCAGCTCGAGTGGTTCTTTTTCGAAATCTGGAAACTCAACGCGCCAAGGAACTGTGTTTCCAGCAAAGGTGATGCGCAAAAGTTTACGCAACGTGTTCTCCGTCTCGGTGCGGATGCGGGCGAGTTCCTCTTTCGGATACTTCATCACCGCAGCCCTGCTCAGAGGTAGCCCGCCAGGAACATTGCGCGTCTCAGGCAGCATGTAGGCGATGTCCATCTCCCCCGCCAGCCGCCAATTCGATTCGCTTTGGAGAAACTCCAGTTCCACGCTCGCCACTTGATGGCCTTGCAGCCGCAGGATCGGTGAGAAAACCAGAAGCAGCAAAATCAGCAGTCTCGGCAGTCTCATAAATTCGGCCGCCAAGATGTTGTCAGCCAGAGGAATTGCAAGCTGGATCCCACAAAAAAAGCCCCATGGTGCCATGGAGCTAATTTTAAAAAACCGAAACTAGATGCCTAGGAAATCAAACGATTCCGGCCTTCTTGAGCGTCACAAAAGCACCATTCTTGTTGATGGTCTTGAGTGCACGGCAGCTCAGCTTGAGGCGGACGAACTTGTTCAGTTCCGGCACCCAAATGCGCTTGGACTGGAGATTAGGGGAAATGGTCCGCTTCACCACCTTCGTGACGTGACGGCCGATACCACCCTTTTTCTTGGCTAAACCAGAACGGTGGATCTTTCCGCCAGAGCGGACGCGGGTTCCTCGGATGCTACAAATACGTGCCATAATAAAAATTTCTTGCGGTTGCGGGACGCGGAGAATGACCTAGCAATCCGATGCGTCAAGACGAATTCTGATGTTATTTGATTTATCTTAGGGCGATTGCATCGCAGAGCCTTGAAAGCGTAGCTTTCAAGGATTTTAAGATTCGCGCTAGACTTTCACCTTAAAACAGCCAGGTTAGGCGAGTCATGATATGCACTCACATCTGCTCGCCTCTCGATCCCGTCGGCCAAAATCTCGAAATCAGGCAAGCCACCACCAAATTTGAGATCGATCAACTCCGCTCCGCCCTCAATGATGAGCACTACCTCAAGGCCGGACGGCCCGCGGGAAACACCATCTGGCAAGGCATTTACCAGACCGATTCCGAGGATGACTTCCCCGTGCTTTGTGCCGTCCTTTGCTGGTCTGGCGCGGCTTTGAGACTCAAAGACCGCGATGATTGGATCGACTGGGATCCGCTCACCCGAGGAACCCGCCTGCCCCTTGTCACCCAACTGCGGAGATTTCTTGTCCTGGAATCCCGCCGCCAACCCAACCTCGCCACCCGCTGCATGGGCCTTGCGTTGCGCAAACTTCCCGAACACTTCGAGCAAAAATACGGATACCGTCCCATCCTTGCCGAAAGTTTCAGCGATCCGCAGCTGCACGAAGGCACCATTTACAAAGCCAGCAATTGGACGCCCCTCGGATTTAGCAAAGGCTTCAAACGCCACAAAAGCGAATTTTACACCGACGAACAATCCCCAAAAAAATATTGGGTCTATCCGCTCCAGAAAAATCCCCAACAGCTTCTATCCAGTTCTTCACCCCTCCCCGATATTTTTCAAAAAGGCACCTCCGAGGGAGTTGCCGGAGCCCGCAGCGCCTTATCCCACAAACACCTCCGCAGTCTGTCAGACGCATTTTATCTCATCCCCGATCACCGTAGCCCCTTATCCCGTCGCTATTCGAAAATCGGCATGTTCGGCCTCATCGCCCATGGCCTGCTCGTCGGCTCACCCAATGTCAAAGCCATCTGGAAACGCAGCGCAGCCCTTAGCCCAGACCAGCGTAAAGCCATCGGCCTCAACGTCCGCAACTCAGGCGGACGCCTCATCATGCCCAGCTACGACGCCCTGAACAACTTCGTCAACGAAGCCGATCCCGAAGCCCTCGCCAAAGCCCTCAACACCTGGCTCGCCGCACACCAAGACAAGCTTCCCAAAAGCCTCGCCTTAGATGGCAAAGACCTCGGCCACGCCCTCGGAGCCATCGTCACCTTGTGCCGCCACGAAGACGGACGCCCCGTCGCCATGGCCAGTTACAGCGGAAAAAAGGACGACAGCGAGCTCCCCGTCGCGCAAGAACTCCTCAAGCAAAGCGGCGAATTTTTGGAAAACGCCACCATCACCTCCGACGCCCTGCACACCCAAAAAAAACGAATTGTCTAATCTTCGAGCTCGGTGGCGACAACCTATCCGCCATCAAGAAAAATCAGGGAAACTATTATACATATGCCGAGAACCTGCTCGAAAATCGGCCCGTCGATATAGTCGGCGAGCTGGAGCGAGGGCACGGTAGATTTGAGGTCCGGGATATCACCATCGTCGCGGTGGATACCGAGGTTAGCCCATTTCCGCACATTGCCCAGATCATCAAATGCACGCGCATCTACCGCTCGACCCAAGAAGGAGCGGAGCCAGAAATGGCAGTCCGCCTATTTGGCACATCCCATGAGTATGGCAGCAAAACAGCCGCCCAGATCAGCAAAATGATCCGTGAAACTCATCACGACTGCACGCCCTATCCAAGAGTAGCCTAGCCAAGCAAACGCCCTGTGGCGTGACCGGGCCGCAAAGAAATTCATACCAAGCGGGAGCCGCCGTGCAAAATGTCTCCCCCGCTGCGGCCCAGGCGAGAAGGTGACGAGATTCCGGCCGAGCCTCGATCACTCCGCCGATCAGGAAATTCGCGTCAAGGCAGATCATTCGCCCCTCCAATGTTTCCGGTCTTCATACACTTCCGCGATGTAGGCGTTTCCCTTTTCGAGATCAAGCCCCCCACCTGAGGCGAATAGTGCTCGCAGCATGGCGGCCGGGTCGGGAGTCTCGGCTGATTGAAGCTTCTCGGCTTGCGCGACGGAGCGGCGCACGACTTCGGCCTGCGAAACATCCCAGTGTGCGGCCAGGCGTTTGAGGCGCTGGGCCGTAGCTTCATCCAATGCAAAGGTGGTTCTATGAGTCATGGCTGGCATACCATCACTACATACCATTAAAATGAACTCGTCAAGGTAGCTGTCATGAGAGAATGAGCTCGCGGGGTGCGCTTCGCGTTTCTGATGAAAGTTCGCTACGAGCGAAACCCTGGCACTCAAACCCTTTGCTTCGCAGGGGTTCTCATCCCTCCCCGGACTAATTGGTTTATCTACGCTGAGAGAGAGGGAAAGTTTTTCCATTCATCAATGATCAATGGCGGACAGGGAGGGATTCGAACCCTCGGTGACATTGCTGCCACACACGCTTTCCAAGCGTGCTCATTCGACCACTCTGACACCTGCCCTTGGAGGGCGGGAAGCTAGGAACTGAATCCGCTCTTGGCAATCCCTATTTCAAATCTTTCTCAAATTGCGCGTTGCCCCAAATCAAGGGACACAGGCGGCCCAGCGAAAGTGAAGCTGAGATAGGTTGTTGCGCCAGAAAGAATGACACCCAGATGCAAACATTATCTGGGATCATGAGTCATACGAGCAAAGAAGAGTATCTGGAGAGTTGCCGCGAGCGTTATCCAAGCAGGAATCGGGCTGGGAGAAGTGCGATGATCGACGAGGT
>JBGSUW010000062.1:0-29829 GCA_041753275.1 Akkermansiaceae bacterium | reverse complement strand
CCCCCAAAGATGCGAGGATGCGCTGGCGCGGTTGCCCTTCCGGGTTGCGGAACGATTCGACGAGTTGGACGACGGGAGTGCCCTTGACGGTTTTGGTACGGAAATACACGCTGGGCAAAATCGCAGGGGAGGAAACTGGAGCCAAGAAATAAATATATTATTAGGCACTACAAAACGGATCCAAATAATAGTGTTGTTGATTATCAATAAGTTATGAAAATAAGTATCATCATAATTGGCCAAAAAATCGATTTTTCCGCTAAAACCCGCCGAAATCAGGAGGACGAAAAGAAACTTGGGTTAAAGTCTCCTTTCAACCGCACTACCTCGTTTGCTCACCTGCTGGATTCCGTATGGTGATGTTCCGCTCGAACTTGGCGGCCTAATGATGCTGGAGCGCTCGCACCTTCAAGCGGCGCGGATTAAGAAATACCTTGGCGTGGACGTGGACAGTTATTGCGAAAATCGCCCAGCAGATACCGCTGCGGCGATGGCTGGGAAATGGACTCACCCAGGCTGGCTCTCTGAACGTAGTGATACACTCCCAAACAAGTTTCAAACCCGCTGGCTGACCGCCGAGCACTGGAAGATGGGAGATTTTCTCACTTTCAATATGACCATGATTCACGGCTCGCTGGATAATTCCACAAATAGAATCCGCCTCTCCAGTGACACGCGTTACCAATGCGCAAGTGAACCTGCGGATGAGCGTTGGATTGGCTCCAAGCCCATTGGCCATGCCGTTGCCGGTAAGCGCGGACGGATCTGTTGATTGCGCGGCGTGGGAGCTCATGCGGTTTGCCTTGGCACGATCCGCTCCACGTTTCTCCTCACCTAGGCGCTTGCAAGCGCCGGAATCTCGGTGTATTGCCTCCGCCCGAGGCGGAATGATTCTGCCCTAGCCTATCTCTCTCATGATCAAGTGGATTCTCCAAAAAATTGTCGGTAGTAAGAATCAACGCGAAGTGCGCCGCATTCGGCCTACCGTAGCGCGCATCAATGAAATCGAAGAAGCATTGCAGCGCGAGTCACACGATAAGCTGCTTGAATTCACCGAGAAATGGAAATCCCACCTTGCCCGCTATCACTCTCTTGATGTCCCGGCGAAGCCACTCATCGCCCGCATGGAAGATGCGGAGCTGCGTGATGTGGTGGATCAGCTAGAGGCCCGCCTCGCTCCACTGCGCGAGGAATTTCCCTCGCTGCCAGCTAGTATTCTTGCCACCGCCTCGTCGATTGATGCGGCCAAGACTGCCTTCCATGACATCGAGCCAGAGTTCGTGAAATCCCGCGCAAAGTATCTCGAATCGATTCTTCCAGAAGCTTACGCGGTGGTCAAAAACGGTGCCCGCCGCCTCAGTGGCCGCGAGCTCATGGTGAACGAGCGCCCGCTCACCTGGGAGATGGTCCACTTCGATGTGCAGCTCATCGGCGGCATCGCCCTTCACCGCGGGATGATTGCGGAAATGCAAACTGGTGAGGGCAAAACGCTCGTCGCCACTCTTCCGGTTTACCTCAATGCACTCACCGGCCTTGGCGTCCACGTCGTCACCGTCAATGATTACCTTGCCAAGCGAGATTCCGAGTGGATGGGTTCACTTTTCCGCTTCCTCGGCCTCACTGTGGGATGTATTCAGAACCAAATGCCTCCATGGGAGCGCCGTGCGGAATACATGTGTGACATCACCTATGGCACGAATGCTGAGTTCGGCTTCGATTACCTACGGGACAATGGCATGGCTTCCACGAGGGACGAGCAAGTCCAGCGTGGTCACTACCTTGCCATCATTGATGAGGTGGACTCCATCCTGATCGATGAAGCCCGCACCCCGCTCATCATCTCCGGCCCATCCTCCCAGTCTTCCCATCAGTTTGATAAATACAAACCCCTCGTCGAGCAGCTCGTCCGCCGCCAGACACAGCTTTGTAACGATCTCGCGGTTGAAGCAAAAACGTTGTTGGAAGCTGGCGATCCGATCAATGCCGGCCGCGCCCTCTTCAAGCTTAAGCTGGGCCAACCGCGCAATCGCCAACTCATGCGATTCATGGAAGAGCCGGAAATGCGCCGTTTGCTTGAAAAATCCGAGCTTTCTTTCTATCAGGATGCCCAAAAGAAGGACCTCTTCGCCCTCAAAGAAGAGCTCTATTTCGTCATCGATGAGAAAGGCCACGACTCAGACCTCATGGAAATGGGCCGTGAGTTCCTCTCCCCTGGTGATCCTGAATCGTTCACCCTCCCAGACCTCGGCACCCATTTCGCTGATATCGAGACCAACCGCGAGCTCACCGAAGAGCAAAAAAGCGCCGCCAAGGATGCCGTGCAAGTCAACATGGACGGGCAGGCGGAAAAAATTCACAATATTTCCCAGCTCCTCAAAGCCTACTGTGTCTTCGAGAAAGACGTCCAATATGTGGTCAAGGACGATAAAGTCATCATCGTGGATGAAAACACCGGCCGTGAAATGCCCGGCCGCCGCTGGTCCGATGGCCTCCACCAAGCCGTAGAAGCCAAGGAAAATGTCTCTATCGAGAAGGAAACCCAGACCTTCGCCACCATCACCATTCAGAACTACTTCCGCCTTTACCAAAAACTCGCCGGCATGACTGGCACCGCCGAGACCGAAGCCGCCGAATTCCACGACATTTATCGTCTCGATGTGCTTCCGATCCCGACAAATACCCCGAACATCCGGGTGGACGATAACGACCAAGTCTTCAAAACCCGCCGCGAGAAATTCAACGCGGTCATCGCTAAAATCGAAGAAGCTCACGCAAAAGGCCAGCCTGTCCTCTGCGGCACCGCCTCCGTAGAAGCTTCCGAGACCCTCGCGCGCATGCTCAAGCGTGCGAAGATCCCGCACTCCGTGCTCAACGCAAAGTTCCACGCACAAGAAGCGGATATTATTTCCCGCGCCGGCCACCTCGGCTCCGTCACCGTCTCCACCAACATGGCTGGCCGTGGCACCGATATCAAGCTCGCAGCCGGCGTGCCGGAAGTCGGTGGCCTATTCGTCATCGGCACCGAGCGCCATCAATCCCGCCGCATCGACCGCCAGCTCCGTGGCCGTTGCTCGCGCCAGGGCGACCCCGGCCGCTCGCAGTTTTTCATCGCTTTTGAAGATGACCTCATGCGGAACTTTGCCGCTGCGGATCGCATGACTTCCATGATGGAACGCTTCGGCATGAAAGAAGGCGAAGCCCTCGAGCATTCATGGCTGAACCGCTCCGTGGAGACAGCGCAAAAGCGCGTCGAGCAACGCGATTACACCGGCCGCAAGCGCGTGCTCGATTTCGACGATGTGATGAACATGCAGCGTGAGGTCGTTTACGGCTTCCGCAACGAAGTGCTCAGCACCGAAGTCCCGCGGGATCTTGTCTATGAGATCATCGAAGAGACCATCCCCAGCAAAGTGGCGGAATACCTCCACGGTCGCGATAAAAACGAGCCCGACTATAACGAGCTGCTCTATTGGGTAAACGCCACGCTTCCTGTGAGCGTCACTGCGGAAGATTTTCTTAACAGCCATAACGAAGAAGCCATCTCCGCCATGCTGGTGGGCAAGGTAAAAGAGGCCTACACCGCACGCATTGGCGATTTGCCGATGGATGTTCTCGATCAAGAAGAGCGCCGCATGGTCCTCGTGGCCATCGATAAGCAATGGCAAGCCCACCTCTACAACATGGATGCCCTCCGCGAAGGCGTAGGCCTGCGTGCCCAAGGCCAGAAGGACCCACTCGTGGAGTATAAAAACGAGGCTTTCAACCTCTTCGTCACCCTGATGGATTCCATCAAGCAGGAGGCCCTCCAAAACCTTTTCCGCTCTGCAGCCAATCTCGAAGCCTTCCTCAATCAGCTTCACAGCCAGCCGAAGCAACTCCACGGCGGCGAGGGTGCCCTCACTCGCGATAACGTCGCCATCACGGATTCCAGCGCCGGGCTCGATCCTTCATCCGTGCCATCTCCGGAAGGAACCACCCTCAAGCTCAATCTCCCCAGACGGAAGCCTAGTTTCTCGATTGAGTCCACGGGTCGCAACGCGGCTTGCCCCTGCGGCTCCGGGAAAAAATTCAAGCAGTGCTGCGGTAAAGAACTGCCAGAGACTCCAGAACAATAAGTTGCCATGGAGATATGAGAGAAAGAATTTCGGATTCTCATATTCTCCATGCGCCTTGACCGTTTCCTCACCCGCCGAGGCATTCATACTTGCAAGGAAATCAAGGATCTCCTAGCCGCAGGCCAGGTCTCCGTGGATGGGATCTACGAAACCAGCGGACGATGTAGAATCACCCGATTTTCCCACATCACACTGGCAGGGGAAATCTTGCAACACCACCCGGCTGTCTATCTGATGCTCCACAAGCCTGCGGGCTACCTCAGCGCCACCACGGATCCAGAGCACCCCACCGTCATCGCGCTTATCACCCACCCCCATGCGGCCGAACTCCACCTCGCAGGCCGGCTCGACCGTGCCAGCACTGGCTTACTCTTACTCACCAATGATGGCAAATGGTCCCGCCGCGTCACCGAGCCCGACGAGGAAATCGCCAAAACCTACCGCGTCACCACCCGCGATCCTATTTCTTCTGAGACCTCGACCCTTTTCAAACAAGGCATCTACTTCGCCTACGAGGATCTCACCACCCGGCCGGCTCAGTTAGAAATCATTTCCCCCCATGAGGCACTCCTCAGCATCCACGAAGGTCGCTACCACCAAGTGAAACGGATGTTCCACGCCTGTGGGAATCAAGTCCTCAGCCTGCATCGGGAAAGCATCGGCCCACTAGTGCTGGATCCCATGCTTGCCCCCGGCCAGTGGCGTGAGCTCACCGCCGCGGAAGTTGATCTGTTCGTCGCCTAGCCGCAGCGAATTAGCCCTCAAACCAGCGGCGAGGGATAGCTACCTGCGGAAATGAGTGTCTTGATGGACTCGACGACGTGTGGCTTGTCTTCCGGATAGGTGACGCCGAACCAATGGCTGCTGGTGGTGAGGACTTCGCAATCCGCCTTGCCTTCATCGATTAAATTATCCACCACCGTTGGAATGTAATACTCTGATTTTTCGACTTGGCCATGGGATTCAAGAAACTCGGTGAAATCGGCTTCCAAATGATCGAAAAAGCACGGGCTGAAGGCCCAGAAATTCATTGAGACCGGGGCTTCTTCATCCACGCGATTTCGCACGCCTGCCAGGGTATTGCCACGGACGATGCCGTCTTCATCGCGCTGGATTTTCACATATTCTTCCACTTCGGTGAGCAGGCCGTCAGTGCCTTGGGTGCAGATGCCGCGGTTGACATCGCCATGATCGGAGAGGGTATTACTGAGCGGATATCCGATCAACGCATAGTGAGATTTTTGCGGCTTTGGGGCGGTTTTTGAGAAAAATTGCGCCGCACAAACATAGGCGTCTTTGCCGTAGAAGTCATCGGCATTGATTACGGCGAAGGGTTCGTTGACCATGTGGCGGGCGGCGCGCACGGCATGCGCAGTGCCCCATGGCTTGGTGCGGCCTGCGGGAACGCTGAATCCTGCTGGGAGATCTTCCAGTTTTTGAAATGCATAATCCACCTTGATGCGATCTGCGAAGCGGGCACCCACGCCGTTTTTAAATGCTTCTGCAAAATCCTCGCGGATGATGAAGATGACCCGCCCAAAACCAGCGCGGATGGCATCGAAAACGGAATAGTCCAGCACGGTTTCGCCATTCGGGCCCATGGGGTCCATTTGCTTGAGGCCACCGTAGCGGCTGCCCATACCTGCAGCTAGAACGAGGAGTGTAGGTTGTTGCATCGAATTTGTCATTGGGTCCGAGCACTCAATGACAAGCACTTGGGAAGAATGCAACTCTGCATCCGCTACCAACGGAAAATCAGGGGAGGAACAATGATTTTGACGGTACCGCCTTGGTTGTCCTCACTTTGCTCGATTGCCGTGACAACATTGTTTTCAAACTCGACGGCGGTCTTCCCGGTCTCTTCACGGGTGACGTGGGAAAGCTGGCGATAGGCTGCGCCTGTGCTCGGATTGACACGGGTGATGTAGTGTTTGATGTCTTTAAATTCAATGAATTCCCAGCGCCCGGTCTGAAGTGTGCCGGTCTTGCGGACACTGGTTTTCGTCGGCTGACCCAGAGAAAGCGAGACCTCTTCCATGGTCATGCCGACCGCTACCGCCTGTGCGGCGATGAGTTTCTGGACTTGGATTTGGCGTTCGTAGAGGAGTTTAAGATTTTCTACAAAGTCGGGGTCTGGAGATGAAAACGCCCAAGGCGCGACCCAGCCCGCGATGCCATGGTGGGTGCCCTGACCACGCACGCGGTAGGATTTATCCGAGAGGGCTTCCAGCCGGGCGACTTGATCCGCCCTGAGCACACCTAGGCGGTGTTTTCCCTCTTTATCAGAAAAGACGGGGGCCTCGCGGATTACTTTTAGATTGATGGGCTTTGGCAGAGTTTGCTCCAAATAGACCACCTCTGGATCAGAATCGAGATTGGATTTTTTCTCCTGCCGCTTGATCTGTGCACACAGTGATGAGGCGCAGAGCATCAGAATGAGAGCGGGGATCAATCGTTTCATGACGTTCAGCATAATGGATTTCTATAAAAACAAAACTTCCATTTTCTAGGACCCGTTTGGCAGTTCAAAGATTCATTGTGAAAGTTTGCGCTTCACGATTGGAGGAATCTCAAACATACGCCAGACTCTCCGCATGCAGACGCCAGGCCCGCTTTCCCAAAAAATGTTCGCCATCGCCAAACAGGTCATCCCCGGCGGGGTGAACTCGCCGGTGCGGGCCTTTCGTAACGTCGGCGGGGATCCCTTCATCATCCGCCGCGCGCACGGCAGCCGCATCGAGGACATTGATGGCAAACATTACATCGACTATATCGGCTCTTGGGGGCCGAACATTCTTGGCCACGCTCCCATCGTCATCACCAATACCATCCATGAAGTGGCGAAAAGTGGAATTTCCTTCGGGATTCCAAATATGTTTGAAATCGAGATGGCACGGAAGGTTTGTGATTGGGTGCCATCGGTGGAAAAAGTCCGGATGTGCAGTTCCGGCACTGAGGCGACGATGTCTGCCATCCGGCTTGCCCGCGGGTTTACCAAGCGGGATTACATTGTGAAATTCGATGGCTGCTACCATGGCCACAGCGATTCGTTGCTCGTGGCGGCAGGCTCGGGAGCGCTGACTCATGGCGAGCCGGATTCTGCGGGCGTGCCTAAGGCCTTCGCGGAGAAAACCTTGGTTCTTCCCTATAATGATCCAAGTGCTCTTGAGGCTCTTTTCGAAACTCGCGGAGAGGAGATCGCCGCCATCATTGTGGAATCTTACCCTGCAAATGCCGGCTTGGTTTTCCCAAGAAAAGGTTATTTTGAGCTGCTATCCAATATCACCAAAAAACATGGTGCCTTGTTAATTTTCGACGAGGTGATGACAGGGTTCCGTCTCGGTAAAGCGGGAGTGCAGGGGCTGGAGAATCTCACACCGGATCTCAGTTGCTTCGGTAAAGTCATCGGTGGAGGGCTACCGGTCGGTGCGTTCGGCGGGCGCGCTGACGTGATGGATTTTCTCGCGCCGCTAGGCCCTGTGTATCAGGCGGGAACATTGAGCGGAAACCCGCTCGCGATGGCGGCCGGTCTGGCGCAACTGCGCGAGCTTGAGACGCATTCCGGCTTTGCGCGGCTGGAGTCACTAGGCGCACATTTTGAAAAGGGAATACACCGTCTGATGCAGGAAAAGGGCGTGCCGTATCGCTTCAACCGGGTGGGCTCGATGTTTTGTCTGTTTTTCACGGATCGGGAAATCGTCAATGTTACAGATGTGATGAAACAAGACCTCGAGTTTTTCAGGAAATTCTTTTGGGGATGTTTGCAAGCGGGGATCTACCTCGCGCCATCACCCTACGAGACGGGGTTTCTCTCGCTCGCTCATACGGAGGCGGATTTGGATGATACTTTGACGGTGTTTGATCAGGTTCTATCCAAGATTTAATCTGCGGAAAATGTGTTCTCGTATTATAAAATCGTTCAACTACATTGCAGCGTGAGATTGTTAAAAACCATTTTGATCGCGAGCAGTTGCACGTGGCTTGCGTGCGGTCGCTCCAGTGCGGTGATGCTCTATGAAAATGGAGATCCAGCCCATAATAGCTCCACGCCGGGAGATAACTCGGGGTGGCAATTCGAAGGGAAATTCAATTTCTTTCTAGGAGTTCCCATTGCGCCTCATTTTTTCATCACCGCCGCACACATTGGCGGGACAATAGGTAATCCCTTGGATCTACATGGAGATCTCTACATCACCATTGGCTTTCAAGACATTCCAGACACGGATCTGCGAGTCTGGGAAGTGCAGCATACAAAGCCATTTCCCACCTACGCACCGATTTCAAATGGCCTTGGAGAAGTAGGTGCATTGGTCACCGTGTTTGGCCGTGGCACTCAGCGCGGTGCGGAAGTTCTCAATGCATCTAACCAACTTCGAGGCTGGGCATGGGGCCCGGGTGATGGCGTTAAACGCTGGGGGCGGAATATGATTATCAATCCTTCAGTCAGTCTAACTACGGAATTTCTTGTTTGTCACTTTGATGAACTGGGCGTGCCCGATGAATGTCATCTTTCCGTGGGTGATTCAGGCGGGGGGATGTTTCTGCTGCAAGACGGACTGTGGCGGCTTGCAGGAATTCATTACGCGGTGGATGGTCCCTTCCGGGTGATACCTGAAGGGCCGTCATTTTCGGGAGCGATTTTTAATAGGGATGGCTTGGAAATCTTTGATGGCACCGACTGGACCGATGTGCCAAGAAATTCCTTTGATGTGAAGTCGAGTTTCTACAGCTCGCGAGTCGCCTCGTCGCTTCCTTGGCTCACTCAAAACGTAGGCCCTGAGGTCAATAGCCTTGCGCCGGAAAGCTACCCGGCATGGCAGAAACTTTATTTCTCTCCTGCTCAGATCGCGGACTCGAGCATCTCTGGTCCCACTGAGGATCCGGACGGCGATGGAGTCGGAAATTTGACCGAATATGCTCTCAATCTCGATCCTACTTTCAACGAAGAATTGGTCATGACCGCAGGGACCGGACTGCGCGGCTTGCCACTCACCAGATACGAAAACGATCGTCTTACGATTGAGTTTGTGCGGCGGACAGCTGCCAGCGGTGCAAATTTAACCTACTTCCCGGAATTCTCCGATGATCTTGTCACTTGGACTGCATCTGGCACCGAAATTTCGTCAAACCTCAATTCCCGTTGGCAGCGAGTGAAAATCACTGATTCCGCGACGACGAACTCCGCGCGTTTCGTCCGGTTACGGATCATCCACACACCATGATTTCCAGCGAAATTCTGGGATTGCGCCGCTCCAGGCTAGCTAGCATTCTCCGGGCGGCATGGACGCGGCTCCATCCCGTAATTTTTTTAAACGAATCATGAATAATCCTAACGGAGAACCGTCCAAAATCGTGCAGGGGCCAGACGGTTCCATCGAAGTGGACGTTCCTATGAGCGATCATGAAGATGATTTCCGCTTGGTAGCCCTCGCCCAAAAGGGGGACATGCGCGCTTACGACGAGCTTGTCACCCGCCACCGAGGAAAGATTTTTGCCATGATACGAAACATGATCCACCAAGAAGCCGATGCGTGGGACATCTCCCAAGATGTCTTCATCAAGGCGTGGCATGCTCTTCCGAGATTTGAGGCAAAGGCACGCTTTTCGACATGGCTTTACCGCATCGCCCATAACGCCGTCTATGATTGGACGCGGAAGCGCAAGATCGAGAGCGTGGGCGAGCTGAATGATGAGATTTTCGAGCGTGAGCGGATTGACTCAGCCTCATTTACCACTCCATCCGGTGGCGAGATGCCGGATCAATCCATGTCCCAAGGCGAGCTGAGACATAAAATCCAAGCCGCGCTGAATAAACTTTCTCCAGAACATCGCGAGGTGGTCTTGCTGAAAGACGTGCAAGGCCTCTCGTATAAGGAAATTGCAGATGCCATGTCGAGCACGCTCGGCACCGTCATGAGCCGTCTTTATTACGCCCGTCAGAAACTTCAAACATTGCTAAAAGATGAATACGAATCCAGATGAAGCAAAATTAGCCCTATGGCTGGACGATGAATTGGAGGGTGCGGAACTCGCTTCTTTCGAAGCATGGGTAGCCTCTCATCCTGAGCACCTTGCTGCCCGGGAAGAGACGCGCCGCTGGCGCAAACTCATCGCGGGGGCGATCCCGCAATCGGAGGAACCTCCATTTCCAGACTTTTTCAATAGTCGCATCGCCCAAGGCATTCGTGAACAGACGCCTGCGCCCGTGGTGCGGGAGAAGAAGGCAGCGTCATGGAAATCTTGGCTCATGCCCGTGGCCGCTTGTGCCGGGATGGTATTTGCATTCTGGATCGGCGCGAAGTCCGAGACGCGGTCCATCGCGAGTCAGATTCCGGAAATCGATGTCGCAGGTGCGCCTCGGGCCATCCCTGTGGAGCAGATCGTCTATACTCCCGAAAATGGAGTCAATGCGGAGCTATTTGCCAGTGATCTGACCTCACCCATGGTCATTGTCCTCAGTGGGATGGCAGCCATTCCAGATACGATGGATTTCTCTGCCACCACCTATATTCCGCGGGAACGTGAGTTCGACTCCACCGCGGGCTATGATTCATCACCTGCCAAGGTAACCAACTAATGCACGCCACTTACCGAGCTCTTTTCAGCATCGCTGCCGTCTGGTCGATGTTTTGTGCCATCGTGATCGCTCAAGACGATCCCGGTAAGGCGATGCTTGGCCAGGTGGCAGTGACTGTTTATTATGGAACCGATGGCGATCCCACGGTGGCTGGCGAGAGAGCGGAAGAAATTTCCACTCTCACGGAAACCCGCATGCGCAGCCAGCCGCAGCTTACCTTCAAAAACTACCGCGCGCTTGGTCAAGATACCCAGCCGGTACTCCGTAGCTACGAGAGCTGGGCCCAGCCGCTCAAGCCCTCGGATGAGATTCTAATTAAATTCGAAGCCCGCAGCGTGCCTACCGCAGAGTTGATGCAGCTGGACCTCGAGCTTTGGCTCAGCCGCAAAAAAATTCTCAAGACCGATGCACGGCTGGAAGGAAATCGACCGCTCTTCATCCTCGGCCCCGAGTGGCGCGGCGGACGCTTGATTATTGCCGTGGCACTTGCGCAAGCAGAGAAACAAGGCTCTAAGTAAGTCCATGCAAAAGATCATTTCATTCTGGCTCGCCTTTGCCTGCCTCGTGCGGGCCGGCACTCTTGATTTTCCGAAAGCCTCCCAAGAGCTCAATGCGGCAGCGGATGTGGCATCTGTCACTGCGGACTTCGAGTTCACCAATAAGTCCGACAAACCTGTGCAAATCATCAAGAGCGATCCCGGCTGTAGCTGCGTGGCTGTAGAAATCTCGGGTGGTAAATTCCGCTATGAACCCGGCGAATCCGGTCTCATCCGGGCCAAATTCGACATGACGAATTTTTCCGGCTCCGTCGATAAAGTCATCGCCCTCTGGCTCGATGAAGATCCGGAGGATAAGCCATCCACCGTCCTCAAGCTTCGTGTGAATATTCCTGTCCTCGTCGCTCTCGAGCCGAAGACTCTCAAGTGGGATCAGGGCGGCAAAGGAGAGCCGCAGACCATTGATATCAAGATTAAGGAGGGCCAGACCATCAATATCACCGATGTGAGATCCTCCTCCACAGACTTTACTCCAGAGTTGAAAACCCTTGAGAAAGGCAAACATTACCAGCTTGTCGTAACTCCCGGTAATATTGCATCTCCCGGCATTGCAGTGATCCGCATCGAGACGGATTGCCCGTTGCCCAAGCATAAGACCCAGCAAGCATTCGCCGTGGTGCGCAAGCCATGAACGCACTCGCGCAGTGCTTTGCGATCGGCGTCATTTCGCTCACCGCTGCAGGTGGCACCTATCTGATCAAAGGTCCGCCCGCCCGCTTGTTTGTGTGTGATCCCGCATCCCTCAAACCTGGGGAAATTTGTTTTTCTCAAATTCCAACGGACTCACCCATCGTCTGGGTGGATGCACGCTCCAGGGCGGAATGGCTTAAGGATGGCCTCCCCGGGTCGGTGCTTTGGAATTTGGACCCTGCTGAAAATATGCAGACCTTCGAGGCGGAAATGGCCATGCGGGTTTTGGAAACACCACGAGTCATCGTTTACTGCGGTGATGAAAATTGTGGCCTCAGTCATGAAATTGCCAAGCGGATCCAAGCCCTCGATCTCGGTGCCGAAGTCTCCGTCCTCAAAGGCGGCTGGAGAGCATTGAACGAGGCCGGAAAAATTGTAAAAAGATTGTAAGGGTCGTTGAGTCCAGCTCCTATTCACTCGCCTCAGAAGGAGGTCGCCCATGGCTTCATCAGATTATTAATGTCTTTCTTCCAGCAGAATTTCAGGAATCTCATTAGGCAGCGTTTCCTCCGCTTCCAATTGATTGTGGTGAATTGGAAATGCTCCTTGGATGACGCAAAAAAGCCCCGGCTCGCGTAGGCGGGCCGGGGCTTTGTGGATGGTTAGCCAATTATGCGGTGGCTGCGTCTTCGTCGTCGTCGAAGGTTTCCTTCGGCGCGATGATGGGCTCTGGCTCCTCGACGGTGAACTCGAATTCTGCTTCACGGTGGTGATAGAATCCGGTGCCGGCTGGGACGAGGTGACCCATGATGACGTTTTCCTTAAAGCCGCTCAGGTAATCGACGCGTCCAAGTGTCGCTGCTTCAGTGAGAACACGGGTGGTGTCTTGGAAGGAGGCGGCGGAGATGAACGATTCGGTTTCGAGCGAGGCTTTGGTGATGCCAAGCAGGACTGGCTCGCCCTCGGCAGGCTTACCGCCGCTAGCGATGATGGCGGCGTTGATCCGCTTGAAGCTGGATCGCTCGACTTGATCACCCCAGAGGTATTGGTCGGCATCGCCCGGATCGGTGATTTTCACCTTGCGGAGCATTTGACGGACAATCACCTCGATGTGCTTGTCGTTGATTTCCACGCCTTGGACACGGTAAACGGATTGGACTTCGTTGACGAGGTGCTCTTGGAGTTCCTGAGCGCCGCAAGCCTCGAGGAGATCCTCGGGAGAGACGGGGCCTTCGGTGATTTGATCGCCGCGTTTGACGACATCGCCCTCGGTGACGACGATGTGCTTGCCCATCGGGACAAGGTGATCGATCTGCTCGCCGGACTCGGCGTGGGTGACGATGACCTTTTTCTTGCCGCGGACGTTGCCACCGAAGGAAACAGAGCCTTCGATTTTGGCGATGACGGAAGCATCCTTGGGCTTGCGGGCTTCGAAAAGCTCGGCCACCCGGGGAAGACCACCGGTGATGTCCTTGGTGCGGGCCACTTTACGCGGAGTCTTGGCGATCTGGGTTCCAGCGGTGACGACTTGGCCTTCCTTGACGGAAAGGTGGGCGCCGACGGGGATGGAGTAGCTGGCTTTGATTTCCTTGGTCTTCTCATCGATGATGACGACCTGCGGGTGAAGGTCTTCCTTGTGCTCGGTGACGACCATGCCTTTTTTACCGGTTTCCTTGTCAGTCTCGTTGGTGACGGTGATGCCGGAGATCATGTCGCGGAGCTCAACCTTACCGTGTTTCTCGGTGAGAATCGGCACGTTGTAAGGATCCCAAGTGACGATGGTGTCGCCCTTTTTGACATCCTCGCCATCTTTGACGGAAATGACCGAGCCGATGACGATCTGGTGGCTTTCAAGCTCCAGGCCTTCTTTGTCGCGGATGGAAATGGTGCTGTTTTTGTTGAGGACGACCCAGTGGCCATCGACGTCTTGCACCGTGCGCATTTCCTTGTAAACGAGGCGTCCGCTGTTCTTGGCCTTAATGATCGGCTGTTTGAACGTGGCGGCGGCAACACCACCGACGTGGAAGGTCCGCATGGTGAGCTGAGTGCCGGGCTCGCCGATGGATTGGGCGGCGATGATGCCGACGGCTTCACCGATTTTCACGGGGAGGCCGGTGGCGAGGTTGAGACCGTAGCAATTTGCACAGCAACCACGCTCGGCTTCACAAGTGAGGACGGAGCGGATTTTCAACTTGAGGACGCCGATGCGCTCAATGGCATTTGCTTGGATCTCGTTGATCACATCGTCAATCGCGACGATGATGTCACCGGTGACGGGGTCCTTGATTTGCTCGCAGGAAACGCGGCCGTAGATGCGGCTGGAGAGCGAAGCGGTTTCCTCATCGCCGTCATAGATGGCGGCAACGGTGATGCCATTGACGGTGCCGCATTCCTGTTGGAAAACGATCACGTCTTGGGCCACGTCCACGAGCTTGCGGGTCATGTAGCCGGAGTCCGCAGTTTTCAGAGCGGTATCGGAGAGACCTTTACGGGCACCGTGGGTAGAGATGAAATACTCCAGAACGGAGAGACCTTCGCGGAAGTTCGAGATGATCGGGCGCTCGATGATTTCGCCGGATGGTTTGGCCATCAGGCCGCGCATGCCGCCGAGCTGCTTGATCTGGGACTTGTTACCCCGGGCACCGGAATCGACCATCATGAAGAGTGGTGATGCCTTTTTCTTGCCTTCGTTGAACTCGATCTTGCGATAGAGCGCGTTGGCGATGGTGTCGGTGGCTTGGGTCCAAACGTCCACCACTTTTTGGTAGCGCTCGCCATCGGTGATGACGCCGTTGCGGTATTGTTTGGTGACTTTTTCCACTTCCTCGTAGGCTTTGGCGATGACTTCCGGCTTCTCCTCTGGGATGACCATGTCAACGATTCCGATGGAAGTTCCAGAGCGGGTGGCTTCACGGAATCCGAGGGTTTTCAACTCATCGAGCACTTCGACCGTCTTCGGCTTGCCGGAAACTTGGTAACAGCGCCAGATGATATCGCCGATTTGTTTCTTACCGACGTTGTTGTTGATGAAGCCGACACCTTCGGGCCAAATTTCGTTGAAGCGAACGCGGCCGGGTGTTGTTTCGATGATTTTCCCTTCGCGCAGAGCCTGTTGGATGTGCGAGAGTTCCTTGCGGTCCTTATCGGAAAGTTCTTCGCCTTTATAACCGAAGACCGATTTTTTACCATGGTCTGGATTGCGGAAACGAATCCACTGATGGTAGTCGATCTTATCAGCAGCGAGGGCGAATTCCACTTCAGATGCGCTTTCGAAAAGCGGCATGTGCTCTTCTTTTTCGCGGTCCTTCTGGGTGCGGATGCCGGCCCAGGTGAGGTAATAGGTGCCGAGAATGATGTCCTGAGTTGGAACCGTGACGGGGCGACCGGATGCGGGCGAGAAGATGTTGTTTGGCGCGAGCATGAGCTGGCGGCACTCCATCTGAGCCTCGATCGAGAGCGGGACGTGGACGGCCATTTGGTCACCATCGAAGTCCGCATTGTAAGCGGTACAAACAAGCGGGTGGACGCGAATGGCTTCACCTTCGATGAGTTTCGGCTCGAAGGCCTGGATCGAAAGGCGGTGAAGGGTAGGGGCGCGGTTGAGCAGGATCGGGTGACCCTTGGTGACTTCCGCGAGAATGTCCCAAACTTCGGTGGTTTTGCGATCGATCATCTTCTTGGCCGAGCGCACGGTGTGGCAGTAGCCAAGCTCCTTGAGGCGACGGATGATGAATGGCTCGAACAAGGTGAGGGCCATCTTTTTGGGAAGTCCGCACTGGCCGAGCTTGAGATCCGGACCGACGACGATGACGGAGCGGCCCGAGTAATCGACGCGTTTGCCGAGAAGGTTCTGACGGAAACGGCCACCTTTGCCCTTGAGCATATCGCTGAGGGACTTGAGTGGGCGGTTTCCAGCACCAGTGACGGCGCGACCGTGGCGGCCGTTATCGAACAACGCATCGACAGCTTCTTGGAGCATCCGCTTTTCGTTGCGGATGATGACTTCCGGCGTCTTGAGGAGCAGGAGGTTCTTGAGGCGGTTGTTGCGGTTGATGACGCGGCGGTAGAGGTCGTTGAGGTCGGAAGTGGCGAAGCGGCCACCTTCGAGCGGGACCAACGGACGCAGGTCCGGTGGAATCACGGGAAGCACGGTCTGGATCATCCACTCGGGGCGCGACTTGGATTGCGCGAAGCCTTGGGTGATCTTGAGGCGCTTTGAAAGCTTCTTCTTGTTTTGTTTGGAACGAGTGGTTCCCAGTTCTTCAGTGAGTGTGACGATCAGAGCGTTCAAATCGCATTGGCGAAGCAACTCCATGATGGCGGCGGCACCCATGCTGGCTTGGAACGATCCGTCGCCATAGGTGTCCTCTGCTTCGCGAAGTTCGTTTTCCGTGAGGAGTTGGCCGACTTCCAGAGCAGTGTTTCCTTGCTCGGTGACGACGTAATCTTCGTAGTAAATGACACGCTCGAGTTGGCGGGCGCTCATGTCCAGCATCAGGCCGATGCGGGATGGCATACACTTGTAGAACCAAATGTGGGAAACCGGCACGGCCAGTTCGATGTGGCCCATACGCTCGCGGCGGACGCGGCTGAGGGTGACTTCCACGCCGCAACGGTCACAGATCACGCCTTTATGCTTGATCCGCTTGTATTTGCCGCAAGCACATTCCCAGTCCCGGGTGGGTCCGAAGATGCGTTCACAGAAAAGACCGCCTTTTTCAGGCTTGAAGGTTCTGTAGTTGATGGTTTCCGGGTTCTTCACCTCGCCCTTGGACCAAGAGCGGATGATTTCTGGAGATGCTACGGTGATGGAGACTTGGTCAAAAGCCTCTTGGCGCTCGTCCACGCCAAATAGTTCGCGAAGGTTGTTATCGACACTCATGTTTTTAGTAACGTTTTAGGTCAGGGTTGGGTTCGCGGTTAAAATTAAAGGGTGAGATCATCGAGTGAGTAATCATCCATGCCGCCGGTCATGCCGGAGCCATGGGTGGAACCCTTACGGCCCGGACGGACATCGAGACCGAGGGACTGCATTTCCTTGATGAGAACGTTGAACGATTCCGGGGTGCCGGCTTCGAGGTTGTTATCGCCTTTGACGATGGCCTCGTAGATCCGGGTGCGGCCTTGGACATCGTCCGACTTGACGGTGAGGAGCTCTTGGAGGGTGTAGGCGGCTCCATAAGCTTGGAGTGCCCAGACTTCCATTTCTCCGAAACGCTGGCCACCGTATTGGGCCTTACCACCGAGCGGCTGCTGGGTGACAAGCGAGTAGGGGCCGACGGCGCGGGCATGGATTTTATCCGCGACCAAGTGGCCGAGTTTGAGGATATAGATCATGCCGACCACGACGGGGTTATGGAATGCCTCGCCGGTGCGGCCATCATAGAGAGTGGATTTACCACCGGTGGTGCCATCCTTGCCATCGCCGATCCAGGTGTAGCCGGGGCTTTCTGGTTCGCCGGGCTTGCGGGCGCGGAGTTCTCCATTGTCGCCGATGAATTTTACCCCATCGACTTGTTTGGCCTTGGACATGAAATCCCAGATGACGGACTCCTTGATCCCATCGAAAATCGGCGTGGCGACCTTGAAACCGAGCGCCTTGGCTGCGACGCCGAGGTGAGTTTCAAGAACCTGACCAACGTTCATCCGCGAAGGGACGCCGAGTGGATTGAGGCAGATATCGACGGGTGTGCCGTCTGCGAGGTAAGGCATATCTTCCTCGGGAACGATGGTGGCGACGACTCCTTTGTTACCGTGGCGGCCCGCCATTTTATCACCGACGGAGAGTTTCCGTTTGGCGGCAATAAAGACTTTGACTTCCTTGATGACGCCGGGATCGACTTCATCGCCAGATTCAAGCGAGTCGAGTTTGCGCTCGCGCTCGGTATCGAGTTCTTGGAAGCGACCTTCGAAGGAGCTGATGATTTCCAAGATCTTGTTACGGATCGGGGAAGGATCAATTTCGATGTGATCGTGGACGGAGGCGAGTTTGCGGAGCAGGGTCTTGGTGATCTTGCGGTTCGCAGGGATGATTATTTCACCGGTCTGGGCGTTGACGACATCAAGCGGGATTTTTTCACCCAGCAAGATATCGGAAAGGCGCTCGGTGAGATCGTCCGTGAGCTTATCGGCCTTTTTCTTATGCTCGTCGTTGATCTTTTTGAGCGTTTTCTTGAGCTCTACAGGATCGACTTTTTCCGCACGTTTCTTGGCAAATCCGCTTTGGGAAACGCGGACGTCTTGGACGATTCCAACGCAGCCGGAGGGCACGCGGAGGGAGGTGTCTTTCACGTCTGCGGCCTTTTCTCCGAAGATGGCGCGCAGGAGGCGTTCTTCAGGGGCGAGCTCGGTTTCGGACTTGGGAGTGATTTTCCCGACGAGGATATCGCCAGGTTTCACTTCCGCGCCGATGCGGATGATGCCGTCATGATCGAGATTGCGGAGTGCATCTTCACCGACGTTTGGAATATCCCGGGTGATTTCTTCCGGGCCGAGCTTGGTATCCCGCGCTGCGACATCGAATTCCGAGATGTGGATGGAGGTATAAACATCGTCCTTCACCACGCGCTCTGAGATGACGATGGCATCTTCGAAGTTGTAGCCGTTCCATGGCATGAAGGCGACGAGAACGTTGCGGCCGATGGCAAGCTCGCCATCCTCGGTATTCGGGCCATCCGCGAGGACTTGGCCTTTTTTGATTTTCTGACCTTTGACGACGATTGGCTTCTGATTGATACAGGTGCCAGCATTGGAGCGCATGAACTTCCGCAGCGGATAGGCCATGATGCCTTTATCAATATTGGTGCGAACGGACTCTGCATCGCTGAGGAATTTTTCCTCGGAAACAGGGAGCGTGCCGTCTGGCGTGGTGACGATGATTTCCGCAGTGGCTGCGGCAACGATGCCGTCCAGCTCGGAAACGACGACGGCGCGTGAATCACGGGCCGCCTTTCCTTCGAGACCAGTGCCGACGAGCGGCGACTCGGAGACGAGCAGCGGCACACCTTGGCGTTGCATGTTCGAGCCCATGAGTGCGCGGTTCGCGTCATCGTGCTCAAGGAAGGGAATCAATCCGGCAGCCACGGAGACGAGCTGCTTTGGAGAAACGTCCATGTAATTCACATCGGCAGGGAGTGCCTCGATGAATTCACCGCCTTTTTCACGGGCGGTGATGCGCTCGGAAGTGAAAACGCCTTCTTTGGTGATCGGGTTATTCGCTTGGGCGATGAGGAAATTTTCCTCTTGGTCAGCGGTGAGATACTCGATCTCGTTGGTGACCTTGGAATCCACCACGCGGCGGTATGGGGTTTCGATGAAACCGAACTCGTTGATGCGAGCATAGGTACACATCGAGTTGATGAGACCGATGTTCGGGCCTTCCGGAGTCTCGATCGGGCAAATCCGACCATAGTGGGATGGATGCACGTCGCGGACTTCGAAGCCAGCGCGATCGCGATTGAGACCACCAGGTCCAAGGGCCGAAAGACGGCGCTTGTGGGTGAGCTCGGCGAGCGGGTTGGTTTGGTCCATGAACTGCGAGAGCTGGGAACGACCGAAGAAATCACGGACGACGGCGGAGAGCGCCTTCGGATTGATGAGTTTCTGCGGGGTCATGCCCTCGATGTTGACGTCGAAAAGTGTCATCCGCTCTTTGACCAAGCGCTCGGTGCGGGCAAGACCCACACGGCATTGGTTGGCGAGCAGTTCACCTACTGCACGGACGCGGCGGGAGCCAAGGTGGTCGATATCGTCGATGACGCCGTCACCCTTTTTCAATTTGAGGATATAACGAACGGCAGCGAGGAAATCCTCAGGCACCATAATGCGTTGATCGGAATCCACTTGGATGCCGAGCTTTTGATTGATTTTGTAACGGCCTACGCGGGTAAGATCGTATTTTTTCGCATCGAAGAAGAGACGCTTGAGGAGCGCGCGGGCGTTCGCTGCCGTTGGTGGATCGCCAGGGCGAAGTTTGCGGTAAATGTCCTTGAGCGCGGATTCTTCATCCTTCGCGGGGTCTTTGCGGAGGGATTTTAGGAGAATTTCGTCCTCGCGGCCGTCGATGACTTCCACGGTCTTGTGGCCGAGCGCGAGAAGCTGGCGGACGATGCCGATGGTGAGTGGCTCGTAGGCTTTTGCAACGGTAAGTTCACCATCGAGGATGTCTTCGAAGGGGACCTTGTGGCCAAGTTCGCCTTCGTCCATTTTCTCGCTGAGAGCGAGGGACTCGGGAGAATAGAAGTGGCTGACAATGTCGCGGTCCGTTGGGTAGCCAAGAACGCGGAGGAACGTAGTGGCGAGGAATTTACGACGGCGGCGGCGGCGGTCGAGGTAAACGTAGAGCAGATCGTTGGTGTCGAACTGGACTTCCAACCATGATCCACGGTCCGGGATGATGCGGAAGGAATGGAGTAATTTTCCATTCAAATGCTGCGAAGTTTCGAAGCAAATGCCGGGTGAACGGTGGAGCTGGGAAACGATGACGCGCTCGGCACCATTGATGATGAAAGTTCCGCGGCGAGTCATCATCGGCAGCTCGCCCATGTAAACCCGTTCTTTTTTATTTCCGGTCTCGTCCTTCAGCTTGAAGGTCACGTAGAGGGCGGCGCTGAAGCTTTCGCTATTGCGGAGGGAGTCAAGCGAGGTGATTTTTGGATCCTCGATGTCGTAGGCGACGAAATCGAGTTCGATCGCTTCATCGTAACTTTTGATGGGGAACACCTCGCGGAAAACCGCTTGGAGTCCGGCATCAGCGCGCTCGCTGGGGAGCACTTCTTTCTGTAGAAATTCATCGTATGACCTGCTCTGAACCTCAATGAGGTTCGGCGGTTCGATGACTTCTTCGAATTTCCCGAAATAGAGACGTTCAGCCATGGCGTTTAGTGGTATTCTTCTTACAAATTTAGCCCGAGCCGGTGTCCGGTCTCAGGCGGGGTGGAATTCAAGCGTTGAAAAGGATAGTCGGAATCGGCGCGAAATTCTGGCATTGCGTTAGAGTCTCGCGCCGGTCACGGCAAAAATTCCCGAGGTAGATTGCTCCACCTCGGGAAAAAAGCAAATCGGTATTACTTGAGCTCGATTTTGGCACCAGCCTCTTCGAGTTTCTTCTTGGCAGTTTCGCCCGCCTCTTTGGCAACGCCTTCGAGGATTTTCGCAGGAGCGCTTTCGACAAGTTTCTTGGCATCGGCGAGGCCGAGACCAGGAGCGACTTCGCGAACGGCCTTGATGACGGCGATTTTGTTCGGTCCGCAATCCGTGATGACGACGTCAAACTCAGTCTTCTCTTCGACCGCTTCTGCAGCGACAGCAGGACCGGCAACGCCGACTGGTGCAGCGGCGGAGACGCCCCAAGTTTCTTCAAGTTGTTTTACCAGATCGACAGCTTCCAAGACGGTGAGCTTGCCGAGTTCTTCAATCAATGTTGCAATATTAGCCATTTTTGTATTCTCCAATTGCGGTATCGTCGCCCCGGAAGCCTTCCGGGATTTCAGGACAGCAGCCGCTGCACCGACGAGGAACCATTATGTGTTCAGGTGGAAGCGGGAGCCGCTGCCACCATCAGTTCAGATTTTTTTGTTTACTCAGCAGCAGGAACGTCGGCAGCAGGTGCTGCCTCGGCGGCCGGAGCCTCATCGGCAGCGGCTTCTGGAGCGGATGTTTCTTCGTCAGATGAGTTTGCGGCATCTGGGTTGAATTTGTTTTGCACGATCCGGGCGATGCGGGTAGCAGGCTCGAGGATGGTGGCGAGAAGTTGCGAGAGGACCGCTTCGCGGGACGGGATGTCTGCGATGGCCTTGAGCTTTTCCGCATCAAGCACGGCATTGCCAAGGATACCAATTTTCATCTCAGGCTTCTTGAATTCCTTTTCGAAATTCTTGATGACCTTGGCAGCGGAGAATACTTCGCTCTGACCCATGACGTAAGCCATTTGGCCGACGAGATCGGTGCCGATGTCTGGCATGCCCGCTTCGGCGAGGGCCTTGCGCATGTAGCTGTTTTTCGCAACGGTGCACTGGGCGCCGCCTGCATCGAGACGAGTGCGCAGTTCGGTGAATTGCTTCACGGTGAGGCCGGTGTAATCGATGACGATCAGATAGGGAGACGCGTTGACGCGATCCAAGAGGCCGTTGATGATGATTTTCTTATCGGGATTCATGGTCGTTGGCTACCGGGTTAAGCAGAAGCTTTGGTGTAAGTGGCGGCTTCCAATGGGAGGCCGGGAAGCATCGAAGCAGCGAGAGTCACGGCTTGGATGTAATTTCCTTTTGCGGATGGTGGCTTGGCGCGAACAACGCTGTCCACGAAGGCGCGGGCGTTTTCTTCCAATTGTGCAGGCTCGAAGGAGGACTTGCCGATGGAGCCGGAAACGTTGCCGTTTTTGTCGAGTTTGAAATCGACGCGGCCGGCTTTCACTTCGCGAACGGCTTTTGCGGTATCGTCGGTGACGGTGCCGGTCTTCGGGTTGGGCATCAGGCCGCGAGGTCCGAGGACACGGGCGATTTTCCGAACTTCGGCCATGGCATCTGGAGTGGCGATGGCGGAATCGAAGTCCGTGAAGCCTTCTTGGACCTTTTTGATGAGATCCTCGTAACCCACGTGTTCCGCACCGGCGGCGATGGCAGCCTCAGCAGCAGCACCTTGGGCGAAAACGGCGACGCGGACATTTCTGCCGGTGCCGTGTGGAAGTGAAACGGAACCGCGGACCATTTGATCACTCTTCCGTGGATCCACGCCGAGGTGGAAGGAGAGGGTCACAGTCGGGGTGAATTTAGGCGCCGGGAATTGCTTCACGGTGCTGATAGCGTCGGTGAGGGAGTAGTTCTTGCCCACTTGGACAAGGGCGACTGCCTGTTTGTAGCGTTTGCTGCGATGTTTGGCCATTTTGGTATTTGTTAGCAGTTCGGGCGGAAATGGCAGAGTGCGATTCCCTCCTGCGGGTGTTGGCGGCTTTTCAGAAAAGCCACCAACGGAGAATTTCAGTAACCTTCTATTTCGAGTCCCATTTGGCGGGCAGTGCCAGCGAGAATGCGGGCAGCGGCTTCCGGGTCTTTGGTGTTCATGTCAGGCATTTTGATTTTCACCACTTCCATAAGCTGAGCTTTGGTAAGCTTGCCGACCTTGACCTTGTTCGGCTCCTTGGAGCCGGAAGCAAGACCGGCTGCCTTCTTGAGAAGATTGCCGGCAGGTGGCTTTTTGGTGATGAATGAGAATGATTTGTCTTTATAGACGGAAATAACAACCGGCAGCACATCGCCCGTCTGGGCTTGGGTGGCAGCGTTGAATTCCTTACAGAACGCCATGATGTTTACCCCGGCTTGACCGAGGGCTGGGCCTACGGGTGGAGATGGGTTGGCGGCTCCTGCTTTGATTTGGAGCTTGATGATTTTGACGACTTCCTTGGCCATATTGGGATTCTAATTTAAGTGCGGGAGAGGTGTGATTGTAAATTTCTGAGCGTTGGTCGAGACAAATTATGCTCTTTCTACTTGCCAGTATTCGAGCTCCACGGGGGTGCTGCGTCCGAAGATGCTGACCGAGACGCGTAACTTGCCGCGCTCTGGGTCGATTTCCTCGACGACGCCGTTCTGACTTTGGAAAGGACCATCGGCCACCTTCACTGTATCGCCTACTTCGAAGCTGATAGCCGGACGGACGCTTTCCTCGCGCTCTTTGATTTGTGAAAGCATGGCATCCACCTCGCGCTGGCGCATCGGTGCGGGGCGATCTTTGGTGCCAGCAAAGCCGATCACGCCGTCCATTTCCTTGATGAAAAACCAGGTCTTCTCGACGAGCTGGCCATCTTCGGTGGCGAGATACATATTGACGATGATGTAGCCGGGGAAGAATTTCTTCTTCGTCTCCGTCTTCTTACCGCGGCGAATTTCGGAAACCATCTCAGTGGGAACCAGCACCTCGCGGATGTATTCGGTCATTCCTTCGGCTTCAGCCGTGCGTGCGATCCGATCACGGACTTTTCCTTCTTGTCCGGAGAGGACTTGGACTACGTACCACTGATCGCGGAATGATTTGGTTTCTGACATGACGGGTCGGTCGGAGAGAGAGTGTGAGTGTGGGTAAGCAGCGATGCCTAGCGGCCGAGGTTGGTAAGAAAACCAACGATGAGAACGTGAAAAAAGTCCCAGAACTGCACAAATCCTGCGAGCAGGATCATGGCGATGAGTACGACGATGGTGGAATCGACAAGTTCTTTGTATTTCTTGAGGCCCTTGATTTTAGGATCGGACTCCCAAGGCCAACTCGCTTTGCGGAGCTCGCCCTTTACTTCACCGAGGAAATTGGAAATTTTCGAAAACATACTGTCGATTTGACGGGAAACTGAGACTGAGAAAATGGCACGGAAGGTGGGACTCGAACCCACAACCAACGGTTTTGGAGACCGCTACTCTACCAATTGAGCTACTTCCGTTTTTTGAGGCGACCAAAGGGCATCCCACATTTAAAGCGGGATGCCCCTGAGTCCAGCATTCTTACAAAATTTTCGTAAGAAGCCTCGTTTGCTTAATGATTACTTGATGATTTCACCCACGCGGCCGGCACCGACAGTGCGGCCACCTTCGCGGATCGCGAAACGCATCGTCATTTCCATGGCGATGGGTGTGATGAGTTCAACTTCAAGATTGATGTTGTCACCTGGCATGACCATTTCGACACCTTCAGGTAGCTTGATGCTGCCAGTCACGTCCGTGGTGCGGAAGTAGAACTGTGGGCGATAGTTCGAGAAGAATGGAGTGTGGCGGCCACCCTCCTCTTTCGAGAGGACGTAGATTTCCGATTTGAAGATCGTGTGACCCTTGACGGTGCCGGTCTTGGCGATGACTTGGCCACGCTCGACGTCGTTCTTTTTCAAACCACGAACGAGGAGACCGACGTTGTCACCTGCGCGACCTTCGTCGAGAAGTTTACGGAACATTTCGATGTCGGTAACAGTGGTCTTCTGTGTGTCACGGATACCGACGATTTCGACTTCTTCCATCTTCTTCACGATACCGCGCTCGACGCGGCCGGTGCAGACAGTTCCGCGGCCTTCAATCGAGAACACGTCTTCGATGGGCATGAGGAAAGTTTTGTCAATCGGACGCTCTGGCTCAGGGATGTAGGAGTCCACGGCATCCATGAGTTTCATGACGTTTTCCATTTGAGTTGCATCGCCTTCGAGAGCGGCTTTAGCGGAACCCATGACGATTGGAATGTCGTCACCTGGGACTTCATACATGGAAAGGAGATCGCGGATTTCCATTTCGACGAGTTCGAGGAGCTCGGCATCGTCCACAAGGTCCACCTTGTTCATGAAAACGACGAGAGCAGGCACGCCCACTTGGCGAGCAAGCAAGATATGCTCACGAGTTTGTGGCATTGGGCCGTCCGCTGCGGAAACGACAAGAATGCCGCCGTCCATTTGGGCAGCGCCGGTGATCATGTTTTTCACATAGTCGGCGTGTCCTGGACAATCCACGTGCGCATAGTGGCGCTTTGCGGTTTCATACTCCACGTGGGCGGTATTGATGGTGATGCCGCGTTCACGTTCTTCCGGAGCTGCATCAATGTCTGCGTAGCTCTTCTTTTGGCAGAGGCCTTTTTCAGCAAGCGTATTAGTGATCGCTGCGGTGAGTGTGGTTTTGCCGTGGTCAACGTGACCGATCGTGCCGATGTTTACGTGCGGCTTATTGCGCTGGAATGCTTCTTTTGCCATGGTGGTGTGTTGTTCTGCTTGAGACTGATTGAGATTTGTCGAGATGACCCTGGAGCTCGCGGGGGGAATTGAACCCCCGACCTCATCCTTACCAAGGATGCGCTCTACCCCTGAGCTACGCGAGCAATGCGTTATGTGGTGCTCATCCTTTCACCCGACAAAAACACCGCGACCGATCTCTTTTCATAACGAGACTAGACGCGGCACCCCTGACTTGATGTGGGGAAGAGCGGACGGACAGTAGCAAAGACCTCACCTCTGTCAAAAAAAATCTCGATTAAAATTTTAAGCTTATTTTTCAGGGTTTTAGTCACGAAATTAGGGTCTGGCCTGATGCCTTACCCAAATTAATTTTTAAAATTCTGCATGATTGGGAACTAGGCATCATCCTCGCACAACAGGCTGAATCTACGGATTGCCAGACACTTACCGTTTTCCGGGTCCACCTCCACGATTACGCCACAAAGCCGCACCGGACCTTTGGCGATGGGGAATCGTGTGGGCATTCCGGATTTGAAACGCCATACCACTGACTCGACCGTCCGCCCGAGCACTGAGTCATCTGGACCACACATTCCGGCGTCGGTGAGGTAGCCGGTGCCGCCGGGGAAAATCTTTTCATCAGCCGTCTGGACGTGGGTGTGGGTGCCGACGACGAGAGAAACCTTGCCATCCAGCATCCGACCCATCGCGATTTTCTCGCTGGTGGTCTCCGCATGATAATCTAAAACAATCGTGTAAACGCCGTCCGCGCGCAATCGTGCGACTTCATTTTCCATCGCCAGATAAGGGTTCTCTAAGGGTGGTTGAATAAAGGAGCGCCCTTGAGCTTGAACCACCGCGATGCGGCCCTTGGCAGTTTCCAAGACCACGCTGCCCGCTCCGGGTGTGCCTTCCGGGTAGTTTAAAGGTCTGAGCAAGCGTGGCTCGGTTGGGAAATATGCGACGATTTCCTGTTGATCCCAAACGTGATCACCCGTTGTGATGACGGCGGCGCCTGCTCGCAGCAGGTCGATGGCGATCTTCGGGGTAATTCCTCTGCCGCCTGCGGAATTTTCACCATTTACGATGATAAAATCCAAAGCCTGGGACTGTTTCAGCAATGGCAATTGCTCAATCACCGCCTTGCGTCCAGGCTCACCGACGATATCACCAAGGAATAAGATACGAATTGCAGACATAGAGACAAACCAAGCGCTGTGTTCCGCTCGGCGGTGAGGTTTCATCATTCATTCCTGCGAGACAATCCAATTCACTCCATGAGCCAATTCTTCAAACAGCATTCTCCAATCATTCTCGTCTGCATCCTGCTGGCCTCGGCCGTTACATTCGTCATTTTTAGAAAACCTCCGCTCCCGCCAGCACCGCCTCCACCGCCACCCGCACCGCCGAAGCTCTCGGCACTCGCCGAGCCTCCAAATTGGGCAGATTTGGAAATCTACCAAAACACCATCACCCGCGAAGAATTTGAGCACCTGCTCACCCACTTTTTCACTACCGGTGAGGCATGGAGAAGCCTGATCCAAATCGGCGAGACCGAGGCCCGCATCATCACCAGCGAGCCTCCCCCGAGCGATGTCTTCACCCTGCGCTTCGCCACAGCTACTGCGAAATCTCCCACGCCCCGGCATTGGAGATCTGCTAGGGAAATGCCTCCCACACTGAGAAATTTGCCCCTTGCTGGACTCCACATCGCCATCGATCCCGGTCACATTGGCGGCGAGTGGGCGAAAATGGAAGAGCGTTGGTTCATCGTCGGTGATGGAACGCCAGTCCAAGAAGGCGATATGACTTTGAAAGTCGCCCATCTTCTCAAGCCCCGCCTTGAAGCCCTCGGTGCCACTATCTCACTCGTTCGCACTAACAATGAGCCAGTGACGGCACTCCGCCCGGAATCTTTGATTGCATCGACCGCCGCAGCCACCTCCACATCGCCCCGGAAACTCGCAGAGCGGCTTTTTTACCGCACCGCAGAGATTCACGCCCGCGCCAAGCTCGTCAACGAAATCATCAAGCCCGATCTCGTGCTATGCCTCCACTTCAACGCCGAGGCTTGGGGCGATCCGAACAACCCCACGCTGATCCCCCGCACCCACCTCCATCTCCTCGTCAACGGCGGCTACAGTGACGATGAAGTCATCCTCGCGGACCAACGCTTCGCACTCATCGAAAAAATCCTGCAACGCACCCAGCAAGAGGAGATCCTCGTTGGCTCTACCATTGCCCACACTTTTTCCGAAATCAGCGGCCTTCCCCCGTATCAGTATGCGCCAGAATCCAAGAACGTGCGCGCCATTCCCGGCCAGCCTTTTCTATGGGCCCGCAATCTCCTCGCCAATCGCCTTTACCACTGCCCGGTCATTTTCATGGAACCTTACGTGATGAATTCCACGCTTGATTACGCCCGCATCCAAGCTGGCGACTATTCCGGGCTCCAGGAATTCGAGGGGAAAATGCGCCCCAATATCTTCGTTGAATACGCGGATGCACTCACCGAGGGATTGAAAAACCATTACTTGAAATCCCGTCGCATCACCGACTGAATTTCACGCTCATCAGCCATCCGGATCATCAAGAAGATCTTGAAGTCGTTGGCGGAGCGAGGCTGGCACCCGTGGCAGCCACGATTCATTCAACTGACCGATCTCCATCATGTCTCGCAAATGGACGCGGTCCTTATCGCGATACGAGGTGAGTTTCATTGTCACGAGAGCCAGCAGGGCGATTAGTTTGAAATCGCGATGAGTCGGATCAATTTCGGTAACCGATGGGGAAGGCTCGAGCGCCTCCTCGGTGATTTTTTCGTCTGCGAAAATGAGATGCACACCATCTCGTGCTTGGGCTCCGCGCCCGTCGAGAAACATCTCGATGCGTCCTCTACCAGCTAAAATCGAGACAGTCCGGTGGACAAAACCAGCAGATTCCATTGTGGGGATGATCTGGTCCATATCGCTTCGCCGGACCAATAGATCGACGTCACGGGTGTTCCGGACCACTGAATCGTCCACTCTTGAAACCCACGCCGCCACGGCATTCCCGCCGATAACTGCATAGTCGATGCCCGCCGCTTCGAGTGTGGAAGCCGCCCGAAGAAGGCGGTTTTTGACTTTTTCAATTCCTTCACTCATGCGTTCCCATGAGACCGGGCCGATGACCGTTCCTGACGCCTGCATGGCAGTATCGATATCAGAAAATGCTAAGAATACGATACGGAAAATATGCCTATCCTACAATATTTGATCAGCGGCTCCTTTCAAATCTTCCTTGAATCTTCCCGCTCAACGCGAGAGGCTCGCCCATGCCCGACGTGCCAGAAGCCGATCCCCGGTTTAGTGACTTCATTATCCTTCAAGCCCAGAACGCCGGATTATTCCTCGGCCAAATCCCGAACCCGCTATCTGGTGAAAGAGAAATCAACCTCCGCGCCGCCAAGTCCGTAATGGACTCGCTTGAAATGCTAGTCCCAAAAACCTTCGGAAATCTCACTCCCTCTGAGTCCAAGCTCCTGCGCACCGCTCTCGATAATCTCCGCCCGCTTTACGAAACTGCTCAAAATCAACGTTAACATTTCCCCGCAACCCAATGACCTTTGATCCCTTTCAAATCGGTAGCGTCCCTGTTGGCGGACCAGTGCCGTTTTTCATCCTTGGCCCATGTGCCCTAGAGAGTGAAGCCTTCGCTTGGGAAATGGCCCGGTCTCTCAAGGAAATCGCGGATCGCACCGGCATCCATTTCATTTTCAAAGCCTCCTTCGACAAGGCAAACCGCACCTCCATCGGCGCCTTCCGCGGTCCAGGGGTGAAAGACGGCTGCCGCATTCTCGGAGAAATCGGCAAGGAGCTTGGCATCCCCGTGACCACGGATATTCACACCGCAGATCAGGCTGAAATCGCCGCCGAGCATGTGGATCTGCTGCAAATCCCCGCATTTCTTTGCCGCCAGACAGATCTTCTCGAAGCTGCCGCCGATACCGGGCGTGCCATCAATATCAAAAAAGGCCAGTTTCTCGCCCCTCTGGATACCGTGAACATCGCCGGTAAAATGCGCTCTTTTGGCTGCGAGCGTTTCCTCATCACCGAGCGTGGTACTACCTTCGGCTACAATAACCTCGTGGTCGATATGCGCTCGCTTTACTGGATGCGGAAAGAGGGCTTGCCGATTATCTTTGATGCCACCCACTCGGTCCAGCGCCCCGGCGGCCTCGGTGGTGCCACGGGCGGCGATGGCGAGCTGGCCCCC
>JBGSUW010000061.1:0-5963 GCA_041753275.1 Akkermansiaceae bacterium | reverse complement strand
CCTGCTAGACGCCCGAGAAACAGAAATCGCGAGCCTCCGTAACGGAGCAAACTGCTAACTGGAGAGCCGTGTGCGGGAGATCCGCACGCACGGTTCGGAGGGGGGAGCGAGGCGAAAGCCTCGTTCCTACCTCTATCAAAGAAGAGGCAGTAGCCATCTCGTCATATATTTATTATTTGTGTCTCTAATAATTTTATTGAATTCTGGCACTCTCATTTGTGCGGTAGTTAAGGGGTTTCTCTACTGCTTTTGGACACCGTTGTTTTCAAGAGTATCCTAGCCAAGCAAACGCCCCAGAGGGATGCTGTTGCTTGCAAATTATTCAGCAGTTTGGCATAGCCATTGCTCGCATCACCCTTGGTTTCCTCTCAATGAATTCTCCATCACACCATCCAAGATTTTTGAATCTCACTCGTTGGGTTTTTGCCTCGCTGGTATGGCTCCCAACGCTTTTGCTCGCCCATCCGGGACATTATCACCCACCAGATGAGACTGACGAATTTGATTTTCTGAGATCGACGTTGTTTCACTCTCATGGTGCATGGGACTTCGTTTTTGCTGCGATTGCGCTATGCAGTCTGATCACGGCAATTTTAGCGGGAAACCGACCTGTCCAGGTGAGCGCCATTGTGGTAGCGCTCGGCTCGATCGTTGCCCTCCAGTTCGTTTAGCCGCCATCGCAGATGCATCTTTCTCCGCGCGAACAGGAAAAATTGCTCATCGTCGTCGCTGGCGATCTTGCTCAACGCCGCCGGGCGCGTGGTCTCAAACTCAACTACCCTGAGACGATCGCGCTGATCACCGCAGAGCTGTTGGAGGGCGCCCGCGATGGGAAATCCGTCGCTGAGTTGATGAGCTACGGCACCACCCTCGACCGCCGCGAAGAGCTGATGGAAGGCGTGGCCGAGATGATTCACGACATCCAAGTGGAAGCCACTTTTCCGGATGGCACCAAGCTTGTCACCGTTCACCAACCTGTCCGATGATCCCTGGAGAATTCATTACCCCGCCCGGAGCTGCCGATCTGGTGCTGAACGCTGGCCTTGCGATGTGCAATGTCATCGTCGCCAACACGGGGGATCGGCCCATTCAAGTGGGTAGCCATTTTCATTTTTTCGAAGTGAATACCTCGCTGGACTTTGATCGTGCGAAGGCACGTGGATTTCGCCTGAATATCCCTGCTGGCACTGCAATCCGTTTTGAACCCGGTGATACTCGCGAGGTGCCATTGGTGGCACTCGCCGGGAGCCGTGAGGTGCATGGTTTTAACAATCTCGTGAAAGGCCAATTGGACTCATGAAGCAGACACGCGCGAACTATGCCGGGATGTTTGGCCCGACCACTGGCGATCAAATCCGGTTGGCGGATACCGAGCTTTTCATCGAGATCGAGCGGGATCTTGTCACGGAAGGTGGCGGCTATGGCAATGAAGTGAAATTTGGCGGAGGCAAGGTGATCCGCGATGGCATGGGCCAATCTCCCGTCGCGCTCGATGCGGAATCGCTGGATCTGGTCATCACCAACGCGGTGATTCTCGATGCCGCTCATGGCATCATCAAGGCGGACATTGGCATCAAATATGGCCGCATCGTCGGCATCGGCCATGCGGGAAATCCGTTGATTCAGGATGGGATCACCATGACCATCGGCGCGGCGACGGAAGTCATCGCGGGTGAAGGCTGTATCGTCACGGCGGGCGGGATCGACACTCATATCCACTTTATTTGCCCGCAACAAATCGAGCATGCCATCGCCAGCGGCATCACCACGATGATCGGTGGCGGCACGGGGCCGGCGCATGGCACCTACGCCACCACCTGCACCCCGGGGAAGTGGAACATTCATCGGATGTTGGAAGCGGCGGATTCTTTTCCAGTGAATCTTGGCTTTTTAGGCAAAGGCAATTGCTCCACGCCCGAGCCCTTGCGCGAACAAATTCTAGCAGGTGCCATCGGTCTGAAACTTCACGAAGACTGGGGCACCACACCGGCGGCGATTGATACCTGCCTGACAGTGGCGGATGAGTTCGACGTGCAAGTGGCCATCCACACCGACACATTAAACGAAGCTGGATTTCTCGAAAGCACACTCGCCGCGTTCAAGGGCCGCACCATTCATACCTATCATTCGGAAGGTGCAGGCGGTGGACATGCGCCGGATATCATCCGTGTCTGCGGTGAGCTGAATGTGCTGCCGTCTTCCACCAATCCTACCCGGCCATTCACGACGAACACCATCGATGAGCATTTGGACATGCTGATGGTCTGCCATCATCTCGATTCCCGGATTCCGGAGGACGTCGCATTTGCGGAAAGTCGCATCCGTCCAGAGACGATCGCTGCGGAGGATCGGCTCCATGACCTTGGTGCGATTTCCATGACATCTTCGGACAGCCAGGCGATGGGGCGAGTGGGGGAAACGATCACTCGCACATGGCAAACGGCGCATAAGATGAAGGTGCAATTTGGAAAATTAGAAGGCCCTAGCCATCCGGCAGCCGATAATTTCCGCGCGCTCCGGTACGTTGCGAAGTACACGATTTGCCCGGCCGTTACTCATGGAATTGCCCATGAAGTGGGCAGTATCGAGATCGGGAAACTTGCGGATTTGGTGATTTGGAAACCCGCGTTCTTCGGTGTGAAGCCTGAGACGATTCTGAAGGGTGGCCTGATCGCTTGGGCGAATATGGGTGACCCGAATGCATCGATTCCAACGCCGCAGCCTACGATGTATCGCCCGCAGTTCGGGGCATTTGGAAAAGCTCTCGCAGCGACTTCAGTGACCTTCGTCAGCGCGGCTTCGTTGGAATCCGGTGGTTTAGAAACACTCAATTTATCGAAGCGCCTAGTCGCGGTGCAAAGTTGCCGTCACATCACCAAGCGGGATTTGCCATTCAATGATAGCCTGCCGGAAATCACAGTGGATCCGGATACCTATACGGTCACCGCCGATGGTGAGCCGCTCCGCTGCGAGCCACTTTCCGTGCTGCCAATGGCGCAACGGTATTTTCTTTTTTGATGGCCAGTCTTGGATTTTGAAAAACCGTTCGCTAGAGAATGAAGACATTCATACAGCTCGCCATCTTGATAGCCGCCTCCAGTGCATTTATGGCACTCCACGAGATGATATGTCAGACGTTGCAGCCGATGTTCTGGTTGATCATTCTTTCACTTTTGATCGCATTGATTCCAGCGTTGTTGCTTTTTCGCGCTGCAAATCGCAGTGAAATTTCGAATTGGAAGCGGCTTGCTATGGGGACACTGGCAGTGCCCGCGTTCATCATCGTATGGAATGTTTGCTGGGCGATTTCTGAAGAAGGGTTGATTCACTATTATGTCGCAACATACGGATATGATGACACTGGTGGTCGATACTTCTATCCGGGGAATTCAGGCATGGGATACGCCGACGGCTTGGGACGTCCTCTGTACACTTTGCTTCAGACCATAGGAGCAGCAGGAATTGGATCACTCGTTCTTGGCTTACCGCTTGGAATGCTCAGCACCAAAAACAACCAAAGCGAACAAGGCGGTGGAGGCAACTCTGATGCGCTCCGTGCCTCACCTTGAACGTTAGGGTTCAGTAAGCAACGCCGCTAAAGATGTTACCATTGGCGGCGAAGTGGATTACTACCTCACTCGCTCTAACAGCCATGCGAGCAGGCTGCTGATGGGTAGGCGTTCTTGTTCCATGGAATCGCGATGTCTGATGGTGACGGTGTTTTTCAGATCTTCGCCTTGTTCGCCTAGAGTCTCGAAATCGACAGTGATGCAGAAAGGAGTGCCCACTTCATCCTGGCGGCGGTAGCGGCGGCCGAGGGCTCCGCCATCGTCGTAGAAGACATTCATCCACGGTTGCAGTGTTTTTTGAATCTCGCGGCAAAGGCGCACTTGCTCCTCGTTCTTTTTCAAGAGCGGGAAAATGCCGACTTTGATCGGGGCCATGCGTGGCACGAAGCGTAGCACGGTGCGGATGTCTTCCTTGCCCTTTTCATCGGTGAGCGTCTCTTCATCGAAAGCTTCACAAATCAGTGCGAGCACGGTGCGATCGCAGCCGGCGGATGGCTCGACGACGTGGGGAAGGAATTTTTCCTTGGTCTCCTCATCAAAGTAAACGAGCGATTTACCCGCGCCCTTTTCATGCACGCCGAGGTCATAGTCGGTGCGGTAGGCGACGCCTTCGAGCTCTTGGATGCCGAAGGGGAATTCGTATTCGATATCGTAAGTTTTCTGTGAGTAGAAGGCGCGCTCGCCATCCGGGATATCGAGGATATGCAGCTTTTCGCGCGGGATGCCGATTTCTCCGTAGAATTTGAGCCGCTCTGCGAGCCACTCTTCGGTGAGGCGGAGGCCGTCTGATGGATGGCAGAAATATTCGATTTCCATTTGCTCAAACTCACGCGAGCGGAAGGTGAAATTCCGTGGGTTGATTTCATTGCGGAACGACTTGCCGCACTGCGCGATGCCGAAAGGCAGCTTCACGCGATTTGAATCCAAGACGTTTTTATATTGGCAGAAGATCGACTGGGCGGTCTCGGGACGGAGGTAGGCGATTTGGTCACCCGTCGCGCCGAAATTTGCTTTGAGCATCAGCTCGAACATTCGAGGCTCAGAGAGTCGTGCGCCGTTTTCGGGGTTGTAGAGTTCGCCCTCGCGTGGGCCGGGCTGGGTGGTCCATCCGTTTTCGAGAAGTTGTGGTGCGGAGCCCTTGGCAAAGAGATCTCGGTAAAATTGCAGGGCGATCTTCTGCGCGGATCGGTCTTTATCTTGCCTGTCCTCAGCGATCAGGACGGTGAAATGTTTGTCCGTTGTTTTGCCGGAAGTTTGGTCCGTCGCGCCGGTAAATGTGTATTCGACACCAGGCGCAGAAGGCGGGACTTGGTCCGCACGCAGACGTTGCTTGGTGAGTGGGCATTCGCACATCGGATCTGCGAAGCCACCGACGTGGCCGGATGCGATGAGGACTTGCTCCATGGTGAGAATCGCGCCATCCATGCCGAGCACGTCATCGCGCTCTTGGACGGTTTTGCGCCACCAATAGTCTTTCAAATTGCGCTTCAGCTCGGTGCCGAGTGGGCCGTAATCCCAGCAACCATTGAGACCGCCGTAGATTTCACCAGCTTGGAAAATGAAGCCGCGGCGTTTGCACAGCGATACGATTTTTTCCATGCGGGCGGGATCTGTTACGTCTTTGTTTGCCATGTGTTGCGAAGTGTTAGGGCGCGGATGGAAGCAGGCGCGGCAGCAGGCGGCAAGGATAAGTCTTGCAGATTCCCCGGCGGACTCACGACATTATTTTTGAGCGGAAGGTTCCTTTTTTACGCTTGATGCAGAGAATCCTCAACAAGGCGTCCTGTTTCGCTTCTGTTTGGCTGGCCTGATAGCCATATTTTACGACAACAGATCAGCGCGGTGGAGCCGCTCCGAGTGAGGTGGCCCCGAAAATCTGACCACCTATTGGCTAAACTAAGCGATGATAAAGAGTTATGACGGATTGATGTGAGATCATCGTTCTTGAGTCAAGCTTACTCCGCCATTCAGCAAGAAAAAGGGGCGGGTGTGTCCAAGGTGACTCAGCTTGCCGGGGGTTGGGGCGGGTAGGCCCAAGTCGTGCCCGAGCAGCATTGATGCGCTCTTTCATGCGGTTTTTGGCGATGCATCATGCAGAAGTCGATTAAAACCTCTGATAAAAAGTCTGACTTGTCGTCATGGGCTTGTCGTCATGGGCTCGGACGGTTTCGACGGTGGCGGCGGGCATTGGATTGCGCACGTGGGTTTACCAATTTTCCGGGGATTGTCTGAAATCTGAGAAGGGGTTTGGTCTCATTTGATGCCCGAAAAAAGCTGGTCGGCGGGGAGCAGGCCGCGGGTGACGAGGGCGGAGTTGAGTCGAAAATTGCCGGGCTGGCGGGCGTGCAAAGCGGTGAGTTTTTCGTCGAGCGGGGCGGCGTGCTGGCCGAGGGA
>JBGSUW010000060.1:0-5470 GCA_041753275.1 Akkermansiaceae bacterium | reverse complement strand
GGCTTGATGACTTTTGGCGGTTGGCGAACTTGCCCAGGATTTGCGCTCCTCCATTTTGCTTTTGAGTTGATAGAAAACTTTTTCAATATCCCAGCGATGCTTGTAAATGATGACAAGCTGGTAAGCAGGTATCGTCATTTCGTTGGTAATGTAGGTATAACTGGCCCCATCGCGCGGATCGGTATAAATGATACGTCGCATCGCTTCTCCATTTTTATTTCCGACAAGGTAGTCGCCGGAACTTCCTTCATTACGTGGGTCGTTTTTGTCGATATTGTTTTGTGAACAGATCGTCGCGACGCTGTTCGATTTTTCACGGGTGATGAAATAGATCCCGGAGCGATGTTTGAGTTGGCTCCATAAAAGGTAGTCGATGTAGGCTTTATCCCATGCGTAGAGAATTTTGCGGCCTTTGGGTGCATTATTGCGCAGCGTTTCGGTATCGGTTCGTTTGATGACAGTGATGTCGTGAGGACGAATAAGCTTCATTTAAATGATTGAAGAATGAGGAGGAAAAGCTATCTTGATCATGGTGTATGTTTGCTATAAAAATTTTCGAAAATGCCCCCTCACTGTGTAAGCTATATTTGCGCAATAATGCGTATTTTAAGGCGTTTTTCAGCTACAAACGAAGTCGAGCAATCCCAGACAATCAAGCCCAGCGTAGATCTATTAAAATACGCCAACGAGGGTTCCTAATCGATAAATTTCGAGAGAGTTTTCCACACCGATCTTGTCTGCTCAAAAGCCCACACTTTGAAGCCGCTTGGCAAGCCCGCCGCCCCATCCTCGCCGCTCGCCAAGCCAAAGCCCACCGCTGGCTGAAAGCCTCATAACTTTTTTGTCATGCACCCTCCGTCCCTCAGTCTTGCGTCCCTCAGTTTTCAATCGGAATGAGCATCGCTACTTTCTACTTCAGCCGAAGAGAGGAAAGGTCTTTGCGGAGACCGGCGGGGTTCTAGGAGGATTAGAAATCTCTAATCCTGCGGCATCCGGAATTCTAATCCTGGCGTGGCATTCTGATGACCTATGAAAACACTACTGATTGTCATATCGTCCGCCGTCCTCACCCTTGGTGCCACCGCTGCGCCTGCCGCCGCCCCGACCAAGACACTCGCCAACCTCGCCTCGGCGTGGCAGGGCGAGTCCAATGCCAAGCTCCGCTATCAAGCCTTCGCCGAGAAGGCGGAGCAAGAGGGCGAGAAGCAGGCAGCCCGGCTTTTCCGCGCCACGTCGAAGGCCGAGGAGATCCACGCAGCGAAACACGCAAAGGTGATCACGTCCCTGGGCGGCACGATTCCGGAATTGGTTCGGCAGGAAACCACCGTCGGCTCCACTTCCGAGAACCTAAAGGTCTCCATCAAGGGCGAGACCTATGAAAAGGAGACGATGTACCCCGGTTTCATCGCCACTGCGGAAGAGGAAGGCGTAACCAAGGCGGTCAAAACCTTCGACCGGGCGCTCCAAGTGGAAGACGATCACGCTGTGCTCTTCTCCACCGCCCTGCGCCTGATCGGCACAGGTGCCGATTCGGGGTTCTCGGTTTGTCCGGTATGCGGCCTGACCGTCGAAGGAAAGGCCTTCGAGGAGTGCAAAATCTGTGAGGAAGACCCCTCCGAGTTCATCGGTTTCTAAACTCCACTGACCCTGTCCGCCATCCCTCATCTGGGTGGCGGAAGCTGCGTGAAACACAAAACCCTCACTGCCATGATCTCCATTCCAAATCCTTTGCACCCGGCGTTGGTGCACTTTCCAATCGTCCTCATCCTCGTCGGTACCGCTGTGGCGGCGGCGGCGGTATTCCTCCGGCGCTGGCATCTTCCATGGCTGGCGGCGGGACTCCTGCTGGCCGGAGCAGCCGGAGCCATGGCCGCCGCGTGGAGCGGCGAGGAAGCGGATGAAGAGGTCGGCAGCCTGTCCCCTGCGGCCGAGCAGATCCTCGAAGAGCATGAGGAGTGGGGCGAGCGAACCCGTAATCTGGCCATCGCTGCCGGGCTGCTTGCCGTAGGGGCGGTAGCGGCGGGCGGCTATCCAAAAATCTCGCGGACTCTTGGCATCCTCACCGCCGTGGCGGGTCTTGCGGCTTCGTACGCCGTCGCCGAGACAGGTCACTATGGCGGACAGCTGGTTTACCAGCACGGCGTCGGTGTGAACTCGTCGGGCTCATCCGCCCCTGCTGCCAATCGTAGGGACGACGATTGATTGCGGGGCGGATAGCCGCTCGCCTTGCAGTATTCCATGTGGGAGAATCCAGCCATGCGTATCCTGGTTGCCGAAGATGATAAGAAGGTTCGAAGCCACGTGGTCGGCGCTCTTCGGGCTGCTGGGCATGCGGTGGATGATACGGGTGACGGTGAGGAGGCTCAGTGGCTCCTCATGGAGCATTCCTACGATGCCGCCGTGCTGGATATCATGATGCCCGGTCGCGACGGGGTGAGCGTGACCCGCGCCGTGCGCTCCGCCGGCCGCGCCACGCTGATCCTGCTTGCCACCGCCCGGAGCGACATCCGGGACCGGGTGAGCGGACTCGATGCCGGTGCGGACGACTACATCGTGAAGCCCTACTCCACCGAAGAACTGCTCGCCCGCCTACGGGCCCTGCAGCGCCGCTCCAAGTCTGACCTCGATCCGGTTCTCCGGGTGGCGGATCTGGAGATCGATCTCCGCGCCCGGGTTGCCCGCCGGGACGGGCAGGAAATTTCCCTGACCAACCGGGAATTCTCCCTGCTGGAAGTCTTGGCCGAGGCCTCGCCGCGCCCGGTCTCCAAGGCCACGCTGGTGGAGCGGGTGTGGGATCAGCACTTCGACTCCGGCACCAATGTCCTGAACGTTTACATCAACTACCTGCGCAAGAAGGTGGATCTGCCAGGCTGTGTGCCCCTGCTGCAGACATTGCGCGGGATCGGGTTTGCCTTGAGGGAGGACGCGCCATGAATTTCCGCCTGAAAATGGTGGCTTGGTCCATGCTGTCGATCGTTTTGATCGTCGGCGGATTGTTCGGGGCGGCGCATTGGCATCTTGATGGGGAGCTGCGAAAGAATGGAAGGGATCGTAGTCACGGGCGTAATCCTGAATGGATCATCCACGGCAGTTACACGGATGCGGAAGTGCAGGACATCCTCGGCGAGTTGATGACCGTTTGGCTCTGGATCGCCGTGCCGCTGCTGTTGGCAAGCGGAGGGGTTGGGTATTTCATCGCCGTGCGGTCGCTGCGTCCGGTTCGCCGCATCAACCGGGAGCTAGACTCGCTTAATCCGCTGTCCTGCGCCCAAGGCGTGCACCTTCCTGAGCGCGACGCAGAGCTGGCCGCGCTGGTGCATCACATCAATGATTTGTTAGGCCGGGTGGGGAAATCCTACAACGAGATGGCTGAGTTCTCCTCCCGGGTGGCTCACGAGCTGCGGCTTCCGTTGACACTGCTCCGTCTCCGCCTGGAAGCCCTTGCCCCGGAACTTCCGCCGGATGTTTCCGAAGCCCTACAGGAGGAAATTGGCCACCTCTCCCAATTGGTGGAGCGCTCCCTGCTGATGGCAAAGGCGGAGGGCGGCACCCTCGAGCATGAGATCCAGCCGGTCGATCTCTCCGCCCTGCTGGAAGATCTCCATGACGGCTACTCCATCCTCGCCGCCGAAGCGGGTCTTACCCTCGGCTGGCAGCCGGATCCCGGGCTGACGGTGAATTCAGATCCATCCCTGCTGCGGCAAATTTTACACAATCTCCTCGGCAACGCCATCCGCCACGGCAAGGGCGAGATCCGCCTGCAAGCCCGGCGGTTGGATGACGGCCGGCGCGTGCTGCTGGAAATCCGCAATGGGATCTCCGAATGCGACACGTCGCTGCTCGGCACCGGCATGGGGCTGCGCCTCGTGCGGGCGATCACCGCCACCCTTGTCGGCACCGAGTTCCGGGCAGAAGAGAAAGACGGAGAATTCGAGGCCAGGTTGGAATTGCCCTCTAACCCAAGTTTCTCATATCATGGCGTAAGTCATTGACGATGAGTCAGTATTAACGGTCTGTGCCTCAGTATTGCTACTCCCGCATCCTCTTCTTCAAGCCTTGCTGCTAGGAATTTGCCTTTGGGGTGATGGCCGTTGAAAGGGCGGGTGGCCGGACCGGAGGCGGGGAAAAGGGGGTTGATTCTGCTCGGAGAGGTGCCGCATCGCCAGGCGGGAGAAACACTGAAAGAGCGTCGATCCGTAGGCAGATGAGACAGCTTGACGAAAATGGCATATCGTTCTACCATTTTCTCATGTCAATTACCATTGATCGGGCGGGAAGACTGGTCATTCCCAAAACCATTCGGGATGAGATGAACCTCATCCCTGGCAGCGAGTTGGAAATTGAAACCGATGGAAACGAGATCAGGCTTCGTGTCGCCGGCACCGCACCGAGATTGATTAGGAAAGAGGGAGTCCTCGTTTTCGACGGAGGAGGCAGCGGATCCAACATCGATATCGCTGATTTCATCAACAAGGAGAGGGAGAAGCGAGCATCGGCCTTGGCCGGGCCATGGGAATGAGAATCTGCCTCGATACATCGGTTCTCGTCGCCGCCTTGGTCGTGCAACACCCACAGCATGGCCGTGCGTTGCAGTGCTATCTCGCGGGGCTGCAGGAGGGCATCGAAGCCTGCTGCACCACCCATGCCCTTGCGGAATGCTATTCGACCCTGACCGCCATACCCCTACAGCAAAGGATCCAGCCTTCTGAAGCCCGCGAACTCATTGAGGAAAATCTGATCCGCCGTCTGACAATCCTTGAGATCAATGGTTCCACGTATTCCAAGGCAATCCGCAGGGCGGCGGATCTTGGTTTCCGGAGCGGAATGATTTATGATGCCCTTCACCTCGTCTGTGCGGAATCGGCAGGCTGCGAACGTATCTACACGTTCAATCTGAAACATTTCAAAAGCCTGGAGCCTGAGAAAATCGAAGTCGTGTCGCCATAGGTGCGCAACGGCCAAAGAACCATTTTGGAACCTCATTCCTTCGTCCGCGTGGAGCGCTTATGAGCGCGGTGAGGATCACCGCTTTTACGGAAAGGCGGGCATACCTCGATATTTCCTCACCCTCCCCAACTATGCGCACAAAAAACGGCAGTGCCAGCCTAAATCAAGTTTCTTGCTGTAGCGCTGGAAGCCTTATAAAACTTGGGAATCGTCCCCAAAGGCACTACAAAATCACTCGCTTTTCGCCCAGATCTTCTGCGCGGGGAAGGCCGCTTTCCAGTCGCGCAGGTCTCCTTGGTCCCGTAGCTTTTCGCGCACCCAGGTGAGCAGGTGATAGGCGAGGACCGAGATGAAAATGTGTCCATCCACACGGCCTTCAAGTTGATGATAATTCGGACGCAGCCCGAGGGTGGATTTGAGGGCGCAAAAGCCTTCCTCAGCCTGCAGCAAGGTCATGTAGAGTGACCAGGTTTGCCCGGCATCCAGGGTGTGATCGGTCTTGAGAACATAGTTGCCCAAAGCT
>JBGSUW010000059.1:0-24228 GCA_041753275.1 Akkermansiaceae bacterium | reverse complement strand
GCGGTGGCGGCGGTGGCCGTTGGTAATTGCACCAACTAGACTTTTTCAAAAGCGCCCGGCTTCCTGCAAAGGTTGCCGGGTGTTTCTTTTTCCAATGCTGCGAAAATCATTAAGAAACTAATACACCGCAAGATTATCGCCGATCACCCTGATCTCTACTGGATTAAAAATCATGATGGAGATCCCCCATTCGTGACATCGAAAAAAGAAGACCAATGGATGGCTCTTTCCAACTAGTTGCAAACAAAATGCAGTGGGGCAACTCTTGATTGATTAGTCATCATTAAATCCAAAAGTCTTGCAGCGCCGAGCCTTGAGCGGATACCGGCCACCCTTAGACTGCCGCATGGGATCAAAGATTGAATCCATCCCCACTGCTTTAATTGATTCGACTTCTGCCATCAGTTCACCGAGGCGACCTTTTGGGAAACCACGCTCTTTAAACCACGCAAGATATTCTGGTGGTAAATCATAAATTGGCACACCAGCAGGAGGATAAGCCTTTATCCCGAATTTCCCAAAGGGCATATAAGCATCGGCAATCTCAATGAGAAGATTGCGATAATCATCGTGCTCGATCTCGGTGAACCTCATTGGCTCATCATTGGATTAAAGGTTGTTAAAAGCCAATTTCTGATTTGCTTTGAGAGCACCCTCAGTCTGACCCTTGAACCAGGTATCAAACTCAGTTTGAGAGATCACTTCCATCGTGCCAACCATGTTGGCATGGCCCTCACCACATAGCTGTCCACAAACGACTGATGTTTCCAGAGTTTTGATAGGCGTGAACCACATAGGGATTTCCCGGCCTGGGATGGCATCTTGCTGAATGCGCATCGGCACAATGTGGTAATTATGGATCACATCCTTGGTGCCGATATTTAGAACAACGGGCTTGTTCACCGCAATTCGTAGAATTGGGCTGGTGAAATCATCCAGAGCATTCGGATCGGAGTAGTCGATTCCTAAATCATTGGTGCTGGAGATCAATTGTGGATCATTCCGGCCGAATTTATTATCAGCACCAGGGTAGTGATAGGTCCATCCGAATTGCCAACCGACAACTCTAACCCGGCTAGGATCAAGGTTGCGCACTTGTTCCCAGCTATCGACCCGCTTGGCCCAGAGTGGGAAGGCGAAGCCAATCAGCAACACCGCTTCGACAATAATCACACAAATTTCTACGTGGCTGGAGAGATGACTCTTCACCCCTTCATAGGAGGCCTTCGGATTATTCCGATGCCAAAAACGAAAAATGCAGTAAAAGAAAAACAAGGTCCAACCGACGAATAAAGCGATCATGAACCAATGGACGACATCCATCATGTGATCTACCTGTCCCCCGTGAGCGGAGAAATTTTCAGGAATGCCGAGTAACTTTGATGGGCTCATGGAGAAATTCTTAATCTTATAAAATGAAATCTAAACTTGATAGGTCAACGCGTGGAGTTGGCCGGAACATAGTCGTCAGAAAGAGTTGGATCAAAGTGCGCTTGTTCACGGCGGGCAATACGCACCATGAAGTAGGCAATTCCAGCGAGCATGGCGAGGATCACTACGAGAAGGAAAAAGATGGACCAACCGGCCGCATCACCACCGCCTTCGATCATCGTCACACGGCATGTCGAGCAGCCTAGAAAAAGAGAGTTCATGTTCATAAAATGAATGATATTTGATTAAATATGAATGTTGGAAACTTTACGCCAGAAACAGACGCCATAAACCGGCATCCCAAGAACACCAGAAATGCCAATGATTCCTGCGATGGTGCTCATGGTTGAAACCTCAGGAACCAGTACGAAGGCCCATACTGCTAAGAACAGGCAGAGCAATGTGCTGACTGTGACGAAAACAATGTGAAAACCTTTGATTGACATATTAGGATATTAAAGCGGGAGACAGACAAATCAACGACCAGAATAGAAAAACGCATCGTAAATCGGGTCCCACATCGCAAGAGCCGTGAGTGCCGCGAGGCTGGTGACCGCAATGATACTTGAGCCGAAGAGCCAGTAAACCGCTTTTTTCTCGTGATTCAAGTGCATGAAAATGGACGCTACCAATGCTGCCTTAGTGGTGGCAATGGCGAGACCGAGAATACAGTCCCACTTATCAAAACCATGAACACCAATATCAAAGGCGGGTACAGTGGCGACGGCAACAGTGAGGATCGTTCCAAGGAAAAGGAGCCCACCGACGAGCATGTAGGTTCGAACAGATTTTTTAATCGCTTCGGGAGAATCGGCCATAATGAAGATTAGTTGGTTTGCAAGTAATTTGAATGCTTGAATGATGGATTTTAGACGATTACATCAAATACATAATTGGGAAAACGAAGATCCAAACAAGGTCAACGAAGTGCCAGAACAAGCCGCCGATTTCGACGCGGTTTGCCAGCCACTCGGGATTCTCGAGATACATTTTCTTTCCAAAGAACAGATAGTAAGCGAGAACCAGCGCACCACCGATGACGTGAAGACCATGGAGACCGGTCATGGTGAAGTAGAGGGCATAGTAGGTATTCCAAGCAGGAGTAAATTTCGCTGCAAACTTCACTTGCTCGCGCGGTAGAGAGAATTCAGGGAAGGTCGCATCGCCACGAGCTTTGTAATTTGGGCCCATGAATTCTTCGGTCAGTGATTCCACTGCACTAAGTTTGGCACGGCCCTCTTCTTCGGCTTTCTTGCCGAGTTCTTTCCATCCGATTCGATAGCGTTCCTTGGCAGTTGGTTCACGCTTGGCGATTACTTTACCCTTCTCATCAGTAGTGGTGCCGTAATCCTCAAGTAGCTTTGCCTCTAATGCTGCCACCTTTTTCTGATGCCAATCCCATGCATCTTTGGCGAATGGGCTATTCTTAAGTAGCCATGATTCTTCGATTGCGACGATGGGATCCACGCCTTTCTTCACCGCTCTCATGGCAAGGTGTTGGAAATCGATGGCATCCACGTGGTGGAAGACCATCGGGCTATCGAGCAATTTACCATCGATCACGGTATCATCCCTCAAGCGGGATTGTCCATCCGCCTCTTTGATGTCACGAGGTTTGAAATCAAGAGAAACTGGAGGATCGACGTTGAAAGCGACAGTGGAAATTTCGGTTAGCATCCTTGGCTCAAGAGCTGCGGAATCGACGGAAACCGTGGATGCAAGTTGCCAATCCTTTTTATCGGGATTATTCGCCTTGGCGGTCTTCCACTCCTGGCGGAGAGCTGCGGTGCGATAGTCACTATTATGGCTGCGAGCGATGAGATGAGCCTTTTGAATCTTATTGAGCAGATCCACGCTGAGTGTCTCACCGGCTTTCGCGAGAGTGACGCGCTCTTTTCCTTCTTCTGTAATCGCAAGCAAGTCCTCGGCAAGTGTGATTCGGCTCTTTTTATGGGCCGCTTGAGAGACTAATTCCTCAATCCATGGCTTATGAAAGCGGACAGTGCTGAAAGTCAGCTTGGACGCCTCAATGTAGATCATGTTTTCTTCAACCTTTTTACCGTTGTGGTCCAATACATATTGTTCACCTTCCTTCTCATAGCCTAGGTGACCTTCCATGACCGTAAAGTCTTGGAGTCGCACCGCTTGGTGACTTAGCTTGACACTGTATTCTACGCCCTTGAGGACCATGAAAATCAGTGCACAGAACACGGTGATACCCATGAAAAGCTGAAATTTACGCCACTGGCGCATTTTCAAAGCGGCCCACGCAAATACCACTGTCACTGAAGAACCGATGAGGACAAAGGTGTTGATCAATCCCGGAAGCACCGGAAGGGTCCGCTCTGGCCATGGATAATCTGCGCCGAGACGGAGGAATACATAGGCTGAGAAAAAACCGCCAAAGAGCATTACCTCGGAAGCGAGGAAGAGCCAAATGGCAATCTTTGAATTGAATAGACCAGTGTCTTTGCGTGGCGTAACGATGTATGGAATTTCCATTTTAGGACAGGAAAGCTAGGTAAAAAATTAGTGCTTGGCTACAGGCTGTGCCTCAGGAGTGTCTGAAGTTTCAGTCCGCTTTGGCTCGATCCATTGTGGGAGATAGTCCTCATCACAATCAGGGCGGCTATACTCGTAAGGCCCGCGATAGACGACTGGCTCAGTGACGAAATTACCGTGTGGCGGAGGTGTTGGCGTAGCCCACTCCAAGGTCGTGGCGTGCCATGGATTATCACTATTGGTCTTTCTGCCGAAGAATAAGGAGCCAAACAAATTGATGATGAAAAAGATTTGGAACGCAGCCATACCCCAAGCACCCACCGACATGAGGATATTGAGATCGATGTGCTGGGCAACCGTATTACCGAAGACATTGACGCTGTCTTGCGCTTTGGCCATGTAGGCGTCTCCCCCGTTGTACCAGCGGCGGTGGAATCCAGCCATACCCTGGACAAGCATCGGGAAGAAGATGAGATTCATGCAGATCAAAGTCGGCCAAAAATGGAGATGGTTGAGTTTGCTGCTCATGTAGCGTCCGGTAATTTTCGGATACCAATGGAGAATGCCGCCAAAGAATCCGAACAGAATACCCGGTGCAACTACATAGTGGAAGTGACCGATCACGTAATAAGTATCGTGAAGATGAAGATCCGCGAGATTGAAGGCGAGCGGAAGACCAGTGAGACCGCCGATGCCGAACATTGGAATGAACGCGCAGGCCCAAAGCATCGGAGGGGTGAAACGAATGGAACCGCCCCAGAGTGAAATGAGCATCGCAGTGATAATGACAACCGATGGGATAGAAATTAGGACCGTAGTAGTTTGGAAGAAGGAATGCGGTGACGAGCATGGCCCAAACGAGAAACGGTAAACGCATCCAAGTCATTCCGCGTGCCCGGAGATTGATGATCGTGGTGATGAAATTGACAGATCCCAATAATGAGGAGGTGATCAGTAGAACAAGGCCGATGAGCCATTGGGTTTGACCCGCGAGCCATTGATTAACGATTTGACCATCCGCAAATCCAGCGAGCGGCGAGTAATTCGTCCACCCTGATTTGGCGGCGCCGGATTCCATAAAAAAGGATGCGCACATCACAAGACCGCCAAGAAGATAGATCCAATAGCTGGCCATGTTTAAGCGAGGGAATGCCATGTCCACAGCACCAATTTGAAGTGGCGTTACATAATTTCCAAATGCTCCGAAACCGAGTGGCACGATTCCAAGGAATACCATGATGGTGCCGTGCATGGCGCCAAACATGTTATAGGTCTCACCAGTGACTTTGCCATCTTGTAGCCACCGGGCCTTCCAGCCATCGGTAAAAATGAAGCTCATCCACTCAGGCAGTGGCTGGTGCGGAAATGCGATACTCCAGCGCATCACCATCATCAGGTAGAAACCAAATGCCAAGAACAGCAGCGCGGTAACCGCGTATTGAATACCGATCCATTTGTGATCGGTTGAAAAAACATATTTGGAGATGAAACTTTGGTGGTGATCATGGTGATGATCATCGTGGTGGGAATCTTTCCCGTCGTGAGTATTGGCGTGAGCGCTCATGGATTAGCTAGCGGCTTGGTAGAGATCGTTCGACTATTTTGGTAAAGCTGAACGAAAAATTGGTAAATATTTAGATCGAGAAGAAAAAGAATCAGGGTGCAGCAACTGGTATGAAAGTGATCGGATCGACCATGGTATCTGGAGCAAGAACAGCTCCAGGTAGGGATTTCTTATGGTCTGAAGTAAGTTCTGAAGCAGTCACCATGTTACCTGCTTTAGGGCGGGCTGTGGAAATTTCGATTGCAGCCTTGCCCATTTCGGGAGTTACCACATCGCCGACGGCATTGCCATGATTGTTACGCAAATAAGTCATCACCCCTGCAAGATCTTCAGGAGACATGCCGATCCCTTGAGGCGGCATCACACCGTAGGTCTTGCCGCTACTGACCGGGCCGGTAAGACCATTTAGGATGACCATCGCGAATAACTCCGTCTCACCCGTGACCCAAGATGATCCGGCGAGTGATGGATAGGTAGAGCCGTTTCCCTTGGCATCAGGGCCGTGACAACCACCACATTTTGCGGAATAAATCTTAGCGCCACGGCTACTGAGCGCTGCGAGAACCGCTTTTGGCTGCGGACCCGAGTCTTCGAGTCCTGGAGGTGCAGAGCGCACATAGCCTTCTTTGAAAGTAGCATCATAGGCAAAAAGTTTTCCAGCTCCGCCAAGGACTCCACCGGCAATGAGCAATACGATACCACAAGCGGCAAATGCCCAGAGGGAAATTGGCTCAATACCATTTTCCACGATACGCTTTTCGCGGGCGCAGGCAGCGGCCTCGCGGACGACGCGGGCGTGCGCTTCTGTCACGTTGATGGTTTCATCCAGATCTGGATTTTTGTTAGGCGATGACATGATTGAGAGTAGGTAGGAAGAGGTGGAATTCAACCGTGACTTTTTACTTTTTAGGCGGTCCGAAGTTTAAAGCGGCGGGCACGGGCTGATCTTTTTTCATGGAAATCAAATAGGAGATCAGAGCTTTTGCATCTGGGCTTGGAACAATCTCAACCGTAGGATCATCGCCGAAAGGGAGTGCATCCACGGAGCGATTGCCCTTCACTTTGCGTTCATTAAACAGGAAGGGAGATGGCGGGCAGGTGGATTCCCACAGCTTGGGTAGGAAGCGTGGACTGTAGAGATGCTTGTAAAGCCATGCGCTTGGATCCCCTCCCACGGCGTAGATGGCTTCCACGCGACGGCCTATATTTGATAAATCCGGACCCATGCGTGAAACGCCGATTTGGGCAAATTTCTCGCCTGAGAAATCGAAAGCATTCGTTTCGCGGCGGGTATCACCACGGTCGGGATCTGCTGCTAGACCACCCCAGTCCGGGCGGTAAAGATCATGGCCTGCATAAGTCGGGCGGATTAACTGAGTGTGGCAAAGATAGCAGCCATTCTGCGCATAGACTTCCGCACCGTTGGCGATGCGGCCCGTGCGTTTAGGGTAGAAAACTCCAGCCGCACCATCGGTCTCTTCTGAAAGTGTGATGGGCGCGAGATTGCGCATCTTAACGTATGGCACGACGATAATCGCCAACCAAGCGACGCCGAAGCTGGCGGAAAGACCTAGAATAAATGTGCGAAGACTCATTAGGAAAGTAGCGTAAAATTGAATCAATGGGCGGCACCGTGGAGAGGACTTGTCTCGTCCACTTCTCCATCATCACCATGCGGACTTTCCGAGTGGTGCGCAGTGCCAAGCAGAGTGGGATGAGAACTACGCCGCCCGAGGCGCAACCACATCAGTGTCAGATGGATGAAGAAAAACACGTTGGAAAACAAGATAAAGCACCAGGCAATGGTGGTAGCCACGGCGTAGGGGAAGGCACGGGTGGATGCGTTTGCCCAAGGCTGGATCCAATCCTCTTGACCGATTCCCTGTTGAAGCCCGCCAAACAGCGCCACGAGAGCGACAGCAATGATTCCATAAACGGAAAACAAAAAGTGAATCGTGATCAAGCGCCGTGAAAGCCACTCGCGGCGGGTGACCCGGGGCACGATGAAGTAAACCGCTCCAAACATCACAAAACTGAAAAATCCATAAAGTGCGAGAATTTCAAATCCATATCCGGACATCGAAAACTGAGTGAGAGGCAAGGTGGAGTTTGGTAGATTTAAAACTACCGCCGCGAGCGCCAGTAGCACGAGGCCGCCCATACCGGCTGCGGTGAAACGGAGTGATGGACTCGAGGCTATGGCATCTTTGGAAGCGGACATCGTGCGAAGAATATTTAGCGATGCAGCAACTGCGGGAATGAACATTAAGACAGTGGCAGTGGCACCAACATAGGGAAGGAAGAAGGGAATGGGCGCACCTGCGAGTTTTTGCATTCCAGCCCATGGTGCGATGATCGCAAGCGACCAAAAGCCCAGCTTTGCCAACGAGTAACTGAATACCGGTTTACCCGTCACCTTGGGAGCGAGATAATAGGCTGTGCCGAGTGCCACAGGAGTGAAAAACAGGAAGATTAATGAGGATTTATACCAAGCATTGATTCCAGCCGCCATCACTGGATGACCGGGAAGCACATGCAGTAAGATATTGGCGGTAATAAAGACCCAAGGGAACCAAATCATGGCACCTAGTAAATACCACTGAGAGATATAGACATGCCCTTCTGGCCGGACACGGAACTGAATGAATGCACCAATGATGATCACGAAGTAGCTGAGCAACAGGACCGGCCATGCGAATGCTGGAAACTCCATCCATGGCATTCCAGTGCTGAATCCTGCGAGGATCCCGATGACACCAATTGCAACACCAAGATTCCATACATGACCTGCGGCAAGGATGACGCCGGCGGAAGTGCATTCTTTTCGGGAAAGACGAGCCATCAACCAGATCATCACTGCGAAGGCAGCTTGGAATCCCCAGCCGTAGATCAAGGTATTGATATGGGCAGGGGAAATCCGACCATAGGTCAACCAGCCGTAGTCTGCGAGGAAGCCGGGACTGTGGACCTTAGCGGAAGAAATGATTCCTAAAACAATCGAAACTGCGAGCCAAGCGGCACCGCTGGTTAGGAAAAACATCACCGGATGGCGCAATGAACGATCGATTCCTGCACGGACCAAGGCGTCTTGGGCAGGGTTGTTGAGAGTGGCGGCGGACATGATGAGAAATTAAAAATTAAGGCTTGGTGAGCTCAGCCGCAGTGATCTGGGGTTTACCGACTTCACCACGGAGCGCTTTGACCTGATCTGGAGTCACAGCGGACGCTTTGTGACCGAAGCTATTACGAATATAGGTGAGCACGCCAGCAATCTGATCGTCTGTTTGATAAGCCATCGCAGCCATGCCACCGGGCATATTATATTCCGTGCCGCTGACGGTGATTGGCCCTTGGAGGCCGCGTAGCTGAATTAGAATCAAATTGGAAACCGGGCCTGTGACCCATTCGGAGCCAGCGAGCGGCGGAGCAATCGGGCCGCCCTCACCGTTTTGGCCGTGACATGCGGCGCATACTAGAAATTGCGCTTTACCGATCTCCATCACCGCTGGGTCGATCGGTGCGGCCGGATCCGCAGGGGCCGCATCGATGGCGGCCGTATCCACTTTGGGTGCTTCCGCCATTTTAAGAGCGGTGGGTGAGCCAGGGACAATTTGCTCCGCTTTCTCAATCGCGACGGGCTTGGAGACCGCTAACTCTGTCGAAACCTTAAGAATCGCTTGTTCTAAAATTTCGGGTGGGAGATTAGTGGCTTGGGCGGCTTCGATTTTTTTGCGCGTTTCATACCGTGGCTTCGAGGCGGCGTCTTCAAGCGTGGCGGGGTCGGATTTAGTAAAAACCCAAATGGCTGCGAGTAGCACAGCAAAGATCAAAAAGGTGCCGATACCCCAGAAGAAAGTGGCGAAGCGGAGGATCGGATTATCGCGGGATGGGTCCATGTGCTAGAGGAAAAGTGAAAAGGGAATCAATTAGAAACGTTGGCGGACTCGAGGATGCGAGGATCGCGATTCGGGTAGAGTGAATGTTGGCCGATGGCGCGAAGCAGGAAAAAGATGAATGCGGCGCCAATGGTGACGAAAGCCAGGATATCTCCCCAGAAGGCTCCGGGAATGCTCACTTGGATCGCACCGAAGACTTCCGGCTTAATGTTTCCGAGAGAAACTCCGCGCTCCGGGATGGTGATGAGATAGTGATCCAAGGCATGCATCACAAGTGTATAGACTGCTACCACAGAGAGCAGCTTCGGGTTCTTCTTGAGCCATGCTTGCAGCAGCACCACGAAGGGTATTACAAAGTGGCCAAAGACGAGTGCGATCATTCCGATGTTCCAATTACCCGTGTTACGAATGAGGAAGTATGAAGTTTCCTCAGTAATGCCAGCATACCAGATGAGGAAATATTGGGAGAAAGTGATGTAAGCCCAGAAGGTGGTGAAGGCGAACATCAATTTACCCATGATATGAAAATGCTCGGGAGTTGTGACATACTTGAGATGACCTTGGCTCTTCAACCAAGTGCAGACAATGATGCATACCGCCATCGAATTCAGCGCGCTTCCGGAGAAAAGATAGACGCCCCACATGGTGGAAAACCATTTGTAATCAAGACCCATCAGGAAGTCAAAACCGGTGAAGGTGATGGTCAGGGCGAAAATGATGAGAGTGTATGTCGAATGGAACCGCATTTGGAACAAACGGCGGGTGCCGGGATTCGGGTCGGTATCCTGGGCGGTGGAAAGCTTCCGTAATCCAATAATGACGGCACTCAGAGCAATGCCATAAAAAGCGACACGCAGATACCAGAATGGCATATTCATGAACCAATATTTATTATACAAAAGGTGATCCACGTGATGGAGATGCTCTTTTACATTTCCATGGCCCTCGCGATGAATATTCATCCACTCGTAAAGATATTGGTTTACCTGAGGGAATAGTAGAGGAAGCCCGAAGAGGAAAATCCATGGGAATGTAGCACCCAGGTTTTCAAATGTCCGGCGAACCGAAGTTCCCCAACCCGAGTTGGAAACATTATGCAACAGTGTCCAGAAGACTCCGCCGATCGAAAGAGTCAGAAAGAAGTAAAAGGCAAACACCCACGAGTAGGCATAGGAACCACGGAGTTTTTCCGGGGCGAGGAAGAGGAAATACAAGCTGGCAAGGGTGCCGATGGCAGCCACGGCAAGGGCCATGAATTTCACCTTCGCCACTTTGGAAGTGTCGAGGTGGTCGCCATTGATTGCGATGTCTGCGGAGGTGACGTGGTGGTGAGCCATTACTTTGAAAGTTCAGGGAAAAATTATTTAACGGCGGTGGTGAGTTCTTTAGCCGCTTGCAGGGTCCGGACGTAGGCGACGATTGCCCAACGATCTCTCACAGGAATATTGGCACCGTAGGCACCCATTTGGCCTTTGCCAATGGTGATGACTTCAAAAATCCGGCCATCCGGGTAGGTGGCCGAGTTAAACATCGGCAGATGGAAATTTGCGATGGCAGGCACTCCATACTGACTGGTAATGCCAAGACCGTCGCCCGAGCTGCCGTGGCAGACCGCGCAGTAGATGCCGTAGCGTTCCTGGCCGCGCTTGATGAGCTGGGTGGTATTTTCGGCGTTGAGAGCAAGTTCTTCAGGCATGCCGCTGCCGAAATAATCCCCCACGTGGCCGGTGTAGTAATAGCCGCTTTGACCGCCAAATTCGTATTCAGGAATTCCGCCGATGGTGTTGGCACCCTCTTGATTGAAACCGCGTGGCTGAGACTGGGCGACGGGAAGGCGCGAGCCATGACCATCTGCAAAAAACGGATCCGGCTTCTGAGCCTTGACTTTATCCTGCTCATCCATGTCTGGGAAAATCCGGACTGGTGGCTTGCTGAATTTCTGGCCGCGGATCCCGAAGATCCCTATGACGATCAACGCGACTAAGGCGTAAATGAGGAAAAAGTATCGCATCTAAAGTTTAGATTTTATGATTAAAATTTAAGAATTTCTTCTTCAGTCCTCTTCCTCGACGAGTTCGATGTTTGCACCGCCGATTTCTGTGAGTAGATCGCGGGTGGCATTTGGATTGAATTTCGGATCGCGGGCTTCGATGGCGAGGAAGAAGCCATCATCGGTAGCGCGGTGGAATTGACGACTTGCGAACAATGGATGATTGAGGCGCGGAAGTTGGATCAAACCGAGCAAACCGAACAATGTGGCGAAGCCGGAAAATAGGATGGTCAGCTCAAACATGATTGGGAAGAAGGCGGGAACGGTGAAGATGTTCGCCGGTTTAGCCTGCACGATCGTGGGGTAAATGACCACTTGGGTGGAGTAGGCAAGCGCAAAGGCAGTGGCGCAACCCGCGACGCCGCCGAAGAAAACGAACCATGGGAGAATGGAACGCTTCAAGCCCATCGCGCCATCGAGACCGTGGATCGGATAGGGCGAGTAACAATCCCATTTGCTAAATCCAGCATCGCGGATTTTCTCCGCAGCCTTGTAGAGGGCCGAGGCGTTCTTGAACTCGGCAAGGTAGCCATAAACGCGTTTGCGGGTGGTGCTCACTTTTTAATTATGAAATTTGAGATTTGAGATTTCAGACGAGTTCTTTCTGATAGGCGGCTTCCTTGGTCACGCCCGGATCCGGGTGGTGCTCAAGATCATCGTGGTGTGGATCTGACTCGGGAAGTGTCCATTTCACCTCGGCAATGTTGATGCAAGGCAGGAAACGCAAGAATAACATGAAGAGTGATAGGAACAATCCGATGGTGCCGACGAATGTCATGAGTTCGACAGCGCTCGGGCTATAAGTCTTCCAATCACCTGGCAGCCACATGCGGGCGAGGGTGGTGACGATGATTACAAAACGTTCGAACCACATTCCCACGTTCACACACATCGCCACGATCATGATGACCCAGAGATTTTCGCGACATGCCTTGAACCAGAACACTTGGGGTGAAAGCACGTTACAGCTCATCATCGCGGCGTAGGCCCACCAATACGGTCCGGCAATGCGGAATTTGAAGGCATCCATCTCATAAATCGCACCGGAATAGAATGCGACGAAAAGCTCCATTAGGTAGGCATAACCGACGATGGTGCCGGTGAGAAGGATGATCTTCGCCATGTTATCGATGTGCTTCATGGTGATCAGATCCTGCAAGCCGTAGATGAAGCGTGCGGGAATCATGATGGTGAGAACCATAGCGAAGCCACCGAAGATCGCACCTGCGACGAAGTAAGGCGGGAAAATCGTGGTATGCCATCCAGGGACAACAGAGGTGGCAAAGTCGAAAGAAACGACAGAGTGCACCGATAATACCAACGGAGTGGAGAGAGAGGCTAGAAGGAGATACGCCATCTCATAATGGCTCCACTGGCGATTACCGCCGCGCCAACCCATTGCGAAGATGCCGTAGAGGAACTTGCGAAGGCCCGGCTTGCAACGATCACGGATGGTCGCGAGATCGGGAACCATGCCCAAGTACCAGAAGATCAGTGAAACAGTGAAATACGTGGAAACCGCGAAAACGTCCCATAACAGCGGTGACTTAAAGTTTTGCCAAATGGCATTCGCATTCGGCACGGGAGCAAGGAACCAAGCAAACCAAACGCGTCCTACGTGGAAGGCCGGGAAAATTCCGGCGCAGATCACAGCGAAGATCGTCATCGCTTCCGCCGCTCGGTTAATGGAAGTTCGCCAATTCTGACGAGTCAGAAACAACACTGCGGAGATTAGAGTTCCGGCGTGGCCGATACCAATCCAGAAGACGAAATTGGTGATATCGAATCCCCAGAAAACACGGTTGGACATGCCCCAAACGCCGACTCCGGTGGAGACGAGGTAAAGAAGTCCGCCCCCTACACCGATCATGGCGATGAGTGAACATGGGATGAACAGCAACCACCAAAGCAATGGCTGTTTATTTTCAACAACGCCGCAGATGCGCTCGGTGATCCAGTGGTAGGAACGCCCGCTGAGAATGAGCTTTTCCCGCTCAAGCACGGGGAGCTTGACCCCGGTGTGGGCCTTCTCAGGTGCGATATCGGTAGTGGATGCCATGGTGATGGAAATTTACAAAAATTAGAAATTGGATTTAGACCATGTGGATGGTGGCCTTGCCGACGAATTGGGCGTCGGGCATGTTCGGATTCGGGTTCTTCACGCGTGCCAGGTAGCTGGTTCGCGGGCGGGTGCCGATGTAGTTGAGGAGATCGTAATTCCGGGAAATGTGCTTGGTGCGGCCCATCGCGGAGGATTTGTCGTCCAGTAAGTTTCCGAAGGTAATTGCACCAGCATAGCAAGCGTCTTGGCAGGCGACCTTGACGGAATCCACTGGAATTCTGAGAGTTTCCGTAGTGACTTGGAATTCGAGCGAAGGTTTTCCGGACTCGAGCACACCCTGTTTCTGGCCACGCTTTTGGCGGATGACGGCATCCTTGAGACGCTGGACGCAGTAGGTGCATTTTTCCATCACACCGCGCATGCGGATGGTGACGTTCGGATTCTTCTGGAGGTGGGGAGCTTCGCCACGCTGAGTCTCGCCGAACGGCCCTTTGTAAAGGTTATGGGCGATGAGTGGGTTGCGCTTATTATAGTCGAAATAGTTGAAACGACGGGCCTTGTACGGGCAGTTGTTCGCGCAGTAGCGGGTGCCGATGCAGCGGTTGTAAGCCATGGCATTGAGGCCATCTTCGGTATGAACGGTGGCGTTTACCGGACAAACCGTTTCGCAAGGTGCTGATTCGCATTGGACGCAGGCGACGGGTTGTGGAATGAGCTCAGGATTGCCATCATCGAAGGTATTTTCCTTGTGAGCGGCATAGTAGCGGTCCATCCGGATCCAGTGCATTTCCCGGCCCATGGCAACTTGCTGTTTACCGACGATTGGAATGTTATTTTCCGCTTGGCAGGCGACGAGACAGGCGTTGCAACCGGTGCAGGAGGAAAGATCGATGGACATCGCCCACTGGTGGAGCGGATCGCTAATGAGCGGCTTGCCATCGCGATCTTCGGGCTTGTAAAGATAGACGTTCGGCGGGGCATGGGAGTCGTTGCCCTGCTTGGCAACGTTGATCAATTGATCCTCGAAATTCCCCTTATAATCATCCGTCATGGTGGTGATCTCACGGGCAAGTGCACGGCCATACATGGCGTGGTGTTCTTGGGTAAGGGCCATGGAGTAGCGCTTTCCGGTAACTTTGGCAGTCGCACCGGTGGCGAGGTAAGCGGTGGCAGCCGTGCGCAGCGGGTAGGCATTGAAGCCGCGATTGACACCGACAAGACCGATGTGGTTTTGGTTTTTGGTATCGCGCTTCAGTTCGTCTTCTTTATCAAAGCCTTGGCCGTATCCGAGAGGGATGACGATGGTGTTTTCAGCTTGGCCGAATGAGAGGAGAACAGGAATTTCAAGAGTCTGGCCATTGACTGAAATTTCAATCATCGGCTGCTTGCGATGTTCGCCTTCACCATCAGGACCGACTTTAGCAAATTTGCTCTCTACACCGAGAATCGAGCTGACGGGCTCTACTGAAATGATCTGATCGTAGATGCCGAGTTCCTTGGCGGTCTTCGGTGCGATGAGAGCTGCATTATCCCAAGTGTGCTTGGTAATGGGATCGGGCGCTTCTTGCAACCAGCCATTGTCAATCCAACGACCGTCAAAGATCGAAGAATCGGTGGCGAAAATGATTTCGAGTGATTTAGCGGTAGGTGCCTCGATGGCTTGCACGGTGGCTGCGGCCGCTGCGGGTGTGGCGAGCGTGTATTTGGATCCTGCTAAGAACCCATCGCGCAGGAATAATTTCCAAGCACTATCCCCTTCCCCAGCAAGGGCGGTAAAGGTGGCGCGGACGGCTCCGTAGGATGGAGAAGCAGCGCCTTTTTCGCCTTCGCCATTGAGGAGCTTGCCATCGGCGGAGAGTAAAGCGAGCAAGAGCTCAATCTCCGAAACACAATCCGGGTAGAGCGGAAGAATCATCGGCTGGACCACGGTATGCACGCCATTGGCGGTGCGTGCGTCTGACCAGGATTCCAGATAATGGGCAGCAGGGATGTGCCATGTGGATGCGTGAGCGGTGGCATCCGTGCGAGTGCCGAGGTGGATGCTGGTCTTGAGCTTTGCGAAAGTTTCGGCAAATTTCAGATCGGCTGGAGCGTCGTAGATCGGGTTGGCGGGGGTGAGAAGGACCAAAGTATCTACGGTTTCGGAATCGATATCCGTTTTGAGAGTGGCGATCGTGCCGAGTCCTTGGGTGCCAGTCTGGACGGCGAGCAAAGGCTTGCCTTCACCGATGTTGCCCAGCGCGAGATTGATGGCGAGGGCGATCTGATGAACGGCGGGCGATTGCCGAGATCCCGCAAGAATGATGGATTTCCCAGCATTTCCCTTCAAATCAGCCGCAAGCGCCTTAGTCCACTCGAGGTGCTTCGGATCGGTGAGTTCGGGGGCGGAGGCGGCGACTCCGAGTTCGCGGGCAATTTGGGCGGCGATGATTGCGACTTGGCTGGGAGCGATCCGCAACCGGTGATCGGCGATGCCGCCGGTCAGAGTGAAGGCACCCTCCACCACGTAGAGACGATTGAGCGATGAGGCGTCCGGCGCGGTGGTGTAATTTTTTCCTTCCGGCTTCCGGCGATCAAAAAACGGAGTGATCGGGGCTTGGGAATCGTTTCCAGCGAAGTCGCAATCGAGCGAGAGGATGCGATCTGCCTTGGCAAAATCCGGGACGAGCTTCACGCCATCACCGAGAGCGAGGCTGGAAGAATCACTGCTGAGTGGCTCATATTGGTAAAATTTGGCGGCGGAAAATTTTGCGGCGAGTTCTTTGATAAGCCGGGTGCGGGTGAGGCTATCGTCCGCGCCGAAAACGAAGCCGACTTTCGCGGCACTATCAGCCGCCAAGGCCGTGAGGACAGTCTGGAAATCCTCACGTTTTGCCAATTTCCCTGATCGGACAAATTTGCGTGAGCGAGACGGTGAGTAAAGATCCAGAATAGACGCTTGGGCGAAAGCATCCGTGCCTTCGGCATCCGGATGGAGGTTATTGGGAGCCAGCTTGGTAGGCCGCCCTTCAAAGGTGGTGACGACGAGCGGAGTGGCACCCGTTGCCCGTGGCATGGAGGATGCGTAGTAGGTGGCTTTCCCAGGAATGACCCATTCAGGAGCCTTGGTGTAAGGGACGATGTAAGTCTCCGGGCGGCGACAGGCGACCATGCCGAATCCTGCAAGCGCGGTGGACGCGCCCATGATTTTGAGGAAAGAGCGGCGGGAATTCTCCACATCTTCTTCATTCACCATCTCCGCAGCGGCACGCGGGAACTCACGGTCCAGCCATTGGCGGAATTCTGCGGTGTCTTCGAGCTGCCCCGCACTGCGCCAAGCCACGGTGGACTCGCCGGATGGAACTTCGGGGTGCTGCAAAATGCGTTTGCTCATATTAAACTGCGAAAAAGGTAAATTTCAAAATGATGGGCGAAAGATCAATGGTGGCAAGTGGCACAGGATTCCTTGGGATTGACCATGAATTCTTCTTTGAGTTTCAAGCCGAGTTGCTCGGTGGTCTTGATTCCTGCCTCGCCAAGGTGCGGATTATTCTTAAGGTAAACTTCCGCATCGTAGGAGAAATTATAGACTTCCTCCAGTGGACGGAGATTTTTCTCAGGAGCGCGGTGACATTCCAGGCACCAGCCCATCGAGTGGGACTTTGCTTGGTAAACCACCTCCATTTTATTCACATCACCGTGGCAGCTTTGGCAGGAAATCCCGCGGTTGACGTGTGCGGAGTGGTTGAAATAGACATAGTCAGGTGATTTATGCACCCGCACCCACTCGATGGGTTTACCATCGTAGCCTGGGTAATTCACATCCATGGAGCGGTGAAGCGGGGCCAGCTTCGGACTCTCGCGTTGGACGTGCTGATGGCAATTCCAACAAGTATTACCGGATGGAACGTTGGAATGGCCAGCCACATCGACAAAGGAATGGCAGTAGCGGCAATCCAGCCCGAGTTGGTCAACGTGGATTTTATGGGAAAATGGGATCGGCTGGCTTGGTTGATAGCCTACCGTAAGGGTCTTAGGTGTCGCGTAGTATGCGAATGCAAGAGCCACACCCGATGCTGCAGCGCCTGCGCAGACAGCGATTTTTAGGGGCAGGAGATTGGACCAACGAGGAAAAATATTTGCCATAGAACGGGCGGTAGATGCAGGAAGATGGAGCTTGTGAAAGTTTTCACAAGCTTGAACCAAAAAGTTTGTGAGGACGATCTGGAACGGCGGGAGAATGCAAGCGACGGCCAAGCTTGCAACTCGAAAGTAGAAATTTAGACAGATTTTCCAACCAAAGCGCTAAAAGGCCACCAAGTTGAGAATCACTCTCAAGAATTCGCCCAATTCATGCCCTTTTCGTGCCGCCATTTCCTGTAAGCGGCAAATTGCTCTGACTTAACCATTTTTCGCCGCTCGGGATTTTCTAATAAAAATGCTTCAAAAGCACCACCGGGAGAAGTTTCCGCATGCCCAGGTTCGCTTTCTTGTGACGCTTGGTTTTTGGAAGGTCCGTCGAGACGGTTTTCCAAACGCTTAATTCTACGCGCGGTATTCAGGCTCACGATGAGTTGGAATCCCACAAGCATCAGAATCAGGGACAGGAAAATGATCAACTGCAACACATAGGGCGGCGTTTCGGCTTGAGACATGCGGAAGTCTCTAAAACGGCGTTTCGCTTGAGAAGGATGAAATGTGTGATTTTGAAATCAGTGGGCACATTTTTCAGAGAAAACTCACGAGTTTGTCTGGTTAGATTGACGAGTCCGCATCACTCGGCTACCTCTCTTGGACGATGACATTCCGCAGCGCATTCTACCTTGGACTTGCCATGGTGCTTTTCACCTCTGCTCACGCGCAGTTGGCCGTCGCACTCCAACTTAATAAAAAACAGTATCTTGCGGGAGAACCGGTCATGGCCGTGGTGACCGTGACCAATCATGCCGGACAATTGCTTACCTTCGCCAGCGATGGCCGGACGCAGTGGCTCAATTTCATCATCAAAGACAGCCGAGGAAATCCAATTTATCCGAAAGGACGTGGTGTTTTTGGGAAAATGTCCGTAAAGGCGGGTGAGACCATGGCGCGCGAAATTGATCTCGCACAACATTTCAATCTCAGCCAGCCCGGTAGTTTCTCTGCCAGTGCAGTGATTCGCATGCCCGACGGCATCGGCGACGGTGCCTCCACCAATCGCGTCAGCTTCAATCAAAGCCCTGGCCGTCTCTTCTGGTCGCAAACGGTCGGAGTTCTTGGCCGCTCTGGTGAGACTCGTAAATTCAGATTGCTCAACTTCGCAGGCGACTTAAGAAACCAAATTTACGCACAAGTCGTCAACGAACGCACCGGCCAGTACGTCCGCACCTTCCTACTGGGCGATGTGCTCACGCTACGCGCACCACTTGCCACCGTTGATAATAAACAACGGATGCACGTCATGTTTCTCGCCACTCCTACGATGTGGGTCCATTGCGAAGTCGATACGGATGGCCGCCTAGTCAGCCGCGGCATTCACCAGCGAACTGATTCGGGTGACCCGCAATTGCTCACCTTTGGCGATGGCACGGTCCGCGTGGCTAACAGCATTCCCTATGATCCCAAAGCAGCCGCAGAAGCGAAGGGTAAAATACGCAAAGCATCGGATCGCCCGCCAATTCCATATTAAAAAACAGTTGCCACACTAGGCACAATAAAGTTTATAAAAAATATCTTTACAAATTTTAAAAAATTTAAGACATTCTTAATGTCAACAAGACATTAATTTCTATGAAACATTTCCTTTGTCTTTTCCTTCTCACCTTGCTGAGCTTTTCCGGCAATTGTCTTTCTGCGGCAAATTTCAGGACCGTAGTGATCGACGCTGGTCACGGTGGCCATGACAACGGAGGTCAATGGGGCCGAGTTTACGAAAAACATCTCGCGTTGGACACCGCCTACCGGATTGAAACTAAATTAAGGAAGCTCGGATACAATACGGTGATGACGCGTCGCAGCGATTACTTTGTTTCACTCCCCCAGCGCGTCAATATTGCCAATCGGACTCGCAACTCCATTTTTGTCAGCATTCATTATAACTACACATGGAAGCAGGATGTCAGTGGCCTGGAAACATTTTACCATTCCGAGGAGAGCAGACCACTCGCTCAATATGTCCAGCGCGGAATTGTAGGCCGCACACGGACCGTGGATCGCAAGGCTAAATACGCCCGATTTTACGTCATCCGTAATTGCAAAACCCCGTCCATTCTCGTCGAAGGCGGGTTTGTTAGTAATTCAAAAGAGCGCGATCGCATGAAATCCGGTTGGTTCCGCGATTGCATTGCTCAAGGAGTGGTGGACGGGATTCAGCGCTTCCGCAGAAGTCGTTGAAAATTGATGCGGACGGACAAAAGCCCGCTAGTTTGTTGAGTGCGCGCAGTTAACCCCGATGAAATGGCAGCCAGTGAGGCCGCCGCCTTGGCCAAAGGCTGGACAGAAGAGCAATTGCTTGATGCAGCAGGTGAAAATCTCGCCAACGCCATCGCCCGCTTCTTTCCCCTCCCCGGGACTGTGATCGGCTATCTTGGAAAAGGCCATAACGCTGCGGATACCCTCATCGTGCTCCGCATCCTGCGCGATCAATTCGGCTGGAAAATCGCCGCTAGAGCTGCATTTCCATATTCAGACTTCGCCCCTCTGACTTTGAAAAAGTGGCAAGAACTCGGTCTCAAACAAGCCCTCGAGCACCCGCCCAGCTCGCAGAATTCAAAGTCCCCGGTTCTGCTCCTCGATGGCCTTCTCGGAAGCGGTGGAAATGGCCCCCTACGCCCGCCCATTCTTGCAGCGGTGCGGGAAATGAATTCTTTGCGACATGAAAATGGAGCCAAAATCGTGGCAATCGATTTGCCGTCCGGAGTAAATCCGGAGAATGGTGAGGCGCAAATTGGGGCTACCATGGCGGACGTCACCTTCATGCTGGGCAACGCAAAAGTGGGTCTTCTCACCGCCCTCGCCGCCAATCACACCGGCGCCCTCGCCCTCGTCCCCGTGGAACCACTCACTCTTGAAGGCAGCGGCATGCTGGCCGCCATTACCCCGCAGACTGCGTCATTCGGCAAGACTCCCCGCTCGTTTGATTTCCACAAAGGCATGGCAGGCAGAGTCGCTATCTATGCTGGCTCAAGCGACTATCCGGGTGCCGCAGCATTCGCCGCTATCGGAGCCCTACGAGGCGGAGCCGGCCTTGTCACCCTCTTTGTCCCGCCTTCATGCGTTGCAAATATTTCTGCGAAGTGCCCACCAGAGATCATCATTCGTGGTTTAGAGAATCCTTTGGAAATCCTAAATACTCGTTTTGACGCCCTCGTCACCGGTTGCGGCCTCGGTCAAATGGACGATCTTACTTCAGACCGATTACTTGAGCTCGTTGAGAAATCACAATCCCCTGTCGTCATTGATGCGGACGCACTCAATCTCATCTCCCGCCGCGCGGCCACCTCCATACTCAATGCTCGCCATCTTCTCACTCCTCATCCTGGTGAATTCGCCCGGCTGGCTCCAGATCTTGCCGCACTTCCGCGTGAAGCAGCCGCACAGCTATTTACCGCCCGCCACCCAGCCACTCTTTTGCTGAAAGGTAGCCGGACGCTGGTTTGCCACCCCGGCCTGCCAATTTTCTGCAATACCACTGGAAATCCTGGAATGGCCAGCGGTGGCCAAGGTGATCTCTTGGCAGGAGTGATAGGAGCCCGCCTCGCCATCAAAGATTCTTTACCAGAGTCCGCTGTACTCGGCGCTTGGCTCTGTGGCCGTGCCGCTGAGATCGCCATCACCCTTCCTCATCTATCTGAAGAATCACTCACCGCTTCCGACGTCTCCTACCAACTCGGCGCTGCTTATCGGGATTGGAAAACCTCACAGAGATAAGCTTTTGATGTTTGTCAGAAATCCATCCTGCCTAAATCACAATAGAGCAAGAAGACCTGAGAGTTTTCTCTAACGTCTCCCACACAGTTACCACCACTTTACAAATACAAAAAATTATCCGAAGAAGCCCCAGCCATTGGGCTACTCGCCTGCGGCCGGCCAGTCGTTGAATTCGCCGGCGGACGACCCGCACGCCTGGACTAAATCGTTGATTGGCAACCTGAAGAACGAAATGATTCAGGGGGGCAGCGCCACTAGCGAAGCCGATGCCCGCATCGAGATTCCCGATCTCATCGTAGCCTACTTCAATCACCACCGCAAACACGAAGTCCTTAGATTACAAACTCCAGCCCTATTCGTGGCCGAAAACCAACAAAAGAAATCAAACAAAATTTGGTTTAGAATCCAGTTGCGCCTCACCTCGCCCCCCGCCAATCTTGCCGATGACCTGCTCAAAGGCTAGGATTTATTCCCACGGATCATGCAAGAACCCGATCAGGAAACATAACCCACAGCGTAACCGGAATCTCCCAATGAGAACCATTTTGCCTCTGCTCTTGTTTTTGGCCTGGCTGCCATCGTTGCATGCCTTTACCGAATTCGGAAATATCAACCGGAAGATCCTCAATCCCGACGGTAGCGCCGCGTCCGGGGTAAAGGTGATCGTGATTCAGATGAATACCGAGACTTCCGAACCCGAGATCATAACGACTGGCGAGACGAATGCGGAGGGTGTGTTTTCCGGAAAGTCTTTGATTCCGGAGCATTGGAAAATGGGGTTGGTTTCAACTCTCGTGCTAGGAAAGCGAGGAGAGGTCGCCTTCGAAGCCAAATCCTACCAGATTGATAAAATCCCGGACAATCATCCGGATATCACCTTGGAGGAGTCCACCACGCTGAAGACCCGCATCATCGATAAGGATGGGAATCCCGTTCCGAACATCCGAATGAGAATCTCGCAGATCGCTGATGACAGTTTCAGCAAACGGATGCCCTTTTCAATGCCCGTGCCGATTTTGCCCGATGGGATTTGGTCTGCCATCTCGGATGGGGATGGCAGGTGCGTGATCGGGAGGGTGCCTCCAGGTCTGCGGTTTTACCTGACCCATGACAACCCGTCCTTCTCACAGCCCTACGGTAAACATAATATCAATGTTTCTTGGCAGACTCCTATCTCGGATGGGGATGAGCATGAGATAGTTCTCCCGCAGCCGGGATCTGTCAGTGGGCGGATACTCCTCCCGGATGGCAGTCCTGCGGAGAACTTACATTTTCAAATTACTGAAACCACTCCATACGTGACGTCGTACGGCAGTTCGGCACGGACGGATGAAGACGGTCGGTTCCATCTCTCATCCATTCCGCCCTCCGATTATCGCATCCGCATTAAGCTTGTTCCGCCATTGGATGCGAAGTGGGTTGCAGCGGAAATGCAAACTATGAAAGTCGGCGACGATGCCCCGACGGTGTTGCCGGATATTACCCTGATCGAGGCCGCAGAGGTGACGGCGGAGATCGTGGATGCCGTCACCGGGAAAGTCATCGACGATCCTCTAATCATCCAACTTCCACCCGGCAGTCAGGAAGTCCGCTACAGATCCCACCGCATGATCCCGGATGGATACCTCGATGGCAAACTTACTCAGAAGATCGATGTAAAAGCAGGTGAACGGAAGCGGATCACATTCAAACTCAACCCGGCGACGGATGAACATCTGATCACCGGCAAAGTGATCGATGAAAACGGAGTGGCCGTGCTCGGAGCCGCCGTCGCGCTCTTCTCATCCAGCTCATGGGGAATGTCTTCGCCAGTGAAAGCCGGTGCGGACGGGAGATTCAGCATCGTCCAGGATGAAGAGCTCAAGGGAGGATCCGCCATAGGGTCAAACTTGGTAGATGCCGTTTCCGATCGCGTTCCTGCGGTTCCGGGGGCCGAATTGACCTTGATTCTGAAAAAGGCCGGCTTTGCAAAATTGAAGGGAACTGTCCGCGATGATGCGGGGAATCCGATCAGGAAAGCCCGCGTGAGTTTGTCCCATGAGACGCTAAACGCGGGTTTCATGCCGGAATATTTGTTCGGCAGCATTCTCCAGCCGGAGACCCGGACAGATGATGACGGCAATTTCACCATCGAAAACGTCTGGGTGGGATTCCGTGGATATCACATCCGTGTCAGCGCGGAAGCACGCGGCGACGCAGGGGCTCGGAACCTGGATTTTTCCGCAGGAGATTCCAAGGAGGTGAACTTCACCCTCAAGTCGGCGGGAGAGTCTTTGAGTGGAACAGTCGTCGATGCAGAGGGTGCCCCAGTCCCACGCGCATGGGTCAATTGCAGCGGAAACGGGCAACCGGGAGGGTTCACCCAGGTGTTCACCGATGAAAAAGGGAGATTCGTCCTCAAATCACTTGTAAAAGGTTTGGTCTCTATTGACGCAGGCAAATATGACGAGAAATCCAGCCGGGAAACCAGAAATACGAAGGCGCAGATCCCTTGCGAGCCTGTGCGCCTCGTGCTCCCGGTGGCGGATGGAGTGGTGAGCGGAAAGGTCGTCGATGGAGATGGCGAGCCGGTCGCCGGTGCTGAAGTTTCCGCCGGTCTGAGGCAACGGAAAACCACTTCAGAAGAAAACGGGGAATTCCGCATCAGCGGCCTGATGGCCGGTTGGTTCGAGATCGAAGCCAAGCTGGAACCAGATGATCAGCCGAAGACGGTCACCGAGCACCGAGTCAAGCCCGGCATGGAGAATATCATTCTCCGCCTGGAGCTTGAGAAACCCGCTTCGAAACCACGTCCGGAAGAGCCGCTAGATCTCATCGGACAAGTGGCACCCGACAT
>JBGSUW010000058.1:0-2317 GCA_041753275.1 Akkermansiaceae bacterium | reverse complement strand
TGTCCCGCCGCGCTTGGCTCCGCGACCAAGCCGCCGCTGAGCACGACGCCCAGCAGCCTGTCGCTGCCGAATAAGGAGTCGCGACACTCCTGTCGCTGCAAATTATCACCCATCCAAATCAAACCGGCGTCCTCACAAGGGCCGCCGGTTTTCGCTCTTAAAGTGGCTGCCGCGTCTCGCCTCCAGATTTTTCCTCTTTAAGCCCCATTTTAAAATCTTGATTTGTGGTACAAACCGGCACACATTCCCGCCATGGCAACCTTGCAAAACGATCCCCGACGCTCGGATCGGCTCGTCGCCCGGATCACACCGGAGGACAAGTCCTTGCTAACTCGCGCCGCAGCATTGGAAGGCTCTTCCCTCGCCTCCTTCGTAGTATCACATATCCGTAACGCCGCTCAGGAAGTCATTCGCCGCCACGACTCCATCCAACTAAACGAGTCCGAGTCCCGGCGTTTTGTCGAAGCCCTGCTTGCTCCTTCTGTGAAGCCCACGGAGCGCTCCACCAAGGCGCTCAAGCTCCATCAAGAAACCGTCACGGAGCGTTAGGGGAAATCAGAGCTGCCACTTGCTTCATCGTCATGAAGAGCCGGTTCGCTCCCAGTTCGGAGAAGCCGAATTCTTCGTAAAACCGCCGCGCGTTGTCGTCTTTTGGATCGGTGACGATTGCCCACGAGGCCACTTCCTCCGCGCCATGAGTCGCTCTGGCAAACGCGCTCATCATCAATCGGTCCCCCAAGCCTTGTCCTTTGAAAGCTGTTGAGCGGGCTAATCGCCCCAGCAAGGTCGCCGGAAACTCTCCATATCGAGGCAGTTTCTTGGTCACTGTTTCTGGCAGCGCGGTAGTCAGGATCGTCGCAGCAGAAAGCGTATAAAATCCGGCAATGCACCCCGGATCACTTTCAGGAACCGCCACGAAGCAAATCGCCAATAGAGCATCCATTTCCTTCCTTGCCCGCTTCTTCAAATAATCATTCAGCGCGTCCACACCACAATCGAACTCCTCCCGCCGATGCTTCGACGGGTCGAGGGGTTCGATGACGTAACGTGAGGAGTTTGACATGATTTTGTAATTTTAGGGCGATGTCTGTGATTCGGAGATGGTTCCAATCCTAATTTTAACTTTTATGCGTTTCGCGAGTCTCTCCATCGGTTTAATGGGAGGGTGGCTGTATTAACTTTTTCTTCCAAAGGTTCAAAGTCCCAATGAGAAGATCGAATGCTTCTTCCGACATTGGAAATGGAATTCGAGCGACTTGCCCGTGGTCCACCAGGATCGGAAGTTCCTGGCTTACTGGTGCTGTGCGTATTAGCGGAGTTTCTGGTTCGACTGTCGATAGGATTGATCGCTGAGGGATTGTAGCGGATGCACTCCGTTCAGGTAACGGTGGCTTAACCTCACCGACTCCCTCAGAGTCACTGAGATTGGGTTCAATAAAATCTCCAAGTTTAGCAAGATTGAACGATTCTCGGTAGTTTTTAATAACATCAAGAGTTGCTGATTCATTGTAACTTTTATCACGAATTAAGAAGGATTTGATTATTCCATCGCTTGGAAGCGAGCTTTGATAGCGTTCCCACAGAATTTGATGAATCGTTGGCATCAAGGCGGCTTTTTTCAAAGAACTGACCTTCTTTTCATCTTCATCCGGAAGGAGCATAATATCCTGAGCGAGATCAGTGAGCCGGATTCGACGGTTATCTTTGGACCCTGATTCCTCGGTAAGTCCGAAGTGATTTAGGGCTGCGACCGCCCTTAGTGAAGCCCCATTGCGTCCGTTGTAGCCAAGAGCATGGACCACAGAATCGAGATGACCCTCTCCCTTCCGTTGTGCATCCCATAAATCGCGTGCCTTTTTGATCGCCTCACCCAGTCCGAAAAATGGGTATGCGGGGCTGCGCATCCGAGTCTTGGAATTAGAGATGGGCTGATTTGTTTGCGGTTCCGGCATGCCCAAAGGGTATCTTATATTGCGACCCTCCAAGTTAAATTTTAACTAAGTCTAAAATATGTCAAATGCTTGGGCCGTAACCGTGCACATCTACACCTCCAAGGCGGAAGGTCTGGAGCGCGCCAAGTCGATGATCGAGCGCATGTTCCAGGAAATCGAAGTTGGCAAAGTTTACACCGGCAAGGTCGTATCCATCACCCAATTCGGTGCCTTCATGGAAGTGTTGCCTGGCAAAGACGGCCTCGTCCACGTCTCCGAGCTGGCCGAAGGCCGCACGGAAAACGTCGGCGACATCGTCAAAAAAGGCGACACCATCACCGCCAAGTGCCTCGGAGTGGATGAAAAAGGCCGCGTGAAGATGTCCC
>JBGSUW010000057.1:0-44431 GCA_041753275.1 Akkermansiaceae bacterium | reverse complement strand
GGGTTCTGGTGACCACAACCCAGAGCAGCACCCGCCACCCCGACCGGCGTCAAACAGCATGCCGCCTCACCCCGAAAAACCTCCCCTTCAATGGGTAATTTTAATTGTCGTCAGGGGGTAAGTGTAATTGTCGTCGCACAGGGTAACACGTTCGCGACTTACTCCTTGAACAAACCTGCTAGACAAGGCGGTTCCTTTCCCTATGATCCAGCAAGTTAATGGTCGCCTGGATGCTGATTGGCCGGCAGGTGAGCACGAGCTTCGGCGGGATCATCGACTTGTTGGCGATCGAAATGCCGCTGAGGACTTTTTGGAAATTATTCTTTGAACTGACCCAAGCCAAACAATAGAAATTATGAAAACCGAGGTGAAAATCACATTTGAAGACTTCGACTGCTTCGAACTGAAGAAATTCTGCGACCGGCTGGAAGCTTTCGCAAATGTGGAGCACGATTATGTGGATGGGAGCCTTGTGCTTGCCTTGAATGCCGGATTCGGCTCCGGGAAGACCACATTTATCGAAATGTGGCGGAACAGTCTATTGTCCAGACGTGAAAAAGGCGAATTCGTCCCAATGCCAGTGGTGTTAAATGCATGGGAAAGCGATCACTGTGGAGAACCACTACTTGCCGTGCTTGCCGGACTAGTTGAAGCGATTGAGAATTGGAAAGGTGAGGGCACTCCAAACAAGAGCAAGTTCAAGAAAGCAGCGAAGGAAGTGGGCTGGTTTTCCACCGGATTGGCTAATGAGTTTGTCGCTAAATGGACCGGACTCAATTCGGTCAAAGCTGAGGAATACGCTGCAAAGAAGACAGGGGAGTCTAAACTCCCCACGCCCGACTTCATTGAGATGTATCAGCAGCGGATCAACGCACTCCAAGATTTGAAGAGCGAACTCCGAACAGCATTTGGTGGTCGTAATCCAAAGGTGTTAGTCTTTGTGGACGAGCTTGATCGGTGCCGTCCGGATTATGCAGTGTCATATTTGGAGACAATTAAACATGTATTCGATATCGAAGGTATGGTGTTTCTGCTTGCTGTGGATTATGATCAGTTAAAAGGATCCGCTCAGGCGCTATACGGGGTGCATCTCCAATTCGAGGAATACTTTCGCAAATTCTGCCACCGCACCTTTTTGCTTCCGGATATGACCGAAGATTCCTATCGGAGACTCGCCGGAAAGTATGTTCACAAATATCTGGAGGTCGAAGGCAAAAGAATAACGAGATTCGATTTGTCCTCACAGATCGAAAAGCAAGTGATTAATGTGGCGAGTGCGCTCCGTTTGCGCCCTAGACAGATTCAAGATGTGTTCAGAATCATGGGACACACCATGCAAACATTGGATGAGACGAAGAACGGGAAAGTCGTATGGGGTTACGCAATCGGATGCATCCTCCTTAGTTGTTTTCGCGTCGGCAGGTCAGAAACGTTTCATCTATATCGGAAGAAGAAGGACGGAATGAAAGACCTGTGCTTGGAAGTTTTGGCATTGATGGGTCGCAAAGATGCCGAGTGGTGGATTCAGGTGGTCATTCAGGGTTCGATAACGCACGAGACATCCAAAGAATTTCTCGCGGATTTGCTAGTTGAGCTTGGATACTCCGACGGAGGACCAGATAGCGTCAATGGATTCCTCAGGGGTTTCTCAAATGCTTTTAACCACAACGAAAATCAACTCCTGCGAATCGCAAATGCGATCGAAGACGCTCAAGCTCTCTAATCATGCCCATCCAACACGCCATCCGAAAAGTCGGAGCGAATCCCGAAGCGCTGACCGTTTCAAAACTCGCGACCGAGAAAGACCTTGAGGAGATGATCACGGCGCGGCCGGAGATGATTTCCTCGGGCTGGATGCTGATTGGGCGGCAGGTGAGGACGAGCTTCGGCGGGATCATCGATTTGTTGGCGATCGCGCCGGAATCAGGGCGAGGATACGCTATGCGTAAAATTGTGGTTGCTTGATAACCACACTGGGGTAGCGTGGTTCGAACCCAACCACACGATATGATGAAATTTGGAGACTATGCCAAGGACCGCCGGATCGCGGCGGGCCAGACCTTGCGGAGTTTTTGCCGCGACGCGGCCATTGATCCGAGCAACTGGAGTAAGATCGAACGCGGAGTGCTGCCGCCGCCGGATGATGAGGAATTCCTGAGCCGGATTGCAGGCGTTCTTACATTAAGCGCGGACCAGCGAGCGGAGTTCGCGGACCTGGCCGCAATCGCCCGTGGTCAAATCCCGGCGGATTTGAAGGACGAGGAGTTGCTTAGCAAGATGCCGGCGTTTTTCCGCGCCATTCGAGGGCAGGAGTACACGCCGGAGGATTTTGAAAAGCTCCTGAGCGGCGTGAAGAAATTGAATCAACCTTGAACGAAGCCTCCCCCGATGACGAACGTCGAAGTTTGGAAGAAAGTCGAAGACCTGAGAGCCAGGCATGAGATCTTGATGGCGGACAAAATCCCGCTCGATCTGATTTCATTTGTGGAACTGGAACTCCGCATGGACTTGATTCCCTACGATCTGCTGAAAGCGGACTTTGGAGCAGATGCGGCGATCCTCGCGGACTTTTCCGGCCTCTACATCGATGGCGAAATTTTTGACCGAATCGACCTCGTCCGGGGTGCCCAGTTGAACCGGCTTCGGTTCTCCATCGCGCATGAACTCGGACACCTGTTCCTCCATCGCGAGCTGTTTGAGGCTGCAGGCATCACCATGAACGAGCACTTTCTGGATTGGCTGAACGAGCACAACGGCCAGAAGTATGAATTCGAGAGGGAGGCTAATGAGTTCGCCGGACGTCTGCTAGTCCCGGTGGAGCTTATGCGTGAGTGTTTCGAGAAGATGCTTCCCGCGATGGATGCCCAGTATGGCAGACACGTATGGGTTTCAAATGCCGAGATCCGCAGCAAGACTGCAGAACTCATCGCACCTCGCTTCGGAGTCCACCCGATCGCCATCGAGACCCGTTTTGATCGCGAAGGAATTTGGCCGTCTCCGTTCTAAGCAGATCAAGGAGCCCCTCAAACGGAGGCCTTTCGATCAGATGGTTGGGAAAAGCGAGACTTCGTAAGGGTCTCGTTTTTCTTGAACGAGAACTTTACAGTATTGAAAAATATGTCAATACTGTAAACGCAGCCAGCCTGCAACCCCTCGAAACAAGAGGCCGGAAGATGTCCTGCTCCCGGTTATTTTCTTTCGGAAGATCCCCGAAAACCATCCCATGAAAAAGAAAGCTGCCACCCGCCACCGGGAGGAAGTCGAGGCGCCTCAATCTCCCAATCCATCCCAAGCCCGGACGCTTGCCCAGCGCATCGGCGACCGTCTCCGGCGAGCCCGTCTGATGGCTGGCCACTCACTGCGGAGCCTCGCAGATGAGATCGAAGGCGAGGTTTCCCACACGATGCTTCAAAAATTCGAAGCCGGTGAAGTGTGCCCGGATTCCAAGCTGCTGGCGCGGCTCGGACAGGCCCTGCATGTCCGGCCGGACTACTTCTTCAAAACGGACACGTTGAAACTGGCGACGGTGGAATACCGCAGCCAGTTGACCAAGCTGGGTAAGAAGGCCCGCCAACGTCTGGAAGAACAGGCTTACGAGTTTTTCGAACGTTATCTGGAGATTGAGAACATCCTCGGTCTGCCGGTGGCTGAGTTCAAGCAGGTGAACCTCTCGGCGGTGGAGGTGGATGAGCTAGGAGACGTCATCGAGGAGAAAGCGGACGAGCTCCGCAAGAAATGGCAGCTCGGCATGAATCCGATCCCTAACGTGCATTCCATGTTGGAGAATCATGGAGTGAAAGTTCGGATCCTTCCTCATGAGGAGGGATTCGATGGATTTTCCGCGTTTGCCGAGGGCGGCGACCTACGGGTGCCGGTGATCGCCTTGTCCAAACGTGGGCTGAGCGGCGACGACAAGGATTTGCCACGCTTCCGTTTCACCGCGCTGCATGAGCTGGCGCATCTTTATCTGGTTTTGCCCGAGAATCTCAGCCACAAGGAACAGGAGAATTACTGCCACCGCTTCGCCGGAGCATTCCTGATTCCGCGGAAAGCATTCGAGCAGGCGTTCGGTGTGAATCGGGTAAAAATCGCTTTGGCCGAGCTGTGTGCGATCAAGGCCGAGTGGGGAATCTCCGTTGCGGCCATCATGGCACGCGCCAACAACCTAGGGCTCGTCACCGCCGGACGTTACAAGACATATTGCATTGTTTCTACAAAGAACGGATGGCGGACGAAAGACCCGGGTACGTGGATTGGTGAGGAAGAGTCCTGCCGCTTCAAGCCGCTGGTTCTCCGGGCACTGGCTCAGGAACTCATCACCACGTCAAAAGCCGCCGGACTGCTGGGGATTTCGCTCCCTGAGCTCGGAGAGGAATTCACCCCGCTGGATTGACCACACCGCATGAGAATCGCCGTCAAGGATGCTAATGTTTTCATCGATCTGGAATCGATGGGCATCCTCGACCTCTGGTTCCAGCTCAACTATCAGACGATCACCAGCAGCTTCGTGGTGGTGGAACTGGAGGACGGAGGACACGCGAACGCACTTGCGAGCATCCACGCCGGGCAAGTGATCGAGGCGGTGATATCAGGCGAGGAAATGGAAGCATTCGAGACATTAAGGGTGGAATGTGAACCGACCGGGCTGAGCCCGGCAGATGTGTCTGTGCTCTATCTTGCCATTCGTGAGGACGCCCTATTGCTTTCCGGTGACAAGCCGCTGCGCAACTTGGCAAAGCTACGATTGGTGGACGTCCATGGGACATTATGGATCATGGATCAACTCGTAGATTCCGGCCTGCTCGCTAAACGGGTGGCGGCGCAGCGGTTGGAAACATTGCTGCTACGGACGGGGCGGGAACGGCGCTATCTGCCAAAAGCCGAGTGTCATGCGAGAATCACACGCTGGAGTAAAGGCTGAGTAATAAAATTTTAAAACATTTCAATCGATGCCCATCCAATACGCCATCTGGAAAGTCGGAGTCACGCCCGAAGTGCTAGCCGTTTCAATACTCGATACAATCCACTAGTCTCCTCTAAATCTCTAAAGCCCTAATAATTTCGATTTTGCCAGTTCGCTCAGGATGATGCGCTCACATTGGTCGATTTGCATCTGGCGGCGGCCGCGGGCCTCCTCGGCGAGTTGCTCCAAGGTATCGATATCGTAGAGATAGACTTCCTCAATCTCGCCTACCGCTGGATCGATATCGCGTGGTACGGCGATATCGATGAAAAATAGCGGCCGATATTTTCGCGCCCGGCGAGCCTTCTCGACATCGGCGCGTTGGACGATGGCGTGGGGCGCTCCGGTAGAAGAAATCACCACATCCACCCGCTCCAAAACTTCCTGCCAAGCATCGAAGCGCACGGCACTTCCGCCCATTTCCGTGGCCAGCTCCTGAGCGCGATCAAACGAACGATTCGCCACGAAAATCGATTTTGCCCCGCGCGAGACCAAGCTTTGCGCCGTGATCCGGCTCATTTCACCAGCGCCCAAAATCATCACTTCGCTGTGCTTCAGATGGCCAAAAATTTTTTCCGCAAGATCCACCGCCACACTGCCCACGGAGGTGGCCCCTTCCTGGATGGAGGTCTCAGTGCGGACTTTTTTGCCGATGCCAAATGCTCGCTGAAAAAGTTTGTTTAGAATTCCCCCGGTGGCCCCACCTTCTAGCGCAAGTCGGTAAGCTTCTTTGACTTGTCCAAATATTTCCGTTTCTCCGAGCATCATGGAATCGAGTCCGCTGACTACCCGGCAGAGATGTTGCGCAGCCTGCGATTTTTCCAATCTATAAAAATGTGCTGCAACATTAGCGTCAAATTCAAGCTGAGTGGTCTCGGCCAAGTGCTTCTCGGCTAATCTCAGGGCAGCCTGGGCATTCTCCGCAGCGAGGTAAAACTCCGTGCGATTACAGGTGGAGATCACCACGCCTTCCGAGGCTTCCGCCCTCGCGATCAGATCGTGGGCGGCTCTTCCTTGCTGAGAAATGCTCACAGCAAATCGCTCGCGCACTTCCACTGGTGCGGTCCGGTGATTGAGGCCGAGGCAGAGAATTTCCATCAGATGAATGCGAATACCACCAATGAAATTAAGAACAACATCACCGCAGAAAGGGAGAGCCGCCTACCGGTGAGTCCCCTCACCCGCTGAACGCCGATTAGGAAAAGATAGCATAACCACAAGACCACTGCCGTGATCGGATGACCGAGCGCCTGATTGGTCTGAGGCATCAAAAATCCAGCAATAATGCCGACCGTAAGTAGTGCCGCACCAAGCCACAACAAGCGCTCCAAGGATGTGAGAAGTTCGCGCACCGGCGGGAGATTACGGAATAGCCCGCCCTTGAGATGGTGCTCTTTAAGCTGCTTGTCCAAGACTAGAAACATCACCCCGGCCACCGCCGCCAATGCCAGCGCGCCGTAGGCTAAGACAGACATGGCGGAATGAGTCTCATGCCACGCATTCCCCCCTAGAACCCGTGTGGGATTCATTTCCAATACTCCAGGAAACAGCGCGAATCCTTGGAATAAAACGACCACCGGTGCGGTGAACACCCCAAGCAACGAGATTCGGTAAGCCGGGCCGATCAGCAGGTAAAACAACGTCAGCGACCACGCCAAAAAGGCTAAAATTTCCCCCGTTCCCACCAACGGGCAGGCAGCGCGCATCTGGCCGCGCACCGAGAGAAATCCCAGCTGGCACAGAAATGCCGCGATCATCCAAAACACCGTGGCCCGGCTACGGCGGCCCTGATGCACCGAGGCGATCCCCCATGCTGCGCCGGCGGCAGCGAGTAGAGTGGCGGCAATGAGAAACCAGCGGTCCATGCCCATCCATGGTGCCTCACTGGGCATCGCGCAAGCATCAACATGCCTAAATGAGTCCCCTATCACCTCACTTCTCCGGAAGCCGTTGCACGATTTCCTCAACAATCTCATCCACCCCCAGCTCGATCTGGAGGGTGATGCCCTCTTCCGGGAGAGGTTCTTCTAAAACGGCAAGTTGACTTTCCCAAATGCTCCGAGAAAGCGACTCACGGACATCTATACTGCAGCGCATCAAGATTTGTGGAATAAGGAGTAGGGACCTTATTGTCCCTTTCTTCCTCTGTGCCAGCCAAAGAGGCGACAGTAAGGTCACCACTCCTTAGCCCGCAAAATCACAAATCTTGATGCGCGGCAGTATAGAGTTCAAAATACTCCTCCAGCCACCCTGCCACTGCGGAGAAAGTTCCCGCCTTGATGGACTTGCCAAGCACCAGCGCCGGCACTTGTTCCCGTGTGTGATCGGTGCCGCGATGGTAAGGATCGTTGCCATGGTCCGCGGTAATGATTACTAGATCTGTAGTAGAAATCCTGCCGAGAAAACTGCCAAGCCATGCGTCGAATTCGCGCAGGCACTGCGCATATCCTTCAGGATCTCTGCGGTGGCCGTAAAGAGAATCGAAGTCCACGAGATTGGCGAAAATCAAGTGAGGTTGGGAAATTTTCCGCTGCCAGAGTTCATCGATCATTGCCATGCCTTCTGCGTTTGATTGAGTGGGAGCTGAATACGAAATCCCGGAATTTGCGAATATATCCGCAATTTTTCCCACTCCGAGAGTTTGAATCCCTGCCGCTTGTAATCGATTTAGAACTGTCGCTCCGGGCACCAGCGAGTAATCGTGGCGGTTCCCGGTGCGTCTGAAATCCGCTGCAGAATGTCCCAGAAACGGGCGGGCAATCACTCGTCCAATCCGGATTCCCCGCTCGTCTAACAATTTTCTAGCCGTCTCACACAGGTCCAACAGCCGTTCCAAGCCGAAGACCTCTTCATGCGCGGCGATTTGTAAAACACTATCGGCGCTTGTGTAAAGAATCGGCCTCGCGCTGCGGAGGTGTTCTTCACCTAGTTGGCGAAGAATTTCCGTGCCGGAAGAAGCGTAGTTTCCGATAAATTTCACTCCACTGCGCTTCTCCAGCTCCGCGATGAGATCCGGTGGAAATTCTTGAAACGTTGCGAACGCTTCGCTGATTTCACAACCCATCAATTCCCAATGGCCACTGGTGGTATCCTTCCCATCGGAAACCTGCGTCAGCCGCGCCCATGAAGCATCGCTACGAAGCGGCGCTGGCGACTCGATTCCCAACACTTCGTAAAGCCCGAGCGACGCGAGATTAGGTAGATGGAAACCGGGAATCCGCTCGAAAAGATGGCCCAATGTGTTCGCCCCGGCATCCCCATAGGTGGAAGCATCCGGCGCATGGCCGCAGCCGACAGAATCAAGCACGATGCAGAGGGCGCGTTTCATCCGGAATAACGATTAAAGGTAGGCGGGCGTAAAAACCCGATCAGTGTTTGCCCGGATTTTTTAGCAAATTCCACCGCCAGCGAACTGGGTGCGGAAATGGCGGCAATCAGCGGAATTCTCACGGCGAGTGCTTTCTGCATAATTTCAAAGGAGACCCGGCCAGAGACTAATAGAAACGCTTCGGCAAAATTCAGCCCATGGTGCAGCCCATGGCCGATGACCTTATCCACCGCATTGTGGCGGCCGATGTCTTCGCGCAGGACGAGCAAATCTCCCGCAGCGGAAAATAGTCCCGCAGCGTGCAGGCCACCGGTGGCTTGAAAGGCACTCTGCGCGGCGCGTAACTGCGCTGGAGCGGCAAGTATCACAGCGTCGTCCACGGGAAGCCGATCTTGCAAAGCCGGGAAATCGCACAAAATTGCTTCCAGCGTAGCCTTACCGCAAAGCCCGCAGGAGGAACCCGTGAAGAGGTGGCGGGTGAGTTTCCCGAGATCGACTTCCACACCCTCTTGAAGAAAAGCTAACACTCGGTTTTCCTCCGGCCGGGCCTCCATTTTCCTCAATTGGGCCAGCGATTCCAAAATGCCCTCGGTGATGAGAAATCCCGCGAGCAGGTCCAAATCCGCACCCGGCGTACGCATCATTACAGCCACAGGATGTCCATCGAGCCGGATCTCCAGCGGCTCTTCCACCGCCACTTGGTCAATTTCCGCGATAGGACCATTTGGCCCACAGCGTAAAATGGAGAGAGAATGTTCACTGCCCACCATCATCAATCTCCGATGCGTGCGGGTTGGCCGGTGGATTCGAGTACGGAGCGCCATAGATCCCCTTGCGGATCCACTTTCCGGCGTCCTGCGGTGACAAGATCCATCGGCAAGTGGACGAAGCGTTGGTGCCAGCGGGCGATCACCATTCCAGTTTTACCCGCCATCGCGGCATGCACGGCATGGCGGCCGAGGTTGTAGCAAAACACCCGATCCTCTGGCGCGGCGGGGACGCTGCGGATGATGTAACTTGGATCGATGTATTTTGCGTTTAGCTCAGTTTCGTGTGTCTTAAAATGGGAAATAAATTGCTCCTTGAGAAACACACCGATGTCTCCGTAGCGCTGATTTCCCGATGCATCTTCGCCCAGCTCGGATGTGGAAAAAAGGTCCTGGCCCGCCCCTTCCGCGACGACGATCACGGCATGTCCGCGTTCTTTTAAACGTTGTTTCACCAATTCAAACAGACCATTATCCCCTTCTAGCTGAAATGGGACTTCCGGGATCAAAACGAAATTCGCCTCCCCCGTGGCCAAGCCTGCCGAGCAGGCGATGAAGCCGGAATCCCGCCCCATCAACTTGACGATCCCCAAGCCATTGCGCGCTCCCGCTGCCTCGGTGTGAGCGGAAATGACTGCTTGGAACGCCGCTGTGAACGCCGTTTGATAGCCGAAACTGCGATCCATATAGAGTAAATCATTATCGATCGTCTTCGGTAGGCCAACGAACGCGATCGGGTGGCGACGGGATTCGAATTCTTGAAACAATGCCCGCGCCCCGCGTTGAGAACCGTCTCCGCCGATGACAAAGAGCATGTTCACTCCCAGCTCTTCCAAATAATCCGCCATGATGGTGGTATCCTGCTTGCCTCTGGATGAACCCAATATCGTCCCGCCGAAGTAGTGGATGTTGCTCACACTCTGCGGGGTAAGCTCGATGGGTGCGTGACCGTAAGCAGGATTGAGACCCTCGTATCCAAATGGGATTCCGAGAATTTTCCTGACTCCGTAGGCATACCACGCCTGCATCACAATGGAGCGGATCACATCATTGAGTCCGGGGCAAAGACCGCCACAGGTGATAATGGCGCAGGTGCTGACTTCTGGATTAAAATAAATTTCACGGCGTGGCCCAGCCAGCTCGATGGACTTGAGCGGCAGTCCGAATTGCACGGCATGCGTCACTGCGCTGACGTGATCGTTGAGCAGGATGCGGTCTCCATCCGAGTGCCAAGCAGAGCCATCCGGTGAGTAGCCGCGCTTGAGCGATGGCGAAGGATGCTGTCGCGGGCCGAGGTGATTGATAGTGAGACTACCGTAATTTTGAGTCGTCGGGATCATGGTGCGGGAGCGATGTAGCACTCGCTGTGCAAAATTGCACGTTGAACTCGCATAACTCGCAGCAATGCGGACTTGGCGAATAGAGATCAGCAAGTATTCTTGCGGCCATGTCGAAGTATTCAGGGGAACAAGTACTGGTGGTGCCACGCACCTTGTTGGAGGAACTCGGGATGTTCCAAGGTCTGCGGACAGAGGGTCTGGATGCTGCGGTGGAAAGATTGCTGGATCCCGCTAGCCACTTTTTCATGGATCGTGCGGCGGCCGAAGAAGATTCCAGCCACAAGCAAATAATCCCCTACTGCATTTTCCGCTGCGGCAGCCGAATTCTGCATTACACCCGGGGCAAAGCGGGAGGAGAAAGCCGCTTGCATGCGAAAATCTCAGTAGGAGTCGGCGGCCATGTCAATCCCATCGATATGGGCGAAGGCCGCACCGGAGCGGAGGCATATCATGCTGCCGTCACGCGCGAAATCGAGGAAGAGCTTGACCTCTCTGGCACCCATTCCCACCGGATCATCGCACTCCTCAATGATGAGTCGAATCTGGTGGGCCAAGTCCATCTCGGCATCGTCCACTTGGTGGATCTCCCTACCGAAGAAGTGACATCCCGGGAAGACGCCCTCACGGATTTGGGATTTTCTGAACTGAGCTATTTACAAGGCGATGGTTATGAACGATTGGAAACTTGGTCTCAATTCTGCATACGCCATCTGGCCGACGAGTGTGCAAATTCATCCAATTGAGTAAATTTGAGTGGTGAAGTGCGGGTTTATCTCGCACGTTCAGCACGAAGTGCGAATCCCATAAAGTCTCTTTCTAATGCCTACCTCTACTGCCCAACAAAAACCAAGAATCCTCATTGTCACTCCTGAGATCACGTATCTTCCGTCTGGCATGGGGAATATGGCGCAACGCATGTCCGCAAAGGCAGGAGGCCTCGCGGATGTCTCTGCTTCTTTGGTTTCTGCCTTGTTCGAATTGGGAGCGGATGTGCACGTAGCGATGCCCAATTACAGGCGGATGTTCCAAGGAGATATTTTCAGCCTCCATGAAAAGGAGCTGCGAAAATATCACGAAGTTCTGCCAGAAGCGCACATCCACTTGGCGGAAGATCGAATTTTTTACTATCGCGAGCAGGTTTACAGCAATCAATCGGACGAGGCGATGCGGATCGCCCTCGTTTTTCAGCGAGAGGTGATCAACCACATCGTGCCGATGGTCCGGCCGGATTTGATTCATTGTAATGACTGGATGACGGCTTTGATTCCAGGAATGGCAAGACGCCGCGGGATCAAGAGCTTGTTCACAGTGCATAACATCCACACCCGCCAAGTTTCGCTCTCCCAAATTGAAGAGGCGGGAATCGATGCAGCGGAATTCTGGGTGAACCTCTACTTTACCGGGGCTCCTGCAAATTACGATCACGCGCGTGCCCATATTCCGGTGGATTTGCTCACTTCGGGAATTTTTGCAGCCCACTACATCAATACCGTAAGTCCGCGTTTCCTCTGGGAGATCGTGGAAGGCTGGCACTCTGTGGTCCCGGATTCCGTGAGAGCGGAATTGCGCAGCAAATACTTCGCCGGTTGTTCTGCCGGGATACTGAATGCGCCTGATGTTTCTTACAATCCAGAGACGGACGACTCACTGGCCCGCACCTTCGATTGTAGCGATTTCATGGAAGGCAAGGCGGCCAATAAGTTAGCACTCCAGCGCGAGCTGCAACTTCAGATCGATCCAGACGCGCCCTTGTTTTTCTGGCCATCCCGCTTGGATCCTGTCCAAAAGGGACCACAACTTTTGACAGATATCCTGCATTCTCTTATCTCGGATTATTGGGACAAAGGTCTGCAAGTCGTAATCGTGGCAAATGGTCCGCATCAACCACATGTCGATCATATTGTGAGTGCATACGATCTCAGGGAGCGGGTGGCGATTGTGGACTTTGACGAGAGACTCTCCCGCCTCGCCTACGCAGGTTCGGACTTTATGCTGATGCCATCGCTTTTTGAACCATGCGGGCTGCCTCAGATGACTTCGCCACTCTACGGGTCACTCCCGATCGTGCACTCGACCGGTGGACTCTACGATACAATCACTCCACTCGATATCGAGCAATCCACTGGCAATGGCTTCCGATTTGACCACTACAACGCCCAAGGATTCCGATGGGCCATCGATCAAGCGATGAGTTTTTATGCTCTGCCCGCTGAGATTCGTGAGCGTGAAATCCGCCGGATCATGATCGAAAGTGAAGCACAATTCAGTCACAAGGAAGTGGCCAGACGCTACATCGCAATTTACGAGGAAATGCTCGCCCGCCCACTCGTAGAGAAAGAATCAGGCGAAGTCATCAAAGCGATCGCCGAGGGATTACAAGTCTAGGACGACCTTAATTTCCCCGATTGAAACGTACCACAGAGTGATTCCATCAAAAAGCCTGCATTTCTCAAGTTGCTGAGCGCAATTGTGACTCCTCTTCAATGTTGCTCACAGACGGAGATTTATGAGGTCTGTAGTCGTGAATATATGTAATTAAGTAATGACACTTGCGAGTTTCAAATCAGTTGCTGCTGAGGATGATGATGGGCGTTTAAAAAGTTGCAGAACTGAATTTTGGGCTTCTGTGCGACTTGGAAAACTGAGGCGGATGAGCCAGAACCAGATTGTGCGCTACCCGCTCAACAATCATTGATTAGAAGAACAAGGAGTAGCGGACATGGAAGCCATCTGGATCTCGCTCTTCATTACCCTGAGCAAGCTCGGGAAAGCTGATTGGAACCGCTCTGTACGGAGCCATACGCAGGGTGGTGTGGGACCCGGGAGCTTAATCACTCCCGGCGACCCGATTAGCCAGTTTTATTGCTCCGAATGCCGCGAAACAGGAATTTTTGTGTAGCAGTTCGACCTCCGCAAAACCAACTCTCCGCAGTAGCTCAAGCTGAAAAGTAACCGGGCGAGGAGAGTCCTCCATCTCGATATATTCAAAAACCTTCCGACAATAGTCCTCGCCCTGTAGGCCTTCGAGATACCTCCCATAGCGGTTCCACATCATACCTTGGATCTTCGGAGTCTCGTGCGCAACCAAATCGGTAATCCAGAATGAACCACCAGGGCGTAGCAACTTGAAAACCTTGGTGAACGCGGAAACCCAGTCCGCATCATCCCGCAAATGATGTAGAACTGCGGCTGCGATGACGACATCATATGATCCATCGGGTAGATCCAAAGTTCGGAAGTCTCCTTCCAGCAATGTAACGGAGCCTGTTGTCTCTGCCGAAACGCGAACTCTTGCACGAGTAAGCATATTGTGACTCAAATCGTTGAGGTCACAGTCAAATGGCTTGGCATACTCGCGGAGTAATCTGATCGTGTTGTTGCCTGCGCCGCACCCTATATCGAGAACTCTAGAAATATTCGGAGTGGAGGCGACCGCTGCCTGCGTAATCAGCTCCATTGCGAGCGGAGCATCAATTGTGGCAGCCTGACCAAACTCAAGATCTGAAAATCGCTCCACATCATTCTCGAACCTTTCGCGTATTTCTTCTATTGTGGATTTTGCTTCAAGTTGGCGTGTCATGGTATAATCTTCAATTTCTTTGGCTAACGTCTAGCTCATCCACGGCGGGAATAGAAGCTTGATTTCAAACTGAGACGCTCCCCCGCCCTGCGTCTTCAAAAACACCTCACCCTGCGCGACTTTTGTGCGCAAGCCGGTCTCGATCCAAGCAATTGGAGCAAGGTCAAACGCGGAGTGAATCCCCCCACTTGGCGACATCGGGCTTCTGGAGCGTGGGCGTGTTGAGGAAGCGGTAGGACGCAGGCAGGAAGTTCGAGGAGTTGAGCCAAGAACCGCCCCGCAGCCCGCGCGACGAACCAGAAATCACCGCATCGTTCCATTCAAACACGTTCCCCGCTTGGTCGTTGGTCCCATACGCGCTTTCCGAATTCAAACCATACGCGCTGACATCGGTGAGGTAATTCTGACTGCTATTGTAACTGCCGCTCTGGGTCACGGCATAATCCACGCCGTCGTAGAAATTCGCCGCGCCTGCCGCGCCAATCGTGTTGCTGGTGATCGTGTTGCTCTGCGTCGCCTGCGCCCAATAGCCGCCCACGCCAACGTTACACCGCCGAGTTCAAGGCCCAAGCCGTCGAGCTCATCAGCACCGGCAAGCCCGTCCCTCAGATCGCCGAAGAACTCTGCATTGGCAGCAAGCTACTCTACAAATGGAAGCAGGACTCACAGGGAGCGCAGGTCCGCAGCGGACGACCTGCGCTCCCTGCGACGCGAAATCGCCCTCCTCAAGATGGAGAATGACATTTAAAAAGCCACAGTCATTCTCGACACCAGACCCCAGCCCAACTTCGGGAAATGATCGGCGACATCCACCAGGCCACCGGTCACGGCATCCGGCGGATCTGCACCACCCTCGAGGTTCCCTGAAGCAATTACTACCACGCCGCCGCACCCACTCCCATGCAATCTTCCGACCACGAGATCGGCTTGGAGATCGAGGGCATATTCAAGCGCCACCGCCGCCGCTACGGCTACCGGAGAATCTGGAACCAGCTCGCCGACCAAGGCATTGTCTGCGCCCCCGCCCGAGTTCGCAGAATCATGCTGGAGCGCGGTCTCAAAGCCATCCAACCCAAAACTTACGTGCCAAAAACCACCGATGGCAGGGCCGACAAACCCTCCCCGAATCTCTTGCTCGACCAGCCCCTCCCCGACAAACCCAGCCTAGCCTGGGCCAGCGACGTCACCTTCATCCCAACCGCCCACGGCTGGATCTATCTGGCAGTCGTCATTAATCTATGCTCACGAAAAATCGTCGGCTGGGCCCTCGCCGACCACCTGCGCACCGACCTCGTTGCAGCCTCGCTTCGGCAAGCCCTTGGCTCCCACGACACCGCTCCTGGCCTAATCTTTCACAGCGACCGGGGCAGCCAATACGGCAGCAAGACTCATCGCCAGATTCTCAGCCAAGCGGGGATGCGGCAAAGCATGTCAGCCCGCGCCAATCGGCAACCGACGTACGCCTATCACAACGCTTGGACCGAGTCTTTCATGGGTACCCTCAAAAGCGAGATGCTCCAGGACGGCTGCTTCCTCAACGAGGCCGACGTGCGCACCGAGATTTTCGATTACATCTATTCCTACTATAACCAGCACCGGAAACATTCCTCACTCGGCTACCAAACCCCTGCCCAATTCGAGGCCAAAATTCACTCTCTTAACTAATCCAAAAACGGTCCATAATTCGGTTGCATCTCATCTTACCTAACATCGTGCTCATTGATGGAGGACAATTAACAAAGAACCGTGCCTCTTGATTGAGAAACAATCTCGAGGCACGGCTTAGCGTCTGCTACAGACTTTCTATTTAATCAACTGCACATAATCTAGATCATTATGAAAAATGATCGAAATTAGCTGGATCGTTCACGCTCCATAGGGCCTGTGCTAGCCAACACTAGCGGTATCGCGGTTAGGCGCTGAAGAATCACCTGTGGCGCAAATATCACTGGCATGAGCATTGGAGAAAATGTCCTTTGCCGTGGCAATTTGGGCACTATCTTCAGTATGGACCGAGATAAGGATATTCCCGCCCTTAACCTTACCTTCATAGACTTTTGCTTCTAACTCAGGAATACCTAATCCAATCAGACCACCGGCTATTCCTCCTGCGGTGGCACCAATGGCTGCTCCGCTAAGAGCCGCCATGATTGGTCCCGCAGCGATTAATGGGCCCACTCCGGGGATTGCAAGGGCGCCAATTCCAGCCGCCAAGCCCAACGCCGCACCTACGACGCCGCCTGTTCCAGCTCCAGTAATCGCGCCTTCAGGCGCCTTGGTATTTTTTTCATGAGCGAATTCACGAGTTGCTCCTTCGTCAGGAAAAAGTACGGAAATATCGCTCGTGGTGAAATTTGCGGCAAGAAGGCTGTCAACGATTTGATCAGCTTGGACGTGGGTGCTTGCGATACAGAAAACAGATTTTGATGACATAATTTTAGTTTGTTTGGTTGGTTGTTAATGATTATTTCAGTGAGCAGTAGGTGACAATTCACTCAACTTCGAGCTGATCATCGACTTTTTCTACGCTGGTAGCCTTAATCGCAAGTTCTGCAATCAAGCGTTTTTCCTCAGCTGTCTTGACGGGGCCACGTAAAGTGACACGACCATCTTTGGTGATGATCTTCACATTTTGTGCATTGATGGACAAATTCTCTTGGTCCATAATTTGCTTACGTATTTGTGAGGTGATTTCAATATCAGACTTGCTATTACCTTGATCAATTGCAGTTGGTTTGTCTCCATCTCGATCTCGGACGTTCCGTTCAGAATTATCAGGTTCTTTACCGACCGTATCATTAGTATAAGGTTGAACCTTATAAGCCGTGTAAACACTTCCTAAATAGTCAACCTTGGTAAGATCAGGCCACTCGTCAGATTTGAAATGTGGTGCGTTCGCAAGGGTCTCTTTGGAGACATCAAGGGTTACTTCCTCACCACTTCCGGCGTATTTCAGAGCCGTGGGTGGAACAATGCTCAGAACATCTCCAATTCCCAGGAATCCGCCAGAAGATATAATTACCGCAACGAGACGGCCTGAACCAATATCAACAATTAAATCTGTCACATCACCAAGAGACTCGCCTTGCAGATTCTTAACATCTTTTCCCATAAGAGAACTTGCCTTCGAGGTGCGACCCAGAGGGGCGTCTGACATCTTTGAAGGTGAAGTTACTACGGCACTTTTTTCAGAAGCTGCAGAAGGATCTGCTGCGAAAGCAGTCGAAGTGACGACTAAAGCGGCAGAGTAGCCGATGCAGAGAAGTTTCAGTTTTCTTTTCATCTTGTTGATACGTTTTAATATGGTTTCGTAGTTCGCAGAATGCGTCTTACTGAATAAACATTCTCAGAAATTCCAAAGGTGTAAAATAGGGTGAAACCCTACTCGATGATACTGAGCCTAAAGAGGTTTGATCATTCAGTCTTCTCTTCAATTTTTTCGTGGATCTTAGCTTTATCTTCTCCAATAGACTTTCCTTCTTTTTCCATCAAAATCTGCAATTCTTTTGTCTCGTCAGGAAGGCGACTAAATGTCTTCAAATCTTTTTCAGGTGTCTTCTCGGTATGATCTGGTTCTGGTTGAGGTGTCATATTTATCATAGATTAAGGATTAATATTAGTAATTTGACTCGTTCTGAATAACAACAAGCGTTACTAAATTCTTACCACGCAGGGCCTTTGAATAAGGAAATGTAGGATAGGCTTTTTTCATGACTCTTTCAACATCCACAAGATTAAGATTAGGATCATGCGCGTGCAGTTCAACGATGATCCCGTCGCCACTTTGATCGTCTTCGACCAGATTTAACAGAGTCCGGACCGTTGCAGTTCCATGCTGAATCCAAGTCGCATTTTCTAGGGCTCCATGATGACATACCGAGTAGGTGCCCGCGAATGGCAAATCTGGATTAGGCTCACGCTCCTCAATTCCTTTCTGCAAAGAATCTCCAAGTGAAGGTTCTAACAAGCCATCAAAATCGCAAATGGTGCCTGACCGTCTTTCGTATGAAAGGCATTCCACTGTCATTAGTGCCGTCACGATTCGGGATCATGTGTGCCTAGCTGAACGATTCCCATGGGGTGTAACCCTACTATGAAAGACTGACACTCCTACCGCAGAGTTGCGCGCGCGCCCGAGGATGTGCAAAGATGAAAAGAGGGCCTTGCACGACATAGGGCTACGCGACTTTCACCCCCGCAAGCTGATTTCAACTTGGCCACTACCGCTTCTCTTGTTGGTCCGACAAAAGCCACCTTGAAAAACGAAACAAAACTAACTTAACCACCTCAACCAGCCCCAGCCAGTGTGAATGATCTATGGGATCTCCCCACCACGGAAATCTTCATATATCACTTTAAGCGTTATCGGAATAAACGAATGTGATGATACCAACAAAAAAACCGCCGGAACAGCTCCGGCGGTTTTTCGAAATCTAATGACTAAAAAAGAATTAAGCGAGTGTGCCTTCTTCTTTGTCCTTATCACAGCCGCCGTCTTCACATTTGCCAGCGAGTGTGCCTTCTTCCTTGTCCTTGTCACAGCCGCCGTCTTTGCATTTGCCAGCGAGAGCTCCTTCTTTTTTCGCTTCGTCTCCGTCATCGCACTTTTTGCACTTTCCGGCTACAGTGCCTTCTTCTTGTTTGTCCTTGTCGCATTTATCCTTGCCGCAATCTTCAGCGAATACGGTTGGAACGAGCATGAATGATGCGCAAAGAGCGCTGAGGAAAAGTTTCATAGGATTGATTTAATTTGAGGTTGGTTGGTAGGTTCTTGCTAAACGCACTACAGAGTAGTCCTAAGTAAACGACACGCTAGCGAAAATTATTCAGAAATTTTAAATAAGGACGAATTTTCTCACAGTTTCCCCGTCATTCCTGCCTCGGCATTGTTATTTTAGCTTGGCCCCGAGGCATTTTCACTCTTTTCTCCGCACCCGCCCGTGTCATTTACCGTTCTCTCCACTGATTCTTCCAGCGCCGCACGCCGTGGCTGTTTGGTATTGCCACATGGCACGGTAGAAACTCCCATCTTCATGCCTGTGGGCACGCAGGGGACTGTAAAAACATTGCATCCACTGGAAGTTGAAGAACTTGGAGCACAGATGATTCTGGGAAATACCTATCATCTCTGGTTACGGCCTGGGCACGAAACCATTCGTGAACTGGGTGGGCTGCATGGATTCACGACTTGGCAAAAACCGATGCTCACCGATTCAGGTGGCTTCCAAGTCTGGTCCCTCGCCAAGCTGCGTAAAATTACAGAGCAAGGCGTGAATTTCTCCAATCATCTTGACGGCTCAAAGATGCTGCTCACCCCGGAGCTAAGTATGGAAATCCAAGGCGCGCTTGGCTCGGACATCGCAATGCTCTTCGACGAGTGCCCACCCTACCCTTGCGATGAAGCATACGCAGAGAAGTCTCTCGCACTCACCAGCCGCTGGGCCCAACGTTGCAAAAATTGGGTCGCGGAAAACGAACCGCGCTCAGGGACTGGCAGGCAGCAACACTTCGGGATTGTCCAAGGATCGGTCTATGCAGACTTGCGCGAACGCTCGGCCCGCGAGCTAGTCGAGATCGGCTTCGACGGCTATGCCATCGGTGGAGTTTCCGTAGGTGAGCCTGAGCATGAAATGTTCCGCGCGATCGAGAATGCGGTGCCATTTCTCCCGCATGACAAACCGCGTTACGCCATGGGCCTCGGCACTCCGCCGCAGATTCTTGAGATGATCGCGCGCGGCGTGGACATGTTCGATTGTGTGATGCCCACCCGCATTGCCCGCCATGGAATGGCGATGACTCTCGATGGACCGATCAATATCAAGAACCTGATTCACGCAAAAGACCCCCGGCCCATTTGCGAGAGCGCCCACCCACACGTCGCCGGATTTTCCCGTGCCTACTTGCGCCACTTGTTCCGAGCAGGCGAAATCCTCGGATTGCGGTTGCTTTCCTATCACAATCTGCATTTCTACCTGCGCCTCGTCGCTGGTGCGAGGGAAGCCATCGAAGCAGGAACCTATTCCGACTTCAAAAATTCCTTTATTCAACGCTATACCCGCTCAACTTCATCATGACTGCTATTTCCATTCCTTCAGTGCAATTTTTCATCGCTCAAACTGCCACTCCGCCCGCTGGGCCAGCTGGATTGCTAGGGAATCCACTGATCATGATGGGCCTGATGGTAGTGATGTTTTACTTCCTCCTCATCCGCCCTCAGCAAAAGCAGCGCAAAGAAGCCGCCGCCCGCATCGCCGCACTTCAGAACAGCGACAAGGTCGTCACGACCGCTGGAATCCACGGAATTGTGCACAATGTCAAGGATCACACCGTCGTTGTGAAGGTGGCCGAGGGAACCATGCTGGAGTTCGATAAATCCGCCATCGCCACGGTGATTAAAAAAGACACTTCCGCAAATTAAGTCCGTCTGATTTCATCGCAGTCGTTTCCCAATCCCGGAGCCACCCATTGCCGCTTCTACCATGCTCTCCATTAATATTCTGCAAGACCCACTCGTTCTCTTTCTCACCGGACTCACCCTGATGGGGATGTTTTTCTGGTATTTCGCCACCGAGATCGAGCGACGCAAAAGGAATATCGGCACGGTTTTGACCATTGGCGTGGCTGCACTCTGCATCCTCGCAGCCTCCCCACCCAGCGAGAAACTGAAAGGCGGCATCGATATTCTCGGCGGCTCCTCATTTTCCCTCCGTATCCAAGAAAAGGAAGACGAGGAAGGCAGAAAAATGCCGATCACCACTGAGCAGGTGGATCAAGCAATCACCGTTATTGAAAAGCGCCTCAACAGCATGGGCACCGCAGAGCCACTCATCGCACGGCAGGGCGATAGCGGCATCCTCGTCCAGATGCCCGGAGTAGAACCGGAAGAATCCCAGAAAATCCGCTCTACCTTGGAAAAAGTCGCCAAGCTCGAATTCCGACAAGTCAGTCCGGACAATGATCAAGTCGGTGAAGATGGCAGAACTCTCGCGGCTCGCGTCGCCGCTGGAGATGAGATCCGGCCAGGCTTCAAAGCTTACCAACACAAGCATAAGGATTCCGATGGAAATGCAATCTCACAACCTATCCTCCTGAGCAGTCGCGGCGCCCTTGGCGGATCAGACATTGCCGATGCCTATCCCTCGCCGCAGCAGAGCGATGCAGTGGGCATCACTCTCAATGGCGATGGCACGGACAAAATGATCGCACTCACCAAGGACATGCGCTCTGGGGTGGACCGCATCGCCATCGTGCTTGATGGCGAAGTCATCAGCGCCCCCGTCGTCAATCAAGTGCCACTCGGCAAGCAGTTTATCATCGAGGGACTCAATGAACCAGGTGAAGTCAAAGAGCTGGCACGCTCGCTGATGAATCCGTTGGAAAACCCACTCATCGTCGATGAAGAGCGCAGCGTCTCCCCCACCCTCGGTTCCGCCGTGGTGCAGCAAGGCTTGCTCGCCGGCCTGCTCGCCTTGGCATTCACCTTCGTCTTCGTGCTCATCTACTACCGCGTTTCCGGATTCATCGCCATCATCGGCCTGATTCTTAACTGCATCATGCTCTTCGGCATCATGGCCATGTTTGGCTTTACCTTCACCTTGCCAGGCATCGCGGGGATGATTCTCACGATTGGTATGGCGGTGGATGCGAACGTGCTCATCTATGAGCGCCTACGTGAGGAAATGGCCACAGGCAAGACCCTCAAGCAGTCCATCGAGGCCGCTTATGAAAAAGCCTTCACCGCTATTTTCGATGCGAATATCACCTCCCTCATCACTGCCTTGATCCTCTTCTGGCTCGGAAGTGGTAGCATCAAGGGCTTTGCAATCACCCTCACCATCGGTCTGCTTTCCTCGATGTTTTCCGCCATTCTCGTCACCCGGGTTCTCTTCCGGTGGTCGCTTGATGGTAAACTTTTCTCCAACCTGAGCTTCCTTAATTTAATTAAGACAGGAAAATTCAATTTCCTCGGCAGTCGCAAAATCTGGATTTCCATCTCGCTGGTCATGGTCGCCATTTCCATTATCGCCTTCTCAGTTCGACAAGAGCGCGCCTTAGGAATCGACTTCACAGGCGGCACCCGGATTCAGTTTCTTCTAGGCGAGGAAAAGACCGTCTCCCTCGAGGAAGTGAACAAAGCTCTCAGCACCATAGAGCTCACCAAAGCGGCCTTCCCACAGGAGGAAAATAATCCATCCTCTGGAACCCTGCTCACGATCCGTTGTGCCACTCCTGATACCGCAGCGATTATCTCAAAATTACGGGAAGCGATTCCGATCCTCGCCGAGCGCGTGCCAGATACTCAAAAATACGTGATCCAAGAGAGCAAAGAGGAAGTTTCCGCACTCATTGGTGGCACGTTCTTAAAAGAATCAATGGTCGCACTGACCCTCGGTTTGCTAGGTATCCTGCTATACATCACTTTCCGCTTTGAGTTCTCGTTTGCGCTAGGTGGTTTCGTCGCGATTCTTCATGACATCGTCATATCTCTAGGAATCATTGTCATGCTAGGCGGTGAATTGTCTCTGATCCACGTCGGTGCGATTCTGACAATCGCAGGATATTCAATTAATGACACCATCATCATCTTCGACCGGATTCGGGAAAATCTCCTACTTCAGACTGGTTCCACTGAGCGCATCATGAATGACGCCATCAACGCCACTCTATCGAGAACGATCCTCACCTCGGGAGCCACCCTCATCAGTGTCGCCATCCTCGCGTTCTTGGGCGGCGATGCGTTGTCGGACTTCGGATTGATTATTTTCATCGGTATCATCGTTGGAACTTTCTCCTCAATTTTCGTCGCCTCGCCCATCGTGCTATGGTGGAGCACCCGCAAAGGTGGCAGCCTTCATCAAGACGTGCTTGCCTCCGCCACCAAGGCCGAGTCCATCGCAGCAGCACCCTGAAGTAGGCGGGCGCATCCTTTCGGATCTCCGTGATCTAGCGAGAAACCCACTTCCTGCGTCAAAGCGGTGATACTCACCGCACTCCATAGGCTGCGCCAGCCCCCATTGGTCCGTAGGACCTTTGGACTGCGGTGAGTATCACCGCTTTGGGGTGTAGGTTGGTATTTGGGGAGGACTCTCGAATTCCCAAAAAGGGCGAGAACTCGGAATTTTTCCGAAGCCTCAGCATCATGCGAGAAACCCACTTCCTGCGTCAAAGCGGTGATACTCACCGCACTCCAAAGGCTACGCCAGCCCCAATTGGTCCGTAGGACCTTTGGACTGCGGTGAGCAAGTATCACCGCTTTGGGGTGTAGGTTGGTATTTTGGGAAGACTCTCGAATTCACAAAAAGGGCGAGAACTCGGAAATTTTCCAGCCGCCCCAGCATCATGCCAGAAACCCACTTCCAGCGTCAAAGCTGGTGATTCTCACCGAAGTCCGGAGGCACTTACTTTAATGCAACTCCGGTGGTAAAATATCGACGAGCTTCTTAATCGCATCTGCCTGGTGAAGATTGGCGATCAGCAAGGAATCTCCGGTCTGAACGATGATCAGATCATCCACTCCTAACAATGCGATCCGAGTTCCCGGGCGTGCATTGAAGACGATGTTATTCTGAGAATCGATCTCACTGATGGCCTCATTCGAGCGGTTATCCTTGCCAGACGCTTCAAGGTACTTCGCCACCGAGACCCATGAGCCGATATCGTCCCAATCGAAAGTCGCCTCGATATTGAGCACCCGGTCCGCCTTTTCCATTAGGCAGTAGTCGATGGAAATCGGAGTCAGCGTGGGAAACTGCGCGGCGACAGTCGCAGTGATATCTCGCGAGCAACGAATCTCAGAAACGAAATGTGCGAGCTGCGGAGCATGCTTTGCTAATTGCTCGATTACCGCTGAGAGCGACCAGACGAACATCCCGGCATTCCAGGAAAAATTCCCTTGAGCAATGAATTGCTCGGCGAGGTCAGCGTCCGGCTTTTCGCGGAAACGTTTCACCTCCACCGGTGGATGCTCGCAAGTGAGCCCGTGGATCTTCGCCCGCGCACCACGCTCGATGTAGCCGTAGGATGGACATGCCCAAGTAGGGCGGATGCCGATCGTCACAAGGCCGTCGGACTTCTCTGCCGTCGAGAGGGCGTCCCGCATCACCGAGTGATAAGCCACCGTGTCTTGGATCATCTGATCTGCGGGTAAAACCATCATCAGCGCATCTGGATTCCGCCCGGCGATGAGGCCGATGCCAAGGGCCACGGCGGGTGCCGTGTCTCGCTTGGCAGGCTCCGCAAAAATATTCTCGGCCGGTAACATCTTAGCCACCTCCCGTACCGCGTCCACTTGCTGCGCATTGGTGAGAATCAGGATATTTTCAAATGGCACTAGGCCTTCAAGCCGCTGGATTGTCTGGGTGAGGAGAGTGCCTTCGCCAAATAAATCGAGCAATTGCTTGGGCTTGGCATTCCGGCTGAGGGGCCAAAAGCGAGTGCCAGAACCTCCAGCAAGGATGAGAGCGTATGTGGATTCTAATGCGGCCATGTGCCGGAGGCTGCCTGATAGATCGAGCATGGAAAAGCCAGAATTCCTTCACAATTTTGTTTTTCCAAGGTTGTCCTCCGCGCCGGAGCTGTTTACGCTCCGGTCATGGCAGATGAGTATTTCGAATCGACGACCCCAGCATGGATTGAAACCAGTGCTTTGACAGCACCCGCGCTGCTCGGAGCGGCTGCTGGATTATTGCTGGGAGATCTCATGCACCCCACTGCCCGGCGCGGTCTTGGAATAGGTACCGCCGTCATGGGTGTGGTCGCTTTGTTGCCATTTCTCGTTGGTGGAGTGGCTGGCCTCGTGACCGGTCCACGCAGCAAAGTAGGAGTGCGCCGGAATATTCAGCGCATCCGTGATGCCGGAATGGTCTCGCAGGACCACGATGAGGTGGAGCAACAGTTGCGCGAGCAAGGGCTTCTTTAAGGGTTCATGCGGATTGCGGTCACCGGAACAAGCGGCCGCGTGGGTGCCGCGCTTTCCAGCCACTTCATCGCGGCGCATGAGGTGATTTGCTTGCCTCGGGAAATTTTCGATCTCGCAGATCCGGTGTCGATGTGCGCTGTTCTCGGCCGCTTGGAGTGCGACGTCTTGATCAATCCCGCAGCACTCACCAGTCTCGAAGCATGCGAGGATCATCCAGAATTAGCCATGCGAGTGAATGCAGAGGCTCCCGCGGAAATGGCACTTTGGGCAAGCCAGACAGCCACTCGGCTACTCCACTTTAGCACCGACTATGTGTTCGATGGAACTGAGAATCGCTTAACTACTGAAACGGACTCCCCTCACCCGCTCAGTGTTTACGGCACCAGCAAACTCGCCGGAGAGTATGCCGTTTTATCTCATCCCTTGGCGACTGTCTTGCGGGTGTCATGGATCTTCGGCCCTGAGAAAGATTCATTTGTGGATCAAGTGATCGCTGCTGCCCTCGCTGGAGAACCTCTAGCCGCCATCGCAGATAAATTTTCACTCCCCACCGCCACTGCCGATCTCTGCCAGATGGTGGAAGCACTGCTCAAGCATCAATGCCACGGCATTTTCCACATTAGCCAATCCGGCGAACCCACCAGCTGGCACGGCATGGCTAAAATCATTGTAGATGAATTGGTAGAGTCAGGAAAAATTTCAGTCGCTCCGAAGATCGAGGCTTTGAAACTCCGCGACGTCGCATCCTTCCGCGCCGCCCGCCCGCGATTCACCGCGATGGATACCACGAAGATCGCCATGGCGACGGGCCAAACACCGCGAGCTTGGCAAGATGCACTCCGCGAATATGTTCGCAGTCGTTAGACCTTCTTAGGGTTTCTTCAGAGGCCGTTCACTCTATTGTTCGGACCAACGTCTGAGAAGATTGAATCGTTTACGCTCGCCCCATTGGGAGAGGGTTACGCGATTATCGATTTCTATAAACAGCCGTCTCGCGGTGGCACGATCTTCGGCAATGCAAGCGAGCCGACAGTAAGCATTGAGTATTTCAAGCGATTCGGGATATCTCTTGCGCATGAGTTCAAAACCGCTCTGCGTGATGCTCCATGAGGCCTTGGTTTCTGCAAAAAAATCATCGTAGTAGCCACGTTGGTCCATCATCACCCGGGCATAACTTTCCTCGCCTAGGCCACCTTCGCGCAGGATTTCTTTTTCTGCTGCCGCTTCCCAATCACCTTCACTCCCTTGGTAACGTGGCATCAGGAAGCGTGCTTGCGCCAAATCGTGTTTAATATACTGGGGTTCCAACGCCTTTGCCTCCTCGAAGATCACTGCGAATTCCGGCTTGGTCCATTCTTGAGCCAATGCGAGATCCATCAGTTTCGCGCCATAGGCCGGACTACGCTTCGGCAGCGCAGCCGCCTTCTCAAGCACCGTCCGCGCCATTGCAAATCGTTCCTTTTGCAAGCGCAGGGCCTCTTCTGAAACTTCGTTAATGAAAGCGGTGCCACGAGCAAGCCAACCGTATTGAATGAGAAATTCCGCCTGCGCGACGTGGGCGGCAATGGATTCGGGATAGGCAGTGATCCATTCACGGTGGCCCTTTTCCTGCTCCAGCCATGCGGCCTCTGGAGCATCCATGGGGTAGCCGAAAGCATCGTGAAAATGCGCGAGTTTCCAAGTGCCGTCTTTGAACCGCTCTTTACTCACGCGTGCATGCTCCGCTGTTTCTTCAAGCGCGGCGAAGTTCCGGCTACTAAAGTCGGCACGGACTTGGAGCCGGTATTTCTCGATGGCGACGATGATGAGATCCTTGCCAGCAGCAATTGCGGCCTTCTCTGGTGAAACTTCTTTATCACCACATGAACTCAGCAAACCCAAGAGCAGCAGCGCTGCAATCTTGGCAATTGGTCGAATGGAAACTAGCATCATTTACAACTTACAGAGGTCTGATGGATTAGCGAGAGCAGAAATGAAAGGTGAGCTAGACTCGGGGTAAATCTCATCACTTGGACTGCTCAAGCATCCGCAGAAGTGGCAGCTCGGCCCGGGCGCGGAGGGATTCCTCCATTTCCACACGTGGGGCGAGATTGACGAGGCAATCGCGGAGTTTCTCCAACGTGTTCATTTTCATGTAGCGGCAGTCCGCACAAGCACAGCGGTCCGTAGGTCCCGGGATGAGATTTTTATCCGGGCACTCTTTTTGCAAACGGTGAAGCATGCCGCTCTCAGTGACGACGATGATGTCCTTCACTGGCGCATTCCGGCAGTAGGAAATCATTTTCTCGGTAGAGCAAACTTCGTCAGCGAGCAGGCGCACGGCTTGAGTGCATTCGGGATGCGCCACTACAAGTGCTTCGGGATATTCCGCCTTGATCCGATTGATCGAATCCCGGGTGAACTCGACGTGGACGTAGCAATTTCCCTTCCAAAGATCCATCTTGCGGCCGGTTTGCTCCATCACCCAAGCCCCGAGATTTTCATCCGGGACGAAGAGAATCGGCCGATCTGCCGGGGCCAGATTCACAATTTTGACGGCATTTCCTGAAGTGCAAATCACATCGCAGAGGGCTTTCACCCCGCCAGAGCAATTGATGTAGGCGATGACGTAGTAATTCCGCTCCGCATGGGTTTCGAGAAATGCGGCGAGTTCGTGGGCGGGACAGGATTGCTCGAGCGAGCAACCGGCGTCAGCATCCGGGAGAACTACAATTTTCCCGGGATTGACGATTTTTGCCGTCTCCGCCATGAAGTGGACGCCACAGAAGGCAATCACATCCGCAGAAGTGGCCTTGGCATGATAGGCGAGACCGAGAGAGTCTCCAACATAGTCTGCTACATCTTGGATCGCACCTATTTGGTAATTGTGCGCAAGAATAACGGCGTTTCTCGATTTTTTAAGAGCTTGAATTTCTGCGGTGAGATCGAGTGCGGTAGGCATGACTGAGATGGTAATGAACAAAGATCAAAGGGCCACAGGCTGGACGACCTCGATGGTGCCACTGTGCTTGGCACCAGGCTTAACGATGAGTGATGAGGTGCGGACGAGGCCTTGTAGGTGAGCACGTTTTTCCAAAGTGACAGCGCCAGTGCAGGAAATTTGGCCGCGGACGTGGCCATCAATGAACGCAGTGACGGCGGTGACGGCGTTGAGAAACTCCACGCGGGCCCCTTTTTCCACACGCAAATTGCGGCAGCTCACCTTACCGATGATTTTGCCATGGCTGCGGATGATCAGATTTCCGCTACATTCCACCGAGCCCGCCAATTCGCCCAAGACAGTGAGATGATGACATTGGAGCGTGGCACCGGAAACGGAGCCTGATTTACGAATCACCACATCGCCACAAGTCTGGATGCGCCGGTTCCAAGGCTCGGAAATCGTGTAATCCAGAAGGCTTACGTAGCTGCTGCATTTAGGGCATTGGCTGGACTGGGCCTCGAATGAGCCATGGTAATTGTGACCGCAGTTGAAACAACGAATTTCCCGCTGGGGTCTGACAGGATTGAGCCAGCGCATCAGAAATGAGCGCTCAGGCGGCAGCGAAGGCACGCGGCTAAAAGTGAGCTTCGGTGGCTCCAGAGCGGCAGCGGGTTCTGGATCGCCGTCTTTTCTCGGCTTCGCAATGAGGATGACAGGGCGGTTCCTGGCCACCCCTTTGCCATCCTGGACTTTAAAATTGGCACGACAGGACCTGCACTGGGTAGAGACTACCAAGTTGGGCTCGGCTTGCTCGTGCCCGCATTCCGGGCAGGAGACCAAGATGCGGTGGCGCATGGACTCATCTGCCATAGGAATGCGGCGTATGCTTAAGAATGATCTTTCTCAATTCTTTATGACGCGGTGCCGGCGAGGGTGCCCTGCTTGGGCGCTTCAGTTGGAGATTTAGCGGGTGCATTCCTATCTGCGGCGCTAGCGGGTACATTCGCGGGGGTGCCGACGGTAGATTTGCCGACGAAGATGGCTCCGGCCTCGATGGAAAGTGTCTTGGTTTTAATATCCCCGACGACTTCCGCACTGGCTTTGAGCTCGATGCGATCCGTAGCAGTGAGATTGCCGTGAACTTTGCCGTAAACGACGATGGTGGCGGTTTTGATCTCAGCTCTGATACGTGCATTCTCGCCAATGGTGAGATTGCCGTCCGAATTAATTTCGCCTTCGATTTTTCCGTCAACGACAAGATCGCTATCGAACTTGACGATGCCTTTGATTTCGACATCGGTGGAAAGCACATTGCGAGTGGCACCGGCGGTGGAGCGTGGTGCGGCTTGCGTCGCCTGAGCAGCGGCCTGCGATCCGTAAGTTGGCGGAGTGGAAGCAGGGGCGGATTCCGGATGGCGTGTTTCCGGATGAGGAGGCGTGTGGCGGTTCGCTTCGCTGTTGTCTTGGCCGATTACTTTTTTGAACACGATTGTTTAGATTGGTTGGAGTTGGAGATAAGTCAAATTAAGAACGATGAATATAGAAATTTATGGCTTGGCGGGAGCGGATTCTGCTGGAGCTGTCGGAAGCTCGGGCTCTGGGGTGATTTCTGCTTCCGGGATCACCGCAGGCTCTGGAGAAATGGCGGGGGCTGGTGTGGCAGGAGGCGCATCTGCTGCCGGTGCGACTGGAGCAGGCGGGGGCTCGATTTCAAGCGGAGCGATCGCTTTGGCATTCGCGATACGGCTGGAAGCGGTCTGGCCGAACGGGCTGTCCGGATACATGTTTGTCACTTTGGTGTAGTATTCGGCTGATTTTTCAGCATCACCACGGGATTTCGCGAGATCGCCTAGGGAAATAAGCGCGTAAGGAGCGATGTATTTAGCATCGGAATGAGTGGAGAGGCTTTCAAAAAGCTTAGTGGCTTCGTCGATTTTCCCTTGAGAAACCAGCTTGGAAGCGAGACTCGCTTGGGCACCGGGGATGGCAGCATGGTCGGGATGCTCGGCGATAAGTTTTTGAAAAGTGGCGATTCCTGCGTCTTGCTGGCCTTCTTCCCATTGTTTATTCCCTAGGAGTAGCAAAGCGCTGCCAACCGCAGTGGCTTTAGGATATTGATCAACGACTTTCTGCAACGCTGCGATGTCCTTTGCTCTTACCACAGCGGCACCGGCGGCCTCCTCATTACCCTTGTCAACTCCACGGTAAATCACGAGTGCGACGCCGCCGAGGGCAAGCAAGATCGCGAAGATGATGAGATTTTTCTGATTCCGATCCAAGAACTGCTCAAAAGCGTTCGGAGCTTGTGAAATTTCAGCAAGTGGGACAGGCGAATTTGAGAGATCGTTGGGCATGATGGAAAATGAGCAAAATTGCTGAACCGCGATCAAAGCCGCCGGGGCCACGAAATCAATACGGAACTCAGGAAGTTTGACGATTTCTTACAATGCAGGCGCGGGCGCTTCGATTTTGGTGTCCACGGTGGGGCCGTGCGGGTAAATTTTCCGCGCATGGCGAAACGAGTGTATGTAATAGCGGGTGAGCTGAGCGGAGATGCGCACGCCGCTGGATTAATCCGTGCACTCAAGGAAAAGGTGGCGAATGTAGAAATCCATGGCGCAGGCGGTCCGGAAATGCGGGCACTGGCTGGACCTGGCTTGGTGGACTGGGTGGAGGATGCCGCGGTGATGGGAGTGTGGGAGGTTTTAAAACGCTACGGCTGGTTTCAGCAAAAATTCGCTGAATTGCTCGAAGCGGTTGAAATTTTCCAACCAGACTTGCTTCTGCTGGTAGATTATCCGGGCTTTAATCTGCGGTTTGCAGCAGCGGTGCGGCGGGAGTATCCACAAATCAAGATCGTCTATTATATCAGCCCGAAGGTGTGGGCATGGAACAAAGGGCGCATTCCGGTGATGGCGAGGGTGCTGGATGAGGTGCTGTGTTTGTTTCCCTTTGAAACGAAAATTTTCAAAAACGCCGGCCTGAAGGCAACTTTTGTGGGCAATCCCTTGGTGGATGAACTTGAAGCGCAAAGAATCGCAGGCGTAGGACGGGATGATCACCTCATCGGGCTATTTCCCGGTAGCAGGGAGCGCGAGATCGCGAGGCTTTTCCCACTGATGGTGGAGGCGGCCAAGCTTTTGAAAGCCGGGCGGAGAGAATTGCGATTCGAGGTGCCTGCGGCGTCCCAGAAGTTAGCCGCCCAGATTCATGAATTACTGGAGGCCAGTGCGGCGAAAGATTTGATCTCGGTGACTGACGGCGGCAGCCATTCGTTGATGCAACGGGCAGAATGCGCGGTGATTGCCAGTGGCACGGCCACGTTGGAGGCTGCCTATTATGGATTACCCTATTGCTTGGTCTATCGGGTGGCGCCGCTCACTTATGGACTGGCTAGGTTATTGGTAAAAATCGAATTCATCGGCTTGGTGAACATCCTCGCAGGCGAGGCGGTGGTTGAAGAACTCATCCAAGACGAGGCCCACGCTGCCGCAGTGGCCCGGGCCTTGGCTGAATTTTTGGATTCACCGGAAAAACGCGAGTGCTTGCAACAAAAGCTTGCTGAGACGGCCGCCGAGCTTGGTGGCACCGGAGCACATCAGCGGGCGGCTGAGGCAGTGGCAGAATGGCTTCAGAAATAGGGGGCTTGAAAATTCACCTTGGGAGTTGCGTTTTCACATCCAACGGCTATCAAGCGGCGCGATGAAATTTCTCACACTTCTTCTGATGGCGGTAAGCATGTTTGCGGTCTCATGCGAGCGCCACGACTTTGAGGGGCCTTATGGCAGTAAGCAGCTCCACCAAAAGCATGCTGCGCATCCACCCAGTCATGAGGCTGGGCATGGCGAGGAGCACGGAGAAGAGCCCGCTCATTAAACAAGCGGCCGCTCGCGGATGTAGCTGAGAAAACATTCCCCTAACTCCGGATGCGCCTCAAAGTGGCTAATTTTGTAATTCCGGGTCGCCTCTAAAAACTCTTGCGGTACTCCGCTGGCGGTGGGTGCTTTGAGCCCACCGAAGAGCGTATGCCCGGAAATCGTGACGTGAAATTCATCGATTACATCCAGCTCTGCGAGCGCTCGGATTAGCTGCCCCCCGCCTTCACAGTGCAGGTGCTTGACGGAATGGTGTTCTGCCAAAGTTTCAAGAAATTCCGCCAGATTTCCTGCATGCCAAGCCACTCGTTGAGACATATTGAACCCCGCCTTACCAGTTCCCTCCGTGGCCAATAGGTGGATTTCTCCACCCTCTTTTTGGAAAATCGGATGAGCTGGATCGACATTTCCACTTTTGGATACGATGCACCTTAGTGGTTGCACGGCCTTGCCCGGGACAGTGAGTGTCATTTGATCGCTCTCCAAGGTGCCTCTGCCAACCATTAGCGCGTCCGCATTCTTCCTGAGAGCAAGCAACCGCTGGTGATCCGCCCGCGAAGTCCAGCCCGATGGAATCCCTGCGACTGAGGAAATTTTCCCATCGGCAGAGATTGCCAAGTTGGTGGAAATGTGTGGGCGAAGCATGCTTAATCTTCGTTGCTCACGCACCCCGGTGCAAGCATCCTGGCGATTTTTGCGCATCCTAGCCTTGCCAAATGGCCGTCCGCGCTTCACAGCGTGTGCCGTTCCTCCCCACTTCATTTTATGACCCTTGAAATCGGACTGACACTGGCGGTGATCGCCCTAACCCTGATCGCGTTCATTCGTGAGTGGGCCGCGCCGGATGTGCTGGCACTTTCCATCCTCTGCCTCGTCGTCGCGCTGGGCCTCGTGGATGCCAAGCAGATGACGGATGTGTTTAAAAACGAGGCTCCGCTCACCATCGCCTGCCTTTTTGTGATCGGTGGGGCTTTGGAAAAATCCGGTGCTGTCGATCACATCGGCAAGCTATTGCGGGATCGGCTATCGGGAAATACCCGCACCGCCATTCTCGCCTTCTCGCTGCTCACCGCCTTTTTCAGCGCATGGATGAACAACACCGCGATTGTGGCCATCATGCTACCTGTCACCCTTGGCTTCGCTCGCTCCAAGGACATCGCGCCATCCCGCTTGCTGATGCCGCTCTCGTATTCTTCCATTCTCGGCGGCTGCTGCACCATCATCGGCACATCCACCAATCTTCTCGTCAATGGTGCCCTCCGCGATCTCGGAGAGCGCCCCATGACCATGTTCGAACTTGCCCCCATCGGACTGCCACTTGCCATCGTTGGCATCGGCTACCTCGTCATTTTCGGACCACGTCTCATCCCCGCCCGCTCCTCCATCACGGGTAGCTTGGAAATTTCCAGCCGCACCTCACACCTGCACCACCTTCTCATCGGCGCAGGCTCGAATATGATTGGAAAAAAGTTGGTCGATACCCCGCTCAACCATCGCGACTCTGGCATCCACATCATGGAAGTCCGCCGCGGCGGTGCGAGATTGATGGAATCCCTGGGCGAAATCACGGTTCAGAAAAATGATCGTTTTCTCGTGGCCCTGCATCGCCGACGAGGCAAGGCCGCTGAGGCTGAAGGCCTGTTTGCAGCGATCGGTGCAGAGGTCCTCTCCACCGTCGATGGAATTGTCTCTGAACTAGTGGTCCGTGATGAATCCAGCCTCGTCGGGGAAACTCTCGCCAAACAAGATTTCCGCCAGCGCTACAATTGCGTTGTCCTCGCCGTCCATCGCAATGGCGTAAACATCACCGATCGCATTGCCAGCCTAAGCCTGGACGAGGGCGATACCCTTCTAGTGATCACCGCTCTCAACAACCTTGCTGCCCTCAAGGCCACTCGCGACTTCGTCCTCACGGACACGCCACAAGAAGTTGTGCCCACTGCGCAGAAGAAAAAGCCCAAGCGCCACGTCGTCCTTGCATGGTCGGCTCTCATCGGTGTGGTCCTCGTAGCCACCCTCTCAGACCTTCTCAACCGGATGAATCCCAGCATCCCTGCCATTCCCATCCACTACGCTGCGATGGTCGGAGCGTTGGCGCTGTTATGGCTGAAAATCATGACCCCGCGCGAAGCTTACGCGAGTATCGATTGGCAGGTTCTTCTCATGCTTTACGGTCTTCTCGGTCTCGGCATGGCCATGCAAAACACCGGTACCGCTGCATGGCTGGCGGTGGGCATTGTCAATATCACTGAGCAATTCGTCACCCCGGAGAATCTCCCCATCGTCCTGCTTTGGCTCATTTTTTTCCTCACCCTCTGCCTCACCGAGGTATTATCAAACAACGCCACAGCCGTGATGATGATCCCCATCGTCATCAAGCTTGCCCACACGCTCGGCGTGGATTCCAGGCCCTTCATCATCGCCGTCACCCTCGGCGCATCCCTTGCCTTCGCCCTGCCCATGGGCTACCAGACTCACATGATGATCTATGGTCCCGGCGGTTATAAATTTGTCGATTTCCTCAAAGTCGGCATCCCCCTCAATGTCATCTGCTGGGTGGTTTGCTGCACCTTGATCCCATTCATCTGGAGCTTTTAGTCTGGAAATGTCCACCAGCGTTTTAACCGACGACCCTTAGCCGCCACTCCACATCACGCTTCAACCGGAATGACCTCCGCCCCGAGCGCTTTTTCTCCGCACTGCCATGTTCCACTGCAACTTGAAAAACATCTCCCTCTGTACGGATCGAAACGATTTTAAACAATGGCTCACGCCGCATCCTGAAAAAACAATGCAGCGGCACATCCGGGTGCGCCGCATTCCACAAATACCGGGCCTCGGCGAAGTCCTTAACTTCAGACAACGCCACCAGAATCTCCCGCACGATCGCTCCTCCTACCCGCCGCGCCAGTCGCCCGGCTAGCCTCCTGGCGAGCAACATCTCAATCAAGGCCGCTGCCGGATTTTGATGATCCTCCTCCATCTCACCAATCAATTCGCGGGCATGCAGCGCCATCATCGCGTGAACTTCATCGCGATCACACTCGCCCTTTTCAAACCGGCTAAAAATTTCTTTCGGGGACGGCAACTGCATAGCTTGGCTTTTCTATCGCACACCCCGTGAGTCAGAGCAAGAGCCGCCAGTCCAATTAGCGAGGCTCCCATCTCACCGTTCTCCGACTTGCCATTCAGCAATTCTCAATCTAAACTTGATTCATTCTGTAACAATTCAACTGATCGCAATGCTCATGTGACCAATTTAAAAATTTTAATTAACTTAACCAAATCTTTGACAATAAAGAGATTACCTGAGTAAATCCTCATGCGTCTCCCGAGGATATAAGTACTTGCCAAATCTTATGAAACGGACATCTTCCAGTTTCTTCGTTCACTCCCCTTGAAAACAGCTATGGTTCCAAATGTGATAGTTGTGTGGATGTTGAGCAGTATGGGTTCTCTAGTCGCTCAAAATCTCGACAACCTTCGTGGTGTAGTTTCCACAGACACCAAAGCATTCGTCACGGACATCGGCCTAGCGGAATTCAGGCAAGTCGCGCATGATTTCCAGCCCAAATCACAATCTGCCAGCAATCTTGACGCTCTAGCAGGGACGATTTTTTTAAAAAACCCCATCCACATCCAGAAAATCCGGGTAAGCACCGAGAGATCAATCCCATACAATATCTCCGGGGAGAATCTCAGAGTCGGGATTCAAAAGATTTCTGAACTCTACCGTAGCTCCGAAGGGAACAGACCTGATCTTGATTGCGCTCCCATCGCCCTCTCCTTGAAAAACCGCATCGAACAAGACATTGCCAGCGTGCTTGAACTCGTGGAACGTGAAATTTCCGCCAATTCCGACTGCGCCTGTGAAATCGTAAAATCCGCACTGATCGCGACCCAAGCCGATACCCCGCTGGTCCTCGCCATCGTCGAGACTGCTATCAATGCATCTCCCGAAAATGCGCGAATCATCTCCCAATGCGCCATCGCGATCGCACCGGATGCCCTCGCCGAAATTCAAGCACTTCTCGCAAAACTTTATCCAGACAGCGGCGAGGAAGGCATCAGTGCAAAGAGCGCCAAGGGTTCAAAAAGTGCCAAAGACGGCGTGGATCCAGAAGATCCTGCAAACCTCAAGTTGGGTAAAAATAAAAAAGAAGGCATGTCCGCTTTCATTATCAGTGAAATCGATATCCCGCAAATTCCCACCAACATTCCAACCATCGTATTCCCGCAAGCCGTGACCGAGGTCAATCCCGGGCCACCGGCGCAATCTCCCTGATCCGCCAGAGAATCTTTCCACCCCGGCTTGCGATCAATTCCGAGCCTGTGCACAATTCTCCCATGCAGCGCGAGGACCTACCATTGGATCGTCTCTTGAGACAAGAAATCCTATTTGCCCGAGAGCGGGTCTATGGTTTCGGCCAGCCCACCCCCTTGGAAAAGCTCGATCTCCCCGGCCCTGGCCCGGAAATCTGGGTCAAGCGCGAAGACCTCTCCCCCATCAAAGCCTACAAATGGCGCGGTGCCTGCAATCGCATGGCCATCCTCACCCCAGACGAGCGGCGGCGCGGCGTCGTGACTGCCTCAGCCGGAAATCACGCCCAAGGGGTGGCCCTCGCCGCCCGCACGCTCCAAGTGCAGGCGCGCATCTACATGCCGCGCTCCACCCCCAAAGTGAAGCAAACTGCCGTGCTCCACCATGGCGGCGAGTTCGTGCAAATCTACCTCGCGGGCGATAGCTACGATGATGCCGTCACCGCCGCCCGCGCGGACGAGACATCCTCCGGTGCCATCTACATCCACGCCTACGATGATCTACACGTCATGGCTGGCCAAGGCACACTCGCAGACGAAGTCGTCCTTTCCGGCAAGGGCCCCTTTCATGCCGCCTACCTCCAAATCGGCGGTGGTGGCCTCGCCGCTGGAGTCTCCACCTGGCTCAAAACCTACTGGCCGGAGATCGATTGCGTGGGTGTGGAAGGCACCGGCCAAGCTTCCATGCTCGCCGCCCTTGAAGCCGGTGCGCCGCTGGCACTCGCCAATGTCGATCTTTTTTGCGATGGCACTGCCGTGAGAAAAGCCGGGCAATTGCCATTTGAAATTTGCAAGAACACCCTCAGCAGGATCGAAACGGTGACCAATGCCGAGGTCAGCCACGCCATCCGCCTCCTCTGGGAAGGCCTGCGCTGCATCTCAGAACCTTCCGGAGCCATGGGCCTCGCCGCTGTTTTAAAAAACCGCGAAAGCCTCATCGGCAAACGCGTCCTCATCGTCCTTTGCGGAGCGAATATCGATTTCCTGCAACTCGGCCTCATCGCCCAATCCATCGGCTCGGAAGCGAATACCAGCCGCACCCTCCGAGTCCGCATCCCGGAGCGCGCAGGCACCATGCTTGAATTGTTAGACACTTGCTTCGGCGGCCTCAATATTACGGATTTCCAATACGGGAAAACCCACCCCACCGAGGCCTGGCCCAGCTTCACCATCCACAGTGATGATCCAACCATCCTCGATGAGCTTCCCAGAAAGCTAGAAGCCAGTGGCTTCGCCTGGCAGGATCTCACCGGCGCGGTGGATATCGCCTTCCGCGCCATCCCACTTCGAGGAGATTTGCTGGAAAATCCCACCTTCCTCCGCCTTGATTTCTACGAGCGCCCCGGTGCCCTCCATGACTTTCTCAAACAGCGAATCCGTGGCAATGCCAGCCTCTGCTACTTCAATTATCGCCAGTCTGGCGAGCGCATCGGCCGCGCTCTCATCGGTTTGGAATTCCCATCGTCCTACGAGCGCGATGCCCTGCTCATGACCATCCCCAGCCATGGCGAAGGTTACCGCCTTTGCGAAATTCTCGATGAAGCGACCTGTCGCCGCCTCGCCTCCGAGCCTCAAATTTAAATCCCCATTTCCAAACATTTCCCACCCGGCGATCCAGACCTGCTAAAATTCGTCGATATCGCTGAAAACGCCATTTCACAAAGGCCGATGAAGGCCTCCTCCACAAGGCTTGGCTCGCGTTTCGGCGAGTGAAAGACTCCCCACTCGCGCTCGATGTTTGGCTCATCGATATCCACAACTATCAGGCTGCCGTCATCGAGCTCACGTGCTGCCACCCAGGGAGCGATGATGCCGACACCGATCCCGAGCTTCGCCATTTCTTTGATCGCCTGCATGTCGCCCAGCACCAGCGGCTTCCTGCCCCGGCCCCCTTTGGACTCCATCCATTCTTCGATCAGCCGGTAAGTCTCAGTAGCCTTCGCATAAATGATGAATTGATGATCATTCAAGGTAGATATCATCGATGCAGGATCGATCGCCCATGGATGAAATGGTGAGACCACTAGAGCCAGCCGATCATTGAACATTTGTCGATAGCCTTCCTCATTGCGACCTCGAGGGCGCAAACCCACCACAAGGTCAAGATCCGCACCCGCCAATCGATCCACGAGCACTAAAGTATCACCCGCCTCAATCATCGGTTCACAACGCGGGAAACAATCGCGGAACTCCCTCAGAACAGCAGGAATCAAAAAGTGACAAATACTGTGAGGAGCGCCGATCCGGATCCGCGTCTGGCCCCAGCGCCGCAGACCATCCAAATCGCGGCTGGCCTGTTCCAGTTCGTAAAGCACACGCTTGCAACGTTTAAATACCAGCTCACCCTCAACCGTCGCGGAGACCCGCTTGCCGGTGCGATCAAGCAAGCGACACGCCAGTTGCTCCTCAAGAATCCGCAGCGAGTGGCTCACCGCAGACGGGGTCACGAAGATGCGACGGGCAGCTTGTGCAAAGCTACCCTCTTCCACGACTGCTACAAACGCTCTGATTTGCCGCAGGTCAGGTACCCAGTCCATAGTAATGAAATCCTCTTACCTCCATACGAATATAAAATTAGCAAAGCATGTGCCAAATAGAACTTCTTGGCACTAAACGCGCTATCTAATTTCTCAATGGGTGAAGCGTATCATACATCGAAGGCCAGTCCGATCCGCCTAGGATTCATGCCTTTGGCGGATTGTGCACCCATCGTCGCCGCCGCCGAGACTGGGATTTTTAAAAAACACGGGCTTTCCGTCAGCCTCTCCCGTGAGCTCGGTTGGGCCACCGTGAGAGATAAAATTTTCTACGGAGACTTGGATTGTGCCCAATCCATCTCTGGAATTGCCTTCGCACTCGGCATGGGGCTGGGCGATCTGCGCTGCGATGTGGCCGTTCCTTTGGTTCTCAATCTTCAAGGAAATGCGATCACCCTCTCTTTCGAAATCCAATCCTCCGCCATCGGGATGGGCGAAAATTTGAAGTCTTTTTTAAAGAACTCATGGAAAAAGGATCGTCCACTCACCTTGGCTGCCACCCATCGCTTCTCATCACATCACATCTTGCTTGCACAATGGCTACGCCGCCACGGAGTGGACTCACCGAGCGAGGTGGAAATTGTATTTCTTCCACCACCACTCATGCCTCGCCAACTGAAAGCCGGCCATATCGATGGCTATTGTGCGGGTGAACCGTGGAACTCAGAGGCGATTTTCGAGGGCACAGGCTGGTGTCCAGCCACATCTTCAGAGCTTTCCCACGGCCATCCAGAGAAGGTGCTGCTTCTTGCCGGACGCTTCATACGCGGCAGGAAAGAAGAAGCAATCCAGCTAGTAGCGGCCTTGCTAGAGTCATGCAAACTTTGCCAAAACCTCGATTTCCGCGAAGACCTTATTTCGATTCTTGCGAAAAAACAATACACCGGTGCCTCACCCGAAGTGCTCCGTAATAGTCTAGGCCCCACCTTCCAGACCGGTGTCGGGAGTCAACCAGCAAGCAATTTCCACATCTTCCACGGACCAACTGTGAATTGCCCCACCGTAGAGAAGGCATCATGGGTTCTTGCCGGATTACGCAACATCGGGATTCTGCCGGAAGTCACTTGCGGCTCACTATCACGCATCTATCGCGAAGATATATTCCACGCCGCAGAGCATCTGGAGATGCGAGTCTGAGTGTGGGCAAAGCTGGTCCGTCGTGCGAAATACTTTAATTTGGCATTGGAAAAGCTTAGCAATGATTGATGAATTTCTCCCGACAGTTCCTGACGAACGATTGTTCGATCCGGCTTGGATTCGTGCCTCTCTGCGATTGCGCACCCATCGCCGTGGCGCAGGAAATGGAGATCTTCCAAAAATACGGCCTCAAGGTGAAGCTCTCTCGCGAGCTGGGCTGGGCTAGCGTGCGGGATAAAATTACCTACGGCCAGCTCGATGCCGCACAGTCTCTCGCTGGCATCGCGCTCTCGCTTGGGTTGGGATTCAACGAATTACGCTGTGACGTCGCGGTGCCGCTGATCCTAAGCTCGCAGGGAAACGCGATTACCCTCTCCACTAAAATCGGCCAGGACATCATTGGCAGAGGCGAGAAATTAAACGATTATTTAACCAATCAATGGAAAAACGATCGACCGCTCACCCTCGCGGTAACACATCGTTTTTCATCGCATTATGCATTATTGGAAACTTGGTTGAAGCGCCATGGCGTCAACTCCCGCGAAAAGGTGGAGATCATTTTCCTCCCTCCACCGCTCATGGCCCGGCAACTGGCGGCTGGCCATATCGACGGCTATTGCGTGGGTGAACCATGGAACTCAGAAGCCATCCTGAATGGCACTGGCTGGTGCCCCGTCACCTCTGCGGACATTGCGCATGGTCACCCGGAAAAAGTGCTATTGCTCTCCGGGACATTTTTGCGAGAGCAGCGAGAACAGGCCATTAGTCTCTCTGCCGCTTTGCTGGAAGCATGTGCGCTTTGCCAAGCACCGGACTTCCGAGAAAACATGATCGAGATTTTGGGAAAAAAGCAATACACAGGAGTGTCCAAAGAAATCTTGGAAAACAGCCTTGGAGCGACTTTTTATTCAGGAGTGGATCGCATCAGCGCCTCTTCATTTCATCGCTTTCATGGGGATTCACTCAATCGTCCGTCCACTGATAAGGCCTCATGGGCGCTCACTGGCATGCGAGATTCCGGAATGATCGCAGAGAAAACCTGCGGCTCGCTGAGCAGAATTTATCGTGAAGATTTATACCTAGCGGCGGAGGCCTGCGGCAATAGAGCCATATCCCACTCACTTGCAAGCTGATATTGGCGCTGGCATTGTCTCGGGATGCTCGCTAAAACAAGTGGATGAGATCGTGTCTCGGAATACTTTTGGGGTTTGCGATAATCGTCAGTCTGGTGGGCGGCATCGCATTAATTGGGTATTTAAATTTCAATACCGAGTTCACCCGCGCTCCCGTTACCACGAATACGGCGGTGCCAGCACCGGTTCCGTCACCGATTCCGCCCAGGCCACAAGCTCCACGCTAGATCAAGCGTGAGAAACAATCCCGCAGGTTAGCCCGCCACTTTTCCAAGAAAACCAAGTTCCTAAGGATTTGGGAAACGTTGGTCAGAATTCCACTTTCAAACGCCACGAAATTTTCACATTGGTGGGAAATCCACTGCTCAACCTTTAGATTGATCGACTCAATTCCTTCGCGGGAATTTTGAAGTTCCTCCTCCAACACTGCCCTTCCCAGCGCGGACTTTGCATTGTCCCGCTTTCGGATCACGGCTTCCGCCCTTTGCGTGGCCGCGCCTACTTCGCTGAAAAGTTCCATCAACGCAGGTTCGATACTGCCTCTTGGATCTACCGTGAGACCCTGCAATTCCAACCAATGCCGCAGCCGCCGTGAAGGGCTGATTAGAATCGCCAGTGCCTCATTGAGCGCAGAAAATTCCGCCTCGCCGCCACCCGCATCCGGATGGAGGCTTTTACTGGCCTCGCGAAATGCCTGCCTCAGTGACTCGTCCTCCAGATCCAACTGCGGAACGAGCCCCAAAGAGCCAAACGCATCGATCATGGGAGAAGATGCTTCACGGCATCGCGCTCTTCGATGAGCTCGCCGATGGTGGCATCGATTTTCCCTTGGCTGAACTCGCTGACCGGCACGCCTTGCACGATTTCCCAAGCGCCGTCTTCGCGAGTGCGGATGGGCATGGAGGCGATGATGCCTTTTTCAATTCCATACGAGCCGTCCGAGCAAATCGCTACCGAATACCAATCTCCAGCCGGAGTCGGATGAATCAGGCTCTTCACCGTATCCATCGCCGCATTCGCCGCAGAAGCCGCAGAGGACAAGCCACGCGCTGCGATGATCGCGGCACCACGTTGTTGGACCTTGGAAATAAATTCACCTTTCAGCCATTCACCATCACTGATGACATCGCTGGCAGGCTTGCCGTCGATCTTCGCATTGGTAAAGTCAGGATACTGCGTGGCCGAGTGATTGCCCCAAATACAGACATTCGTCACCTTGGATTGATGGATGCCAGCCTTCTGAGCCAGTTGACTTTTTGCACGATTCTCGTCTAAGCGAGTCATTGCGAAGAACCGGTCATTCGGAATGCCATCGGCATTGTTCATCGCGATCAGGCAGTTGGTGTTGCAGGGATTCCCCACCACCAGCACGCGCACATCCTTCGCTGCATTGCGGGCGATCGCTTGCCCTTGGCCGGTGAAAATTTTGCCGTTAATTCCTAGAAGATCCGCCCGTTCCATCCCCGCCTTGCGCGGCACTGATCCGACAAGCAAACACCAATTTGCATCCTTGAATCCCTCATCAAGGTCAGCAGTGCCGACAATCTCGTCGAGCAGCGGAAAAGCGCAATCTTCCAACTCCATGATCACTCCACGCAACGCTGCCATGCCAGGCTCGATCTCAATCAAGCGCAAATTGACTGGCTGGTCCGCTCCAAAGACAAACCCGGATGCGATGCGGAAAAGTAGCGCGTAGCCAATTTGGCCAGCCGCCCCTGTGATGGAGATAGTGATAGGTGTTTTCATAGCGACTGAAAGCTAGGAGTTCCGCCCCAAACGGTCAACCCACAGATACTGGAAATCAAAAAATGCGGCATTTTTGCAAACACTCTCACCCCGTTTTCCAATGACGTTGCTCACTCCGGCTGACATTTTTTGAAAAGTTTTTGAGAACCTCGGAAAAACAAATCTTCCCGGCTAGGCTGCAACACGATTCATTACCCCCATGATTGACATGCTAGTGCGCTTGTATGACCTGCCGGATGCCGCGTTGCTCTATCACGAGGTCGCGCAAAAAGGTGTCACATTGCGCAGGGCGCGGGCATTTGAGAGGCACACGGTGAGCGCTTTCACCAAGGAGCATTTCTCTTCCAAATGGGTGAGTGAAGTAGAGGTGGCTCTCAGCCGCCAACCGATCACTTGCTTCATCGCAACCCGGGAGAAACAGATCATCGGCTTCGCCTGTTATGATACCACGATGCGCGGCTTCTTCGGGCCGACAGGAGTTGCAGAAAATGCTCGCGGCCTCGGTCTTGGTAAAGCCCTGCTTTTCAAAGCGCTCGAGGGCATCCGCGATCTTGGTCATGCTTACGCGATCATTGGCGGTGTGGGGCCCAAGGAATTTTACGCGAAAAACTGCGGTGCAATCGAGATTCCCGGTAGCGACCCCGGAACCTACACGGATCTTCTACCCTAGCAGTCATTTCCATTGGCGTGGATGGAGACTGGACACTTTCCTACCCTTTCTCCACGCTTCGGGCCATTACATGTCTGTTGAATTCAAAGATTATTATGTGACTCTCGGTGTCTCTCGTGATGCCAGCGCGGCCGATATCAAAAAAGCATTTCGCAAACTCGCCCGCCAGCACCACCCGGACGTCGCCAAAGATAAAAAATCCGCAGAGGCGAAATTTAAAGAAATCAACGAGGCAAACGAGGTTCTCAGCGATCCCGAGAAACGCAAAAAATACGATGCTCTTGGTGCCGATTGGGAAAACCCTAATGCTGGCCGATCCAGGCGGCCTAGCGGCAACCAAGCTTACGGCCAAGAATTCAATTTCGGCGGAACCGGATTTAGCGATTTCTTCGAACAATATTTCAGTTCCGGCAGCCGTCCGGGACCTCCAAGCCGAGGTCGTAAGGGAGGCGATATCGAGGGCGATATCCTCGTGACCCTGGAAGAAATCATGCACGGTGCCGTGCGCTCTGTGACGCTCCAAAGCACCGATCCCCGCACCGGCAAGGCCACCACGGATACCTTCCAAGTCCGGATTCCACTCGGCGTCGCCGATGGCAAACGCATCCGCGTCCCCGCCCAAGGCCAGCCTGGCACCGGCGGTGCAGCAGCTGGCGATCTCTTTCTACGCATCCGCCACGCCGCTCACCCGGATTTCCACAGCGAGGGCCACGATCTCTACCATGAACTTGAAATCGCGCCTTGGGAAGCCGTGCTCGGTGCCGAGCTCAGCGTCCCCACGCTGGACGGCCAAATCAAACTTCGCGTCCCAGCGGGCTGTGAGAACAATCAACAACTCCGCGTCCGCAAGCGTGGCCTACCCACCGGCAAGCCCGATGAGCGAGGTGATTTTTACGCCACTCTCATCATTTTATTTCCGGAAACCATCACTGCCGCCGAACGCGAGCTCTGGGAAAAACTTCGTGAAATTTCAACCTTCCGCCCTCGCGAAGATTCTCATTGATCCGCGTGCCGCAGCCGAACTTTGGACTGCGGTGGGAATCACCGCTTTGGGGTGTAGGCGGACCGCTGGAGACGACTCTTAAACTTACAAAAAGGCGAGATCCCGGAAATTTTTGCAAAGCCCCGGCATCTTGCGACAAACCTACTTCCCGCGTCAAAGCGGTGATCCTCACCGCACTCCAAAGGCTGTTC
>JBGSUW010000056.1:0-49081 GCA_041753275.1 Akkermansiaceae bacterium | reverse complement strand
GCCCGGGCCGTATTCTTCGATCAAATCCGGCCTTCCGGCAGCGTCATACTGAATCTGGCGGGTGCTGCCATTCGGGCGGCTTACCTTTGCGAGGCGCCCGTCTTTTTTCCAAAAATAAGAAGTGGTCCGCGGACTGACCGTGGAGTCCAGCCGATCAATCACCTGCTTGAGTTCACCACTTTGCCACCATGTGTATTCCACGTGGCCCACGCCGTTTTCCGTGCCGCCGGGGTAAATAATTTTGGCAATATTGCCATTGGGATGGTAGCGATAGCCAATGGTCTGGCCGCTCTCATCGGTACGGCTAAGCAGGCGGTTTTGGCGATCGTAAGTTCGGGAGATGGTATGAGTTCCGCTGCTGCGGGTTTCGCTGGTATTGAGGAGATTGCCATTGGAGTCATAATCGGTCTGGTTAATGGTTCCGACGCCATCGCTGAGGGTGGTGGGGCGACCGGTGCTCGGGTGATAACCGAAGTTGGTTTCCTGACCGGAAGCATCCGTGACTTTTTTAACCACTCCCCGGGGGAGGTATTCGGTGACATGGGCGCGAGCGGCGGCGGCATCAAGCGGGGTGATGACGTGCGTGCGCCGCCCGAGGCCATCATAGCGGAATTCCCATGTGTGGTTCTTCCGATTGGTAAAAAACCGTGGTTTGCCCTCGCGATCTTGAATTTCAACAACCGAAAGTCCTTCCGCAGTGGTGGTGGTGGTGCGGGGAAATCCTGCCGGACTGGTATCGTAAACCAATCCGCTGGAGCGGGTGCCGCTGCTGCCGGGCACGGTGCCGCCGAGAGGCCGCCCATCACCATCTTGGGTCTGGAATTTCTCGCGGCCTAGTGGAATAGTGGTCTTCCATGGCTGGCCATTGGCTTGTGGGGTGAAAGTGGTAAGCCGCATTTCGGGATCGAGTGATTGGCTCTGCCAATCGCGACCATCGTAGATCACTTCCATGGTGGGATCATTGGCACCTTCCCCATCGTTATCGCTGGTGCGGGTAATCCGCGGCTTTTCGGTGGGCGAATATTCGAAACGGCTGACAAAGCGCTGGCCAGTCAGATCCGCAGCGGCAGTTTTCCGCTCCAGCAGTCCTTGATTGTTATAGGCAAAATCCACCACTGCTTGGCTGGCCCCGCCGGGATCTGCAACGGCCTGAGTGACTTGGCGGCGCTTGTTATAATCGAAGGAATTTTTAATGCCATTCGGATCCGTGGAATCCATTAAATCGCCCCGTGCGGAATAATTGTAGAGCGTTTGGAATCCGCCCGGCGCTTTGCTCCAGAGTGGATGGCCATTTGAATCATACTCTTCTTCGCTAACGAGCCCGCTACTATCGTCTGTGGTTTTCCAAATCCGGCCGATGGCAGCCCCAGTCGTCTTGTAGCTGAAGCGGGTGGTGCCAGCCGGATTGATAATGGAATCCGGCCGCGCCTTGGTATTTCCGGGGTTATAAACATGGGTGGTTTGATTGCCATTTGGATCCGTGGCGAGCGTAAGCCGATCGAGCGCATCGTAAACCATCACGGTGGCCCCGCCACCGCGCGGGTGATCGATTTTTTCCAAGTTTAAACGGCGATCATAGTCATAGTGGGTCGTCTCACCAGAACCGGTGGTCTTCTTAATGATTTGGTCCTGGCCATTATAACTCCAGACTTCTTCCAAGCCTTTTGGATCGCGCTTGCCCGTCGCTCTCCCGCGTTCGTCATAAAAATAAGTCGTGAGGCCACCATGCGGATCTTCCTCGGTATTGGCACTGCCGGTGTAACGCAGCTTCCAAGTCTGCGCCGGATCACCGTGGAGCCATTGCTCGGAAACCCGGCCTAACGAATCATAGAGGTTCTGGGTGATGATGGCGTCATCATGGTTACGCATCCTGACAATGCGATGGTCTGCCGCCAGCGTGCCGCTTGGATCGCCCGGAGCCGCGTAATCGAAATAATAGAATTTCCCTTCTGGATCGGTAGCCCGATCCAGGTTGCCCTCCGCATCGAAACGGAATGCCACGGAACGGCCAGCACCCGCATTGGTCGAATCCGTAATTCCGGTAATCCGATTTCCCGTATAAACCAACGTGTAGCGGCGACCGTAACAATCTTCCACGTAATTGAGCCGATCATCATTGTGGTAGGTAAAAGTCATCTCTTTGCCATCTTGATCGATGATCTTTTGAATTCGCTGCGAGGTAGCCCCCCCGCTTGCCGTGGGCTCAAACTGCATGGTGTTTCCATTGCGCTGCGATAGGCGAAAACGATTGGAGCTTAGCTCCAGCGCCATGGTGGAGCCAGCAGGCGGCTGATACGTGCCATCCGGCTGTTTGATGAATTGAAACGTGTTGCCACCGATCGTGATGGCAACACCATTCTCCAGCATTTGATCTTGAAACCATCCCACCGTGAGCGCGGTCACCCCCCATTCCCTGACGGATGCGCCATTGCGGTAGAGATCCGTCCCCACCAAGGCTGCCGTCAAAAATGAGGCGGCTTGTTGGATCGTCCCCAAACCAAGCGCCTCTTCGGTGGCAGTGCGTTTGGTAGCACGAATGTGCATCGAGTGAGTCCATCCGAAACCGATATTCTGCCGATCCGCAGTATGACTGGCGGATGAATAACTGCGGGCAAAACTCAGCCCTCGCGGTGCCGCCTCCACGCCCGTCTCCATATCTGTGTGCGCATATTCAAAAGCGCCTGTCGCCATGTTCACTGGATCTGACCCGAAAAAACTCGGAGTCGTATAACTTGGTGCCACATAGGGCGCGGAATAGCTATAGGAAGGGCTTTTGGAATACGTCGGGTTATAATTACTGTTTGAGTAAATAGCCGGCGAACTCACATAGTGATTACCGCCGCCAGGTGCTGAGTAAGAATACCCACCATTGTAGCCACCGCTGATGATCATGCCCGCTATAACGTTGTTCCTCACCACCCAGCCGGATCCCGTCCAGTTCCCCGTGACACCGTTGGGGAGCTTCGGTCTAACCGAATAACTGCGCGGCAGCAGCAGACAGGTCTCAGGCGCGTAAGCGGGGTGCGAAGGATTATAATAGTTGTCGAACTCTGCAATATTCGTTCCAGGGTAGCCTCCTGATACCAGCTGGGCGCGGACCGTCGCCCAATTCGTAAAATTTGATTTGTAGATTCGTTGCCCATCCGCATTGGCTTTACGTAGGATATTCACCGTAGAAACTGCCGATGTTCCCGGCTGCATTTGCTCAATGATTCCATGTTCTAACGAGCTGGCAAACAACGTGCCCAGTTGAAAGGCTAGATCAGACCTGCCATCATCCGAATTGCCATTGCTCGGAATTGTATTGGTAAGCGAAAGTCCCACATCCACATAGAACCCTTGTTCCTGAGCCATCCGCCCAAATCGATGATGGGTGAGTGAAATGGCTTCATTCCGCGTCGCGAGAAATTCCTTTACCAACTCACTTTGATACATCCAAGTCATGCCCATGATATTGAGCAGCTCAGACCGCACCTCCTTTGAATCATCCGCTTTGCCCGCTTTGAGATACGCGGCTAGCTGTTCATGCCTCTTCTGCACGAGCTTTCCAGAAGAGGAAAAGCCGTAAACAATCGCATACGCAAAATTGTTGTTTTTCTGATAGGTCGCCGTTTGGCTTTTCGCACCGATATGCCCGGGATGGGTGACGGTAATCAAAAATGGAAACGAAGTTGAGGCAACGCTGGTCGTGGGCCTTTGAATATAGGGCTGCGTCAGCACCGATGGTAAAACATCATCAAGCCGCAGCTCAACGAGATTGCCACTAAAAGTGAGAGAAATCTTGCGGCCCTTCAATTCTGAGGTCGGGATAGTATAGTCCAATTGTCCTACCGCAAAGCGGACGATGGATTTGTAAGCATCAGGGATCGATGTCCACGTCAGATCGGTGCCGACCCAGCTCTGAGGTAGCGGAAATCCTTGCGATAATGTAGTTATATCTTGTTTGATGATCCGCCTTCCGCCGATCATTTCGCGCAAGGTAATCCCTGGATGGTTGATTGAAATTTCATTTAACAAATTGACCGTCAAATTGCTCAGAAAGTTTTTGATGTCCGCCTCTTTCATCGAGGCGGCATAATTGGAATCGGTGCCACCTCCAGCAATCGCCAGAAGATCCGCCCGACGATAGCCCGCCGCAGCAAGCAAGCCTGCCACTCCTTGGATCTTTTCATAACTCTTATAAGAAGGATCCAGTGGGTAGGTAACTCCCCCGATGGTCACCTCAAGATAGAGCCGATCAAATAAGAGCACCGCCTTGGTCGGTTCAAATGGCCAAACACCAGCTTCGCCGACGAAGCTGCGGGAACCTCTAGCGACGAGAAACGAGCCACCATGTAGCGCCTGGGTCCCATGATGCTCACTGGGTTCATTACCCGCGCCGAAAAATTGCGTGAGAGTCTGCCCATTTACTTGAAGGAACGTTTTCCCAGGATAAGCATCATCCGCTAAACCCATCCAATCTTTGAGATTGGCATAATCCACTAGCTGGCCACGATGGCGATAGACAATATTGGCATGGCCGGCAGCACGCAACATGTCAGCCAACAAGGCGCATTGATCAAAATCATTGCCTGCGCCTTCCAAAAGAGTCAGAACCGAACCTTTGCGCAGCCCATGGTAATGTTCATAGTCGATTTGATTGCGAACATAATTGAAAATTTTAACAGGATCATTGTCTAATGATTTTGCAAGTTCACCAATTTCAGCCTCAACGGATGCGGGGCCATTCAATGCCATTAGCTGTACTCGCGGCGCTTCATTTGTGGGTGCCTTCAGATTTGTCGCAGCTGGCGCCTGAGAATTAATGATCGAAACAGAAGTCGGATTATACGGAATATTTTCCCACAATGGATTATCATTTTGCGCTACGGCTCGGAAAACGCCAGACAACAGCGCCAATAGGGTTAGAAGTAAAAACTTTGAATTCATACAGATCGTTAATCGGAAGAGGACTCAAGATTGCCTTCGATATCGAATTGATAGGCCACGCCATCGGCATTGGTAAGTCGCCCCAGCGGATCATATTGATAGTTTGAGCGTGCCGCATTACTTGCAGATTGATTGATCTTAGGATCGGAACCAGCTTGTGCCTCGATGAGATCGGGGATGCCATCGCCATCCCAATCGCCGGTGGCACTCATTGATGTTAGATCTCCGAACCAGTGCATCTCGATGGCATCCTCAATGCCGTCGCCATCAGTGTCCACAAACGGTTCCGCCACCAGTGGATCACGGCCGATCAGAAGCTCCGCCAGGCTGCCAATTTGATCTGAATCAAAATCCTCAATCTCCGGGTCCGTGGTCGGAGCATCGGTGAATCTCAGGCGGAAGAAAAATCGAGGTGCTCCATTTGCCTGCAATGGCATGCTTTTCAACCCTTCGCTGAACTCGATGACCGGTATATACTGCCATGTTTCAAGGTTATGGCTCGATTGAGAAAAATACGAACGTTGTGAGATGCCCAACCATTCAGCGATCCACACCCCACCGGACGCCCGATTGAAAGAGACCTGAGGCTGGGGAACCCCATCCGCCGTGAGATTCTCAATGAGAACCGTGGCAATGAGCGGTGTGAGAAGATAACTTCGTAAATTCATGGAATATTTCTGAAGTGAAAATGAATCGTTGATAAAGAACTAAGATTTCGCACTGCAAAGTTGATTACCATAGAAAGCCATTCGTTATCATGTTTTTAGATATTTTATTACTAATGCCAATTTTGAAGTGCGGCAAAGTCGATTTACTCAGTTGATCAGGAATGCTTTTTGAAAGTGATGGGGAGAATTCGCAACGACGCGGGTTTGACCCAACATGAACTCGCTTTGAAAATGCAGTTGAGCCAATCCACCGTGAGCGACGTTTTGCGGGGCCAGCGGAGGCTGGACGTGATCGAGTGGATTTCATTCTGCAAAGCCTGCAAAGTGACGCCCCAACAGTTTTTAGAGGAACTAGCATTCCTGTTAAGGAGGCAATAACGAATTCCATCCGGAACTGAGTACGCGCCTGAACCTCATTTACGGCGCGGCCGACGAGGACTTCCTAAAAAGGCTGGATGTGTGTCAGTGGAAGTCATTTGCATGGCGATGGTGGTCAAACTTTTCCCAATAACAAGAAAAATCAGTATGCTAGCGTACCACCAAGGGAGGTAGGGATTGTTTTGCTTGTGAGTTCAACAATGTTGGAAGGAAATGCTCGCAATATTGTCGGACCTCAGGTTCGGCAGCTCCGGAAAGTTGGCGGGGTCACTCAGGATGAATTGGCCGCACGTTGCTCGGTGATCGGTTTTGACGTTGGACGGTCCACCGTGTCACACATTGAGACCGGAATCAGGGGAGTTTCCGATCTTGAAATGGTAATTCTGGCAAAGGCTTTGAGAGTTGAAATTTGTGATCTAATTCCCGGGAAGCTTCCACGATGGAAAAAGGACGTAAGACCTCCGACGGCCGAAAGCGTTGATTAAACGAATTGATGCGTTTTAAAACTGCTGCTCCACACTGAACTTAACCCGAGGCGTTAATTTCACAGTCTATTCGTCAGGGTATTGATGCGCCTTATGGCAGGTATTTTAAGAGAAAAATGAAGTTGATCGACCCCGTGAATCTGAGCTTCGCAGAACGCCTTCTGGCTCTCACTTTGGTGCGGTAGTCGAGAAATTTCTCTACTGCTTTAGGATACCGCTGGCGGTACGCTGGGGATATGCACGCTGCCTGGACAATGATTTTCATAAGAACCTCCTGTAAATTTCATTTCCTTGCAGATCGAGCTCAGCAATCATCCGCACCATGATCTGGCAGGCAATCAAAGAGCTCTTCGGTGGCGGGGAAGCCGTGGAAGTCGTTTTTAAAGACGAGTGGATCGGTCTCTTGAAAGAGAATGTCCCAATCTATTCCCACTTGCCTGATGATCTCCGCCCGCTTCTGCACGAGCGCATTGCCCGCTTTGTTTCCTCCACCCGTTTCGAGGGCTGCAATGGACTGGACCTTACCGAGGAAATGATCCTCACCGTAGCCGCCCAGGCCTGCATGCTCGTGCTCAATCGCGATGGCCCGCCCTACCCGGAGCTGCGCAATATCTATCTCTACCCGGACTCGTTTAGCTCCATCCAGAAAAGCCAGGATGCTTTCGGAATCGTCACCGAGGGCGAGGTGCACCGCCTTGGCGAATCATGGGAGACGGGCACCGTCATTCTTTCGTGGTCATCCGTAGAACATGGCGCACGCAATATTCACGATGCCGAAAACGTCACATTCCATGAATTTGCCCATCAGCTGGATCACGAAGATGGAGCCACGGATGGCGCACCCGGTCTTCCCAGCCGTGACGCCTACCGCTCTTGGGCGCGCGTATTCCGCACAAACTACGCCCATTTCCAAGAACGACTCGAAAATGGCAAGCGCACTTTGATCGATCCCTATGGAGCCACCAACCCGGCCGAGTTTTTTGCCGTGGTGACTGAGACATTTTTCGAAAAACCCCGCCAGCTGCTCAAGAAACGCCCGGATCTCTACGCTGAGTTACAAGAATTCTATGGCATCGATCCGGCAGGCTGGATCAAATGACGCGCAAGTGGGGGGGGGTGAAGATTGCTTGCATTCTCCCCTCTCCGGCTGTTGCTTCGAAAATGCCAGAAACCCGCCTCCAACACGATTCCATGGGCGCCCTTGCCGTCCCCGCAGATGCTCTCTACGGTGCTTCCACTCAGCGCGCTGTGGAAAATTTCCCCATCTCAGGCCAGACCATGGACCCCGCGATCATCCATGCCTACGGGCAGATCAAAGAGGCTGCCGCCCTCGCCAATTCCAAATTGGGAATACTGCCCAAAGAGCTAGCAGAGGCCATCGCAAATGCTGCGAGAGAGATAAAATCCGGCAAACACGACAACCACTTTCCTGTCGATGTCTATCAGACCGGCTCCGGCACCTCCACGAACATGAACGCCAACGAGGTCATCGCCACCCTTTGCCGCCGGGCGGGCCACGCTGTCCACCCGAACGATCATGTCAATCTCGGCCAATCCTCGAACGACACCTTCCCCACCGCGCTCCACCTCGCCACCTGCTTGCAACTGCGCGATACACTCATCCCCGCGCTCGAAATTTTGCAAAGGTCACTCTCGCAAAAGGCTGGAGAATTCCACCCCATCCTTAAAATCGGCCGCACCCACCTCATGGATGCGGTGCCAATGCGCCTTGGCCAGGAATTTTCCGGCTACGCCAAACAAGCGGAACGAGGAATCGACCGCTGCCACAAGGCGATCAAAGCTTTGCTCGAGCTACCTCTCGGCGGCACTGCCATCGGCACCGGTTTGAATTGCCATGAAAATTTTCCCGAGATCGCCATCGCATTTCTCAACGAGCAAACCGGTCTCGAATGCCACCCTGCCGAGAACCCCTTCGAAGCCCAAGCCGCGCGCGATGCCCTCGTCGAGGTTCACGGCCAGCTCAATGCCATCGCCACCTCACTTTTCAAGATCGCCAATGACATTCGCCTGCTCGGTTCAGGCCCGCGTTGTGCCATCGGCGAGATCAGCCTGCCAGCGATCCAGCCCGGCTCATCCATCATGCCGGGAAAGGTCAATCCCGTGCTTTGCGAGGCCCTCACCATGGTGGCGGCGAGGGTTTTTGGAAATCAGACTACCGTTACCTTTTGCGGCGCGAATGGCCAATTCGAGCTCAACACCTTCATGCCTCTCCTCGGCCAGACTGTCTTGGAATCCATCCGCCTGCTTGCCTCCGCCTCCACCGTATTCGCGGAAAAATGCATCTCCGGCATCACCGCCAACGAATCCCGCTGCCAAGAACTCATCGAGCAGTCTCTCTCCATGGTCACCTCGCTGGTTCCGCTCATCGGCTACGATGCGGCAGCCGCCATCGCCAAGGAATCCTTTAAATCCGGCAAAACCGTGCGCCATCTTTGTGAGGAAAAACTCACTCAACTCGGAATCTCCGCCGCTCAATTGAATACCGCCCTCGACCCCGCAACAATGGCTGGTGATTAACATCCCAAGGGCCGTGGAAATCTTGTCCACTAGACGTGGCGGCCCCTCTGATCATTCGTGGCCAGCGATGGCATCCCTGCACCAAGCAAGGGCCATCAGGGCATAGCCTGTGCCGTAGGCTTGGTGGTAGTTATACAATGGATAGTCCCACCACGAGCCGTCTTTTTCCTGCCGCTCCATCAAGATGGCAGCGAGTTGTGTGGCATAGGCGGCATGAGTTTCCTGCGGCAATAATCGAACGGACTCGGTGAAATAATAAATGCCGTAGTAATAGAAATATCCGGCGATTTTAAATTGCCCCTCATGCGGCACCGGGCGCTTGCGGACATTGCTGAGGAATCCTTCACGGGCGAGAAAACGGTCCGCCCAGGCGATAATCCTAGAATCCGCAGTTAGAAACAGGATGAGGGACGCAAGCGCAGTTAAACCATGGCGGATGGGTTGGCTTGAGTGGGGTCGAAGAGCAGCCATGGGGGTGATTTGCCGATGCTCAAACTCAACTGCGGCGCAGTTCGGATCAACCATTCCTCAAGCCTTTGGTAGGCCTGTTTGAGAAAGCTGGCGAACTTACTGCTAACCGCGAGTTTGACGATTTTCCAGCGCCCGCTAAGGACCATTTTGGCCGGAATTAGCAGCAGCCCGCTCGGCGGGCGCAAACAACCCTTCCACCTGTGCCGGGTCCAGCTTTTCGCAGAGCCAGCAAAATGCATCTTCGCCGCAGAGGCGACCTTTGCTCATGCCGGTGATCATTACCACCGTCCCATCGTCCTGCAGGCGGCGGGTATGCGAAAAACGAGTGCCGCCAACCAGACAATTGACCGAGAACGCCTTGAGGATGTCGGCCGAGGGTGTGGCATAGCCCCGCGAGATCCAACCAGCGAGGTTACGGGGAGTTTCCGCTCTGTGCACAGAATGGGTGGTTTTTCGGAGGATCCTGGTTCTTGGGTAATATTTGTAATCCAATGCGGCCCACGTATTGGTGGGTTTCCGGCCAGGCTTGCATCAACACGAAAAATTGCCGTGTAGTGTGCCTCAGTAAAAGTTTAAATTTTTCCCGAAACATGAAAGCTGCGCAGCCTTTAACACATTTTATAAAATTTAGATTGCCTTGATTCCGAGAGACTCTAAGACCACTCAGGCTTTAAGTCACAGGAATATAAACACTATTTGCATCTGTGGCTTGGTAAAACTCAACGACTGACGATTTGTCATTCATCACAATAGCAAAATGAAATATAATACAAAATCGCCGGGCGTTCAATTCGCCTTTTACATTGCCACTGCCTGTGTGGCATCCATCCTGCCGCTATCGGCTCAGAGAATCGTCGAAGAAAATTTAGCCTGTGCGCTTGGAACCACCAACGCGAATGCTAACTCAAGTAGTGGTCAAGCAAATGGTCTGCCATTTGAAAATATTGGCGGCGTGCCAGCAGGCAGCGGTAGCGGGTTACGTTCGACTTGGGGTTCCGAGACTGTGATTGTTCCGGGATTGGCCTACCCAGGGATCGCCTCATCACTTAGTGCTTTGCAGCATGCTGGTTCTAGTTGGTCAGATGGACCTGTTAACTCTGACACTCCTAACAATCTCAAGTTTGATGAACTTCGCTACGGCACCACGATAACATCGGTGGAGACCACCCATGGGGTCGATGGCGATTCGGATAACGATGGTATCCTTAACTTCGTAGAATATGCATTGAATACCAACTTGAATGGATCCGACGGCAGCGTAGGAACTTTCACAGGGGGGCTTCTTAGCTTCTCTAAACGTCAAGCTGCGATTGATAACGGTGACGTCACCTATGTGATTGAAACATCGCCCTCGCTAGCAGACGGCTCCTGGACACCACAAGTCACCCACGGTCCGGGGAATACAGCTGCAACGATTCAATACGCCTTACCAACTGACCAAGGCAGACTGTTCGGTCGTCTTAAGGTTCTAGTTAACCCCTATCCTATCCCTAGAGTCTTTTATGGAACTAGCGGCAGTGTTGCTGACAGTGCCTCCATTCAGCTGGCTGCGAATTCGATACCGAATCCTATAAGCGGAACGACATTTACCCTTAATATTCCTATTGGAGCAACATCGGTAGAATTTTGTTATCCATCTTCGTTAAGAGAAGTGCAATCCGTTGCATACATAGAATTTTTTGGTTTTGACATTAAAGAAGCATTTACTGAAACCTCCGTACCCGTATCTGTTCCTAACAGTGTCTCTCCGACAAATTACCGATGTTATCGGTTCGTCCCCGTCAATCCATATTCGTCCACATCAACCTATCAAGTAACACTTTAACATTATGCCGATCAATTTACCTTTAGGAATCGAACGACAGTCTGCTGGCCCGTTGGACGTGCATTCAGGTTTTCAAACTTCCGCAGTGCGAAACGCTTACCTTACCAATGGAGCGCGTTATGCTGGACAGGTTGTTTTTTGTGTGGAAACACAACAGCTCCACTAGTTAGTCTCGAATTCACAGCCTGCCGCCCACTCCTCGGGCGGTGGGTTATTTTATGACAGGTTCCAAGCGATCAGGGATAAAGGGGGAGATCCGCGTTTTAGAAAATTCGAATCCAATTCTGTTTAACCTGCGGGATCTCTACACCAAGTTACAAGAATGCTATGGCATCGATCCGGCAGACTGGATCAAATGCCGCGCAAGTGGGGGTAAAGACCGCTTGCATTTCCCATCTCCGGTCCGTGCGGGCCACGCTTTCCACCCCATGAGACTTGGAGCCCCTATATCATTCGTGGCCCGCGATGGCATCCCTGCACCAAGCGAGGGCCATCAGGGCGTAACCGGTGCCGTAGGATTGGTGGTAGTTATACAATGGATAGTCCCACCACGAGCCGTCTTTTTCCTGACGCTCCATCAAGATGGCGGCGAGTTGTGCGGCGTAAGCTGCATGGGTTTCCTGCGGCAATAGTCGAACGGACTCGGTGAAATAATAAATGCCGTAGTAATAGAAATATCCGGCGATTTTAAATTGCCCTTCATGCGGCACCGGGCGCTTGCGGACATTACTGAGGAATCCTTCACGGGCAAGAAAGCGATCAGCCCAGGCGATAAGAACCGCATCGGTAATCGCTTTTTCTCCGAAGATTCTTAATGCAGCATTGCATGACTGAGAGCGCGCCAGTGATCCAGCCGGGCGATTGATAGCCAGGCGTGGTCGCATCCGGTGGGCGAAGGAGTAAGTGTATGAGAAGTCCGGGCTACGCTGGGCATTGATGCTGGCGAGAGAGCGGGTGACGATTTTTTGATCAAGCGTGGTGCCCATTGCGTCACGCGCTTGGTCCATGGCGAGCAACAGAGTGGCGGTGGTAAATGCGGTGGGCATTCCCGAGGGCTTTTGGGTGGCGAGCTCGTCAAATAGATCGAGGTAGCCCCAGCCGCCGTTGACGTCCTCGTAGCGATTCGCAAGGGAAACCTGCTCTTGCGCAAGCCGCGCCCACTCTGCTTTTTTGGCAGGATCATTTTCCAGCTGATACAGCCGAGTGATCGCGCGGAGACCATAAGCGTGACCCCAAATATTGTAAGTGGTAGTGGCATCGGCCCGGCGGAGTTTGGGAAGCTCGGAAGCAGTCCAGAGCGCGGCGTTGGTAATCGCTGTTTTCACCGCCGGCCGTGCATCTGCGGCATCAATCATCCCACAAAGTGCCAAGCTGGAAGCCCCCGCCCGGAAGGCATGATGCGCACCCGGCAGCGGTGCATAAATATTCAGCCCTTTTGTGAGAGTGGGACCACCCCACGAACCATTGGAATTTTGATGGCCCACTAAAAAATCAACTCCCCGGGAAATAGAGTCCGACAAAGGATCCGCCCACAACGTTTGCATCAAAGCCAAAAACCCAAGCGTCGCGAGAAAATAACCATTCAAAGTCTTCATTTTTCAATCCCCCCCTCACGGCACTACCACCACTTGCCCAACCGCCAAACCGGACAGGATTTCCGTCTCGTCCTCAGAGGATAGGCCGCGCTGGACGGGGCGGCGCTCGGTCTTGCCGTCGGCGAGTTTGACTTCGACAGTCCAACCGCCTGTGTCAGAGGAGAGCACCTTGGTGGGGACGACGATGGCCATTGGCTTTTGATAGGCGACGATGCGGATCTCAGCGGTGGATCCGATGGCCGGAATGCTGTCTTGAGGCCATGTCACAGTGAAGTCAGCCTCGTAAGTGAGATCAGGACGAGGGTGACTCTCGAGCTTGGCCAATTTTACAGGAATTTCCAAATCCTCCTTGCCAGACAGCAGAGCGAGGCCGGTGAGATCAAGCTTGAGCGCGCGCTGAGTGGCCTCGCTGAGGAAAGCGACGAGCTCTAGCTGGGTGGTGGCTGGGATAAAAGTAGCGAAGGCAATGTGAAGCGGAACAGGCTTGCCGGGAACGATGGCCTTGAGAATATCTCCCGTGGTCCATTTCCCGTTATCGATGGGGCCGTGGTAAAATGTGCCGTCAGCAGGAGCTTTGATTTCGCAGAGCTTGCGGTCTTTTGCCAGATCTTCGAGAGACTTTTGCTGGCGGGCGAAGGCGGTCTTGAGAGTTTCCAGTTCAATCTTTTTCAGCTCGATGGCGCGGGGGACTTCCTGCTCGGTTTTGAGGACTTGGAGGGCGGTATCGCGCTCGGCATCGGCTAGGGTCTGGGCCTCGCGAGGGAGCGAGACTTCGAGGATGCGGGTGTGGTCGAGCACTTCCATGCTCAGTGCGAACTCGGCAGCGGCGACGGCGTCCTGTTGGCGGATCAGGATGATTTCCTCGGTATCTTCCGTCACATCATCCGCCTCATACATCTTGGTGAGCTGCTTGAGTTCCTCACGTTGGTTGGCGAGAATTTGCTGGGTGCGCTTGAGACTTTGGGTGGCAGAGCCTTCGGCCGCCTTACGGCGGACGTTGGAAAAATAAGTGTGCTCCTCCTTGGCAATTGCAGCAGCACGGCGGGCGGTTTCCAACCGGTGCGGGGCGGTTTCTTGGAGAGATTTCAAGTTCAACTCAGCTTGGGCGAGCGCCAGCGTCTGAGTGGCGAGGGCCTTGCGAGTGTCCTCAAGTTTCTGATCGATGGCTTCGGAATCCAAGCGGACAAGAATTTCGCCCTTGGTCACTTTTCCACCATGCGCGGCGATTTCCAGCAAGGTGAAATTTTCCCAAACCTCGGGCTTAACGGCGATGATTTGGCAATCACCACTTGGAAGGACAGCAGCGGAGAAGGTCTTTTCGATGAAAAACGGGCGCTGCTCAATGGTGATTTCTCCGGCGTGGGAGGCGGCTGCGATCAAGGCTGGGATGAGGTGGATAGGTGAGATACGGGCCATGGACTGGCATAAGTAAAACACGCGATGGGTGAAAGATCAATCGGCAGCTTTGCCCTTCCGAGCGAGCCAAATCGGCAGGAAGCGCGGGCGCTTGGCATTCGGCGAGGATGGGACGGTAAATTCCGCAACCTCGAAGCCCGATCCTTGGAGCCTGCGGGTGAGATTCGGCACATATCGAGAGCCGGCGATGGCAAGCAGCCCGCCTTGCTGGAGTGCTTCGTAAGCGGCAGAGACCCAGCGGCGCTCATCCACCCAAGTGCGGTTACGCGGGCCGGTGGGCGAGGCATCGAGATGGACCAGAATGGCGTGGAGCGTGCCATCTTGACGTGTGAGTGCGGCGGGAGTGCAGTCGTTTTCCAACTGTACCCGGGGATCGGTGAGCAGCGGGCTTTCCGGGATGAAGTCGCGGTGCCACTGGGCGATGGCGGACCATGGCTCGGCGACAATGAAGGTGGCGCGCTTCTGGGGAAGTTCCTTGGCGACTGCTGCAACAGCATGGCCGAGGCCGAGGCCCATGAAAAAAATCTTAGGCTGCCGGGCCGGGCGGAACGGCGCACAGGCGAGGCGGGCCAGCTCTTCTTCAGCAGCGCGGGTGGCCGGGCCGCAAATTTCTTGGCCGTGAACGAGCAGAAATTTCCGGTCATCATGCTCTTGGAGCGTGAGAATATTGCCATCCGGGAGCGGTGTTTCGGCGAGAGTGTTGCGTGGTTTCATGAGACTGGGATGGTGGGTTGCGAGGCACGGCTTAGTGGATCTTTGGCGGGATGTCCACAGAAGCTCTCGCAGGGAATGAGATTGGCGGATTCTTGGAAGAAAAAAACCCCGACCTAATGGCCGAGGTTTTTTGGGTCTTTAAATGATAATTCGAAATGATGCTCTGGAAACCGGTAGAAGATCAAAGACTGCCCTTAAGAACGGCGGATGGCTTGAAACCGACCGACTGGGAAGCGGCGATTTGCATGGATTCTCCTGTCTTCGGATTGCGGCCTTGGCGGGCAGCGCGCTTTTTCACTTCAAATGTTCCAAATCCGATGATTTGGACTTTTTCATCTTTCTTTACGCCCTTGGCGATGGAGGAGAGAACGGCGTCGAGGGCCTCTTCAGCAGAACGCTTGGTAGCGTCTTTTCCGAGGGCAAGTTGAATGGATTCGATAAGGTCAGCTTTGTTCATGGCAGAAAGGTTCTGCGAATCCGCACTCTTGTTGGCAAGAGAAAATCACTGAAATTCAGCGGGATTACTAAAAATTAGAGGCTTTGCCATCCAGAGTGCGGAAAAAGGCTTAAACAATCTTTGGATTCAGCAAATCCCCTACAAATCATAAGCAGGCTTTTGGCATCACCCAGAATGGTAAACTGCCGTGGCACAGTCCTCCGAACTTCTGCCCCGCAAGAGCGGGATAGATTTGTGCGTAAAATTAGTCAATCTACCACGTCCACCTGGCCACATGCTTCTAAGTTAAAGATGAGAAAATTTTTATCACAACTCCTTCATCTTCAGCGAGATGATAATCCTTGTGAAATTTTTCACAAATAGCTCTTGCGAAAGTCTGGACTGTTCTATTAAGACCGCGAACCGCGTTTTTGCGGTCCTTTCGCATGCGTTACATTTTCACTACCTCTATCTTCTGGTTTCTGGCCATGACTTCCGGCTTCGCAGCCTCCGGCGGGCATGACCCCTTGCCTTTGCATGCGGAAGAGATTTTCCACATCGGCCCGATTGTAGTGACTAACTCGATGTTCATGGTCTGGATTGTGGCTGCTTTCATTATTCTGATCGCCCAACTTTCAACACGCAAGATGGAGATCATCCCGAGCGGTTTGCAAAATTTCGTAGAGTGGCTCGTGGAAAGTCTCTACACCTTTCTCGAAGGAATTCTTGGAGCAAGTTTGGTCAAAAAGACCTTTTGGTTCTTTGGCACCATTTTCATCATCATTCTCCTCACCAATTGGTTTGGTCTAATCCCGGGAGTCGGGACGGTGGGCTGGAAGCTCTCGGGTCCAGGAGTGGATCCGCACGATACTTTCAGGCCATTTCTTCGCGGTGGCAATGCGGATCTCAATATGACGCTCACCATGTCGCTCACGTTTGCAATTTTGTGGTTTTACTGGGCGATCAAAGAAAATACTTTCAAAGGATTCCTCTCTCACCTCTTTGCACCCAAGGGTAATTTCAAGGGCTTGATGGTGTTGCCGATGATCATTGTTTTCGGCTTCGTGGGATTACTTGAAGTGATCTCCATCATTTTCCGCCCTGTCGCCCTGTCCTTCCGGCTCTATGGAAACATTTATGCGGGTGAGAGCATCTTGGAGAACATGATGCTGCTTGTGGGCGACAAAGAATATCTCGCATGGATTCCCCCACTACCCTTTTATTTCCTCGAACTTCTCGTCGGGCTCATTCAAGCGCTCGTCTTTATGCTCCTCACTTCGGTTTTCCTTAAATTGATCTGTGATCATGGCGATCATGATGAACATGAAGAACACAAGGAAAGTCACTAAACTCTCTCCAGTTCGACCATGGCAAAGACTGTGGGAACTGGGAAACCAACACTAACTAATATACAACAATGCCACTCGAAACACTCGCCCAAGTCGTCAGCAATTTCAACACTTGGCACATCGCCGTCGCCGCAGCCGCATTTGGTGCTGCAATTGGCATCGGCCTCCTCGGCTACAAGGCGACCGAAGCCACAGGCCGTAATCCAGGTGCAGCTGGCCCGATCCTGACTCTCTCGATCATCTTGGCTGCTCTTATCGAAGGTATCGTATTCTTCGCCATCTTCCTTGCCAAGTAATTGACCTTGCTTCTGCGGAAGCCCACCTAATTGGGCTTCCGCAATTTTGATGACTTTAAAATTTTCCAAACTTTCTCACCCTATACCGCTCCGATGATCTCGATGTTCGAAGTCCTTGCCAATGTTCCAGCCGTCACTTCAGAAGGCGTAGTGGGAGAAATTACCAGAACCTTCAAAGTTTATCCTTGGTTGGTTTTTTCCCAGTTTCTGAGTTTCGCAATTGTCATTTTCCTCCTGAAGAAATTCGCATTCGGCCCAATGCAGGCCATGTTGGAACAACGCCGCAGCCGCATCGCAGAAGGCGAGGCCAAGCTCAAACACATCGAGAAGCAACTCGCTGAATCCGAAGCCACTACCGCCGCTGCCATCGCAAAGGCCAATGACGAAGCCATCCGGATGATCAACGAAGCCAAGGCCGGAGCCACCGCGTTTTCCGAGCAGAAGGCCCAAGAGGCCACCGCTCAGGCCCAGCTCATCCTCTCCAAGGCCGAGGCTGCGGCAAAAGCAGACCGCGACCGCCTCTCCACCGAGCTGAAACGTGAATTTGGCCGCCTCGTCGCATCCACCACCGCCCAAGTGACTGGCAAGGTGCTCAACGACGATGACCAAAGGCGCATCAACGAAGACGCCCTCGCCACCGTCGAGCGCTGATCACACTCTCTCCCGCCACGTTGTCATGAAAATTTCAAAAGCCGCCACCGCCGCCGCACGCCGCCTCTTCGGACTTTGCCATACAGCGGGCCGATTTGATGAGGACAAGTTACGCACCGTCATTTCCCGCCTGATCGAGACCAAGCCGCGCGACTATCGTGCGATTCTACTCGCCATCCAAAGGCTCACCCGGCTTGAAATCGCACGCCGCGAAGTGACCGTAGAAAGCGCCACCGCGCTGGACTCAGCGACTCAACATCGTGTCGTGGCCGGCCTCGCCACACAATACGGCCCAGACCTTGTGGTGCAATATCAAGTCAATCCGTCACTCCTCGGCGGGCTACGCATTCGCGTAGGCAATGATGTTTTCGATGGCTCCGTCCAAGGCCGCCTCAGTCGTCTCGCAAGCGCCTTCTAATTTTCCCTAGCACATCTTTTCCTAAATCCGATTACTACTGACCCCTTGTCATGAGCAGCATCCTTCAAGAACTCGAACAACAAATCGCCGGCATCACCTCCTCTGTGGAGAAAACAAACGTTGGCACCGTCCGCCAAGTCGGCGATGGCGTCGCCAAAGTGGAAGGTCTTTCCGATGTCATGCTCAATGAGATGATTGAATTCGGAAACGGCGTCACCGGCATGGCCCTCAACCTTGAAGAAAGCGAAGTCGGCGTGGTGCTCCTAGGAAATTATGGCGCCGTCAAAGAAGGTGACGAATGCCGCACCACTGGAAAATTGCTTTCCGTCCCAGTTGGCGAAGCCGTTCTGGGCCGCGTCGTCAATGCCCTCGGTGCCGCCATCGATGGAAAAGGCGACATTGTTCCAGCCGCCTACTACCCGATGGAAAAAATCGCTCCGGGTATCATCAAACGGAAGTCCGTATCGGTGCCTGTCCAGACCGGTATCATGTCGATCGATGCGATGATTCCTGTCGGCCGTGGCCAGCGCGAACTGATCATTGGTGACCGCGCCACAGGTAAAACCACCATCGCTGTGGATACCATCATTTCCCAAGCCCAACAGAACAAAGCTGCGGAAAATGGCAAACTCCAAAACCACAAGCCGATGTATTGTATCTACGTCGCCATCGGTCAGAAGCTCTCAAACGTCGCTCGGATCCAGAAGATTCTCGATGATGCAGGTGCCATGGAATACACCACCATCGTCTCCGCCTCCGCCTCGGATGCGGCCGCCATGCAATACCTCGCACCCTATGCAGGCTGCGCCATCGCCGAGTATTTCATGGACCAAGGTAAAGACTGCTTGATCGTCTTTGACGATCTTTCCAAGCACGCCGTCGCCTACCGCCAAGTCTCACTCATCCTCCGCCGCCCATCCGGCCGCGAAGCTTATCCAGGCGATGTTTTCTACCTTCACAGCCGCTTGCTTGAGCGCTCCGCCCGTCTTTCCGAAGCAGCAGGAGGTGGCTCGCTCACCGCGCTGCCCATCATCGAGACCCAGGCCGGCGACGTTTCCGCCTACATTCCAACCAACGTGATTTCCATCACTGACGGTCAGATCTATCTGGAAACCGACCTTTTCTATCAAGGCATCCGCCCCGCCATCTCGGTCGGACTTTCCGTCTCCCGCGTCGGCTCGGCTTGCCAAACCAAGACCATCAAGTCTGTAGCCGGCACCACCAAGTTGGACCTCGCGCAATATCGCGAACTTCAAGCCTTTGCCCAATTCGGCTCCGACCTCGACGCATCCACTAAAAAGAAGCTCGATCGTGGTGCCCGCATCGTCGAACTCTTCAAACAGAATCAATACAGCCCCTTGGCCATGGAGATGGAGTCCATCTATCTCTTCGCCATGCAGAACGGCTATTTCGATGATGTTGCCGTAGCCGATGTGAAACGTTTCCAAGCTGCCCTCGGAGATTTCTTCAATACCCGCAAAGGCGAACTTCTCGACAAAATCCGCAATATCAAGCCAGACCTCAAGAAGGACAAGGAAATGGTAGATGCCGTCAAACAAGGTATCGAAGACTTCAAAAAGAACTGGAAATAAGCCCCCTTGCTCTATTGATTCTGGATTCCTGACCCTAACTATCTCCTAAAACATGGCCAACCTCCGCGACATTCGCCGACGCATCAAATCGGTTAAAAACACCGCGCAAATCACCCGCGCGATGCAGCTCGTCGCTGCGGCCAAGATGAAAAAAGCGCAGGACCAAGCTCTTGCCGGTCGTGAATACTCCAAGCAACTCAATGGTGTTCTCCAAGACATCTCTGAGAATTTCAGCGAAGCCACTCACCCTTTGCTTGAAAATCGTTCTGGCGGGCGGGAACTGGTCATCCTTATTTCCACCGATAAAGGCCTTTGCGGAGCGATCAATACCAACCTTGCAAAGATCGTTCGTCGTGATACCTCCGCCAATGCGGACTACCTAACCATCGGTCGCAAACTCCGGATCATGATGGAAAAGCTCTCGCGTCCCATCATCGCTGACTTTTCGGTAAAAGATCCCGTCCCATTCGCAGACGCCCGTGCCATTGCCACACTCGTCTCTCAAAAATTCACCGATGGCACCTACGACAAGGTTTCCATCGCTTACACCCGCTTCGTCAATACCATGACCCAGCAGCCAGAAGTCGTCCAACTTCTGCCTGTAATCCCACCTTCGGATGCAGGTGATCATACTGACACCAACGAGTTTTTGTTTGAGCCCACCCCTGCCGAGGTTCTTAATTCCATCTTGCCGCTCTACGTGAACTTCCGCGTCTTCCAAGCCCTCGTCGAGGCCCGCGCGTCCGAGCACTCCGCCAGAATGGTCGCGATGAAAGCTGCCACCGATAACGCGAAGAAGTTCATCAAAGAATTAACTCTGGAATATAACAAACTCCGCCAAGGTGCCATCACCGCAGAGCTATTAGAAATTACCACCGCCATGAGGGCCATGGAATGAACCTTAATTGGCCAGTGAGTGCATTACTTCAAAAATCTTAAAAATCTCTACTCTTAACTCGCAAACTTTCCCAATGAGCAACACCGGAACCATCGTCCAAATCATCGGCGCCGTCATCGACGCGGATTTCTCCAAAGCCACCAAGCTGCCTGAGATTTATAACGCATTGGAGATCCAATACGTCCTCAATGGCGTGGATACCAAGCTCACGCTCGAAGTCCAGCAACACTTGGGTGACAACTGGGTCCGGGCCGTGGCCATGTCCACCACAGATGGACTCAAGCGCGGCATGACCCTCACCGACCTTGGCCAACCGATTTCCGTGCCTGTCGGGAAACAAGTCCTCGGCCGTATTTTCAATGTCACCGGAGACCTTGTGGATGAAAACGTGCCGCTTGCAGATGCCACCCTGCGCTCGCCCATCCACCGTCCCGCACCCTCTCTCACCGAGCAATCCGCCAACACCGAAGTTCTTCCGACCGGTATCAAAGTCATCGATCTCATCTGCCCGCTGCTCAAAGGCGGAAAAGGCGGTATGTTCGGCGGTGCCGGCGTCGGCAAGACCGTCGTCATCATGGAACTCATCAATAACATCGCCAAGGCTCACGGCGGGTTCTCCGTCTTCGCCGGTGTCGGTGAACGGACACGGGAAGGAAATGACCTTTATTGGGAAATGATCGAGTCCGGCGTTATCGCCACTGAGCGCGATGAAAAGGGCCATCCCGCGCTCGATGACAAGGGCAATCCAATTCTCATTGAAGGCTCAAAAGTAGCCCTTTGCTACGGCCAGATGAACGAGCCTCCAGGTGCCCGCCTTCGCGTCGCTCTTTCAGCGCTCACCATGGCCGAGCATTTCCGCGATGAGGCGAACCAAGACGTTCTACTCTTCGTCGATAATATTTTCCGCTTCTCCCAAGCCGGCTCAGAAGTTTCCGCCCTCCTCGGCCGGACTCCTTCCGCCGTGGGTTATCAGCCAACTCTCTCCGAAGAAATGGCCGGTCTCCAAGAGCGGATCACCTCCACCAACAAGGGTTCCATCACTTCCATCCAAGCCGTCTATGTGCCTGCGGATGACTTGACCGACCCAGCCCCGGCGAACACTTTCGCCCACCTTGATGCCACCGTTGTGCTTGAGCGTTCACTCGCAGAGCAAGCGCTCTTCCCCGCCGTGGATCCACTTGCATCCACTTCCAAGGCCCTCGCCCCTGAGATCTTGGGAGAAGAGCACTACCGCGTCGCCCGTGGCGTGCAGCAGGTACTCCAACGCTACAAAGACCTCCAAGACATCATCGCCATTCTCGGGATGGATGAGCTCTCCGATGATGACAAAATGAGCGTCTTCCGCGCCCGTAAAATTCAGCGTTTCCTCACCCAGCCCTTCCACGTTGCCGAAGTGTTCACCAACGTTCCAGGCGTGTTGGTTTCCATCGAAGATACCGTCAAGGGCTTCGCGGAAATCCTCGATGGCAAACTCGACGATGTGCCAGAAGGAAACTTCTACATGAAGGGCAACATCGAGTCCGTACCGCGTGACTAAAGATTTGAAATCTCAAATCTCAATTTTGAATTCCTAAGTCCATGCCTCTCCATCTCGACATCGTCACTCCTGAAAAGAAAATTTTCTCGGACACCGTAGAAAACGTCTATCTCCCCGGAGCCGATGGTGAGATGGGAATTCTCCCGATGCACGCCGGTCTCGTGACTGCGCTACAAGCGGGCGAGCTCCGCTACCTCCACAAAGGAACTACCAGCACCTACGCTATAGGTTCGGGCTTCGCGGAAGTGAGTCATGATAAAGTCACTGTCCTTACAGACATGGCCCTTGGCGAAGCAGAAATCGACGAAGACCGCGCAGAAAAAGCGATCGAGCAGGCCAAAGAAAAACTGGCTGCCAGCCTCCACAGCATGTCTGACGAAGAGGTGGCCTATCTCCAAGGCATCATTGCAAAGTCCACTGCTGCCCTGCGTGTAAAGCGTCGCGGCATGCACTGATAAAAAGAATAGGTATTCTGGAATTAATTTTAAAGACCTGGAAAGTCTCTCTGATCCACCTGCCCGGCCTAGTATCTGCTTTAGCATCATCTGATGTCTTTACGCGTCGCAGCCTTCATACTACTTCTCCTTGGTTCCGCTCAAGCGGTAGGACTCCGAGTCGCCACGTTTAACATCGGCGCACACCTCGTCGTTCCAGCTGACGGCGGCAGTGTGTACTTTGACTTTGGAATCGGCCCACCCGGAACTCTTGATCATGACAAAGTGCGCGATGTTCTGCAGCGTATCAATGCCGATGTAGTGGCCTTGCAAGAGATCCATACCAACGACATCGCTTCGGGAAATCTCAATACACTAGCCACAGAGCTTGGCTACCCACATCTTTACGCGGCGCCCACCACGAATGCGTTGGATAACACCTTGCGAGTGGTTTTTATCTCGAAATTCCCGTTTCTATCCACCGCCGCGATCAACTCTCCACCCGGCTCTAGAGAAATCACCCGGCTTATCCCAGCAGTGAGAGTGGATGTCCCTGGCACTATCCAGGATCCCCTGCTCATTTCTGCCCATTTAAAATCCGGCACCGCCACCGCAGACCGTTTTCGCCGCGCCGTGGAAATGAAAAGACTTGCGGGCTTCCTCACCGCACAAGCAATTACCGCAAACGATAATTTTATTATCCTTGGAGATTTCAACCCATCTTCTAGCAACACCACCTTCAACTCCGAACCTTCCGGACTTCCGAGCAGCTTCCGATTAGGACCGGACATCAGCTACCCGTTCAGCTATTCAACTAATCTGTTGGCGTATTTTTCCAGCCCATTGCCTGTAAAGTTGGATCCACGCCACCTCAATAATTCGCCCAGCACATTCGGCACTACCAATACTTCAGGCTCCGTGCTTGATTTAATTCTCATCTCGCCAGCCTTCGCCGGCCGGCCTCACTTCTCAGAAATCTATAACTCCAATTTAGATCTATCAAACGATGTCGGCCTGCCAAAGGCTGGTTCACCACCTGCAGCGGATACCAGCTCAGTCGCCTCAGACCACTATGCTGTGTTCGCCGATCTGGAACTGGACCAGAATTTCCCCAATCTCACCGCGATTGTTTCGCCTGAAATCATTGCCGAAGGGTCCGCGGTTGGCACTACCAATCTCACCATTACACTCCCTGCCTCCCTTGACGCGGATTTGACCCTCACCCTCACATCGGATGATCCAACAGCCGCCACACTTGCGGTGAGCACCTTTGTCATCCAAGCGGGCACCACCACAGTTTCACTCCCCATCATCACACCGCGAAACTTCATCACCGATGGCACGCGCTCCGTGGGATTCACCATCTCCGCTCCTCAACACACCCCAGCCACCGCAACCCTCCAGGTGACCGATGCTGATCCTCCATACACTTTCACCGCAGTTGGCCAAACCATCATAGAGTCCTTCAATGGCTTTCCCGGAATTCAGAATCCCGCACCATGGGTCACGGCAGGCGACGTATGGCGCGGTAGAGATGGCGGGTTTAGCGCCAATTTCGGGTTCCGCTCCTACGGCAATGCAGAGGATGGCTCATTGGGTTTTCTTGCCGGAAATTCTCCTGCCACCGCCACCACCGGGTTCCTAAATTCATCTTCCAAATTGCTAACCGCTGTGGAAATCACATTCACCGCAGAACAATGGCGGGCAGCGCTTGCAGGGCGTCAGGATACCCTACAGGTGGAACTAATCACAGACGCAGGCTCACAGGTGATTCCAAACCTCACCTTCACCGCTGCAAGCGACCTCCCGACCGGCCCGCTGTCAGATGGCGCAAGCACCACAAAATCCGCAATCGTTACGGGCCTCGCGATTCCACCCGGCGATCAATTTGAATTACGGTTCACCTTCAGCCCAGCCGGAATACTGCCAACTGATATTTTTCTAAATGAATTTCATTATGATAATATCGGCTCGGATACCAACGAGTTTATAGAAATAGTAGTTGGCGCAGGGTTTGCAGGGCAGCTTTCAGACATTAACATTGTTCTATACAATGGAGGGACCGCAACCAATGCAGTGGTATACGACACTCTGAATCTAGCAACGGACTTCATCCAAAGCGCATCCTCTGAAGCATCTCAAATTTACACGGTGACGCTGCCTGCTAATGGCCTCCAGAATGGTCCTCGCGATGGTATCGCAATTGTAAACCAAGCTACATCCCAAGTTCTACAACTAATCTCATACGGTGGCACCTTCACCGCAGGAAACGGGCCTGCCGCAGGGATGACCTCCACGCCCATCCCCATCTCGCAAAGCAATTCCACGACTGCGGCGAACTCATCTATCGGCCTGACTGGAACGGGTTCGGGCAGACAAGACTTCACCATTTGGGCAGCATCTTCCGGCAGCAACACCAAAGGTCTTCCCAACGCAGGTCAAATTCTTACTCCCGTGCCGCTGCCTCAAGGTCTCGCTTTTGATAACCTCAGCGTCACCTCCCTACCAGACAATGACCTGGACGGCACACCGGACTTGCTCGATCCGGATGACGATAATGATCAGCAAACGGATCTTGACGAAACACTTTTCGGAACGGATCCCCTGAACCCATCATCGTTCTACCAGCTTTCAATTTCCCAGTCCTCTCCAACCATAATCAACCTGTCATTCGCCACGCACACCGGCCGCCGCTACTCCGTGGAATCCTCCAGCGACCTTATCAACTGGAATCCCGTCACCGTGCAGAGCGGCACCGGCAACGTAATATCACTTGCCATCGACCACGCCGAAGCAGCCCCTCGCTTATTCTATCGATTAGGCGTGACCCAGGAGTAATCAACACTTCACCATGCTCCTAATGACCCACCCATGCGTCGGGAGCTGGCTTGATATAGGTTGAACCCACGAATTGAGTCAGTCAGACTATCAATTCCGGCTTTTTTCAGAACCATACTTTCTATCAATGCCCTCCGCCACTGCCTTTCATATAGGTCCCGATGCCGATCACAATTGTCGATAGAATCAGCGTGGCGATGCCGGCGGTGATCAACGTATGCGCCTTCTTGCTCGATCCCTTCCATTCATTGAAATACCAGCCCCACATCGTGCTGAAGATGATGATACTAGCCATGTGCAACGTCCATGAGGCAAAACCAAATTTACCCATCTGCGAGTGGCCCATCGTGTAAAAAAAGAATTGAAAATACCAGACTGTCCCCGCGAGCGCGGAAAATCCATAGTTACCAAGCACCGGAATCTTCAAATCAGCAGTCGATGCCAAATTAGCACCACCATGCTCGCTCCCGGACGCGACAAGTCCGGCATGCTCAGGACGCGCATGAGAGGCAAGATATTGATAACCACTACGGTTCTTAATATTGAGTCCAATACACCAGATAAAGTTGGTCACAAATCCACCTAACATCACTACGATCAGAGACGGCAAACCACTCCACAGCACATCCGTACCAGCCGCCACAGTGGCATCATTGATCGGCTGCCCCGCAGTGAGGCCAAAGCTGAAACACGCACTCATGATTCCTGAAAAAGTAGCTACGAGTAAACCTTTGTTAAAATTAAACTCAGCGATGTTCTTTTGTTTATCGGCAACAGCCATTTCCTTCTCCTTTGTCGAGCCAGCCAGAGCCGCGATAAAAATACCGAGTAAGCAAACCCCGACACCCAGCAGTGTCACCTTACCGGGACTGGTCGCCGCAATCTGTGCAATCGATTCTTCAACCGGGATTTCAGGAAAAAATAATTTCAATACCGGCGGTAAAAGCGTGCCGAATGCGGCACAATAGCCAAGCGCCACACCCATTCCCAGTGACATTCCCAAATACCGCATCGCCAAACCAAATGTCAGCCCTCCAGTGCCCCACAGAACGCCGAACATGAAAGTCCAGCCGAGCGTGGAAGTGGATTGAGATGATATCACCCCGTAGAAGTCTTTAGTCATTAGACTGGCAAAAAACACCGGACATATAATCCAAGAGAAGAAGCCCCCTACTAGCCAGTAAGTTTCCCATGACCATTTCTTGACTCCTTTGTAGGGCACGTAAAAACTTCCTGAGGCCAAACCTCCGAGCCAGTGAAATAGAACGCCGAATAATGCAGATCCCATAATAGTATAAGTTGGATTTTTAAGGTGAAATTATATACAATCAGTTTCTTTTTGCAAGCACTCGATTCTCATAGCCTTTGACTTCCGTCAGCCAGGCGCCGCCCGCCGGAACATTTCGCGATTCGCAGTAGGCATCCCACACAGCTCCCCAAGGCAAGCACTTCGCCTCCTCCATCAGTGCTAGGCGAGTCGTGAAATCACCGGATTTTTCCGCCTCGCGCAAAGCATCAGGCTCTAGCAAAGCCATCAGCAACGCTTTAAGCGTGTTGCGCGTGCCGATCGTCCATGCCGCGATGCGATTGATGCTGGCATCGAAGAAATCCAAACCAATATGAGTGCGGGCCAAAAGCTTGTTACGCACTAACTCTGCGGCGATGGATTGCAACGCATCGTCTAGAATGACGACGTGATCACTATCCCAACGCACACCCCGGCTAACGTGGAGAAGTATTTCAGGAACATACATCAAGACTGATGATAGCTTATCCGCAATTCCTTCCGTCGGGTGAAAATGACCCGCGTCGAGACATAGTAATTTTTGATTCTTAATGGCATAACCCATGTAGAATTCGTGGGACCCCACCACATAACTCTCACTGCCGATACCGAAGAGTTTGCACTCCACGGCATCCAAGTGATGTTTTGGATTGAGCTTCTTCGCAAACACCCGATCCAATGAATCCGAGAGACGCTGCCGCGGCGCGAGGCGGTCCACTGGAGTATCTTTGTAGCCATCCGGAATCCATACATTGGTGACGCAAGGCGAGCCCAAAGTCTTACCCATCACTGCGCTAATCTCACGTGAGGCAATGCAGTGTTCCACCCAGAAGTCACGGATCGCCTTCTTAGGATGTGAGAGCGTGAATCCATCTGCTGCCTTCGGGTGAGCAAAGCAGGTAGGATTGAAGTCCATCCCCATCCCGGCGGCCTTTGCCCAGTCGATCCAATTTTTAAAATGCTCCGGGCGGATCTCATTGCGGTCCACTTTTTTCCCGCCGAATTCGCCATAGAAAGCGTGAAGATTGAGACGATGCTTTCCGGGAATGAGTGAGAGTGCCAGATCAAGGTCGGCGAGAAGTTCATCTGGCGTGCGGGCCTTGCCGGGATAATTCACAGTAACGTCGATAACGCCGCTGAGACCCTCGCCAGTGTTCTCAAATCCGCCGACGTCATCGCCTTGCCAACAATGTAGCGAGATCGGAATGGTGGCCAACTTTGCCATTGCCGCCTCGGTATCTACGCCGAGATCGGCATAGAGAGACTGGGCGAGTTTATACGATTGGGAAATTGATTTTGTGGATTTTGACATAGCGTGAAATACGAATGTCCTTAACCTTGAAGGAGAAATTTCAGAAAAACCTCCACTGTTTTGCCAAAAACAAGCACAATTACGCCAATGAAGAGAATCCTGAAAATCGATGAATGGTTTCACCCCGACGGGTTCCCTATCACCGTCGAGCGGCGCGAGCCGCAGGGACAGTTCGGGCCACACGCCCACGAATTTGCAGAATTGGTCATCGTCACCGGTGGGAAATGCCTCCACGTCACAGGCAATGATTCTTGGGAGTTGAGCGTGGGCGATGTGTTTGTAATCGCAGGACCGCGCGAGCACGAATACCGTGAACTGGAAAATCTGCAATTGGTGAATATTCTTTATCAACCTCAGCAACTCCAGATGAAGCTTCAAGATTTGCCATCAGTCGCTGGATATCATGCACTCTTTACTTTGGAGTCCACACGCAGGAGTTATCAATCCGCCAGCAAACGTCTTCATCTAAATGGTAAGGAACTCGCCCTTGTTACCGAATTAGTGGATCGCTTGGAAGCGGAGCTCAAGACCCGTGAAGCGGGATTCGGCTTCATGGCCACGGCGTGCTTCATGCAAATCACCGGCCTTCTTTCGCGTTGCTACGGACGCAGCCCCTCGCCCAATGAACACGCGCTGCTACGCATCGGTGAAGCACTTTCTTACCTAGAGCGCAACATCCACCGGGATGTGAATCTGGATGAATTGGCCACGATCGCCCACATGTCCAAGCGTAGTTTCCTGAGAGTATTTAAATCGGCAACGCGATCTTCTCCATTATCGTGGGTGCTGCAACAACGGGTAAACCGGGCATGCCAGCTTTTACGCCACAGCGAAAAACGGATCACAGAAATCGCCTTCGACGTCGGCTTCAATGATAGTAACTATTTCACCCGACAATTTACCAAACTCACAGGTCTATCACCCCGCAACTACCGGCTAAGAAAAGCGGTGGAATAAACGTCCACACTCCTTAAGCCCTAACCGCCCAGCGGAGCTTGGCAGAGCTGCTGCGTGGATTCATCCTGCGTTCTTCAGGGCTGGCAGTGATGATTGTGTCACTGATTTCTGAATAATCACCCATCTTAAAAGCATCTTTAAAAGCCAGTTTCACCCGCCGATCTTCGCCGGAATGGAATGTGAGAATCGCCACTCTGCCGCCGGGCTTGAGACAGCTTGGAAGGACCTTCAAAAAGGTATTCAACGCGGTAAATTCTTCATTCACCGCGATTCTAACTGCTTGGAAAACCCGGCGCACGGTAGCATCCAGCTCGGCTTCGTCGCTCACGCGAACACAATCACGGATCGCTTGCACAAAGGCTTGAGTGCTGGAAAAACAAACTCCCGCGAGGGCGTGTGCGATCGATTCAGAACGCGGCTCATCCGCATTTTCATGCAGGAAATGTTCAAGTTTCTCCGCAGAAATTCTTTCCAACCAATTTGCAGCGGAAAGACCACGACTCGGATTCATCCTCATGTCTAGCGGGCCCGCATTTTTATAACTGAAGCCGCGCGAAGGATCATCTAACTGCATGGACGAGCAGCCTAGATCCGCAAATATAAAATCTACCGTGGGGACGCCAGTCGAAGCGATTGCTCTAGCAATCCCTGCATAGTTAGAGCGAATGGCAATAAAGTTTTCCTCGCTGAACCCGGCAGCACGGATTCGTAGCTCAGTCTTGGGTAGCTCGATCGGATCGACATCAAGACCGATCAATTTGCCGCCAGGAGCAATTTTCTCCAAGATCCTGAGCGCATGTCCGCCATAGCCGAGGGTGGAATCCACTCCGGTGGCGCCACATTCGAGGGCAAGTGCAGCAAGGCATTCCTCCATCATCACCGGCAAGTGCGTGCCAGCGGGCGTCTTGCCGGAAGCGATCACTTTGGCAACCGTATCGCCGTAGCGAGCAGGATCGCGCTCTTTGTATTTATCCTCAAAACGACGCGGATTCTTCCCACTGTAGCGCTTCCGGCGTGGCGGGCGGGGTGCTTCTTCTTCGCTCACAGTTCGGAATATTTGAGATTGTTACCACGGGATTTTTCCACTGGGTAGCGAACATCGTTGTTGGCGATTTTTGCAGCCATGACATCGCCAAGCTTTAGTCCGAGATTATCAGCGAGTTCGAAAAGCAGGATACCCACATCGGCAATTTCCGAAGCAATTTCATCCCGCCGGGAAGCCACGCGCTGGTCGATCTGATCTTCCTGCTGCCAGACAAAGTGCTGCATCAATTCGCCTGCTTCTGCCGTGATAGCGACGGATAAATCCTTGGCGTTGTGATACTTACGCCATTCTCTGGCATCTACAAATGTCTGAATCTGGGCCGTAAGTGCGGCAATCGAATCGCTCATGCGGTGAAGATAGTGGAAGTTTCCTCGTCTGACACACCAAAACCGCAGAAAGTAAAATACAGGATTACCCAAAAATTTTAATTTTCTCGCTCTCCTTATGCTCCAATTCCAAAGTCCCCTCGTTGCGTTGTGGGCGTAACCGATCTTTTATTTACTAATCAATATGTTCGTCTGGTCTAAACTCTCCGCTGCGAAGTGGATGGATGCGTGGGAAGAGCGCTTTGCGGGAAATCCCAATTTGGTGATCGAGCTCATCAAGGGTGGAAAATCCATCCGAATTCGGCTGTTTTGTAATACCAAAGAAGATGCGGATGCAATCTTCGAACAATTCGGCGGCAGCGTGCGGGCGGTGGCCAATGCCGAGTGGTCCACACCCGTCGCACCGCCACGGCCGCTCAAAGTGCGCGATGTTTTTTTACTCACTCCCGAAAATCGGCCCAAGGAACTGACCGCTCTCAAGAAGGCCCATCCGACGCGTGAAATCATCGTCATTCCGCCGGAAATGGCCTTTGGCACCGGCGATCATGCCACCACTTCCACCGTCCTGCGGCTGCTGGTGGATGTGGCGCGGAAGCGTAAGACTACTACGTGGACCGTTGCAGACCTTGGCACCGGCACGGGGATTCTAGCGATCGCGGCGAAGAAACTCGGCGCTGGTGAAACATTTGCTTGTGACTTCGATCCATTTTCCGTGGCGGCCACGCTTCGCAATATCGAGCGCAATGCCACGCCCGAGATCCAAGTCATCGAGCAAGATGTTCTCCAATGGCAGCCGCCGAAAGATGGCTACGATGTCGTACTTGCAAATCTATTTTCCACTGTGCTCATCGAGGCATGGCCCGTGATCGCTAAATCACTAGCGCCTGGTGGCGACCTGATCGTCTCCGGCATCCTCGCGACTCAGGCGTGGGATGTTTTCACCGCAGCGGCAGGCAGCGGTCTCGGATTTACCAAAGTGATCCGCAAGGGAAAATGGGTCACCGCGCACGGCGGCCACATGCACGATCTAATCGCCGCAGGTGCCTGAAATTACTTCTGGCACTTCGCACACCAATACGTGGAACGCTGGCCCAGCACCGCATGCTCGATGGGCATTTCACAAACTCGGCATGGCTCGCCCTTCCGATCATAGACGAAGAGCCGCTGCTTGAAGTAGCCTGGCTCACCATCCGAATTGATAAAATCCCGCAACGTCGTGCCGCCTTCGGTGATGGAGGCATGCAACACCTCTTGGATCGCAGTCACCAACTTTTTCAACCGGGCTTTTGAAATTTTGTTAGATGGCGATTGCGGAAGGATACCCGCGCGGAACAATGCCTCTGAGGCATAAATATTTCCGACTCCCACCACCGCCTTAGCATCCATGATCACCTGCTTGATGGCGGCACCACGCTTTTGGCAAATACCGTAAAGATGAGCCGTCGTGAACCCTTGCTCTAGCGGCTCCGGCCCCAGCGAGCGGAGTAAAACATGCTCTAGCGGATCATTTTCTAACAAATGCAATACCAGCCCGAAACGCCGCGGATCGTGAAATCTCAGCTGCTTGGAATTTTCCAAAGTCATCGCGAAATGATCATGCTTTTTCCATTCGGCTGCTGGTGCGACCACTCGCAAGCTGCCAGACATCCCAAGGTGGATCAACACCGTGCTGCCATCCCCCATCGCAAATAGAAGATACTTGGAGCGCCGCGTCACCGTCACGACTTGCTGCCCTTCCAGCGTCGCAATCGCCGGGGAAATCGGCTGGCGCAAATCAAACCGCCGCACGATCACTTCCGCCACTTTGATGCCCTCCACATGCGGCGCGATGCCCCGCCGCGTGGTCTCTACTTCGGGTAACTCAGGCATGACCGGACAATCGGCGCACATCCTGCTACCAGCAAGCAAATGATCGGGCTTCTGGGAATTGCGATACTTTTGGCGGTGGCCTACGCCATGTCCGATGCGAAAAAATCCATCCGCTGGCGGACTGTGATTGCCGCGTTTGCCATTCAAATCACCATCGGCGCAATCGTCTTTGGCGTGCCCATCGGCCGGGATGCGCTGCAAGCTCTCAGCGCAATCGTCACCACCACCTTGAGCGCTGGCAAGGCTGGCGTCGATTTCTTGTTCGGCCCGCTTACCGCAGACAGCAACGACGGCCTTGGCTTCGTTTTCGCTCTGCGTGTCTTACCACTGATTATCTTTTTTTCCTCCCTCATCGCCGTGCTCTATCACCTTCGCATCATGCAAGGCGTCATCCTCGTGCTCGGTGGGGCGCTCAGGAAACTTCTCGGCACCAGCCGTGCCGAGTCCCTATCAGCTGCCGCAAATATCTTCGTCGGCCAGACCGAGGCTCCGTTGGTAGTGAAGCCCTATATCGCAAAAATGACCTCATCCGAACTCTTCGCCGTCATGGTCGGTGGCCTTGCCAGCGTCGCCGGCTCGGTGCTTGCTGGCTATGCCGCCATGGGCGTGGAGATGAAATACCTGCTCGCCGCCTCGTTCATGGCCGCACCCGGTGGACTACTCTATGCAAAGCTCATCAAGCCCGAGACCGGCCAACCGCTGGAAGCCACACTCGATTTTGCCGATGGCGAGGATAAGCCCGCCAATGTGTTAGACGCTGCCGCACAAGGCGCTGCTAGCGGACTTTTACTGGCGCTCAATGTCGGGGCCATGCTGCTCGCCTTCATCGGCCTCATCGCCTTGCTCAATCTCATGCTCGGCGGAGTGGGAAATTGGTTCGGCCACGGCGGGCTAAGTCTCCAGGGAATCCTCGGCTGGATTTTCGCACCCGTCGCATGGATCGTCGGCGTGCCATGGGTGGATGCCAACCAAGGCGGAAGTCTCATCGGCCAGAAATTAGTGCTGAACGAATTCGTCGCCTACGTCCAGTTTACCGAATGGCGGCAAGCCATGACTCCCAAAGCCCAAGCCGTCTGCACCGTCGCATTGTGTGGATTTGCCAATCTTTCGTCGATTGCGATCCTCCTGGGTGGCCTCGGAGTGATGGCCCCATCCCGCCGCAGCGAGATCGCCCGCCTCGGGATCAAGGCCGTCGCCGCTGGCACCTTCTCGAATCTAACAAGCGCCGCCATCGTCGGTTTGTTCGTTGGATAACGATACCTCCTACCAGATTTCTTGAAGCTCCATTTGCCGCGTAGCCGCCTCTGCCCATCCCCGGTTTGCAGCGGGTGAAGCCGGTGACGGATGTAAAATTTTCCCCACCTTCGCCGGATGGCTGATCTCACCAGCCGCACGCCGCAAACGTTCCTCCGCATAGCCACCCACCCCGATGAGAAACTCCGGCCTCAGCAAGCCGATCACTTCTTGCAGATGCTTCATGCAAACGCTCTCCACGGGCACCATCTCGGATTTGGAAAGTTTATCAGGTGTCAGATTTGCTCCAGTCTCACTCATCCACACTAGCGGACAATAGTTTAGGACAAAATGATCTTTGAAAAACGCCTCCGCAGTTTCAAATTTCTCTGCAAACAATCCCCATAACCGCCGCCCGCTCACTTCGGAACGTTTGCAATTGAAGCCTTCAATCGGGCGCTTCGGATGTTCGAGAATCGGCTTCCCGATAGCCATCTCAATTCCTAGCCAGTCCCTCACCGCCGCCACTTCGCCGAAGGGCACACCCGTCTGAGTCATGCCATACGGGCCCGGATTCATCCCTAGAAAAACCACCCTTTTTTTGCCCACTCCGTAGCGCTTCAGATATTCATGATAGGCCTCCCAAGTATAGTCTAACGTATGATAGACATGGGAAACCGGCGGCGTAAATTTTAACTCTCTCAACTCATCCGCGAGCCGGAGACTGGAAGCGATGAGCTCATTCATAATGGCTTCCACGCGATGACTAGAACCAACAATGAGATCGGCAAATATAAAAGAGTGAATAAGAATAATTTCCGCGCCGATGCTCGATCACCTTGTTTAGAAAATTTCAAAGCGAGTGCCATCATATAAAGTGCTAACAACGGCCCAATCACCGTCCACAGCATATTTGCAAATCCCACGAAGGCCGGGAGCAGCGAAAACACCGCAAGGCAGAGTGCAAACATCGCCGATAAAAAACCGCTCTTTTTCCCAGTTAGATCCCCATTGGACCACATTTTATAGCCCACACTTTCATATTCCTCACGGCACAGCCAGTTGATCGCGATGAAGTGCGGAAGCTGCCAAAAGAACAAAAGACCGAAGAGAAACCATGCCTCCCAACCGATCTGGCCACCGCCGCCCACCCAGCCGATCACCGGAGGAATCGCGCCAGGGATCGCCCCTACCAGAGTATTCGTAGAACTGAACCGCTTGAGCGGAGTATAGATAAACACATAGATCGCCACCGTTGCCGCCGTGAGATAAGCCGCGAGATTCCCCACCTGCACCGCCAGATGGATAATTCCGATGGCGGAAAGCACCCAACCAATCCCGAATGCAACCAATGGATCCATCCGCCGCGTGGGAAGCGGCCGATTCGCCGTGCGCTTCATCCGCGCATCCAAGTCCACCTCCATGAGCTGATTAAATGCGGAGGAACCGAATGCAGCCAATGCCGTGCCGATCATCGTGTGCACCAGCTTGATCCAGTCCAGATCTCCACCACGCGAGGCCAGCACAAACCCGAAAAATGCCGTCACCAATACGAAAAAATTCAGACGCACCTTCATCAGGACCGCCAAATCCTGCCGCAAGCCGGGAATGGGCAATGAGGTGTCCATCTCGGTATTTTTCACAATTCCTTCTGTTTCTTCCATGGTCTCGGGGTGATCATGGCGCAGCTCTGGAGATTTCCAAGCCGCGACTTGAGACTTCCACCCTTTCATTTTAGAAAAATGGCCTCACCTTCCGTCTAACCCCATCTTTCACATGTTTGCCATTCGCATGTCCATCCTTCCTTGGCTCCTCATCTGCCACAGTTCCCTCGCGTTCGCGCAGGAGCCACGCCTATGGCTCGATTCACAAGGCCGCAAAGTGCAAGCCACCTTCGTCCGCAGCGATGGCAAGAACGTGATCATCAAACTTACCGATGGCCGCGAGCTACCCTTCCCGCTTGAAAGGCTTGCCCTTGCTGACCGCAGCTACGTCGAGAAAATTTCAGCGAAGGCCAAGCAAGGGCCAGAAACGAACTTCGACGCTCCGTGGCCAGAACGGGTCAGCTTTTCAGAAGACCCAGAGATTAAGATCATTGAAGAGGACGTCGAAAAAAAACAATTCATCTACGAGTCAGCCAATTACCGTTACACCTCGGATGTCCGCCTCGCAGCTTCTCTTGTAAAAGGTTTCGCGGTGATGTTTGAAGCCACTCATCTCTATTGTCGGACTCTCCCGCTGTCGTTGAGAAGTGATCGCAGAGTCGCTAAGAAGTATGAAATCCGCCTATTTGAAAACGAAGCAGACTATATCAAAGCCGGCGGCCCGGATGGCTCCGCTGGAGTCTTCATGAGTGACACTGGAATCGTGATGATTCCTCTCACCAGCCTAGGTGTGCGGCCCATGGGAAGCGGCTATATGTTAGACCGCGATAAAAGTAGCAAAACCATCCCCCACGAGCTCACCCATCAGCTCACCCCGGATGCCTATTTTGCACGAGGAGCACTTGGCTGGTTCAGCGAAGGGATTGCGGAATACGTCGCTTCCACGCCCTATCGCTCGGGTTCCTACAACGTCCGTGGTAATTTGGACGACATCATCGAGTTTGCCACCGGCTATGGTAAAAAAGGAATGGGAGGCCGCGCGTTGGGAGATAAAATTTCACTTCTTCCACTCAAAACATTCATGTTGAAGGACTATCCAAGCTTCATGGAGAATGGGCAGTTAAACTATGGTATTGCTCTAATAATCACTACCTACTTCCTTGCCATGGATGGTGAAGGCGATGCCAAGCGAATGAAGACTTATCTCGCAGCTTTGTTAGATGGAAAAGATGGGGAAAAATCTCTCGATCTATTACTCGATGGCCGCACCTTCGAAGAACTCCAGAACGACATTGCGCAAGCATGGGGTCGCAAGGGTATTGATCTGTTTTTCGCGAAGTAGTTTGTTTAGTAATGAGGTGCCTCGCGCCCGATACCTGCGGCAGCGAGACCGACGAGGCCCACGCCTCGGAAATTCCGCAAAGCTTCGCTTATCCCAGCGATTCACCATCCCCGCCACCAAACCGTCCGCTCGATCAATCCCAGCCGCTCGCAACCAATGATCACCACTGTAAAAACAAGTCGTGTTTTTCTGATCAATGTTTTTTCTGGACATTCCTTAATTTCTGCGCATAACAAATTTCGAATACAAAAACGACCTGTCCCGAAAATCCATTTCCTCCCCCATGCCAGCCTTCGCCCATACCCACCCGAACTTCCCGGTTGATTCTTCCAAGTGGGAGCGCCTCTTCACGCCCTTCAGCAATTGGGAAGGAGAGTGCCAGCGCGATGACTGCGAAAAATGTGAACGTATGGAGCCCCAACACGGCCACCTCAACAAAGTCGCTTTCTGGACCGCCAAATTCGCCGCTGAGATGTTTCCAAAGGATTCCCCCGAATCCGCATCCGCCCACCAATGGGGCTACCTCGCCGGCCTCTGGCACGATCTGGGAAAATTTTCAGAAGAGTTTCAGCAACGCCTCAAGGGTGCGCCGCTTCCTGTCGATCACTCCACGGCTGGTGCACGCCATACTGCCGGGGCCCAGCCTTTCGGCCCGCTGATTTCTTATCTCATCTCAGGGCACCACGCTGGCCTCGCAGATGGATGTTACCTGTTTCAGGATCGTTTTAAAAAAACCATCCCGGACTGGTTCGCTACCGCGCAAGCCAGTGGGATACCTCTCGATCTTAGTCTGTGTAATCCGCCACTCACTCGCCCGAATGCCGGCAATGATGCCATGGCCTTCATGCTGCGCTTCTTTTTCTCCTGCCTCGTCGATGCCGACTTCCTCGCCACCGAGGCATTTATGAATCAGAATCAAGCGAAACTCCGCGCGGATTGGCCCGGCGACATCATTTCTAAAATGCTGCCCGTTCTGGAAGACCATCTTACCAGCAAGTTCGCGAATTCAGACGACACGCCAGTCAATCAAGCACGCGAACACGTTCGCAAAGCCTGTTTCACTGCTGCTTCGGGCAATTCAGGCTTCTTCTCCCTCACCGTTCCCACAGGCGGAGGAAAAACTCTCTCATCATTACTTTTCGCACTCCGCCACGCCCATCTCCAGGGCCATCGCCGCATCATCTACGTCATCCCATTCACCTCGATCATCCGCCAGAACGCCGATGTTTTCCGCACCGCGTTTGCCGGCCTATCCAAAGAAATTGGGTGCGATATTGTTCTCGAACACCACTCTAAGTTCGAGCCAAAACCAAACCCGGAAGACAACGAGAAAGACCTCCACCGCCTTGCCAGCGAAAACTGGGACGCGCCCATTATCGTCACCACCAATGTCCAGTTCTTCGAATCTCTTTTCGCCAACCGCACCTCCTCCTGCCGGAAACTCCACCGCATCGCCCGCTCTGTCATCATCTTCGATGAAGTCCAAGCTCTCCCGTCCCGACTTCTTCATCCCATCCTCCGCAGCCTGAATTTTCTCGTTAAAGACTTCGGCTGCACCGCCGTCCTCTGCACCGCTACTCAGCCCGCGCTCGACCGCCGCGAGGCGTTCACCATCGGTATTCCGGAAGAGGAAATCACCCCAATCATCCAAGACGAAGCCTCCCTCTTTCATGTGCTCAAACGCGTAGAACCCGTAAACCTCGGTTCACTCGATGATGCAGAGCTCATCTCCCACATCCGAGAGAACGCTCCCCAGGGCTGTCTGCTCATCCTCAACACCACCAAGGCCGCTCAGACTCTCCACCAAAAGCTTTCCAACCACCTCACCGCCCTCCACCTCACCGCCCTCCACCTCTCCGCCCGCATGTGCCCGCGCCACATCATGGCCGTGCTTGCCCGCGCGAAACGTTTCCGCAAACAAGGAAAACCCATCGTCCTCGTCTCCACCCAACTCATCGAGGCTGGAGTCGATATTTCTTTTCCCGTCGTCTATCGCGCCGAATGTGGCCTCGATTCCTTCGCCCAAGCCGCTGGTCGTTGCAATCGCAACGGTGAACTTGCCGACTCCGGCGAACTCGGAAGAGCCTTCCTGTTCGCCCCAAGCGAGCATCCCATCCCCGACGGACTCCGCGACATCTCCACCGCCGCCGCCATCACCCGCAGCCAGCTCCTGCCGAATTTCTCTCCAACCGATCTCCTCGATCTCCCCGCTATCCGCAGTTACTTCGAGCAAGCCATCTGGCAGGCCGGCGACAAAACCAAACAATGGGACGACCAAGGCATCGTCTCCGGCGGCATGCCTTGTTTTGATCCCAAAGACAGCGGGCCGAATTGGGCACTCGCCTACCGATTCAAAACTGCCGCCGAAAAATTCCGACTCATCGACTCCGCCACCCACTCCGTTTTCATCCCCTTGGGGCAAAAGGGAAAAACGCTTGAAGACGAACTCCGCACCCTCGCCAAACAAGGACGCTCGCCCAACCGCAGTCATTACCGCCGCGCCCAAGCATTCACCGTCCAAGTCTATGAACACGAATGGCTTTCCCTCAAGCCCAGCCTCACCCTCCTCTTCGATGACGCCATCGCCATCCTCACCCACCCGGAGAACGACTACCACACCCTTACAGGCCTGAATCGTCCCGGAGCCGCCTGTGATCCCAACGCCTTTTGCCTGTGAATCAAGACCCTCCCATCTCTCTTGAACTCAAAGAAAATGGCCGGGGACAGAATCCCCGACCATCCAGTAGCATCAGCGTGCCTCTATACGTTTCAATCCGCGTCCGATCCCACCCGCAGGAATTTCGGGATAGACGATTAAAAACTATCGATTCAAGCGTCAGCGATCGCGTGAGCGATTTCAGAACAATTTTTGAGAATATCACCATCTCGCGTGTAGAGACGATACTGATGCCATCTCGCGTTAGCCACGTAGGTAGCGTCATAGAAAGTCAGCTTGCTCGCGTTCGCCTCAGCCAGGATAGCTTCCTCGGCAGAATCACTGCAAAAGCTCACCATCTTGAGACCTTGCTTCAGCATCTGCAGCCCGTCCGTCTCACTCACCTTTCCAAGACGGATATACGTTCTCATTACGTTTCCAAATTCATAGCGGCACAGCGGAGAAGTGATCCAAAACGGGAATTTCCTCCTGAGGTGCTCAGCATCTTTTCTGAAACTTTCTACACCGACGAAGAAGTCCACGAGAGCGTTGTTATCAATCAGGATTGGGTGGTCGGTCATGAGATTCATCCTTGTTCTAAAGAACCATACGTCAATAATTTTAATTCAGCTTGCTTTTATACGAATAAAATTATTTGTTTTGGTATGACGCTTCTGATTCGGACATCATCGCAAAATCATGCGCGACCTTCGCGCTTCGCTGCGTCAATCTGTTCCACAGTGAAAAACCCCTTTGCTCGCGCACGGAGCGCACCACTTTCCAGAATCTCGCGTTCCACCCGGATACTTGCTTCCTCAGTGGTTTCACGAGTTCCTGCCAAGCTAAGTTCCGCGATTACTTCTTGGTTCACGCTCCGATGGTTCTGCTTCGCGCGGAGTTTGAGGGAGTGGTGCAGTTCCTCTGGTAAATTTCGGATTGTCAATGTCGCCATGTCTGCATTTTGACAGCAAAACGCAATCAAATCAACCCTCATTTAATCCAATGTCCTACGGTATCCAACTCCACATCTCCGGCGACTTCGCCTGCTTCACCCGCCCTGAAATGAAGGTCGAGCGAGTCTCCTACGACGTCATCACCCCATCTGCCGCCCGCGGCATTCTTGAGGCCATCTATTGGAAACCACAAATCCGCTGGGTCATCGACCGCATCTACGTCCTGAAACCCATCCGCTTCACCAACATCCGCCGCAACGAAGTCGGCTCCAAAGCAAGCAAACCCTCCGCCGCCGCCATGCGTGGCGAAAAAGTCACCGCCATCGGCATGCTCATCGAAGACGAACGCCAACAGCGCGCCGCCACTCTTCTCCGCGATGTCTCTTACATCGTCGAAGCCCATATCGACCTATTAGATCGCCGCTTTGATAGAAACGCCCCGGAAATGCCTGCCAATGAAGCTGCCGGCAAACACCTCGACATGTTTAAGCGCCGTGCCCGCACCGGCCAATGCTTCCACCAACCCTGCCTTGGCACCCGCGAATTCCCCGCCCGCTTCACCCTCATCGAAGACGCAGCCAGCTTCCCCCCATCCACTCTGCCAGAAGAGCAAAAGAACCGCGCTCTTGGCTGGATGCTCCACGACATCCGCTTCCTCCCGGCCACCACCGCAGACAAAGACTCCTTCCTCACCAGCCAAGGCAAACGCGTCCGCACCGAACCCCGCTTCTTCAACGCCGAAATGAAAGACGGCGTCATTGAAGTCCCACCCTTTGACCAAGCAAAAGCATGATCCTTCAATCGCTTTATTCACTTTATCACAGACTATCGAAAGATCCGGCAAACCAACTGCCTCTTCCCGGCTATAGCCAGCAGGACATTTCGCTAAAAATCATTCTTAGTAAAACCGGCGACCTGATTGAAATTCAGGATATTCGCGAGCAACAAGTAGCACCCGGTAAAAACGGACGGGAGAAGAACACAATTAAACCGACTCCCCTGATTGTGCCTGGAAAAGCGCGTGCTTCAGAAGCATCTTTTGACGCCTGTTTGTTATGGGATGATACGAGGTTTGTCTTAGGCTGGCATGGTGTTAAGAACGATCCAGCTCGAAACAATAAATGTTTGGAGAGTTTTCGTCAGCTTCATTACCAGAAAGAAAAGAAAATCGACGACGAAGATTTCACTGCCGTTTGTAATTTTCTTCGCACGTGGAAGCCGCAATATGCGACAAAGCACTCTGACTTGCTGAAAGTCAAAAAGGGAAGAATCGTATTTCAGATCTCAGGGAAAACAGAATACGTCCACCAAAATAAAAAGATTCTCGCTAAGATTGTTGACGATGGTATCGCTGTAGATGCAACCAAAGATTTCGGTCAATGTCTTATCACAGGTGATGTAAATCAACCTATCGCCAGACTACATCCCGGCATTTTGAATATTCCAGGTTCACCCTACACGGGAGCGAGCTTAGTTTCGTTCAACGACTCCGCTTATGAGTCTTACGGAAAAGAAGGGAAGGATATCGGACGCGGTGCCAACTCACCTTCCAGCGAATCCGCCGTTTCTGGCTACGCAGCTGCTCTCGACTGGCTTCTATCAAAGAGACAAAAAGAGCGTCATTTCCGACTTATTGACACAACAGTAGCATACTGGACCGACGAGCCTACTCCATCGGAAACAAAACTCCCATGGGCTATTGCTGGCGTACCACAAGCAGAAGACAATTTAACAAAACAGAGCATCGATAATATACTTAAAAAAATCACTCTAGGAACGCTAGGAAATACCGAACTTGGTGATCCTAAAATTTATTTTCATATCCTTGGTCTATCTTTAAATCAAGGTCGATTGTCAGTTCGGTTTTGCCACACGGGAACACTTGGCGAATTAATTTACCATGTTAAAAAACACTTTGATCAGCTTAGCATGGTTCGAAAGTGGGATGAATCTTCAGCGCATCCAGAATCATCAACTCCAACTGCCTTTCAACTGCTTCGTCAAACGTCGCGTGATTCCGATGGTATATCTCCACTTTTGAGCGGTGTTTTATTGAGAGCGATTCTACTTGGCACTCGGTATCCAGACGCTCTTGTGAACGGCGTAATGAATCGAATCCGAGTTGTTGAGAAAAATCCAAAAGGCGAAGGCACGCTCGAAAACGTCACCTATCTCCGCGCAGCTATCCTAAAAGCATGGCTCATGCGCAATCACAAAGAATGGCTCAAACACCAAAAGATACATATGAAACCAGCATTAGAAAAAGATACACCACACGTTGCCTATCAGCTTGGAAGACTCTTTGCAGTCTATGAACATGTGCAACGTGCTTCGCATGATTTCAAACTAGAACGAACTATCCGCGAAACGATGTTTGCGGCTGCTTCAGCGACACCCCTGTCCGTTTTTGGTAGGCTTGATCGACTGAATAAATACCACCTCGCAAAAATCAAGATAGGAACAAATCGCCACTATAGTGATCTAATTGAGGAAATACATCAAAAAATCAAGGCCCCTACCTACTATCCTTCATCACTTAATCTCAAGGAGCAAAGCTTGTTCTGTATTGGATATTACCATCAACGTCACGAATTTCGTCCCCCATTGAAAACACTACCACAAATTACCCAAACTCCAAACTAACAAAAAAGTAAATTATACTATGAATAACAGATATGACTTCATTTATTTATTCGACTGCACGGATGCCAACCCAAACGGTGACCCCGATGCAGGCAATCTCCCCAGAGTTGATTCAGACACCGGTCAAGGAATCACCACCGATGTCATGCTAAAACGTAAGATTCGAAATTTTGTTTCTATCACCAAAAAGCCAGAGTCCCCCTATGGGATCTACATCACCGAAGGAGCTGTACTTGGACGTGCGCACATTCAAGCATTCAAGAAACTGGGCATTAATGTCGGTGAGGAATCGAAGATTGAAATCAAAGAGGAAGCCGCCAACCAATTGAACGATTTTGGGTTACCAGATGGTTTAAAGGTTAGTCCTGATGAGGATGATGATGAAAAGGCATGGCTAATTCTTGACGGGGTAGCCGATAAAAAGGCGATCAAAGAATGGCTAAAAGAGTCTGATCTTTCTGACTCAATCAAGAAGCTTGTCAACGAGATACTCAAGAATGCAAAATCTCGTAAACCAACACGAGAAGAAACTGCAGATGGACGCGATCAAATGTGTAAAGACTTCTTCGATATACGCACTTTTGGCGCAGTAATGAGTATAAAATCAGCTCCTAACTGCGGACAGGTTCGCGGTCCCGTCCAACTGTCTTTTTCGAGATCTATCGATCCTATCCAACAGACAGAGCATTCGATAACGCGAATGGCAGTCACCAAAGAAGATGATTTCGCAAAGGAACGCACCATGGGCCGCAAATTTACCGTCCCCTATGGACTATACCGTTGCCACGGCTTCATCAACCCCTTCCTCGCCGATGACACCCATTTCTCCGACGACGACCTAGAACTCTTCTTCCAAGCCCTCGAAAACGCCTTCCAGTTCGATCAGTCCGCCGCCCGGCCCGCTGGCAGCATGGCACCTCGCGGCCTTCTCATTTTTAAACACGAAGGCGAAGGCTCTACTGAAGAAGACAAACTCCAATCCGCCAAACTTGGTCGTGTCTCAAGCCATGCCCTCTTTGATCGACTCAAGATCGAATCCTTCGAGGAGCGCCCATCCGCAGACGGTAAACCACCCCGTAAATTCACCGACTACTCCAGCCGCATCACCTTCGATGACCAGCCTCTCGATGAAGTCGTGAAAGCAGGCGAATCGAAAGCCCTCGGCAAAGGCGTCACACTCATCCGCCGGATCTAACTCACCCCATGTCCGCTCCACGCCAAGCCCTCACGTTTCGAGTCACCCACGGCGATTTCTCCGTCACCATCGTCCACCCCTCGGTTCACACCTTGGAGGACTTGGCGGAGAGCATACTCCGCTCGGTGTATTTCGATATGGATCACTGCTTCGGATTTTACTCGAACCTCAAAAACGTCAGCCCGAGTGAGGAAGAATACACCCTCTTCGCCGACATCGGCGAGGAGGTGAACGCTCATGATCGAGGCGTGAAAACGACTCTTTTGATCGACGTTTTTAAACCGAAAAAGCAGATGCTCTTTTTCTTTGATTACGGCGATGATTGGCGCTTTCTCGTCACCTGTGAGGCCATCGAGGTTACCAAAAGCATGTTTCGCAGGCCGAAGATTCTCAATCCGATCGGTATTCCTCCCGAGCAATATCCGGACTGTGATGAGTGAATAGGATTTTTCCGAACCCACGAGCTGCCATGCCTACTCCCTACCACCCGCCCTTCACCATCACCCCGCGCCAGCTCACGCTGGTCGGGGAGATTAGCGAACGGATCGGGCGGGAGGAAAAGTGCAAAATTGACAAAAACGTCGTCGAAATACTCTCATTTTATGAAATCCCACATCAGTGCCACAATTGATAGCGATCTGCTCGGAGACTTGGATCGTTTCGTGCAGGAGGAACGGCGCTCCCGTAGCCAAATCATCGAACTGGCCTTGGAGCGGTATTTAAAAGAAAAAACGAAACGGGAAGATGAAATCGTGACCTCTTCTGGTTGCTTCGCAGGTGAGTTCAGCCGGGAAGAGACCTATGCGCGTTGAGGGAATCAAAGGCCGGGCGCTGGTGGATACCAATGTGCTCATCTACGCCACCCTCACTGCCGACCCTCGCCATGAACGGGCGAGGCAGGTGCTCGCATTGCGGCATCGCGCAGACGTGGCGCTGTTCATTTCCACCTCCCTTTGACATCGCAATCTGGCACAGATACTGTGCAGCACAGTCATGAAAAACATCACTTTGAAAATCGACGATGAGACCTACCGCAAGGCGCGGATTCGTGCGGCGGAGAAAGGAACATCGGTAAGTGCCATGGTGCGAAAAATACTCGAATCACTAGCAGAAGACCAAGCCGAGGAGGAAAACGCCGAGCAGAAGAGGGTGAAACGACTCCTCGAGCTGTATGCGGAAGCAGATGCCCGCGCCCAAACCGAGCCACGCCGAGAACCTTGGGTTTTTAACCGCGAAGAATGTTATGAAGAGCGCCTTCGTTGACACAAACATCTTCGTCTATGCGGCGGACGCTGGAGGAGGAGATATCAGGAAAAGGCAGATCGCCCGAGAACTCATTTTACTCCCGCGCCTGCATCTATCCTTTCAAGTGCTCAATGAGTTCATTGCAGCTGCCAGAAATCCGGCAAAACTCAACCTTTCACGAAATCAAGAGGCCAAGTGGCTTCGTGAGTGGTTCGAGTTAAAAATCAGTCCGTTCACGTTTCGGAGCTTTCAAAAGGCGCTGGAGCTACACTTGGCCTTTCAACTTTCTCACTGGGACTCGCTCATCATCGCCTCTGCCCGCGAGACTGGCTGCTCCATCGTCTATTCCGAGGACTTGAACCACGGCCAAAATTACGATGGAGTTCAAGTCATCAACCCCTTCATTGATCTACCATGAACTTCGACCAAGGCGAACTCGACTTATCCGGCAACGGCTCCGACGCTGGACACCGGAAGTGGCTGACTGAGCTGGGGGAAAAGAAACGCGCCTTCGAAATTCGCCATGGCGTGATGATCGGCCGCAGAGTCAGAGTGCAGCTCATCGGCGAGACCTATCCGCTCGAAGGAATGATCCATCTAGTATCCCGGAAAATTCCGCAATCCGCCGCCAAACTCAGACTTAGCATGGGTAACCGGGAATTTACCCCAACGGAAATCGAGAGCATCGTCCGCCTCGAAGATCTCTAAATCTCAAATTTCAGTCCCCCCATGTTCACCGAAGACCAGCTCCTGCCGCTTTCCGCACTCCAGCATTGGCTGTATTGCCCGCGCCAATGTGCGCTCATTCATTTGGAACAGGTCTGGGCCGAGAATAAATTCACCGCCGAGGGCCAAGTGCTGCATCAAAAGGCGCACGAGGGACCGGACGAGAGCAAGGCCGGCGTGCGGATCACGCGAAGTATGTCGGTGAGTTCGCTCAAATTGGGAATTTCGGGACAGTGTGACATCGTGGAATTCCATGCCGGCGGGCGCGTCGTGCCGGTGGAATACAAACGCGGCAAGCCGAAGTCCCATCGAGCAGATGAAGTCCAGCTCTGCGCGCAGGCCTTATGTCTGGAAGAAATGCTAGGTGTCGTCATTCCCAACGGCTGCCTGTTTTACGGATTAAACCGACGGCGGACTTTGGTGGAATTCGATGCCACACTCAGGCAACTCGTCGCGGAAACCATCGTGGCGCTGCATGCGATGATCGATTCCCGAGTGACGCCTCCCGCCGAGTATCTGGCAAAACGCTGCGACGCCTGCTCACTCATCGACCTTTGCCAGCCGAAAGCTCTGCGCTTCAAACGCGGAGCGCAGGCGTGGTTCGTGAGCCAGCTCAACGCTTACCAAACCGCCTCCACCGGGGAATCCAACCCATGAAATTTCTCATCCTTCGTCAGCACCGGCAGATCGCGATTCAAGGCCATCGCCGCGATAAGTCGGTCAGACGGATCGCGATGACTCCAGTCCAGTTCAGCAGCTCGGAGCCAGTCTTCCGCCGTTGGAGAAATCCAATCCACCCCCGGCAGAATCTTCAGTGTCGGCCATGCTTCCCGCAGCGAAGTTTTCAAAATGAGCTTCCCGGCACGCCGTTTGTATTCCAGTTCCCACAGCGTTACAGTGGAAATCAGGATCGCTTTATTTCTGGAGTCAGGCACTTCGGTCCATTCCCGGGCCTTGGCGGAAAGGCGAAGAGGCTCTCTGAGCCACCAGTAAAGCACGTGAGTATCGAAAAGGATCATTTAACGGGCTCCGGGTTAGTCCACCACGAGTCATCCGCCTCGTCCTCCTCGCGCCAGATCGGCTCCATGATCACATCGCTCGCCATGGAATCCGCTGCTTCATTGCCAAACAATTGGATCCGCAATTTTGTGATGCTATCCACTCTCGATCCGGCGGAAGACACCGGCCGAATTTCCAGCACTTCACGCCCATGATCCGTCACAATCAAAGGTTCACCCGTCCGCTCCACTTCGCGAAAATAGGCCAGCATTTTGCTCTTCAATTTGCCCTTTGAAACGACCATGCCGCGTATTTAACCGTAGTCATGACTCTAGTCAAATATCAAATCCCCAATCCCTACCCATGCGCCGCCACCTCAATACCCTCTTCGTCACGCTAGAAGGCGCTTACCTCCGCAAGGACGGGGCCGCCATCGAGATCCGCCATGAAGGCGAGACCAAGCTTCGCGTGCCCCTTCACAATCTCGATGGCATCGCCTGCTTTGGTTGGGATATTTCCTGCTCCGCCGCGCTCATGGCTGCCTGTGCCGAGGGCAATGTTTCCCTCTCCTTTCACAATCCCCACGGAAAATTCCTCGCCGCCTCCAATGGCTTCACCTCCGGCAATATCCTCCTCCGCCGCGAGCAATACCGCCGGGCCGATCATGAGCCGGCCTCGCTCGCCATCGCGGTCAACATGATATCGGCAAAAATCGCCAATACCCGCCACATCCTCATGCGTGCCGCGCGCGACCATGGCGAAAAATCCGCCGAGCGCGCGTTAGCCCTCACCAACGCCGCAGATTTCCTCGCCGTCCGAATCGGCCTCGTTTCCCGCGCCACCAGTCTCGACTCCCTACGCGGCATCGAGGGAGATTCCGCCGCCGCTTACTTCGCGGTATTTCCGCACCTCCTCACCAATCACGATCCGGGCATCACCATTTCCGGCCGCTCCCGCCGTCCGCCGCTCGATCCGGTGAACGCTTTGCTTTCCTTCCTTTACGTCCTGCTCATGCACGATTGCCGCAGCGCCCTCGAATCCTGTGGGCTCGATCCCCAATGCGGCTTCCTTCACCGAGATCGCCCCGGCCGCCCCTCGCTGGCGCTCGACCTGATGGAAGAATTCCGCGCCTTTCTCGCCGACCGCACCGCTCTTTCTCTTTTCAACCGTCAGCAAATCACCCTCAAAGATTTTGACGTCAAGGAAAACGGTGCCGTCCTCCTCAAAGATGATTCTCGGAAAAAAGTCCTCACCGCTTGGCAGGAACGCAAGCAGGACGAAATTAATCACCCATTCCTCGACGAGAAAACCACCGTGGGCCTGCTCTGCCAGCTCCAAGCACGCCTGCTCGCCCGCCACCTCCGCGGTGATCTCGATGCCTACCCCGCATTTTTAGCCAAATAACCGCCATGTATGTCCTCATCACTTACGATGTCTCCACCACCACGCCCGCCGGTAAATCGCGCCTGCGCCGCACCGCGAAAACCTGCCTCGACTATGGCCAGCGTGTGCAAAACTCCGTCTTCGAATGCAAGGTGGATCCCGCCCAGCTCGTCGCCCTAAAAGCAAAGCTCTTAGGGATTATCGATCCAAAAACCGACAGCCTACGGTTCTATCACCTTGGCAGCAACTGGCACCACAAAGTCGAGCACCACGGAGCCAAAGAGGGTTACGACATTGAAGGAACGCTTGTCGTCTGAGCATGATTTGGCTATTTTTCATTCGTTAATCAAGCCTCCCGCCCGCAGTCCCGCGAACCCCAAGCGATCTCAAGATCCCCGGGAGGTTCGCGCCACCCGCTAGGCCTACAGCTACCGTTCTTTGACATACAAATTTAGAAAAGTTGTGCCTTTCAGCGTCACAAATTTTTGAGGTTCGCGGAACACTCTGTTCTTTCCCTACGGAATAAAGGATTGCAGCCTAGCGCCATCGCCCCTCGCAAGAGGGGCGCGGATTGAAACACCCACGACGGGCCGATCATGGATTGCTTAAGAATCGCCCCCTCGCAAGAGGGGCGCGGATTGAAACAGTATTCATAGATTTTTCTGGTTAAGTGGTGACGATCGCCCCTCGCAAGAGGGGCGCGGATTGAAACGTACAAGGAGCATCCATGGCCGCAACATTTGGATCGCCCCTCGCAAGAGGGGCGCGGATTGAAACAGTTACCTCTTTGGGTGTGGTGATGGCGTCATAATCGCCCCTCGCAAGAGGGGCGCGGATTGA
>JBGSUW010000055.1:0-39327 GCA_041753275.1 Akkermansiaceae bacterium | reverse complement strand
GCCAACTGGCTCGCAGCCCGCAGCGGGAAATCTCAGCGAACCGCTGCCTGACTTCATAACTGTCATAGATCTGCAAACTATGACACTTATGAAACGGTCATAGCAAAACCCTACGCAAGGCGCTTGGGACTACGCTTACTTTCCAATAGAGTGATCGCCGTCTTGATCGCCGAGAGATCTGGTCCATCCCGGTCCACCGAGAACACGCCCATGGCTTGCAAGGCCCATGCGGATGCCGGGCTTACTTCGAAAATTTCCCTCGCTCCCATGAAAAACGGCCTTAGTCCATGGCGTGTTGCTAACTCCATGATCACATGCGGGTCTGAATGGTCCGAGTGGTTCGGCGCGAGCATTACCGAGTGGCCTTGTTCGCAAAGCTCTGCGATTCCCTGGAAACCCTCGTCCTGGATCTTGGCAATCCGATACTTGCGCCCCAGATGCACCCGGCGGTTCACCACAAGTCCTAACGGGCGCAACCACTCGCAAGTCTTGGGTGGACGGAATGTGTAAGGCAGATCACTGCGAAGGCGGCGCATGGAAATTTATACGTCCACCCTAGCGTAGATTAACAGTTCAAAATGAAAGGCACTGCGAATCAGACGCGGTCAGACGAATCGGTCGAATCGGTCGAATCGGTCGAATCGGTCGAATCGGTCGAATCGGACGAATCTAAAATAGAGAAGAATGGAGGTAATCTGGGCCGGTGATTTGAAGGTCAAAGATGAATCAATCGGCGCTGAGGAATTTGAAATCCCGGAAATAGAGCGACTGGATTTTACCTTCCGCATCATCATAGAGGACCATCACATAGTTTCCATCTCCGCCGATGGGGATCGGGGTTACCGCTGTACCAGCCACTTTTACGGGAGCGTAGCCTTGGGAATAGTTTAAAGGCATATTTGCAACCCCCAGTCTCTTCACAGTGACGGACGCCCACTTCCCATCTTCACTTTGGACATCTGCTTTGATTTCGGGAATACCGGAAACGGAGACAAACGTCACCGTGCGCCCTGATTCCGGCGAGGTTTGCCTCAAGCGTAGAATCATGATTTTATAGAAGGCGGGTTTCGCATCAGTGGCAGGCACTTTTTCAGAAAATGGAATCAGCGTTACGGTTTGATCCTTATCAATATTTACCGTGGTCACCCCTTCTTCCACGCCTTCTCTCTTGATGCTGATTTTACGAGGCCCGCTGGGTTGAAAGATGCCTCCCGTGACATCGCCAAACTTATAGCCTTTGGCACGCACATTTTCACCGTCTATCAGTAGCGTTACCTGCCCTGTCCCCATCGCGACGGCATTGACCAACCGGATAAATCCTCCAGTCTTTTTCGATTGTGCGATGATTGGTGTGACAGTCAGTGCAAGAATGAAAATCCCTTTAGAAATCGTTTTCATTGATAATGGTGAGCTTCGTCTTGGTTGGATCAATTGTGCCATCCGCATTTCTCTCTCCTGGATCGGCGAAGACGGTGAAAGAGCGGCGCACTTCGGATAGCACTTCTGGATTGGATGCCGGAAGCTCCGTGGGACTGACGGATTGACCTACGATCCAGATTCTAAAATTTCGCGAGCGCACCGTTGAAGAATTATAGACTCGGGCGAAAAGTTCTTCCGCAGCGGCATCTGACCAATTGATTCTTCGATTGGATGGGAGAAGTTCCTTGTTGCCAAACACCGGACGACCTTGATCATCAAGCGCAGCGGCGAGCTCAGAAGCGGAGTGGTAGGGCCTGCCCCGGATGATGGCCTCCGCGACGAGATCTGCTTCTTTTTCACGAGTCGGCGCGGAAACTGTGAAATCTGAGACAGGCGGCGCCATCGTGGAAGCCTGGTGCTTATCGCTCGAACGTCTTGAGAGTCTCGGATCCATTTCGATGTTGCCCCCAGCGAGTGCGCGGAGGATGTCTTTGCCAGCAGTATTGATATTGATATGACCCTCAATTCTCACCGTGTTGCCCTCACGGTCCGATCGATTTTCGGAACGGGATTTGCCAGCATGAAAGAGATCAAGCAAGCGAGCGGCATGATTTTGCGGCATTAAGTTGGGTAAATGTGTTGCCGGTTTACTGAAGTTTGGATGCTCTGGCCTGCCAATTCTCAAGGTATTTCCGCCTCCGTAGAAGGGACTTGGCGGCGTGTTTTGCTCTACCGATGGCCACGATGTTTGACTGGATGGCATTCTTCCAGAGAGAATGGCATTCGTATCGGCATTCCGTTCATATTTAGGCTGGAACATGATCGGATCGAAGATTCGCCCCAGTTCAGAAGCACTGAAGAAGCGCCCACGGTTGGAGAGAAAAGTTGGAGCGTGGCCTTCCTTCGAGTTTAGCACTCTCGCATAGCTCGCTGGGTTGTAGCCTTTGGGATCTGAAGAACTCGGTATTGAAAGAACTGGGACATTGTGGCCCCCATCCGGCCATTCGGCAGGCAAGATTCTTCCGTAAACCAGATCTTGCCCGATTCCACCTCTATAGATCGAAGCGTTTCTAATGTTGCGGCGATTTGGACTCACATTATCTGGGTAAGCATTGTCTGATAGTGGGAATGCAGGATCCCGTAGATATAGCGCCTGCCTTGGATCTCCCATATTGTTTTTGTAATTGCCGTTTGTGTTATAAGTACCATAACTATGGCCTGGAATGTTCGCTTTACCTTCTTCTCTTTTAAAGTTCGTGATGTAATCCGTTCCACTGACTCCCTGCCTCACCAGTTTATCATTGCGATCCACTTCGACACCATTCCACTTCATACTGATTCCGGATGCTCCCAGTGGCTCTGTCACTGTGAATGTATTTTGAAGTGTGGTACCGACACTTCCTACGTCTATCTCGTAATCCACCGCGACGTTTGCATAGAATCGATATTCGTTTGGCTCAAGTTCGACATTGTTGCGTTGTGGAAACCAGTAATAGTCTGGACCTTTAAGTAGATAGTGAGTTGCTTGGATGGGGTCATCCAATAGATCCGGATCATCAAATCGAATACCTGTACCTGCTCCAATGGCTGAGATCGTGCCCCTATTTTCATAAGAAAATTGAGCATTTCCTTCAACTTTTATATTGGTCGGATTCCAGAGCTCAACGAAGAGGATGAACTGCCACTTTAGGTATTTCCGGCCGTCCTTTTCTACTACTCCTTGATAGTTCATGTGCAGAACAATCTCGCTCATCAGCGGATAAGCATCCAAGCCGCGATAGCTATTAGAGCCCATGAGTGAAGAACTCGCGGTGCCATCTGAATCTTCATCGGCGTAGTCAAGAGCGCCTGCGGCGAGGGTTTTGAGATAATCATCCGGGAAGCCGCCTTTGCGCTCTTTAAATAGCGGAAGTGCTTTATCGATCCATTCGGCCATGGAATCGACTGCTTGAGGCTTCGGCATCGCGAGCATGGCATTCAGATTGAGCTTGGGCTGGCCGATGACTGCGGCCGCGAATGCGGTGGAGAATGGCACGGTAGGTTGTTCTTCGTAAGGCATGACGGAGGAGACAAAATTTTCTTCAAGACCGCGGGCCTTCTCGTCGGTGAGACGCCCTAGCTTGTCACGGGTGAGCGGCGGGGGTATCTTGGCAGCGGCAAGCACCGAGTTAGGCGAGACCAGCGCAAGGCGGTTTCCAACAAGATCGCTGTTGAACGCGCCCTCCAAATTTGGATCGTCTTTGGGTCCTGCGCCAGTAGTTATCAAATAGGCCGCGATTGGGTCCAGTGGCGGATTCTTATCACGACCATCCGGGCCGATATCGGAGGGGTCTGGATTGATGCCTGGTGCTGGAAAGCGAGCGCTGGCTGAGGCATCGCCCTCCGTCCAGCCGAAGCGTTTGTGGGCCGAGTTACCATCTTTCACGTTTCCTGCGGTCTTGGCCTCGAGGCGGCTTTGTAGATCTTCCACCCAGTAGGCGTAGCGAGCTGTGACTTTACCTTGGGAATCGAGCACGGGCAGCCATGCGACTTTCGCATCATCGAAATACGGCTGGGTGATGAAACGCGCAGCCTCAAGATCCGGACCGATGAATTTGGCATCCACTGCTTGTTCGATGAGAGTGCTCGATTCAATCTTGTTCGTGGCCGAATTTATCTTATTGCTGAAAAGCGGCACGTGGCGGTATTTTACCCCATTTCCCGCTCTTTCTCCACGGGCGATGAAGAGGTAGGGGGCCACGGGATCGGCATTGGGGTCAGTTGGATCTGGGCGTAGGGCTTCCATGACTAGGAAATCGTCATTGGAGGTCTCTGCATTGAAGAGTGCCCGGATGTCCTCGAGGCCAGCTTGGACAGCGAGATCGGCGCGATTCCGATCAACAAATGAGCGGGCGGTGCTGCGCTCGATACCGACGACCATCAAGGATCCAACTGCCAAGATGAGTAGTGCCCCGGTGATGATGAGGACGGCGGGCAAGGCGAAGCCCGCGGCAGCCCGTGCACGGGGTAAATGAGAGTTATAGTGTTCCATTGTTACCAAAGCGAATGGTGGTTTCGTAAATTTCGAGGCCGGGATTCTTAGCTGCCTCAAATGGATTCCCAACGAGCTTGGAGCTGCCATCCCAGTGCGAAGATGTTTTCAATTTATTTGCAAGATCGCGACGGGCCAGGATGAGACGGAATGCAATTGCGGTAGGGCCTACGGTGGCGTTTGGCACCCAAGGAACTTGCCTTCCAGCACTATTAAGGGCCATGGGGTCTGCAGTGAAAGAAACGACGCCAAAGGCGATGGGCTCATCGACCGGAGATGGGATGAATAGATTGACCACATCGTCGGCCTTGAGCGCGGTGAAGGTTTCGCTACTTTCTCGGAAGCCACGCATCAGGCAGCGGGTGGTTTTACCGGCGATTTGGAGGTCTTTGATGTAGTAGTGGACGGCACAGAGGTCGCCGATGGTTTTGTCCTTGGATTGGGCGTCGGCAGGCTTGAGGCAGAGGAAGCCGAGCTGGTCTTTGGCCCAAATTGATAGATCATCTTGGATAAGGGTATCTTCGTGGAAATAGCCAGTCGATAGATCAGAGCTGAGCTGAGTGATCAGGGCGCGGGCCTCACGTTCTGAAGCGATGTTTCCGCCTACACGCTCATAGCTTTCACCTGAGGAACCGAGCATGGTGGCTGCGAGGATCAGGACGATCGAGCCGATGGCCATGGAAATCATGAGTTCCGGCAGGGTGAAGCCTGCCGGGTGGTAGCGGCGACTTATCATGGGATGCGGGTGTAGAAATTAAGTTTTTGGCGGCGTAAGGCGGGTGTGCCGGAGGGATATTCCAACTGCACGGTGACGGCTAGCATGTTGGAATTTCCTACTGCTTTGCCGGGGGCTTGGGGCGCGGCGGCAAGGGAAGCGAGGTAGAATGCGGACTGGCCGTTGAATGTCTTGATGCCGTTTTCATAGTCGCTCTTCGTAATTCTTCCGAGGGCCTTGCCTTCTGCGGAAAAGGCGAGGCACCAAATATCATCCGCGGCGGGAAACGCCTCGCCGATGACGGTGGCGGGAACGAACTGCGGATGTCCGGCGCGCGAGGCACGAATTTCCTCGATGCAGGCGGGGATGATCCAAGTGCTGCGTGTCTCTGCCTCGGAGGCAAAGTTGGTTTTTCCCGATTCTGCCAGTGCCCCGAAGACGAGTGGTATCGCAACCGCCATCACTCCCACGGCGATGATCACTTCGATGAGTGAAGAGCCGCGGGTGGATGGGGATGATTTAGAAAATTTCATGGAGGTAAATGATTGACGCTTAGTTACTACGGTATGGACGAGCCATCACTCGGCCGATCTTAAGCTGAGTCTCTGCGATGCCTTGGCCACCTGCCACTTTGTTAGGCGAAGGTTTACCATTTCGATAGGCGCCTTCCGCAAGTCTGAGCACCACTGGGGTAGATCCTGCCGGCCGTGTGAGTGATCCGAGAGAGTTGATAGATAATTGATATACCCTGGCGGTGATTTGCCTTTGATTTGAAGTATAAGTGAAATCTACTTTTCCAGCATCGAGGGGATTTGGAATATTATCAACACCGCCACCGATGAGGATCACTCCGGTATTGAGCGTCTGCCAACGGCGGACCAACTCATAGTCTCTCGTTACAGGTAGATTAGGGTCTGGGACGGGGCTAGCGCCTGTGGTTGGTGTGACGCTCTCGCGCATCAGGCCGATCCGATAGCGTTCGTCTTGCCCGGCAAGGGTGCCGGGCTCTGCAATGACAAGGAAAACCTCTTTTCGGGTGGTGATGGCAATGGTGCGCGCCTGATCCACCATGCCACTGATCATATCCGCTCCTGCCTTGCGCGATTGCACGCCGGTGCCACCTAGAAGTGTGACACCCGCGCCGATGAGAATCGCCATAATCGAGATCACCACCAGCATTTCTACTAGAGTGAAGGCAGCCCGACTCTGCGCCGATTTCTGATGGCTTGGAAATTTCACGCTGAATTGATGTAAATCTAATATAGATTGTTGCACTAATCGTGCCAACACTCAGTAAACACAATTACAGATAATTGTGAGATTCAGCCTAGGCAAATAAGTCAGTGTGACAGATCTGCCATAATTCTGTAATTACCTGAAGACTAGTAACTTGCATAAGTTGAGGCAAAGTTCTATGCCCTAACTATGGCTTTGGCCAGTTCACTTGGAACGGACGTCGTACCAAAAAAGGTCGGCCGCTTTTTGGTCATCACCCCGGAAGACGCGGCGGACGAAGGCGGGATTTTTGAAGAGATACCAATCGCCAAATTGGTCGAATTTCCGGCACGAGGTGATGAGCGGGGCCCGCAGGATGGTGCCCCAAGTGCGTTTGGTGAGGCGGTTATGGCGTTTGAGGCGCTGTGCGAAATCGATATCCTCGATGGAAACGTAGCGATCATCGAAGCCGCCGATGGCATCGAAGTCAGTCTTCCAACACCAAAACAGACCGAAGCTCACTCCGGTGAAAGCGAGATAGGGTAAAATGGCAGCCGCACTGGCAACGATGCCGAGGGACCAGCGCTCGGGGAGGACGAGTGCGCCGCCTGCGCCGATTTTCCCGGAATCCAGGTGGCGCAGGATTTCATAAAACGTCTGCGGGTGCATGCGGCTGTCGGCATCACAGGTGACGAGGATTTCTCCCGAGGCTGTGGCTGCTCCGGCATTGCGAATTTTCGAAAGATTCCGGGCATCTTCCCGGACGATGAGGCAGCCGGCGGCGCGGGCAATGGCTTCTGTATCATCGCTGCAGCGGTTCAGGACGACGATGGTCTCTACTGTGGCAGGGCATCCCTGCCGGGCGATTTCTACAGCGGCGAGGCACGCCGGGAGAAAGGCGGCTTCGTTGTGAGCGGGGATGATGAGGGAGATGCGCATTGCTTTCAGATTAAATTTTTGAACCACAGATGGACGCAGATGATGATTAAGATATAGGATGACTTACAGGATCTTAGGTAGTCGGCGAGAAATATACGTGCCATCCGGGGTGCGAGCAACTTGTTGCGGTATTCTTGCGTGCGAGTTAGATGGCCGCGAGGGACTCTAGGCGGAGAATGGGGTTGCGGCGTTCGTTGGATTTTGCAAGGTCAAGGATCAGGTGGAATGACCAGTCGTTGAGGTCGGCGGGATCGACGAGGGTTTGGTGGCGGGCGTCGTGGTAGGTGTTGAGGAGGACTAGCAGGTGCTCTGAATGCTGGAGCAAAGGTCCACCGTCTATAGGCTGTCGTCATTGGTCTCGCCCCCGAACTCCATCCGTTTCTTCAGCTCACGCCCGCACCGCACGTCTTCCGCGTCGTCCACTGCGTTTCGAAGCCATGCAAGTTTGCGCAGGGCAGTTGCCGGAACCGGACCGATCAGCGCGTCGAGGATCGTCGGATTTCCTTCGCGGTCCCGCATGATGTTTCGGTGATGCAGATCACTAATGAGCCAGCTTTGTGAGTTTAACGAGATCACCGCCACCTGACGTTGAATGTTGGTGAACAGCGGAACAATCCCGCCCACCGCCTTCGTGGCGATCTCTCGATCTTTCTGATAGTCCTTGTAGGGAAATGCCAGCGGCTGCTTCGCGATCAGAAAATCAGCACTAGAAGACAAGCCAACAATTTCCGTGGGATGAGAACCCGCCTCATTGAGGACCGAAAGTTTTTCCAAAGTGTCGATCAAGCGAGCAGGGAGAAGCCGAATTTCAAAGCGAACACTTTCCGGTTCTTCCAAGGCGATCTTCTTTCCGAGTGAGCCGCCTTCCCCGAGAAAGAAGATTTTGTAAACGACCTTCCAGTCATCATCCCGGTAAGGATTCGCCTCTGCCCCACTCGGCAGCACCACCCGAAAGTCCGAACTTAGCATTCCATCCTCGTCGTGATGAATGCCGAGCCGCTTCCAGGATTCCGCGCGTTCGCTCTCGGTTAAGGGCAGCGCAAGCTGCTCGCTGGTCGGCGGCGGGTCGGAAGAAGTCGATGGCTGCGGGACGCCGCGTCCGGAAGTCGATGTGGAATTGTGTCGGGGTATTTCCATCCAAAACGGTGTCCAAAAGTAATAAGGAAATCCCCTAACCACCGCACAAAAGAGAGTGCCAGAAGGCGTTCTGTGAGGCCCTGATTCACGGGGTCGATCAACCTCATATTTCGCGCGAAAAACCTGCCATGAGGCGCATCAATGCCTTGATGAAGGGTCCCTGTTGCCTCATAAATAAAGCATACCGAAAGTTCTCTGACCGACTAGGGACGTTGCCTCATAATTAGGACGCCATAGCGGCTTGGTTGTTGGTTGTTGGTTTGCTTGCCCTTGCGGGCGCAGGTCTCCGCTGTCGATGAGTCGGCGGGCCGGACTGCGGCCTTGCTTCTCATGACGCCGGATCTGTCGGCTTCTTTCACGCCGTTTGCTCTCTTGTTTCATTGTCACGCAGAACAGATTGCGCCACCGGCTCCAGAGCTTGAGGAGATCGTTGAGATCGTCTAGCAGGTCGCGGTGTTCGAGCCTCTCGTAACCGAGGAACTGCCGGACATGGGTGTAATTTTTCTGCTCCACGTAGGCTTGTTCGTTCTTGTCATAGGGGCGCGAGCGGGTCTGCTGGATGCCGTTTGAGCAGCCATTGAGCGAATACTTCCACCGGTCATGCGGATTTTCCTAAAGGCTCTGCGGATTGACTGCGTTTGATGGTTGGCGGTGTAGCACGGCGGTTCCTAACTTTCAGCTCGCATCGCACAGATTGAAAATTTGGCTAGAAAATTAAGGGCAGGGTGTGATGGACATGGTGGGATTGACTGAAGTAGGATATAGCATTGCTGGGAGCGAGACGCTCCAGCAACGGCTTGGTGCAAGGATGCACCAGCTACCTTAGTTGACCTATAAAATCACATCAGCTGCGCACCAGCCTCGGCCAATTCAGAGCGTTCGCCGCGATTGAGCGCGATGTGAGCGACGAAGGGCTGTCCTTTGAGGCGATTCCGAGTGTAAACGAGGCCATTGCTGCGGCTGTCCACGTAAGGGTTATCGATCTGTGCGGGATCGCCGACGAGGACGAGTTTGGAATCGCGGGACATGCGGGTGACGATGGTTTTTGCTTCCTGCGGTGTGAGCTGCTGGGCCTCATCGAGGATGAAAAAGCGGTTCGGGATGGAGCGGCCGCGGATGTAGCAGAGCGCCTCGATTTCTAATATCCCTTGCTCCATGAGGAGTTCATACGGCTTCTTGGCAGGGGCTGGTGGTGCGCCGCCAGGTTTTTGTTGCTGCTTGCGGCGAGGGCCCAGCGGAGTGTTCGGGCGCATGAGAAGATCAAGCGCATCATGGATGGGCTGGAGCCATGGCCGCATTTTTTCATCCAAGGAACCGGGTAGAAATCCTAATTGATCGCCCATTGCGACCACCGGGCGACTGACGGTGATGCCATTGTAGCGGCGGTTGAACATTTCATGAAGCCCGGCTGCCACCGCGACGAGCGTTTTGCCGGTGCCAGCGTGACCATAGCAGGTCACCAGCGAAATTTCAGGATTCAGGAGCGCATCGATGAGGCAACGTTGGCCAAGGTTGAGCGGCTTGAGCGATTGCCCTTCCGGGATTTTGAGGACTTCCGGAATGTTTAATCTTACGAAGCGACCATCTGCGGCCATGCGTGCCGGGATGGTTTGTTTTTCCCCAGCTCCTAATAGGACATACTCGTTCACTGCTACGCCAAGTGTGCGTTCTTCAGCGATGGCCACCTCGCCTGCGGTCGCAAAGCGGTGCAGCTCGCTGGGATCCACTTCGATACGGCGGACCTCGTAGTTCGAGACTTCGCGGGCATCCACCTTATCATTGAGGTAGTCTTGGCACTCGATGCCCACGGCACGCGCCTTGAGCTGCATGTTGATGTACTTGGTGACGAGGACGACTGGCGCTTTATTAAACTGCATCAATAAAATGCAGGCGGCCAAAATCCGGTGATCCACGCGCTCACGGTCCGGGAAGATGCGGTGGAAGCGATCGAGCAAATCAGAATTTTTGTTGCAGCTCGCGGGATCGTAAATCACCAACCGCACAGTGCCTCCTTCTTCGGTAGTCACGCCTTGGGTCACCCTGTCTCCCGAGGAAAACATTTCCGTAAGACGGCGGTGCACCCGGCGGGCATTGGCGCCGCGCTCGGACTGCTCGGATTTAAATTTGTCTAACTCAGACAGGACATCCACGAGGATACAGAGATGGTTCTCCTTAAATCGCTCCAAGGCTGCAGGATCGTGCAGTAACACGTTTGTATCCAGCACGTAGTTTTTCGCGATTTGCGAAGGAGCTGTGAGACCGAAATCCGACGGCTTTGGATTATCGCTCGCCGCTCGTTTTCTCTTGGTGGTTCCTTGCTCTTGAAGGGTTTCCTCAAACAATGCGGATTGTGCTTCCTCGGTGCGATGAATCATCGGTATGGATGGGGGTGCTGGGTATTTGGACGGGTGTTAAGATGCGACATGCCAGCCAGTCGCCAGCATGCGCAGTGCCAAGTCGTGACAACGAATCTTTACTACTATTAATCAAGATACCCTTACCATCGCAAGGGCCGAGGAATTGGCAATCTCAAATTTCACGAATCTGGAAGATCTCGATTTTCAAATCGGCTTAAAAGCTTGGTCTTTAAAATTTTCCCTAGCGGAGATTTCGGGAGGGTGTCGATCCAAAAGCACGGCTGAAGGCGGCGGAAACCCAGTGCCAGCAAGGCATATTTAGCAAGGACTGCCGCAACGAGCTCCGGAGCCACCTGCCTTTCAAAAACCGGCACCAGTCTGTGGCCCGCGCGGGCATCTGGCACGGCAAGAACGGCGTAGCTGCCGATGGCGAGTCGGCCCTCGGCAAGTGATCGTAATTCTTGCTCAATTTCAGAGGGATCTACTAACTCGCCCAACACCTTCACCAATGTATCCGCACGACCCAGCGGACTGAGCAACCGATCCTCTAACAGCACACGATCTGAAGTGATATACCAAGAGGAAGATCGAGGAGTAAAATGACCTACTCCATTTTCTAATGTTACATAACCCGAGAACAAGGCGGGACCAGAAACTTCTAACAATTCATTTGTTACAACTCTCGCTTGCCAATTTGAGAGGATCGGTATGGGTGAGGGTTGATAGTGATCGTTTAGATAGCTCAGCCCTTGAGTGGCGACTTGTGATGCAGCTTCCGTCATGCCATAACTGGCAAGCACCGGCCAGCCAAGTGCCCGTGCAGCGTGGCCAGTGGCCGAATCCAACCTCCCTCCACCGACGATGATGGCCTGCAAACACGATGGCGCAACAAGTCGATTCTTTACCAAGTCATGCACCTGAGTCGGGACCAGTGAACTATGGGTGACTGCATTTTTTCCCAACCAATCGGCAAAGGCTGGAGCATCCCAACGTTGTGGAAACACCCTTAATTTACAGCTTGCTGCATACGAGCGAGCGGCGATACCAAAGCCACCCACATGATGAAGCGGGAGCGCCAAGCCCCAGCATGACGATGACGAAATTTCCAGATGCTCGTTGACTGCGGCGGCGGAAGCGAGCAAGGCGGATTTTGAGATCACCACCCATTTCGGCTTGCCGGAGCTGCCTGATGTTTCGAATAACACGGTGCTTTCAAGCAACGGCTCGATGGGTAATTGACCGTGAAATTTTCCGAAAGAAAACGGCTCACGATCATCCCAGAAGCTTGGAGTGGTTAGTATAGTCGGGTCCATGGCAGGGCGTCCAGCGCATCATCGAAGCCGAGTCCGGTGCCAGGTGGTGCTTTGAATTTCGGCGACCATGGACCCAGTGATTCAGAGAACGCATTTGGCTCGAAGAGATGATGGGTTTGCAGACCACAAAGGCCAACTAATCCGGGAAAAAGCAACTCCAAGCGAGCGGCCTCCCACGCAGCGAAGGCTTGGCCAAATGGATGATCCATATAACTGGTGAGGACCACTTTTTGATAGTGGCTCACTGCGGCTTCCGCGAGTAGAAATGGTTCATCTACTGCGGGCTTAATGATCATTATTTGAGCGGCTGAACTAAGTGTGGTGGCCTCGCGATCCACTGCAAGTTTGAGCCGAGTGATCTGCCGCAATTCTTTCCAAGCACTCTCGGTATATGGACAAGGATCTTCGATGAAGTCGATAGCGTTGCGAGTGGCCTCTTGCAATCCTGATAGAAAATTTATCACTTCTTCCAGACTCGGAGATTCATTGAAATCGAGCCGCCACTTGAGCTGTGGGAACTCTGCGGCCATGGCTTCGAGAAAGGTGGCCTCGGCAGTTAGATCCCTGCCACATTTAAGTTTAACGGTGGTGAAGCCTGCTTCCACCGCAAGTGCGATTTCTGCGACATCGTTCTTGGCCAAGGTGGCGTGGCTATCCGGGACCTCCATTTCCTCAAACAATGACTCGTCGAGTACTCGCGCCGCCCGATCAAATTCCACGCAGCGGAGGGCACGCCGGACGATCGGCCAGCGCCTGGCACCGGCTAGATCTGCGAGACATTTCTCTAATGATGGATCGCCGAGCTCTGGCCACGGATGGATGCAGCCAAAGCCACCGTCCAGCTCGATCAAAGCGCCCTCGAATTCACGTCGGTTCGAAATTGAATTGAGAAATCCCCGCGATTTGATGCGGTAGCGGGCGATCATTGGTTTGGCGTTCGTTTCGAAAGTCATGAGGTATCTGCGTGTAAATACTCCAGCCTATCCGAGCGAGCAAATAAATCCTCGCCAAGCGTGATGCTAGGATTTTCCCTTGGCTAAAGTGACCTCAGAAGTATGAAATTTTCCCACTCCGATGCTAGAATCTTCGTTCCAGATGAGATGCCAGTAGCGGGGGCGCTCGGGCGCATCACCCACCTCGGCATCGGTGCGCATCAAGATGACCTTGAGTTCATGGCCTTTCATGGAATCCAGTCATGTTATAGGAGCAGCGACCGTTGGTTCGGGGGTGTGACCTGCACGACAGGTGGCGGTTGTGCACGTAGCGGCCCTTACGCCGATTTTTCGGACGATGCGATGCAGAGAATCCGTAGCGAAGAACAAGATCAAGCAGCGCTGGTGGGTGGCTACGCGGCAATGGTCCAACTTGGATTTTCTAGTAGTGCTGTGAATGATCCGGACGATGAAGATTTTAAGAACGATTTGAATAAGTTGCTAATCGCTTCTCGCCCGGAAATTGTATATACCCATAATCCCGCAGATAAACATGATACCCACATCGGCGTGGCGATCGCCAGCCTATTGGCGATGCGCGAGCTTCCTCAAGAATTGCGGCCGAAGAAGGTGATCGGTTGCGAAGTCTGGCGGGGTCTCGATTGGTTAGTTGATGAAGATAAGTATCTGATGGATGTGAGTGGGAGGGATCATTTGGCGAACGCATTGAATGGAATTTTCGACTCCCAAATTGCCGGGGGGAAGCGCTATGATCTCGCCATCAGCGGACGTCGCGCGGCAAATGCGACTTTTCTTGATTCTCATGAATCTGATGGAACAAATCAGATGATTTATGGGATCGACCTTACTCCACTTGTAGAAGATGAGACAACCGACATCTTGGACTTTATGAACGATCTGATGGATCGTTTCAAAGCAGATGTATGTTTGAAAGTAGGTCGGCGGTTGGGACAGCTATGATACTATTTTTCTAGTAGGTTTCCGGTGCGGATGGCTTGGGCGTTGATGATTAATAGATCTGCTGAGGATCCTTCCGCGACGTTGCCGGTGACGGTGACGGCCGCTAGGTTTGCCAAGCCACCGATGCCTTCGACCGGTTCTTTGAGGACACGTCCGTCGCTCCCAAGAATCTGGATGGTGGCGATGCCGCGTTTTTTGTCTTCCGGGGAATCGCAACAAACGTCCCATGGCGTGGGGCACTTGTCGGCGGGGACTTCGTTGCAGGGAGTGAGCACTTCGGGATCGCCGAGGATGAAGGCAGAGCGACCGTCCACGAAGGGTTTCGCGTTGCCCATGATCTTGCCGCTGACGGTGATCTCATCGCCGGGCTTGGCGGTGGCGCGGATGAGATGAATGGGCGTGGGAACTCCGCTAGGAGCGGCGGCGAGGATGGCCGATAGAGTTTCGCTAGGGCCACTGGTGGTGCTGGCAGCGGTGACAGATGCTTCTTCTTTCTTGCATGATGTGAGGAAAGCGGCGGTGACAAGGGCGAGGCAGGCGGTGTTTAGTTTCATGGGATATTGGTATTGGTATGATTGAAATTTAGGACATCCGGAGAGCGGTGGGAAGCGGTGGCTTAAGGCAGCGGATGGCGGGCGGAAGCGCGCCGAGCAGACCGAGTAGTAGGCCGGTCACGATGCCGGTGATGGCGACGCCGGGACCGACTTCCAAGGTGAAGGCGCCGATGGAAAATGGAATGGTCCTGCCATCCAGCAGCACCACGGCAATGATCGATGCAAGCAGCGCACCAGTGAGGCAAGCCAAGGTGCTTTCCTGGACTAGACTGGCAAGCAGCGCGCCACGGCCGAAACCGATCGATTGCAGGGTGGCCATTTCCCGGACGCGGGAGGCGAAGGCGGCGTAGAGCGTATTGACGCCGCCGAAGAGCGCACCTGCGGCGATGAGCCCGGCGGTGATCCAGGTCATGGCGCGGAGGGGTTTGAAAAACGCGCTGAGACGTGAGTAGTAATCGCTCTCCCGCAGGGCGCTGAGTTCGAGATCGAGCCGTTGTTTTGCGAAGAGATCGACTTCCGCGAAATCGGCGGGATCATCGAGGCGGATGACGACGCATGAGAGAGTCTCGCGTTTGGCCAGGACCCGGAGATCGCCGAGTGTGGCCCAGATTTCCGATTCCAAGACGGTGCCTGGTGCGGCGAAAATTCCGGAAATTTTTAAAACTTGGTCATCTAGGGTGAGGGTGCCTCCGAGTTTGAGATCATTTGCCGCGAATCCAAGTTTCCGCCAAGCGAGGCGGCCGACCATCAGTTCGCCCGCGCGGGGGAAGCTGCCGCTGGTGAGCCTGACTTCCGGATGGACGCGGAGTGCTTGGAGTGTCACGCCCCGCAGCATCGCCTGGCTTTTCCGGCCGTCCGCCAGCGCGAGGTAGTTCATGTAGTGGATCTCGCTGGAAACCGCGCGTACGCCGAGGCTTTCGGTGATGCCGGGTATGGCGGCTTCCGCGATGCCGGCGGTGCGCTCGGGGACTTCGCTACGCTGGATGCTTTCCTCGGAACCCGCGCCGACGAGGATGACATTGCGCTCCGAGCCGGAGGCGGAAAGCACGCGCTTCATCCCATGATTGATGGCCACGGAGGCCATCACCAATAAGACCACCATGGCGCTGCCGCCGATGGTCTGGAGGAGGCGGGACTTGGAGCGGAAGAGATTCCGCACGGCGTAGGAAAGCGGGAGCATGGATCTAGCTGCGGAGATTTTTGACGATCGGCTGAGTCATGGCTTGGTAGGCGGGCCATAGCGAGGCGAAGATTCCCAAGGTAAGCGAGGCGAGCACGCCCACGGCGATCACTGTGGCATCCGGCTGGATGGCGAGCGTCTGGCCCTCGTTGCCCATGGTGAAACTCTGCCAACGGAGAAATCCAGCAGCCAATCCGACGCCGACCATGCCACCGGCAAGCCCTAGCATCCCGCCCTCGCTGAGGACCAACCAACCGATGGCGCGACCAGGAAATCCGAGCGTGCGCAGGACGGCATTTTCTTTCACCCGGCCACGGACGACGAGCAATAATGCATTGGCGACGAGGCCGCCCACTGCGATGACTGCGGCGATTCCGAGCCAACGGGTGAAGCCGATGAGTTCGACAAGCTCAGAGGCGGTCTCCGCGAAGAAAGCTTTTTCCGGGCGGGTATCGGTGGGTTCTTGACCACTGCGGAAAAGCTCGTCGATGGCGGTGGCCACGGGTTCTAGTTGTTTGGACTCGGTGACTCTGACGTTAAATTGGGTGACCACGCCGAGTCCGGCGCGGGAGGCTTGTTGGAGGAAGGGCAATTTCACGTAAGCGACGTTGTTATCCTGAGCGAAGGGTGAGCGGAGGATGCCGGAAACCGTGACCGTGACGCCGGCCGCATCGAAGCGATCGCCGGGTGTGAGTCCGCGCCGTTTGGCGAAAACCTCGCCCAGCAAGGCTCCATCATCTCGCCGCCGCCATTCCTCCTCGCTGCCCTCCATGATCTCGATCTCGGGGGCAAATTTCCGCAGCAGCTCATCCGGCACGCCGCGGAAGGTGACCACATCGAGCGAGGCACCGCAGTTATTGACGACGATCTGCACGGGGATCACCTCGCGCACGCCGGGGATTTTGCGGATCTCATCGGCGTAGTGCTCGGGTAGGCGGCTGGCGGCCGGGCAGAAGCGATTTTCCCGATAGACGACAAGGGTGGTGTCTGCGGCCGAGGCTTCAGTCGCCTTGCCGAGCGAGCGCTGAAGGGTCTCCACGGCGGTGAAAAGAAACATCCCGGAGGCGACGCCGAGGATAGTGAGTAGCGAGCGCACGCGGTGGCGGGTGAGCTGGATCCAAGCGAGTTTGAGCAGATTGATCGCGGCGTTCATGAGGTTTCGAGGAGTTGGCCTTTTTCGAGATAGAGGGTGCGGTCGGCAGCGGCGGCGGCCTTGGCATCGTGGGTGACCATGACGATAGTTTTGCCGAAGTCCTTGGCGAGTTGGCGGATGAGATCGAGGATGCGGACGGCGGATTCGCGGTCGAGATCGCCGGTTGGTTCGTCCGCGACGAGGAGCGGTGGATCTGCCACCACGGCGCGGGCGATGGCGACGCGTTGTTCCTGCCCGCCGGAGAGTTCGCCCGGGGTGTGGTGCATGCGGTCTGAGAGGCCTACTAACGAAAGGGCGGTCTCGACGCGGGCGTGGCGTTCCTTCTTCGAGATTGGTGAAAGCAGCAAGGGCAGCTCCACATTTTCAAAGGCGGTGAGCACTGGCACGAGGTGATAGAGTTGGAAAATATAGCCCACGTGGTTGGCGCGCCACTTGGTGAGATCACGGCGGGAGAGCTTGGCAATCTCGGTGCCGGCGATGATGAGTGAGCCGCTGGTGGGTGAATCGATGCCAGATAGCAAGTTGAGCAACGTCGTTTTGCCCGAGCCGGACGGGCCCATGAGGGCGAGGAATTCGCCCTTCGCCACATCGAGATCAAGGGCCTCGAGCGGGGTGACCACGGTGCTGCCTTTGTGGTAGCTTTTAGAAACGGCGCGGCATTGGATCATGGATTCGCTCATGGTTGTGAAAGGGTGGGGTTGACGCGTTGGCCGTCGTTTAAATTTGCGGGAGCGAGGACGACCCATTCACCGGGGTGGAGACCTTCGCTGAGGCGGATGTGACCTTCTTTGATTTCTGAAGTGGTGGTGATGGTGCGTTTGGAAACGCGCTTGGATTCGGGATCGCAGACCCAGGCGCTGCCTGCATCCACGGCGGATTCCGGGATCCAGGTGGCGACGGCTTGGGATGTGTTACTGCCGGTGGAGGTGGCGACTCCTAAAAATTCCACCCTGCAGAGCATTTCCGGGCGGAGCTGCTCCACAGGATCGGTGATGCTGACTTTGGCTTGCAAGGTATTGCGCTGGAGGTCCGCCTCGCCAGTGATGCGAGTGACCACGCCATCGAAAATTTTATCCGGAAGTAAACTGCAGCGGATGCGCGCGGCTTGGCCGATCTGCAGTCCAGCGGCGTCGGCCAATGGCACATCCACACGGACTTGCAGCTTATCAGGATGGTAGAGAATGGCGATGGTGGAGCTTTCCATGTCATTGTCTTGGAGCATTTTCTTCTGGCCCGGAGCGGCGAGAAGTCGCAGCACCCGGCCATCGGTGGGCGCGGGAATCAGGGTGCGGGATAGCGCTAATTTTGCTTTCTCCACCTCGATCGCGGCGGTGCGGATTTCGTTTTCCCGGACCCGTGCTTCCAAGGTGAGGCGCTCAATTTCGGCTTCAGCCTCAGCGGCGGCCGCGGCGGCGACGAGGAGTTGTGAATCTTCCCGGGCCACTCGCAATCGCGCAGAAACGATGTCTTGCTGCGACACTGAGCGGGAGGAAAGGCTCTCGATGCGGGTGAGTTGATCAGCCGCCTCATCACGCAGAGTTGCCGCGGACTTGGCCATGGCTTGGACACCTTCGAGCTTTTTCCGGGCGGATCCGATGGCGGCAAGATGGGCATCGCGGGTGGATTGGGAGGTGTTAAAATATTGCTCCGCACTTGCGAGGGAGAGCCGGGCATCCTCGGAAATCAGCGTGGCGAGCGGGTCGCCTTTTTTCACTGCTTGGCCTTCCAAGACGTGAACGGTTTCGACGACGCCATCGACGAGTGAGGTCGCCTTGATGGGTAGCGGGTCTGGCTCGATCCAGCCGCTGGCTTGGAATAACATTCCGCCGGGCGAGGATGTCGGGAGCGCGGAGGAGTCCGTCAGTGTGGCCAGCACCACCGCGACGTTTACTTCGGGAGCTGGCAGCAAGCGGTCCCGGAATAAGGCGAGGAAAAGCAACGCAAACCCGCCGACAATGGCCAAGGGAATGACCCACGCGGGGATGCGGCGCACCGGCGCTGGACCCGACGATGAGCGGGAAAGGGAATCGAGAGATGGGATCATGTAGATTGAGAAAGCAGGAGAAAGGCAACCACCCAGACGCGGGTTTTACCAAGTAGGACCACACCGGAAAAGGCGCAGTCACGAGCGGACGGGCTGCCGCTGTTACAATCTCCAGATACTCAAAACTGCTCGAAAGGCGGCAGGCGATGTCGGGCCGCGAATCGGCGCGGAGGTGGGGAAGTGGGCAAGGGGTAGGATCGTCGTCACTGGGGTGAGACAGTGATGCACTGGCATTTCCGTGATGACGGCAGCGGGAAGTTCGGCGGGAAATTGCGGCGCGATTGCCTCAGGCAGCTCTTCGAGATCGTGGCAGCAAGGGTCCGGCACTTCTGATTCTTGGCTGCAATCGATGCAACATTTGGAAAATTCTTGGTAAGTATTTAAGCCAAGCTCCATGAAGCAAATGCGAACGGGCGCAGCCGACGCGGGAATGAGGATTCCCACGCAGATTAGCAATAGGGCTGCTAATGTTCGTTGCATTGTTGGAACGTTCTCCGTGTGTGAGATTGGGTCAAGGGGTAATTTTTCGGGGTGCGAGCAGACGTAGTGAGTTTAGAATTACTAGCAAGGTCGCGCCAGTGTCGGCTAGGATGGCGAGCCAGAGGCCGGCGTATCCCATGAAGGCGAGGGCGAGGATGACTGCCTTGATGCCGAGGGCGAAGGCGACGTTGAAACGGATGATGCCCAGCGTGCGGCGGCCGAGAATGACGGTCTCGGCGACGCGCGTGAGATCATCTTTCATCAAGGCGATGTCGGCCGTCTCGATGGCGGTGTCGCTGCCGATGGCTCCCATGGCGAAGCCGACGGTGGCGCTGGCGAGCGCGGGTGCGTCGTTCACGCCATCGCCGATCATGCCGACGTGGGTGTATTGGCTGACGAGCTTGCGGACGTGCTCGACCTTTTGCTCGGGCATCAGATCGCCGATGGCTTCGTCGATCCCGGCTTGCTTGGCGATGGCGCTGGCGGTGCGTTGGTTATCGCCGCTGAGCATGATGATTTTTTCGATGCCCGCGGCGTGGATGAGTCGGAGGGCATCGCTGACTTCCGGGCGCAGCGTATCGGCGATGGCGATGATGCCGAGGATTTCCCCGGCACATCCTGCATGCGGCGCGTGGCCGATCACGGCGAGCGATTGGCCTTTTTCTTCGATGGCGGCAAGTGCGGCTTCGGTCTCGGGGCCGCAGAGGCCGGTGTCGTGGGCCATCTTGTGATTTCCGATGAAATGCGGGTGCCCTGCGATGACGGCCCGTGCGCCGCGACCGGTGACGGAGGCGTAATCGGTGGCGGCGGGGAGGGTGAGATTTTTCGCCTTGGCGGCCTCGATGATGGCGATGGCAAGCGGATGCTCGGAGTGGGCATTAATGGCGGCGGCGCGGGTGAGAATCTCGTCCTCGGATAAGTGGGAGCGGGAAATGATGGCGACGACTTGCGGTGTGCCCTGAGTGATGGTGCCCGTTTTATCGACGGCGAGGGCGCGGAGTTTTCCGACGGATTCCAGATGCACGCCGCCTTTGACTAGCACACCACGGCGGGCCAGCGCGGTGAGGCCGGAAACGATGCTAACGGGAGTGGCGATGACCAGCGCGCAGGGGCAGGCGATCACGAGCAAGACCAGCGAGCGGTAAATCCAAAACAGCCATGCCTGATCAAAAAACAAGGGTGGGATGAGAGCTACGAGAATGGCGACGGCGAAAACCGCCGGGGTGTAAACCGCCGCGAAGCGATCCACAAAGCGCTGGGTGGGTGGTTTGTTTTCCTCCGCCTCGCCGACGAGCTGGATGATGCGGGCAAGCGTGGATTCGGACGCCAGCTTGGTGACGCGGACGACGAGCGAGCCTTCGGTGTTGACCGTGCCTGCGAAGACGGGATCGCCGGATTGCTTATCGACGGGCATGGACTCGCCGGTGATCGCAGCTTGGTTGACGGCTGAATTTCCTGAAATCACTTGGCCGTCCAATGGAATGCGGCTGCCGCTTTTGATCAAAATTTCCTGATCGACCGCCACTTCCGCAACGGGAATTTCCTGCTCTTTGCCATCTGGATTTCTAACGACGGCCGTGGGTGGCGAGAGCTTGAGCAATGCATCGACCGCCTTGCGGGCGCGACCGGCAGCCCATGATTCCAGAAGCTCGGATAAGGAAAATAAGAAGACGACGCTGGCGGCCTCCGCGCCTTGATCGATCATCCATGCGCCAGTGACGGCCACCGACATGAGCACGTTAATATCGAGACGGAATTTCTTCAATGCACCCCATGCGGCGGGAAATACCAGTAATCCACCCGCCAGTGTAGCGACGGCGAAGGCGGCGGTGGCTAGCCACTCAGGGCCCAGGTGGAGCCAATGCAGCACCAGTCCGATGCCAGTGAGGAGGCCAGATGCGATGACGAGCGGACCTTGCGGTAAACTGCTTTCTGCGTGGCTATGCTCGCAGCTTGAGCAGGTGGATTTTTTCACGACTTCATGCTCGTGCTCGTGATCATCGTGGTGGCCAGACATACGAAAAATTTATGAGACAAAACAGCGGAAGCCCGGCGACCCAATCTTATGCAGATAGGTCGCCGGGCAAATTTAACGCTTAGAAACCGCGATCAATGATTGTGGCCTTCGTGACCTTTTTCATCACCGCCGTGGTCGCAGGTGCAGGCGTATTCCGCATGCTCGCAAGTCGGGCAATCAGCGAGGTTTAGGTTAAACTTCGCGGTGGTAGCCTTGGCATCCGGCGTGGTTTTGATTTGGAGAACGACGGGTAATTCTTTGCCTTCTGGGATCACTTTGTCCGAGATTAATTTATCTCCATCCACGGTGAACGCCAGCTTGGTGGGAGCGGCGCGGTCTCCCATGGTGACGGTGACGACTTGCGCCGCTGGAGCGATGACCTTGCCGTCTTCGCCTAAGAAGCGGACTTCCACTTTTTTGTCTTCTGTGACCAGAAACTCGGCGTGGGGTTCCACGCTATCAATGATGCGGCCGCCGTTAGGGGCTTTGATTTTTTCCGCAGCAGTGGCGAATGTGAGATTGGCGACAAGCGCGGCGATGGTGATCAGTTTGGTTTTCATAATATCAGTTTGTTTTGTGTTTTTAGGTGCCTTTGCGGTTGCGCGTTGATTATGACGTTCAGCCGCTCAGGAAATTCAGTGAGATGCAGCGGACTCGCTCTCGATGGATTTGGCGGCGGCCTTGCGACCGATCAGCCAAAACATCGCGGGGGTGATCGCCATATCAAGTAGAGTTGAGGAAATTAACCCACCGACGATGACGACGGCCACGGGATGAAGGATTTCTTTGCCTGGTTGATCCGCAGCGAGGACGAAGGGGATCATCGCGATGCCTGCGGAAAGTGCCGTCATCATCACGGGAACGAAGCGTTCCAAGGTGCCACGGATGATCATCTTTTTGGTGAAATCCTCGCCCTCGTGCTGCATCAGATGCAGGTAGTGTGAGATCATCATGATGCCATTTCTAGCAGCCACGCCTCCCACCGCGATGAACCCGACGAGGGTGGCAATGCTGATATTATTCAGTTTGAAGTAAGTGAAAACGAGACCACCCATGATCGCTAGCGGGATGTTCACCAGCACTTGGAGCGCGAGCGATGCGCTCTTGAAGTAGCCATAAAGCATCATGAAGATGGCGATGAAAATAAGCGATGAATAGATGACGATGCGGCGGGTGGCTTCTTCCTGCGCTTGGAATTCACCTTCGTAAGTGATGAAGTATCCTTCAGGTAATTTCACCTTGGCCGCGACCTCTTCCTTCAACTTCACCACGAGATTTGAAACGTCTCTCACCGTGGGTTTGATGGCGATTGCGAAACGGCGCTGGCTGTTTTCCCGGAAAATGACGTTCGGCCCCTTCGCCTCCCGCACATCGGCAATGAGCGATAGTGGAACGTGCTGGTTATCCGTGACTTGGATGGGAAGCTGGGCGATCTTATCCGGAGAATTTCGCCAATCCAGAGGAAGCCGGGTGACGAGATTGATCGAGCGCTGGCCATCGCGTAGCTGGGCGACTTCCTTGCCACCGAGAAGGGCCGAGAGTTGCTCATTGAGCTTGCCGGGGGCGATGCCATAGGCGGCGGCGCGCTCACGGTCGGCCTCGATGCGGAGCTGGGGAATGGAGGATTGCACGTCGAGCTTGGCATCCTCGAAACCGGGAATGGTCTTGGCGACGGTCTGAATCTCGACACCGATTTCCCGCAGCTTGGCGAGATCCGGGCCGAAAACTTTCACTGCCACGGGGGCCGCAACGCCGCTGAGCATGTGCCCGATCCTGTCTGCCAATGGCCCGCCGATCACGGCGAACACTCCGGGGACTGAGCGGACCTTCGCGGTGAGTTCCTCCACGATTTCTTTGCGGGTGCGGCCGCTGTCTTCGGTGAAATCCACATCAAACTCAGCGGTGGAGACGGGCACCACATGGTCGCCACGTTCCGCGCGGCCTAGCCGACGTCCGACTTGGTGGACTCCTTTGACGGAGAGGATTTGTTGTTCGATCACATCGGAAATGCGGTTCATTTCATCCAGCGATGTTCCCGGTGCTGAAGTGGCGGCGATGAGGGCGGTCTCCTCTTGGAACTTGGGCAGGAAATCCTTGTTCATGATCGGATAAAGCGAAAATGAAGCGACTAGCATGATCAGCGCGACGGTCAAGACCATCACCGGCTGGCTCAAGGCCCATCGCAGCAAGGTGCGCTCTAACAACCATTTCAAGCCCCTCACAAAGCGACCATCTTTGTGCGTGTGGTCACCCTTGGGATTGAGCAGAAACGAGCAAAGTACGGGAATCACCGTAAGTGAGACGACGAAGGACGCGATCATCGAAATGATGGTGGCAATGGCGATGGGGGCGAACAATTTGCCTTCCACACCGGTGAGTCCGAGCAACGGTAAAAAGACGAGAATGATCAGCACCGTGGCGTAGAGAATGGAATTTCTCACTTCTCCAGATGCCCTCGCGATGACGGATAGCCGTGGGTGAGGTTTCTCCAGAGCGGCATTTTCTCGAAGCCTGCGGAAAACATTCTCCACGTCCACAATGGCATCATCCACGACCATGCCGATGGCGACGGCGAGACCGCCGAGGGTCATCGAGTTCACGCTGATGTCCAGCCCGAGGAAGACGAGCATGGTGATACCGAAGGACATCGGCATGGCGGTGAGCGTGATGAGGGTGGTGCGGAAATTGAGTAAGAATAGGAAAAGAATGATAGTCACCATGATGGCGCCGTCACGAATGGCTTCCATGAGATTGCCGATGGCATGGTCGATGAAGTCTTTTTGCTGGAAAAGCAGCGTGGTCTCTACGCCCTTGGGTAGGGTGGGATTGAGCTCAGCGAGCGCGGCCTTGATTTGCTCGGTAAGTTCCCGGGTATCGAATCCGGGAGCCTTGGTGATGGACATGATCACGCCATAGGTGGGCGAAGTTTCCGGGACCTTGCTCACGGTGGCATCGCCGCGCATCGGCTCGATTCCCCAGACGACGTTGGCCACATCCGAGATGGCGATGGTGCGATCGTTGGATTTCTTGACGATGGTTTTGGCGATGTCGCCGAGCTCCACGGTCATGGCGAGATTACGCACCATGATTTCCGTCGGGCCAGTGTTGATGAATCCGCCGGTGGTCGTGTTCGTAGCGCCTTCCGCTGCTACTTCCAGCTCCTCGTAGCTGACCCCGAGTGCTTGCATTTTGTAGGGATCTGGCTGGATTTCGATCTGTTTGACACCGCCGCCCATGTTAAGAATTTCGGCGATGCCGGAAACACTCTGGAGGCGACGTTTGATCGTCCAATCCGCCAATGAGCGAATTTCGCTGGGCGGGAGGTAGCCGGGATCGCCTTCCTTGAGGGTCGAGCGCACTCCTACGAGAAGAATTTCACCCATCAACGAGGCGACCGGAGTCATGAAAGGCTCGACGTTTGGGGGCAACTGCTCACGTACGCCTTGGAGCCGTTCTTGGACGAGCATGCGGGCCTTGTAGATGTCCGTATCCCAGCCGAATTCGGCATAGACCAGAGACAGTGAGACATCCGAATTTGAGCGCAAGCGGGTGAGGCCGGAGATGCCCATGAGCGCGCTTTCGATGGGCTGGGTGACGCGGATTTCCACCTCTTCTGGCGCGAGCCCGGCGGCTTCTGTCAGGATGATCACAGTGGGCTTGGTCAAATCCGGCAGGACCTCCACGGGGAGCTGAGTGGCGGTGCGCAAGCCCATGACCATGAGCAGGAGCGAGACGCAGAGGATGATCGCTCGATTTGCGAGCGACCAATGAATCATTTTATTGAGCATGAGGAAATTTGTTGACGGTTGATAGCAATGATAGCATTGTGAGGTTATGGCTCAGTTGCTTGTGAGAAATTTATCGGAAGCGCTTGTAAGAACGCTCAAGTTAAGAGCTGCAGAACATGGAGTTTCGGCAGAGGAGGAGCACCGCAGGATCTTGGCGGGGGCACTTGCGGAATGTGATAAAAAGGCCGGTGAAAAGCCCACGCTGTTCGACCACATCCGGCAATTGGGCGAAATTGCTCCTGATCTCGAAATTGAGCGAGACCGCCGGGATTGGGCACGACGAGAGGTGGAACTCTGATGCGCTATCTGCTCGACACGAATTTTATCTCCGAGTTGCGAAAAGGCGACCGAGCCAACCGTGGGGTGCAGGCTTGGACGCTGGCGAATGATCCTGCGTTGTGTGCTATCAGTGTGGTGACGCTTGCGGAAATCCGCCGTGGCATCGAAGACAAGCGGCGCACGGATCACAGCCAAGCACTTGCTATCGAGCGCTGGCTGATCGCTACCAAGGCTGAGTATGAGGCAAATATTTTGCCCATTAGTATGGAAATTGCGGACCGATGGGGCGGCCTGCTTTCCAATACTAATTGTCCGCCGCTGGATCTGATGCTCGCGGCTACAGCGCTGGAACACGGGCTGACGGTGATCACGCGGAATGTGACCGATTTCAAAGGAACTGGTGTGCGTTTTCATGATCCTTGGAAGTAAATTATGACTCAGAAGCGGGTTGGAATTTCCGGGTAAGCAAGCTCGCCAGCAGCAAGAGGAGTAGCACTTCACTGATGATTTTCCAAAGCGGGCTGGCTGCGGCGTGGTCGTGATCGTCGGTGTGTGCAGCCTCGGTTTTTGCTCCGGGTTTTAGTTCAGATCCATCGGCCGCATGCTCGTGGCCGTGGGCGGCATCGAGCGCTTCCTTGAGCGAAATGCTGCCGCCGCCAGCGAAGGAGAGCGAGTAGGCACCGCGGGTGACGACCTCATCGGCTGGGAAAAGGCCGGACGTGATTTCCGCGTAGCGATCGTTCATCTGACCGACTTGCACGGGCGTCTTGATGAAGGCATTCGGCAGATCGAAGTGCTTGACGTAAACGAAGCGCTGGCTTGGCTCCCCCTGCAAAGCGGCGCGAGGAACGCCGATGACATCCGAGCGCTGGCCGAGGACGATGGAGAACTCGGCACGCATGTCCGGACGCATTTTCAGATCGGGATTGGCCACCTTGAAAATGGCGTCGATGGTGCCGCTTTCCTTATCTGCCGAAGTGCCGAAGCGCAGCATTTCACCCTCGAGCGACTGCTCGCCAAGGGCGGATACCCGGATGTGCGCCTTGCTGCCGGGCTTGAGTTTCGCGGCTTGGCTTTCTGGCACGCGGGCGACGGCATAAACTTCGGTGAGGTCGGAAATATCGAGCAATTCCTTGTCCGGCTCTACCGGTTCACCCAGGCGGATGTGAGATTGGACCAAGAGCCCGCTGATCGGCGCTTTCAATTCGATGGACGGTGGCGGGTTGCCGGGCTGGCGACTCTCGACGCGGACGAGGATTTGGTCCTTTTCCACCGCATCGCCTTCTTGCGCTTCCAAGCCGATCACGCGGCCTGAAATGCGGCTGCTGAGCACGGCGTGATTTTGGGGAATTTCCGCAATGCGGCCGAGGGCGAAGACGGTTTCCTCGAAGTCGGTTTCCTCGACTTCTACGGTTTCGATGCGGAGGTTTTTCACTCCAGTCTCGTCGAGGACGATGGTGTTTGAGCTTTCGGCAGCGTAGATGTTAGAAGCAGTGAAGAGTAATATAAATAAGAGTTTCATGAAATGATAGAAAGTTATGGTTTTGCGAGGGCGGTCTCGTGGCGGACGCGGGCGAGGTGGAATTCGCGGAGCGCATCGAGCCGGGCGGCGGCGAGTTGCAGGCGTTTCTCGCGGGATCGTAGAACGGATTGGATTTCTCCCTGACCACTGCGGAAAGTTTCCTCGGCGAATTTGGATTGTTCATCGGCGAGCGGGAGGAGGGTATCGTTGATCTCGCGGATCATTTTTGCCCATTCTGCCATCTCGGCGCGGGCTGCTTCTGATTCGAGGCGGATATTGCGGCTGAGGGCGACGGCTTCTTTTTCTTTCCGTGTCTGTTTTGCTTGGGCTTCTTGGATCGCGCCTTCGTTCTTATTCCAGAATGGCAGGGCGATTTTGAAACGCAGACCGAGAACCGCTTCGTTCTCGAATCCTTCCGGCGCGTCCTCGGTGCGCTCGGCTGCGGCGAAGAATCCGCCTTCCACATCGTCGTAACGGCGGGCTTGTTCGAGCGCGACACCTTGCGCGGCGGCGAGGGCATCGAGTTTTGCGACTTGGAAATCCGGCCGCCGCGAGGGGTCTGCGGCATTCGAAGGAAGAACCGGATCAGGGAGATTTCCGCCGACGCTGAGGCCTTCTCCGGGCCGCATTCCTAACAGTGGCTTGAGGGCTCCAATGAGTGCCGTTTCACCCGCATCGAGTTGGCGCATTTCCATGGCGAGGCTGGCGGCTTCGAGCTTCGCTTGGCCGGCATCGAGCGGTGAGCCTTCGCCCTTTGCTGCAATGTCAGCGAGTGACTTCGCGAACTCGCTGGAGATGTCGGATTGCTGGCGGAGAAGCTCGCGGCGTTGGCGGGCAGCGAGGATTTTCACCACCGTCTCACGCGCTTCGCCAACGAGCTGACGCTCCACCTCGCGGACTTCTGCTTCGGAGGATTTCAGCTCTGTGAGAGACACGTCTTTTTCCAATCGCAGCCGGTCGGTGACGGGAAAACGCTGGGAGATACCGACCTCAAATTTCCCCTCACGGAAGCGAGGGTTGTGTTCGAGCGAAGTTTCAAGTTCCGGATTTGAGAGGCGGCCGGACTGGTTCATGCGGCCCAGCGCTTCCTGGATGCGGAGGCGGGCGGCGGCTAGATCTGGGTTTTGCGAGCGCACGCGATCCCGCACCGAAGCGAGAGTAATGACGAGTGACGACTCTGCATGGAGAGGTGCGATGGCAAGGGCACACGCCACCACCACACGGAGATAAGGGTACAACATAGTTCGAAATTTAAGTTGGAAAAGAAGCCGGCAAGCCACCGGTGGCATTGATCGATGAAGCCCGGGTAAAAAATTGGGCTAAATATGAAATCGGCCTAAATGGGCACGATTGAGCGCAAAATGGGTGCGCTTAGATCAATGGGGGTTTTTCCGAACCCAAATAGGGAGTCTCTGGCATCACTTCACTTTCAGGGCGTGAGCCTAGCGAAGTATAAATGGGGGAAATGAGAACAATTGTTGAATCCCGGTCCATGGTCATGGCCAGCACATGAATGCAACAGCCGTGATGGTGATGGCCGATCGGACCGCGATGTTGGTCATCGCTGGACTGACTATCTCTCGGTAGAGACTGGTCGATTTCACATGAGTGACATTCCGTTTCGGAACGAATCGATGTGCAGCCGCTGGGTGTGGCAAGAACACGCAAATTAAGACCGGAGATGATGCCGAGGACCAAGAACCAGATGACGAGTGGACTTTTCAGATGCGGAAAGATGATTCAAATGCCATCAAAATCAAGTATATTTCCTAATTTTCCAAAATTGAAAGTGAGTGGGCGTTCTATCGACATTGGCAGAAACATTCCGCCGCTCCTTGGGGTGATGTGTTCTTATGGCTTGGCAGGTGAGGAAAAGATGGCAGGTTATTCGGATGCATGACGGTGGATCGATCTCTCACACTAAGGAATTAATTTTCAGGTCTTTAGGAAAACCCACCGAAGTTCTGGAATTGGAAACGCGGGCCCTGATTTCCGATGCTCCTGCCGCCGGTGATGTGCTCGTCCGTATTTTGGCTGCACCTATCAATCCGGCAGATTTGAACACCATCGAAGGAACCTATGGCATCAAGCTCACCCTGCCCGCCACGCCGGGAATCGAAGGCTGCGGAGTGGTGGAGAATGGAAATTCAACGGATTATGAAAATGGAGACTTAGTTATATTTCTCCGTCGTGCAGCAACATGGGCCAGCCATGCCACGGTGCCGGTTGAGTCACTTTTCAAACTTCCAGCGGGTATCGATCCGCTGCAAGCCGCGATGCTCAAAGTAAATCCCGCGACGGCGTGGCGCTTACTACACGGTTATGGCGACTTGCAGAAAGGCGAGTGGATTGTGCAAAATGTAGGTAACTCCGCAGTGGGCCGTTGCGTGATTCAACTGGCGCGGGACTTGGGGATTCGCACCATTTCATTTGTCCGGCGCAAGGAGCTTTTTGACGAGCTGCGCGAGTTAGGTGCAGACCATGTTTTCCTTGATGATGAAGATGGCTTTCTAGCTGCGAAAGAAGTACTCGGAGGTGCAAATGCCGCACTGGCATTCAATGCGGTAGGAGGCGAGAGCGCCTTGCGCTTGATGAAACTTTTGCGGGAAAGTGGCAGCCACATTAGCTATGGCGCGATGGGGAGAAAACCCGTGACGATTCCGAATGGCTTGTTGATTTTCCGCGATATCCGGGTGTGCGGTCTATGGGTGAGCCGCTGGTTGGAAAATGCACCGCTTGCAGAGGTTCATGAAGTCTATGAGAATCTGGCTACACGTGTGGCCGCAGGAAAATTGGTGCAGAAGGTGGATTCTACATTTCCACTAGCAGAGCATCAGGCGGCGTTTGCTCGCTTAGAGGCCGCAGATCGTTCGGGGAAAGTCTTGTTCGTTGCTTCGTGAAAAAACCTATAGTGTGGATCGAATGAGTGGCGCAGCATCGAGAAAGGAAGGAAACTGCGGTGCCCAACCGGTATGGCATAACTTATGATTCGATACCTGCTTATGCGTCCAGCCACGCTTGCGATCCAGATCGCGCGGGCCTGAGGGCGGCAGTGGTAGGTGAAAAAGTTCACTTAACTTCTGATAACATCCCAGTTGGGTGAGTGGAGTGGAATCACTGAGGTTGAAGATTTCCGAACTCACTCCAGTAGTTGCTAAATGATAAATGGCGCGTGCCGCATCGTCGCGGTGGATTTGATTGAGAAACCGCCTGCCGTCCTCCTCGATGATGGCTTCTCCGCTGAGGAATTTTTTAAGTATCATACTACGAGATGGGCCGTAGATACCAGACAGGCGGGTGACGATACCGCCGGCCGCCAAGGTGATTTGCTCTGCCTCGACTAACAAGCTGCCAGTCTCTCGGTCTGGGATGGCGGGGCTGCTTTCTGTCACTATGGAACCATCCATCTGAGCGTAAACCGAAGTGCTGGAGGTAAAAAGCAACGGCGTGCCGGGGAATCTTTGAGTTAGATTCCGCGCACCATTGACATAGACTTTCTGATAGGCTTCCGCACCGCCACGGCCAGAGGCGGCGCAATGAACGATGAAGTCAGGGGTGAGTAGGTGGGTGAGATCGGCGAAATTTCCGACGTCGCAAGGTAAGGTGCCATCGCTACCTGAGAGTGTGGTGGCGGTAATCTCCCAGCCATGTTGGCGGAACTCGGAAGTAATTGCCTGGCCGAGGTAACCGTGGCCAATGAGTAGAAGCTTCATTTATAATTAAGCAATCTATTATAGGTTAATTTCCTGTAGCGCTTTTATCATCTGACGCTCCATTGTCATCGGGTGGAAGTATCTCGTTGATGATGCGCTTGGAGCCGGTTTCCGCAAGGTTACTTTGGGGATAGATACTGCGTGCTTTGAGATACCATGAGAGGGCGGAACCTGCTTGCTTCGGGTTACGGTTTTCAAACTGGCGGGCCTTATCGAGGGCGAGGGTGAAGTCGGCGACTTTGCCGGAGAGGAGTTCCATTTCGCGGCCCAGCTTCGGGTCATCCGGGAATTGTTCACGGAGTTCGGCGAGCTGTTCCCACGCGGCGTAATTTTGATTCATTTTACTAAACTCACCTGCTTTGCCGATGGCGGCCTCGATCTTGGTGAGATTTTCCATCACTTGCTTGAAGGCGTCTTGGCGGGTGGCATCGCCGAGAATGGAAGGTGCGATTTCGTATTGGCGCTTGGCGATTTCCCGGAAATTTCCTTCGCTGAGGAGTCGATCAAAGTCATTGCGAACGGCGACGAGGCCACCGGACTGGCTGACGAGACTGCGGAATTCGTTAAGCTTGGGATTAGTGGGCCAGATCTCGGCAGCGGACTTAATTTTCTCTGCGGCTTTATCACTCTCGCGGGCGAGGAGGTGGGCCTTGGCTTCCTCGATGGCGAGGTCTGAGGCGAGGGTGTAGCCAGCGATTGCGCTATCCACCTTTGAGGAGGGGAAGTCCTTGGCGGCAGCTTTGAGGCGCTCTGCAAGTTCTTTGGTCTTGGTATAATCGCGGGCTTGGAGCGTGCCGTAGAGTTCATTCAGATCACGGAAGTAGCTGGCAATGCGTTGCTTTTTCTCGTAGGGCAGTGTGGCAACAGGGGCCAAATATTCGCCAAGCGCGTAGGCTTCCATCAGCCGCTGGGACGCGGAGTGGAGTTCTCCGCGCGAGAGCATCAGATCGAAGGCTTCCACGTATTTGGCGACTTCCCGGATCGCTTCATTCGCTAGTGCATCAAGCGAAGAAACGGTGGGACTGACGCCTACGGACTGGGAAAAAAGTTTAGCCACATCCGAGTCTTTATCGATGCGGAGAGTGGCATCGCCATCTTTCCAGATTTGGTTGTAAAAGCGGGCAGCCATTAGGACATGCTCGAAGCGGCGCTGGACGAACCACTGAATCATACTCACCTGATATTGCGCCTTGGTCTGAAGCGTCTGCGCCTCGGTGCGGACGATGTTGGCCTTTTTTAAAACTTCGATTTCCGCGATGCGGCGAAGGGTATTAGCGTATCTCAGAGAATTGGTGCCTGCGCCAGGTGCTTGGCCGGGGGCGGTTGTGGGTTTCCCATCTTTGCCCGCAGGTTGCGCGGCTTGGGTGCCTCTGAGCGCTTTCCCTTCTTCATGGCGTGCGGCCCAATCGCCCTCGGCGATGATGGCGGACTTTTCTTGCTCGATGGAGGCGTTAAGTTTTTTAAGCCCATTGACGTCCTGCTTGGAGAGCATGGCCATGTAGATGGACTCCGCGAGAGTGCCGCAGAGGTTGGCGTCACCAGGGTATGCGGAGGCGGAGGGGAGCAATTTAAATGCGGCGTAGAGATCAGGTGGCTTACCTCTTAGTGGAGAAATGGTGTTGAGGATTTCGTCGATTGTCTCGCGGTAGTTTGCCGCTGCTTCACTATTCTCCGGCGGCTGACTGAGGTATTTTTCAAAACGAGCTTTGAGCAAGCGATTGTCCCCTAACGGAATGGCCACCCCGCCGACGGTTATGGTCTCCGCAGCAGGATCTAACAAGGGGATCTCGTTTCCGAGCGGGCTGGCAGCAGGCTGCGACTTCGGAGCACTAGGACCGCTATCCGTGGGCGTAGCGGCCTGCGGGGCAGGCTCACCAGCGGGCGGCGCGGTGTAAACTTGGCCGTGGCTGAAGGTCGCGAGGCAGAGAGGGAGTATCAGAAGAAATTTCATGAAATTGTTAGAAATTGTTAGAAGTGATTAGAGGCGGTCAACTCCAGTGGCCACGGCGATGCCACCTTGCTTGAATTTCACCCGGAAGGCATACTTCTGCTTGGTATCAATATTAAGTTTACTATACTCCGGCGGAATCTCGATGGCTACAAACTGATCACCACCGGACGCTTCCACACGCACGCTCACGAGTTGGCCGCGATCCGTGGTCCATTGGAGTTTTTCATCAATCTCGCCTTTGATCACATATTCGTTACCGCGCAGGCTATTACCATTTTCCAGCAGATCATCCATCTGCAAGCTGGGCATCTCACCGAAACTTGTGGATTTTTTCCCGAGAAACGATTTCCCCGCGATAACGAGCACGACGATGACGACGATCGCGCCGATGATGATTCCGGGGTGGAGACTGGAGCTAGCGCGGCGTGCCATAGTATGTATAATTGAGAATGAGTGAGATATTAGTGTAACAATCTGATGAAATCGAGTTCAAAAATGTGCCTACTCCCATTGCGGCCTGCGCACTCCGGCCCAAGCTGCGATCATGGCGACTGCGATGTGGGCCAAGAGGGTGTAAAGGCAAGCCGATTGAGCGGAGAGCCCGGTATCGATCACGGATTTCACGGCATCGTGGACTTGAGTCTGGAGGGCCTCCACAGAGCCGGACCATGCCCAGTAGGCAGAGATGAATGGGCGGGTAAATACTTCTATATTTTCCGGTAACGCGAGCACCGCGCCGGATAGTGGTAACTGGAATCCGACGAGGTAAATCGAGAGCAATGAAGCTTGTTCTGCGGTGCGCATGAGGGATGAGATGGCAAGGCAAATGGCCGTCATCGCGGCATTGACGAGTAGTAGAAACCCGGCGTGCTGGAGGAAATCACCTCGAAAGGCACCGAAAAAATTGACGAAAAACGCCATCCATAATGACTGCGTGATGACAAGGCAGGCAAGGAATGCAACTTTTGAGGCGAGGTAAGCCGTGGGCCGCAAGCCGCCGAATTTTTCCTTCTCATAAATCGGCCGCTCACCCGCGATTTCACGGGCGGAATTGTTCGACCCCATCAATGAAAGTAGCACAACTTGGAACATGATAATTCCAGAAATAGCAGAGCCCACCTTCGCCTGATCCGCCCGCACGCTTTGCTCTTCTTGGACCATCGCCGCCATATCCGCGGCACGCGTGTCTGAGTAGCGGCGGATATTTCCCGAAGCCTTATCGCTGAAGATGGTCACTAGGATGGGAAAACACAGGACGATGGCCAATTGCAAAAATACCTGCCCACGATCCCGGAAAAATATCCGCCACCGCCGTGAGAGCAAGGTGGCGAATTGACTGAAAAATCCCGGCAGCCGGACCTCGCTTGCTGCGGCTTCTGCAGTCTCGGATGCCACTTCAGGTAAATGGAGATCCTTGGAGGCGATGAGCGAATCGCGCGTGGCATCCATCATTTTCTGGTAAGATTCCCGGTGCTTTTCCCAAGAGCTCTGCCAGCGCTCGGACGGCTGGGCGGCGAGGCGGGGATAGACTTCCTCGGTATCGCTCACTGAGAAATAATGATTCAATTTCTGCGGCGGCCCGTGGAATGCCACTCGGCCCTCATGCAGCACCAACACGGAATCGTACAGCTCCAGATGCGCCAGCGAATGGGTAACAGATAGCACAATCCTGCCATCTTTGCGGGAGATATCATGCAGTAAATTTACGATCTCTCGCTCCGAGCGTGGATCGAGCCCGGACGTGACCTCATCACAGAGCAGAACTTTCGGGTCCGAGACCAGCTCCATCGCTAGCCCAAGCCGGCGCTTCTGGCCGCCCGAGAGGACTTTCACCCGCCGGTCACTGATCGGGCTGAGACCAGTTTCCTCCAAAACTCGATCGATCCTTTGATCCAGATCTGCGGTGCTGCCCGAGCGCACCCGCAGGCGAGTGGCGGCTTCCACGGACTCATCCACCGTAAGAGCATCGTAGGCGATGGAAAATTGCGGAACATAACCAATTTCCGAAGGTAGAAAATCCCCTTCTTTAGCGAGATTTCGCCCATCCCAATACAAAGCCCCGCCAGACTCAGGATTGAGTCCTGCGATGGTCTTCAGCAGAGTCGTCTTACCGCACCCGGATGGGCCGACGATGGCCATGAAGTGACCTTTCGGCACTGCGATGGAAACGCGGTCCACCAACGGGACATCCTCGCGATCTTTGCGAATGGTGAATGAGACTTCTTTGAGTTCTAACACAAATCTAAATGGGGCTATAAATGAAACGGCGGGAAAATTCCTTCTCTGTCAGCGATTAGATGAAAATTTGAAACACCACTCGATTCTCAGTCGATCGGCACGATCCGCAAAGTGCCGCTTGTTTTTCGATGTAGGCTTGATGCTAGAGTCGGCGCGGTGGAGGGCATGATCGCAGTCTCCTGCGGGACGGATGTGGCATCATTTTCCAGTGCATTTCGGAGAGCACCTTCCACCAACTGGCCGCAATGAATCTTCATCGGCGGCAGCGGCCCGAGATCTCCTGTTAGTTCTTGCGCGCTGAGGTGGCGGGCTTCAGCAGCGGTCTTCCCGCGCAGTAGCTCGGTGGCCATCGACGCCACAGCGATCGCAGTCTGGCACCCGAATGCCTGGAATGATGCGCGGTCAATCACGCGCTGGCCGTCCTTTTCCGTAAATTTCAACCACATCCGCAGCATGTCCCCACACTCGGGTGAACCCACCGTCCCGACGGCATCCGCATCCTGGATTTCTCCTTGGTTCTGCGGATTTGCGAGCGCTTCTTTAACTTTATTTTCAAATGAACTCATATCGATCAAATTGTGCGATAGTAATAATTCTTAACCCCTATTTCTTGGAATCATACTTCCTTCCACGGCCATTTTCCCAAGAAGTTTTCACACTTTCATAGAGGCTGGTGAGTCCCTCTTCAGAAAGAATCCTATATTCAATCGACTTGGCGTGGGAGGTCACAGGATATTTTTTTACCACCATGTTTTGGATGTCGATCCCTGCCCTTTCCGCTGCTTGATCGAGTATTTCCTTACCGCGCTCCACCACCTTGGTTGCCGCATTTGGGGCTGCGGCAGCGGTGACTGGCTGGATGAAGTAGAACCTTGCAAGCGCTTGGCCATGAGTGTCTATCGTCACCTCATCCACGATGACAGCACCGTCTAACACATAACGATGGCGGCTCACGGCAGTGATCCTATCGAGCGCCACCATGTAGTGCCCGCCCTCCAAGGTAGCTTGCCAGAAGCGATCCGAACTCGGAGTGTCAGACGCTGGCGCAGCAGGTGCCTCTTCGGTTTGACCAAGTGCCGCTACCGATCCAAGCACCAGCATGGCCAACGAGGTAAGTAAGAATTTCTGCAACATGCGAGGACCTTGGCATGGCTACGTCCGCTTGACCAGTCTGCGATTTCAGTGGTTAGGAAAACTTAATGATTGTCAGAATCCCGCGTCGAGGTCACTCTCTTGGCGTGGTTAGGTATCGCCCAAACGTCGCCGCATTGGTGGTGAACTCAGATGGAAATCTGCTGATCTGTGAGCGCGCCACCCTCCCCGGAGCGTGGCAATTTCCGCAAGGTGGAGTTGATGCCGGCGAATCCTCGGAGCAAGCACTCTTCCGCGAAGTGAACGAAGAGGTCGGGCTACGGGCAGAGCACTACGAAATTATGATCCGCCGCGATGGCTACCGCTATCTCTATCCTGAAGGAGTCCGGCAAAAAAAACTCCGCAAGCACGGCAGCCATGGCCAGGAGCAAACGTATTTCCTCTGCCATTTGAAGCCCAATGCGCCGCAAGTGAACGTCCACCAGAAAGAACGGGAATTCCGCGCCTACCGCTGGATTCTCCCCGAAGAATTCGAGCTGGATTGGCTGCCCAGCTTCAAGCACGAAGTCTATCGGGCCGTGATGAATGACTTTTTCGGGATCAAACTTTGAGGTGAGTAAAGTTTTAGCCTCCTGCAATTCCGCTATTCCCATTTCCACGCAGATCCATTTCCATCATTCCCACCATGCCGCACTTCACCGCCAATGCCGACTACGAGGAAAAAGATAGCGATCCCATCAAGCTCCGATCGGGCGATGAAGTCACCGTTGGCGCTGCCGACCGCGCATGGCCAGGCTGGGTCTGGGCAAGCGACCGCGATGGCAATGACGGCTATGTGCCTGAAGAAATACTAGAACCCTTGGGCGAAGGCCGTTTCGCGGCCATGGAAGATTACGATCCCACCGTCCTCACCATCAAGCGCGGCGATGCGCTCGAGTCATTGCGCCAAATACACGGCTGGCACTGGTGCCGCAGTGCCACGGGCGAGCAAGGCTGGGTGGGCGGATACCTCCTCAAGCCCATTTAAAGAATGCGGCAAGCCCAGCAATCCGCTCGTTTCTACCTTTGACCAAGCACCGCTTTCCCTCTATCTCCCACTCCTTTCACATGAAGGAGCAAATCGAAGCCATCCAAACTGACGCCCTCGCGCAAATTTCCGCCGCCGCTGACGAGCGTTCGCTCGACGATGCCCGTGTGGCCTCGCTCGGTAAAAAAGGCAGCCTCACCCTCGTCGCCGCAGGCATCAAAGACGTGCCGAAGGAGGATAAAGCCCACGTCGGCCAGCTCCTCAACGCCGCCCGCAACACCATCACCACCGCCCTAGAGGAAAAGCAACTCGCCCTCCGGGAAATTGCAGACCGTGCCGCACTTGCGGGCATCGATAGCACCTTACCCGCTCGTTTCCAACACGTTGGCTCACTTCATCCGCTCACCCTCATCCGCGATGAAGCCATCCGCATCCTCCGCCGCATGGGCTTCGCCCTCGCCGATGGACCAGAAATCGAAGACGAGTTCCACTGCTTCGATGCCCTGAATACCCCTGCCGATCACCCCGCCCGCAACGAGAAGGACACGTTCTATTTCGATTCCGGCAAACTCCTCCGCTCCCAAACTTCTCCTGTGCAAATCCGTACCATGGAAGGCCAAATGCCTCCGATCCGCATCATCGCTCCGGGTTCTGCGTATCGCCGCGATGAAACCGATGCGACACATCTATCCGTTTTCACTCAACTCGAAGGTCTTTATGTTGCAGAAGATGTTTCTTTACCCGATCTCAAAGGCACCCTCGAGTATTTCTTCCGTGAACTTTTCGGCACATCGACAGAAGTTCGCTTCCGTCCACACTTCTTCCCGTTCACCGAACCCAGCTTCGAAATCGACGTCAAACTCACGATCCAAGGCCAGGCCCCGCGCTGGATCGAAGTCGCCGGCTGCGGCATGGTCGATCCCGCCGTATTCGGCTCCATCAACGCCACCCGCAAGGACAACGCCCTCGACCCGGAGAAAGTCACCGGTTTCGCCTTCGGCATGGGCCTCGACCGCCTCGCCATGATCCGCTGGGGCATCAAGGACATCCGGCTACTTATCGAAAATGATGTCAGGTTTCTCGCCCAATTCGGGTGAGAAGAGAAGGGAACCGCCAAGACGCCAAGGTCGCCAAGTTTTTTGAAATATGAAATCGGTTGATGAAATCGCCACAGTGATCGTGGACTCCGCATTTAAGGTTCATAGCAAGCTGGGGCCCGGGCTTTTGGAAAGCGCTTACGAGGCTTGCCTTGAACACGAACTGAAAAAGCGCGGACTCAAGGTTGATCGACAGCTTCCCCAGCCGGTTTACTACGATGACATTACCATCGACGTGGGATACAGGATCGACCTGCTTGTAAACGATTCGATCATCATTGAGTTGAAAGCCGTTGAACAGGTTATCCCAATACACCACGCGCAGATCATCACTTACCTGAAGCTCTCCGGAAAATCGTTAGGGTTTCTCATCAACTTCAACACAGTCCTGATCAAGAACGGCATCAAGCGCATCGCCAACAACTTCCAAGAACCCTGAATCAAAAACCTTATCTTCCTTGGCGCACTTGGCGTCTTGGCGGTTCAAATTTCCACTTCCCATGAACATCTCCCTTAACTGGCTCTCCACCCACCTCGACCTCTCCGGCAAGTCCATCGCCGAGATCTCCGATCTCTTCACTTTCGCGGGCGTTGAGGTCGAGGGCATCGTCACGAAAGGCATCGCTTCGGAAAAGATCGTGGTCGCGCAGATCATGGAGGCCGTCCAGCACCCGGACGCCGACAAGCTCAAGGTCACTCAAGTCGATGCGGGTGAAGGCACTCTCCGCCAGATCGTTTGCGGGGCGAAAAACTACAAGGTCGGCGACAAGGTTCCCTGCTGCCTTCCCGGCGCACAGCTTCCCGGCGGATTCACCATCGGCGAGACGAAAATGCGCGGCGTGGAATCGAAAGGCATGCTCGCCGCCGCCGAGGAGATCGGCTTTCCGAAGGGCGAGGACGGTTTGCTCATCCTGCCCGCCGATTCGCCGATTGGAGTTCCCGTGAAAACACTCTTCGATTCCGACACCCTGCTGGAACTCGAAGTCACACCGAACCGCCCCGACCTCCTTTCCCACCGCGGCATGGCCCGCGAGCTGGCCACGCTCCTGAAAACCCCGCTCATTTCGGAGAAACTCCCCGAGGCGTCCACCACCGCAGCGTCCGCCGATTTCATCAAACTCGAAACCGCCGACGCCTGCCCGTTTTACTCCGC
>JBGSUW010000054.1:0-42811 GCA_041753275.1 Akkermansiaceae bacterium | reverse complement strand
TCGATGCCTACCTACCCACCACTTGGTCGTGTTTTCTGGTGGATTCTCGCCGTAGGGGACTTGTGACTGCGTCGGGTAATGCTGCCGAGGGTATTCCCCGAGGGGACATCCGGGGAGGGAGGGACCCGGCTTTGCCGGGAGAGTCCTGGACTGGATGCAGCATTACACCGCGCACGTCACATGGCCCCGTAGGCTAGCAGCACCCGTGACAGCACGCAGCGGGATGGATAAAGGGTGCGGAGCGACGATCTTCCGGGAGGGAGTTGTTAAAGTGGGCCGGAGGGTGGATTTTCAAACCGCGAGGTGTTTCGGCAATACAAGCCGCAGATCTTTTGCGACCTTCAAAAGCTGCCTTTCAAAAGAATCCGTAACCACTATGGACGCGAAAAAGGCCTCGTTTGCCTCTCTCTCGGCAAGAGTGATCTGCCCCATGTAGCGGGCATTCAGATCACTGAGTCTTGGGCTTTTTTGTCGATCATCCATCGCAGCAAGTCCTCTCTCTTTGTTGTTCAATAACACGATGGAGAAATAATTATCTCCCGGCTCAAATGAAACGGAAAGTGTCCATGATTTCCCAATGAATTCGACCATGTAAGCACGACCGCTGATTGCTTTTGGTTGAGCGACAAAACCAAGTTCTTGTAAGAATGGAATAAAAGCCTGATCTATTATCCGACTGAAATCTTGATCGTTCATGGCTTGCTGATGTTGAGGCTGCCGGGATTGAGCTTCTGATAATTTTGCATCATGTTCTGCTCCATCTGATAAAAAATGCTTGGCGTCTGCCGCGTTGCATCAGTGCCAATATCGATGATCGGCCTCCCACTTCGCATCTGATCGAGTATCCATTTCCGATTATACTGCATCATCGAACTCGTGACTTGATCGGCTGTGCCTGTGAATGTCGGCATATCATTCAAAATCTTAGCTCCGGGAACTCCTCTGGCAGCTTCTGTCACACGACTCATCGTTTCTCCGACGATTACAGGCCCCCGGCCTGCTGTATTTGCGGCACCTGACATGCAAGAGTTATGGCTCAGCACTCTATCCGGACCCGCGTAATAGTTGTGGTCTATTTCAACCTCAATGTTGTAAACTCGGTGAGTTCCTTGCAAAGCCCGCACAGAACTGACGATGGCCGTTCCCGTGGCCGTGCGCAGCTCTTCGCCCGGCTTCAAGAATGCCGTAGGCACCCAGTCATTCCGAGTCACCGAGAACAACGGATGACGATCCGTAGGTCGCAACGGCTCAGCCCCCCCTTCCAGCCTTACCTCCATCACGAAGGTGTTCTCGTGATTCACCGTGGCCAGCACCACTCGCCCACGGCCTGGCTGGACTGGTGGGCAGACACTCACCTTCTGCACAGACGCCAAGCCATGTAGCCCCATTTCCTCCAAATCGAACCAGATTTGGGCACCCTCTTCGCATTCCGTAGCCGCCATCCAGCCCACCGGGCGCAGTAGCTCTAAATCCAGCACATCCTCCGGGCACTCAGGATTCGACATCCGCAGTGTGATCTTTCGCCAAGTTACTGGATCCACCTCTGTGGACGAGCCGCCGTCTGCCGTAAGCACCCTTTGCCCCACTCGCAAAGACTCAATGGCTACCCCACCACCTGCTGTTCCGATTTCTGTCCCGGCCACGAAGCAGACTCCTGGAATCCCACTAGCCCCTGCGCCCGCCCTTGCCCCAAAACTTGTCTCTATCCTCACCGCGTTCATACTCACGGAAGGTCCTACGCTTCTGCCTATCGCGGTTGCTGAGCTGATCGCCCCGTAGGTGGCCAGCGAGCTTACCCCGAAGGTGGCAGCACCCGCGAAGGAGGAGATCATTCCCACATCATCGCCCCGCGCCATCGAAATAAAGCCGTTGGTGAGATTTGCCACCCCGCCCACGATGCCGGGCACCATCCCCACTGCGCTTAGGCCAGCCTGGATGGAACCTATCGCACCGTAGCCGCTTGGGTCCGCCCAATTCACCGGATTTCCATCTGCGTAGGCGTGCCAATTCCAGCCATCACGCGCGGGATCTGCATTCATGAAGCGCAGGGTAAGTGGGTTGTAATAGCGCGCCCGCATGTGCAGCAGCCCATTGCTATCCGTCATCACGCCGAAGAACCCGCCGTAGAGGAAAGGTGTATCGGTATTCCCACTGCGGTGGCGCAAGCTACCATAAGCCGTGTAGGCCATGCGCTCCGTGAGTGCTCCACTGGCATTGCTCAGCGCAGCGGTGTTCCCGGCCTGATCGTAGTGGTAATACGTCGCCACACCTGCGGCAGAAACTTCGTATTGCAGGCCAGCGCCATAGACGTAGCGGGTGGTCACGCCATTCTTGGTGCGGGCGAGGATCTTGCTCATTGCGCCGTTGGGATCCACCGTGAAGGCGGTGGTCTCGAAGCCGGTCCCAGCGTTTCCAGCGATGCCGGTGCGGTGGTTTTCCGCATCGTAAGTGTAGGTGAGGCCACCCCCGCTGGTAAGGCGGTTGCGGGAATCGTAGGCAAAGGCCCCGAGGGTCTGGGTCTTGGGCACTGGGCCGAGCCTCATGTTACCATCCAGATCATAGGTGGTGGCTTGGGAGTTCCAGGTGAGCAGGCGGTTCGCCGCATCATGCGTCATCACGGCGCTGGGCGCGGCGGCGAGTAGGGAAGGAGCGAGAGCGGGACTCAAATTCAGCGTCTTGATCTCATCGCTCGGGTAGTAGCTCAAGCTCCACTCCAGCAGCGTGGTGGTGCCAGCTTTCTCGGTGAGAGTCTGGGGGCGGCCTGTGGCAGGCTCGTAAACAATGCTGCGCTGGGTGCCATTTGGCCGGGTGATGAACTGCAAGCGGCCGTCTGAGAACCAGCTATAGGTGGTGGTGCGGGGAGTGGTGCTGCTGGTGAGCTTATCGATGACTTGGTAGAGGCGACCATTGATGTCATAGGTATATTCCACATGGCCGGTGCCGATCTCCGTGCCGCCGGGGTAGATGATCTTTGCTAGCAGCCCATTGGCATAGTAGCGGTAGCCGATGGACTCTGCGCGGGCGGTGTAGCTGGTGATGCGGTTCAGCGCATCATATTCGCGGGTGATAGTGCTGGCGGTTGTGCCGTTTTCATTGAGGGTCTTGAGGTTCCCATTTGCATCATAGAGCGTGTAGTTCACCACACTGGCGGGGCTGCTGCCGGTGTAAGTAGTGCTGGTGGCGCGGGCGGTGGTGGGAGAGGAAAGGAAAATGAGGCACAGGATGGCGAAAATCGTGTGGAACAAAACTGGCGAATTTGTTTCAAATCCTAACTCGTGTAAGAAGCCGCTGCAATTACAGTCTTTCATGACATCGCAGGAGCGTGTCGCATTCCTCACTGAATTCTGACTGGAAATCTGAAATAGCATTAAAATAGGATTTCCCGTGGTTAACCAGGACAGCGCTCGGTGGTGGGCATGGCGTTGGGGTGTTCAGTCAGATGTAGGCGAGCTTTTCCCGTGAAATGAGTCATTGAGGAATCCAACAACCCGGAGCATGATCGCAGCAAGAGGAATGTCCAGCGAGTTTGGTTTTTCATGAGTCCTAGGGAGTTCAATCGTCGAGAAGCGGTTCCTGCTTCAAATAAGCGAAAGCTTGGCACGATCAAGGCTGATGGTTGGCTTGCGGAGTTCACTGTTGTCGGCACCTTGCGCAATCACGAGGACTTGCTGATGAACTATTTCAAGGTCGGAAAGCTCTATAACATCGGCATCGTCGAAGGCCTAAACCTGCGTATCAATCTGTGTATGAGAAAAGCTTATGGATACCGCAACTTCGATCTGCTCCAAGGATCTCTTTATCACCACTTGAAGACTTGCCAAACCCCAAATTTACCCACAAATTTTGCTGATGAGCCAGTTTGATAGAGTTTGGCGATGAAGGCGCTGGAGAAGAGTGATTGGCTGAGACTGGTGCGGCCGGGGAGTCGGGTTTTCATCGGCGGGGGGGCCTCGGTGCCGTTTGCGCTGGTGGAGTCCATGCTGGAAATGGCGGCGGTTTTCAAGGATGTGGAGCTTGTGCATATTCACGGACTGGGCGAGACGCCGTGGATTCATCCGAAGTTTGAGCAGGTGCTGCGGACTAATTCGTTTTATCTGACTCCGGCGCTGCGTGATGCGGTGGAGCGCGGGCAGGCGGATTATACGCCGTGTGCGATGTCTGAGCTGGCGGGGCTTTTTAAAAATGGTCCACTGCCGCTGGATGTGGCGTTGATCCAAGTGAGCCCGCCGGATGCCGCAGGATTTTGCTCGTTGGGCTTGAGCGTGGACATCGTGATGTCTGCGGTGAAGTGCGCGCGGGTAGTGATCGCGCAGGTGAATCCTCAAATGCCGCGGACTTGTGGGGATACGTTGATTTCGACTCGGAAAATCGGATGGTTCATCGAGCGCTCGGCGGCGTTGCCGGAGGCTGCTGTCGGGATCTTCGATGAACGGCATGAGCGGCTTGGCAGACATGCGGCGCATCTGATCGAGGATGGATCGACCATTCAATGCGGGTTGGGAAATAGTCCGGAGGCGGTGGTGCGGGCGCTGAAGGAACACCGGAAGTTGGGGATTCACTCGGGAATGTTTAATGATGGATTGATGGACTTGGTGCGTTGTGGCGCGGTCGATCACTCGGCGAAGAATTATTTACCGGGGAAAATTGTAGCGAGTCACGTGCTGGGCAGCAGGCAACTTTATGATTTTGTTAATGAAAATCCTGAGATCGAACTGCATCCGAGCGATTGGGTGAATGATCCCTACCGAATCGCGCGGAACAACCGGATGGTGGCAATTAACGGGGCGCGGGAGATCGATCTGACGGGGCAAGTGGTGCGGGATTCGAGCGGGCATCGATTTTATGGCGGGATCGGTGCGTTGCAGGATTTCATCCGTGGGGCGGGCCGCAGCAAGGGCGGGCGGCCGATCATTGCGCTGACTTCCACAGCAGATGAAGACGGTAAGTCACGGATAGTGGCGGGTCTGGAATCCGGCAGTGGGGTGTGCACCGGACGGGGCGATGTGCACTATGTGGTGACGGAATATGGGGTGGCGAGTCTGTATGGACGGAGCATTCGGGAGCGAGTGGCGAGGTTGGTGGAGATCGCGCATCCAAATCATCGGGAGGCATTGTTGGCCGGTGCGCACGAACGCGGGTGGCTGCCAAAATTTTTCTCGATGCCGGGGCCGGGAAAGGTGGTGGATGATGTGGACTCGGGGTGGGTGGAATTTCATAAAACGCGGCTATTTCTCCGGCCACTTCACCCGAGCGACATGCGGGCGTTGCAGGAATTTTTCTACTCTCATGATGAGGAGACGATCCGGCTGCGCTATGGCTATCTGCGGGATAAGATGACGGGCGAGTCGGCCTTTAAATTGGCGGCGGTGGAGCAATCGCGGGATTTAGCGCTGGGACTGTTTGCGGAACAATATGGGCGGGAAGAGCTGCGGGCGATCGGGCGTTACTACTTAGATGAGGGAGGAAAAAGTGCGGAGGTGGCGTTTATTGTGCATGAGGAGAGTCGGAAAATGGGGATTGCGGGTTATTTGTTAGGTGAACTGGCGACGGTGGCGAAAAAGCGGGGGATTACGGAATTCTGGGCGAGCGTGCTGTCGGACAATAGAGCGATGGCGGGATTATTTCTTGCAGTAGGAGCTGTGGAATCCAACGCTGATATGGATGGCGAGCGTGATCTGAGGATGTCTGTAGAGCAAATTCTTGAGCGCCGGAGCGAGTTTCTGGAGCGGAAAAACATTAAAAAATCAGTGCGATGAGCGATGAAATTTTACCGGTAGGCGTGCATTATGATCCGTGTTACGAGCGGCACGATACCGGGCAAGGGCATCCCGAGTCTGCGACTCGCTATCGGGTTTTAGAAGCGGCGATGGCGGCCTTGCCAGCGGAGTTTAAAAGAATTCCCGGGAGGAAAGCATTGATTTCAGAAATTCTGCTGGTGCATGAACACTATTATCACGACTTGGTTTACCGAGATACAGAGACGTTCGCGGATGTGCTTCGCACGGGGGATACGGCGATCTGTGAGGAGAGCTGCGATGTGGCGCTGGAGGCGACGGGTGCCGTGTTAGAAGCTGTGGATGCGGTGATGCGCGGCGAGGTGGCGGCGGTATTTTGTGCGGTGCGGCCGCCGGGGCATCATGCGACGGCGGCGCGGGGGATGGGGTTTTGCATCTTTAATCACGTGGCGGTGGCGGCGCGCTATTTGCAGTCGCGGCATGGAATTGGCAAAGTAGCGATCATTGACTGGGATGTGCATCAAGGGAACGGCACCGAAGCGATTTTCCTCGAAGATCCTACCGTGCTCTACATTTCTCTGCACGAAGGAAACATCTATCCGTACACCGGATCTGCCACGGAGCATGGGCAGGGGGCAGGGGAGGGATTTAATTTAAACATCCCGCTTCCGCCAAACTCAGATGGGGAATTAGCCCTCGGAGAGTGGGCTGAGAAACTGGAGCCAGCGGTGAATGCATTTGAACCGGATTTTTTGTTGATTTCCGCAGGGTTCGACGCGCGGGTGGGGGATCCAATCGGAGGTCTTAACTGGACGGATGAGACATTTGCGGAGATGACTAGGAGGGTGAAGGCGCTGGCCGAGAAATGGTGCGGTGGCCGAATTGTTTCCTCGCTGGAAGGTGGCTACAATCCGGCGGGACTGGCGTCCGCGGTGCTCGCACATGTGAAGGCGCTGGATGCGGAGTGATCAATTTCCATCTCGCTGATCACGGGAAACGGTTAGACATTGTGGCATGAGCTTATCGAATCAATTGCACCGCGAGCTCGGACTAACCGGCGCCACTTTTATGGGGCTGGGCGCGATGTTAGGGACTGGCGTGTTCGTCAGCATTGGCATCGCTGCAGGGGCGGGTGGGCCGATGGTGATTCTCGCAATTTTCGTGGCGGCTCTCGTGGCGCTGTGCAACGCGCTGAGCAGTGCCCAACTCGCCGCCAGTCATCCGGTCAGTGGGGGTGCCTACGAATACGGATATATCTATCTTCGTCCGGCGGCTGGATTCGCTGCGGGTTGGATGTTTCTGTGCGCAAAATCCGCCTCTGCCGCTTCAGCCGCGCTTGGTGCTTCCGGCTATTTGCTGCATGCATCCGGCATGGATGACACCGTATCGGCACGCTGGCCTGCGGCTGGATTGGTGGTGATTGTCACCTTGTTGGTGCTTGGCGGATTGCGGCGTTCAAACGTGACTAATATCGTCATCGTCAGTGTGACGCTGCTGGCACTCGTGGCATTTGTGATGGCTGCTGCACCTACCGCGCTGGCTGGCGGGTTTTCAAATTTCAAACCATTGATCCCGCATGATCGTGCTGCACTTTCCGGCTTTCTGGAAGCCTGCGCGTTGATGTTCGTGGCTTACACCGGCTACGGTCGCATCGCTACGATGGGTGAAGAGGTTTGCGAGCCAAAGCGCATCATCCCGAAGGCCATTCTGGGTGCGCTTGCCATCTCCGCCTTGCTTTATTCCGCTGTTGGCTTGGCTGCCATCGGGGCAATAGGCAGTGCGGAATTCGCCGCTTACTCGGGGCGCTTTGGCTCCCCACTTGAGACTGTATTGCGCGGTCTCGACCATCCGCTCACTGCGACATTTGTCGCCGCCGGAGCCGTGACGGCAATGCTCGGCGTGCTCCTCAATCTCATCCTCGGGCTCTCCCGAGTGGTGCTCGCAATGGCCCGCCGCCGCGATCTTCCGAGTGCGCTTGCCATGGTCAAAAACGGTAATCCTCAAGCTGCTGTGATCGCGATCGGCGTGCTGGTGCTGGCGCTTACTTTGATAGGGGATATTCGCCTGACGTGGTCCTTCAGTGCTTTTACCGTGCTGGTTTATTATGCGATTAATAATCTTTGCGCGTTGCGCCTGCCAAGCGCGGATCTTCTCTTTTCACGAGCTTTCGCGTGGGGCGGCCTGATCGCTTGCGCATTCCTCGCGTTGTGGGTGGGGCCACAAATTTGGAGCATGGGCTTGATGGTGCTTGCGGTCGGGATGGCGGGGCATTTAGTCAGCCGCGCGATTTTGAAAAGAGAGAGGTGAAATCGTGTCAATTCAAGTGATACGGATCGCATTCTTTTTCGGCTCGATGCGGCGGCCACGGCTGTGAGCGTAAACTTGGGTAAATTCTGCGCCTAGAAGGAGAATATTTGCCGAGTAATACACCCATGATAGAAGCAGGATCAATGCTCCAGCAGCACCGTAGGCAGAGGCAGCGCCTTCTCTGCCCAGATACAAGGCGAGTCCGAATTTCCCGATGGAAAAAAGCATCGCCGTGAGAAATGCACCGCTCCAAACATCCTTCCACTGGACTTCTGCGTCGGGCAGGATTTTGAAAATCATGGCAAACAGTAAGGTGGTAACCGCCAAGGAAATGGCGAAGCTGAGGAGCTGGAAGACAAATCCAGGAATCGGCAAGGCGTCACCCAGCCAAGTAGTGACGGCCGCGGTGACGGCGGAAAGCACGAGGGATATGAGTAGCAGAAATCCGATGACAAGCACCATCGAGAGAGCCATGAGCCTGGCTTTTAAAAGCCCCTTAATCCCTTGACCGGGCTTGGGCTCGATGCTCCATACGGTATTCATTGCATCCTTGAGCTGGGCGAAGACGCCCGATGCGGTGATGAGAAGAATCGCAAATCCGACCAAGGTCATTAGCCCGCTCTGGTTCCCTTGGCCGGCGCTTTTGAGCATGCCCTGCACGGCAATTGCGGATTCCCGGCCGACGCTGCCGGTGAGCTGCTCCTCGATAGCTCCGCGGGCGGCGTCCTCGCCAAACATCGCCCCCGCAATCGCGATGGCGATGATGAGAAGCGGTGCAAGCGAGAATACCGAGTAATAGGCAAGCGCAGCGCTCAGGCGCATCGCTTTATCCGCGATGAAGTTATTCAACGTTTCTTTGAGCAAACCAAGCGTGATCACAACAATGAGTTACGCAAGCTTCTCCAACTCTTGATCCATATCATCGCCCTCGGCAGGGACCATGGTCTCAGCAAGTAGCCGCCTGACCGTGAGAGTGGCGATGCCGCCAAGTAAGCCAGACACTGCGGCCCAGATCAGTGCATCCCGCCAGGCGACTTCCGGGTGGGCGGGATTCCGCGGGACTTCCTCATCGGTGAGAAGTGTGTAGCTTCTGCCGACGAGATAGCGGGTGCCGCGGGCGGCAAGCATGGGTAGCAGAAATCCTGCTCCGATGAGGGCGAGTGATCTTGTGTCAGGTAGTTTCATAATTAGAAATTAGGATGAATAGGTGGGAAGCGGCAGTCTGACATAATTTCAGAAAATTTCTAATTAGATCGTCAGCATTTAATACGCAGGAAGATTGGAGATGTCTGCTAGAGGCATTTTTAGAGAATTCGATTGCGGCGAATTGCAACTCAAAGCCGGATCGAGTGCCGGTTCCAAAACTCTCTGAGCTGGCGCTCGTCGCCGCGGAAGACGTTTCTCTCCATCGGATGCGCAATATTTCCAAAAAATCGTGGGCTGCGCCATGCCGAGGTATTGTAGTGCTTCGAGCGGGAGGCACCATTTTCCCAGACCACTCCGCCATATTGCCACATCGTCCAGCCGCCCCAAGTGCCATAAAGGTCGGTGAGCTTATCCGGTGTCAGTGCGCCACCCGCCATCGTGCGTTCCGTGCCGCCCGGGCCGTAAAGTGCCAGCCAGTAGGGCGAGCGGCGGATGATGCTTTTTTGCTCGGGTGAAGCGTTCCGCAGGCGTGAGCGCAGGCCATCGCTGTTTTCCAAATAAGTCACTGGATAGATTCCCGTGCGTTGATGGACACGCTGGATAAATCTCACCAAGCGGTCTGGCGTGGAAAGAGTATCAAAATCACCGACGAGTAAAATTCGATTTTGAGAAATGCCTTTCTCCCGCGCGATGGCCTTCACCCGGGTGACAAAGCGGTCGGCATGATCCGCGGCATCCCCGTCCATCGTGACGTAGTGATAAGCGCCTAGCATCAGCCCCTCGCGATCAGCAGATTTTAGAAAATCGCCGAATTTCTCATCCAACAGCGGCCCCTTTGCAGACCGGGCGATGAGCGCTTTGGCCCCATTGCGGCGCATCGCGGAAACATTGTGCTGCGAGTATTTTTCTCCGCCGCGCTGCACTTCTTTCGGATCCCAGCCTGAGACATTCAGCACCGCAGGGGAGTTTGCAACGCTAGTCCCGCCGAAGCCGCCACCGCCACATTGAGTCAGAAGCGGGATGGCGAGGAGGAGAATTAAGAGTCTCATGCCAGATGAAATCATCGGAGCTACCGCTCTGCAAGTAAGGAACGGGAAAGATCGAGAGCGTGGTTCACAAAGCGAAATTTTACACCTCTCACTTAGCTGAAGGGATACCGTCATGCACCCGCGCTCTTGACCCGATTGGGAGATGATGCAGGTTTGGCGCAGATGCCATCCTTTCTTGCTAGAATCATTGTGATTTCCCTACTTTCCTGCATTGCTCTGCTTGCGCAGGAGAAGGATTCGCCGCCAGCTGTAACTTCAGTAAATCCAACGGTATCCGAGGAAGAACTCGCGCTTTCCCTCTCCCCGCTCACCAAGGAAGAGCTCGATGTGGAGGCCGCCTCATGGCAGGCATTGCTCAAGGCGAAGACTCAAGAAATCGCAGAACTTGAGATCAGTTCTCTCAAAGGCCAGAGCGGTGACAAGGCGGAAACCAACAGCAAGTTGATCATTTTAAGGGACCAGAAAAGTGATCTCGTGAAACGCTACGAAGCCGTGCTCAATGCTCTCGATCAAAAAGGTGGAGATTCAAAAAGTGCCAGGCAATACATCGCCGCCGTTGAGGGGATCAAGACCACCGTTACGGATTTTAGTTCACGGGTGCAGGCTTTCAACGCTTGGTTTAAATCTCAAAATGGCGGCATCCGGATCGGTATCCTGGCAGCACAATTCCTCGGAATTCTGGTAGTGTTCTGGATTCTCGCTCTCGTCGCCAGTAAGATCATCCACCGCGCCATCGAAAAGCGGACGCATCTTTCCTCGCTGCTCAAGACTTTTATCAATCGGATGAGCCGCCGCATCATCTTCGTCATCGGCCTGATTGTGGCATTGGGCACGATCGGAGTGAACGTCGGCGCTGCACTGGCCCTCATCGGCGGCGGCGCATTCATTCTCGCCTTCGCGTTGCAAGATACTTTGAGCAATTTTGCCAATGGCATGATGTTGCTCATTTACCGCCCATTCGACGTCGGTGACGCTGTCGTGATTGGCGGAGTGACAGGAAAGGTGGACAGCGTTTCCCTCGTCAGCACCACCATTCTTACTTTCGATAACCAAAAAGTGCTCGTTCCCAACAAGAAAGTCTGGGGCGAAGTGATCACCAACATCACCGGCATGTCCACTCGCCGAGTGGATATGATGTTCGGAATCGGCTACAGCGACGATGCAGACTTGGCGATTGAGATCATCGAGCGAGTCATTCACGAGAATCCGCTGGTTTTCAAAGAGCCAACGCCAAACATCGGCGTTCACGAACTTGCCGCATCTTCCGTAAATATCCGCTGCTGGCCGTGGGCGAAGACTTCGGATTTTCTTACTGTCCGGACCGAGGTAACCAAGCGGGTGAAAGAGGAATTCGATTCTGCAGGCATCTCATTTCCCTTCCCGCAGCGGGAATTACACATCCATCGCGAGACCTCTGAAAAGGAACCTCAACAAGCCGCTGGCGAGCCTGAACAGCGCAAAGATTAGGCCACTAAATTCAATATCTTGATCAATCCCGAATCAAAATGAAAACAGGCCGATTTACTGGCTTGACACGTCTGTCTTTTCCTTCACTTTCCGCGTCCCGCCGCGTCGGAAACGCGAGGGGACTCTGAATTCTCATGAAAAAGGACCTTCATCCGAAATACAATCCGGTCGTCTTCGTAGATATGACCACCGGTAAGCGCTTCATCAGCCGCTCGACTAAGACATCTGAAAAGAAAGAAGTCATCGACGGTGTGGAGCATAGCCTCATTTCCATCGGCATCACATCCGATTCCCATCCGTTCTTCACCGGGCTAGCCCAGTTCGTCGATACCGAAGGCCGCATCGATAAATTCCAAAAACGCTTCGGTGCCGTTCGCCGCGTTGGGAAGCCGAAAGCCGACTGATTCAGTCCTATTCCCAAATTTCACAAAATGCCCGTCTGCCTCAGCGCAGTCGGGCATTTTGTTCTACCGGTGGTTGCTATGGTTCGTAATCAATGCTGCAATCCGCCCAAGACCAATTTAATATTTCTATCTGATGACCGACCTCGAACTCGCCACCCACGCCGCACTTACCGCGGGGATTCTTCTTCGTGAAAACTTCGGCAAAGAGGCCGTTGTGGATGAGGCATGCCACCATGATATCAAGCTTGCACTCGATAAAGAATCCCAAGAACTCATTACCAAGATCCTCTTGGACGCTCGGCCGGGGGATGCGCTATATGGTGAAGAAGGCATCGCGGGGAATCAGGAATCGTCGCGTCAATGGATTGTGGATCCCATCGATGGAACGGTGAATTTTTTCTACGGCATTCCGCATTTTTGCATCTCCATTGCCCTGCGGGTGGCTGGCGAAATTGTCGTCGGCGTGATTCATGATCCGATGGTGGGAGAAACCTGGACCGTGGAAAAGGGCGGTCCTGCGATGCTCAATGGCCGGCCGATCCAAGCGAGCAAGCGGGCGACCTTTGGAGAATCCATTCTTTTTGTAGGCTGCGGCAAGGACGAAGAAGCACTGCGGACGGGCATCGAGCGCTTCCACCGTGCTTCGCTCAAAGCGCGGAAAATGCGGATGATGGGTTCGGCAGCGCTGGGAATGGCCTACATTGCATGCGGCCGTTTGGATGCTTACATCGAGTCACGGATCTCCTTGTGGGACATCGCGGCAGGATTGCTTTTGGTAGAAACAGCGGGCGGGAAAGTGAGCCTTACCGAGGTCCAAGGCCACGGTGACGCGTGGTCCATCGTCGCTAGCAATGGCGTGCTACCCATCGAAGAAATACTATGATTGGTATTGGCTACGACGTGCATCAATTTGCAGAAGGCCGCCCGTTAGTTCTTGGCGGAGTTATCATTCCTCACACCCATGGCTTAGCCGGGCACTCAGATGCGGATGTGCTTTGCCACGCCATCGCAGATGCGGTGCTGGGAGCGATGGGGCAACCTGATATTGGCTACTTTTTCCCACCGGGTGATCCTGCGTGTAAAGATATTTGCTCGTTGAGAATTTTAGAAAAGTGTCGGGCACTTGCGGATGAAGCGGGTTTGAAAATCGTGAATGTGGATTCCACTTTGATTGTGGAGGCACCGCGGGTTCTGCCGCATCGCGAGGCGATGCGCTTGAACATCGGCGCAGCATTGGGGATTCCGCCCGAGCGAGTAGGGATCAAGGCTACGACCAATGAGACGATGGGATTCGTCGGCCGCAGGGAAGGAATTGCGGCCATGGCTGTGGCGCAAGTGGACTGAAATTTTCTCTAAAGAAGATTTTTAGACTACTTGAGCGTCGAGCGCCTCACGGACGCGTCCGGCGATGATATCGGCCAGTTGTATTTCGCCTTCCGCTCGGAGGAAGTCGCAATAGTTCGAGGCCACTGCTTCAAGGTCGGTCGCGTAATCCGGGCCCAAGGCCTCATAACCTGCGAGGGCTTTCTCAAAATGTCTTCTCGCCCATGAGCGGTCACCGGTGCTGAGCATGGCCAAGGCGAGGTTATTGTGGGATTGAGCGGTGTCGGCATGTTCTTCGCCGAGTACTTTCCGGCGAGTTTCCAGTGCCATCATGTGCATTTCCCGGGATTGCTCGAAATAGCCGCCGGCTTGGTAGAGCGCGCCTAGGTTGCTGGAAACCGTGGCCGTTTGCTCGTGCTCCTGGCCCAGGTGGGAGTGCAGGATTTCCAACGCGCGGAGAAATTGCGATTCTGCGGTATCAAGATCGCCGCTGGCTTTGGAAATGAAAGCGAGATTGTTAGAAATTGCCGCCACATCCAGTAGCAAAGGTGGCTCGGTTTTTTCAAAATAATCGATCGCTGTTTTCCAATTCTCCGAAGCCTTCTCAGCGAGTTCCAAGCTATCGTAGGCTGCGCCGAGTCCGGCATGAATCCGCCCGATTTGGGCAAAACGGTCCGGCCGATCTTGCAATTGATCGACGGCTTGGGAGTAGTCATCTACCGCTAGCTCGAAGCTGCCGACCTCTCGATAGACGTCGCCACGAATTTCCAAGGCGGAGGCGAAGGCATCGATGCTATCGAGGTCTGGACCGAGCGTATGTTGGGATTTTTCGACTGCGGCGGTGGCGGCATGCAGTGCTTCGGAAAGGTTTCCGCTGGCACGCAGGGTTTCAACGCGGTCTTGAAGAATTCCAATCAGGGTGGCAGTCGGCGAGTCCATAAATTTTGAAGTTCAAAAGAGTATCGGTTTTCTCTGGGAACATGCGAGCTGAAATCTTAGATAAGGGAAAGTCTTTCAAATAGCTCCGCGCGGGACGCTGGGAGGTGGCCTAGCGCATCTCTGAGAGCGAGCGATGGATCGCCTTGTTGCGCGAGAATTCCCAGGTGCCTCGCGAGTTCTTTTTCAAAATGGAGCAGCGCTTTGAGAGTCGGTGGGGAACTGCTGAGGTGATCGAGACCGCGGGATAGTAGATCATAAAGCTCGGGGGCGGGGTGTTCAGGCTCCACTGCGGCTTCGAGAAGTTGGCAAAAATAGGCAGCCTGCAAGCTGGATGTGTAAGTCCGGCGCAGGCCCTCGCGCCAATCGGAAATGGCCACCTCTCGGAGCGTGTGGAGCACGCCTTGGCGCGCAGGGCTTACGCTGATTTCTCCGCCGAAGAAGAGGTCCAATTTCCCCGCGAAAGGACTTTTCGGACGGCGCGCGGCTTTTGCCACGGTCTTAACCAGCCCGTGTTCGGCGGTGAACCAATGCACAATCAGGCTGGTATCGGTCAGGCGGGTGAGCCGGATAATGATCGCTTGGCCTTCCTGCATGCTGGAGAACCTTTCAAAATTTGGCGGGGTGATTCCACCAATTTTAGGAATTCAAAGGGACTGGAATTTTGTTCAGCCCGCTTACTTAGGGATGGTGAGCGATTGGCCAGGGCGGATCACGGAGCCCTTGATGCCGTTGGCGCGTTGCAAAGCGGAAACGGTAGTTCCATTGCGACTGGCAATTGAGGATAGATTGTCGCCAGATTTCACCACATAGCGCTTCGGAGCGGGCTTCGGCTTCACTTTTGGCTTTGGAGTCTGCTTCGGCTTCGGCTTGGCGGCGACTTTGGGTTTCGCCACAGTTTTCACCACCCGGGCTTGTGAACTCGGCTTGGGTTGACTTCTTACGACCACCGGTGTGACGGCATCCACTTGCGGCAGTGGCACGGTCTGAGAGGTTCTCACTGCGGGAACATTTTGCGGCAGTGGGTTGGAGTTCATCGGCGGCTGATCGTTGCTGGCGATTTGCGATGTGGAATCTGTAGTTGCAGGCGCGCGGCCGGGTTTGCGCCATTTCGCTGGATTGTCTGCCCACGCTTCTACGTAATTGCCACGGCTATCGAATGGCCCCGTTCCTGCGACCTGCCCGCCACTGCCAGAGTTGCCGCAACTTGTCAGTGAAATGGCGATTCCGCACACTGCGGCAAATGAGAGAAGCAATTTCATGCCCCCAGCATGATTCATCCTCCGAGTTTGGCAAAACATTGTTTATTGAAGCGAAATATTTTTAGCGGATAGTCCGCCTGTTTTCCGGAAATGGCAGGTCTTGCGGGAATGCGGATGCCAGTTTAAAATTTCACTCAGATGCCGTTCCGACTCCAAAGTGATTACAAGCCCGAGGGCGACCAAGCGCAGGCGATTGCCAAGCTGACGAAATCCCTCGCTGCGGGGAACCAGCATCAAACTCTGCTGGGCGTCACAGGATCGGGAAAAACCTTCACGATGGCGAATTTGATCAAGAACCATGGCAAGCCCACCTTGATCATGAGCCACAATAAAACGTTGGCGGCCCAGCTTTACTCGGAATTTAAAAACTTTTTTCCGCACAATGCGGTAGAGTATTTCGTCTCATATTTCGATTACTATCAGCCGGAAGCATACATTCCACGCAGCGACACCTACATCGAGAAAGATTCATCGATCAATGATGAGATCGAGCGCCTGCGGCTCAGCACCATGGGCTCGCTGCTCACCCGCAAAGATACCATCGTGGTGGCATCCGTCTCATGCATCTACGGCCTTGGCTCGCCTGACGATTATCAAAATATGATGGTGCCGGTGTGGGTGGGTCAAAAATTGACGCGGGAAGAATTTCTGAACTCATTGGTGGGCATGCTCTTCGAGCGCAATGACATTGCCTTTGGGCGCGGGAAGTTCCGGGTGCGTGGTGATGTGGTGGAAGTTCACCCTGCCTATCTGGATGATACCGCGATCCGTGTGGAATTCTTCGATGATGAGGTGGAGCGGATTTCCAGCATCCACACCGTTTCTGGCCATGCGATGGATCGCTTGGAAAACCATACATTTTTCCCGGCCAAGCAGTTCGTGACCTCGGCCGATAAGATGAAGCGGGCCACCGTGGAGATTCGTAAAGAGGCTAGCGAGCAAGTCTCCAAATTTGAGAAAGACGGAAAACTCATCGAAGCGCAGCGCCTGCGGATGCGGACGGATTATGATTTGGAAATGATGGCAGAGATGGGATTTTGCCAAGGGATCGAAAATTATTCGCGCCACATTACAGGCCGGCAGCCGGGAGCCCGGCCATACACATTGCTGGATTTCTTTCCTCGTGATTTTTTACTATTGGTGGATGAGAGCCACGCCACCATCCCCCAGGTGGGTGGGATGTATGAAGGCGATAAAAGCCGTAAAACAGTGTTGGTGGACCATGGTTTCCGCCTGCCGAGTGCGTTGGATAACAGGCCGCTGCGGTTTGAGGAGTTCATGCAAATGACAGGCCAGCGTGTTTATGTATCCGCCACGCCCGGTGCGTTTGAAATTGTAAATTCACGCCCGGAGAATAAAACTTTCATTCCGGTAAAGGCCAAAGATATGGATGGCAAAAGTATTATACTTTTCGATCTGAAAAAGGCCAGGGTCAAGCCGAGCGGAAATGCCGAACCGGTGGCGGACTTTGATCCTAGGAAACGCGGCACGCCACTCGTCGTCGAGCAGATCATCCGGCCTACCGGTTTACTCGATCCCGTGCTGATCCTGCGTCCGCTCAAGGGCCAGATCGATGAGACTATCGAACTTTGCCGTCAGCGTGTGGAGCGGCAGGAGCGAGTCTTGGTGACGACCCTTACCAAAAAAACCGCAGAAGACCTAAGCGAATACCTCCAAGGCACCGGGCTGAAGGTGCGCTATCTCCATTCGGATATCGATACTGTGGAACGAGTGGAAATCCTCCGCCAGTTACGGGCCGGAGCATTCGATATTCTAGTGGGCATTAATCTACTACGCGAGGGCTTGGACCTGCCTGAAGTTTCACTTGTCTGTATCTTAGACGCCGATAAGGAAGGGTTCCTACGCAATGAAACTTCCATGATCCAGACTGCTGGTCGCGCGGCCCGCCACATCGGCGGAGAATGTGTGCTTTTCTGTGATAAAATTACGGACTCTATCCAAGCGTTGATCGATATCACCGCCTATCGCCGCGAGCGCCAGCAAGCGCACAATGAAGAACACGGCATCACTCCGCTGAGCGTGAAGCGCGCCATTCAATCGAGTCTGCATACTTATGAAAATGCCGAAAAAGCGGATAGTCTGAATGTTGCGGAAGATTCAGCAACTTATGATAAGCCTCGGATGATTGCCGAGCTTGAGGCTGAGATGCGTGAAGCCTCATCCCGTTTGGAATTCGAACTCGCCGGCCACCTGCGCGATCAGATCATCGCTTTGAAAAGCGAGCCTGCCACCGCCATCCGCCAGCCTGTCAAATACCCAGCGGGGAAGCGAGGCCGGAAGAGTGCCAAGTGATCGAACTATTACCCGAACCCTATGAAATTAGCACCCAGTATTACCTGTGCCTTAAGTGTCATCAACGCTGTCAGTTGCATGGCAGAACCTGAGACGGGAAAGACCAAAGTGCAGTGGCTTGCCATATCTAACAGCTACCAAGCAGGACAGCCCTTACAAACCGCGATCTCAATGCGCCTCGAAGAAGGCTTGCACACTTATTGGGAAAATCCGGGTGAAGCAGGGATGAAGATGAAAGTCCTGTGGGAGCTACCTGCGGGATGGAAGACGGGCGAGTTAGAGTATCCATCGCCCAGCCGCTTCACCACCAGTGGGCTCACGAGTTATGGTTACAAGGGCACGGTGGTTTTCCCGGTATTACTCTATCCTCCTGCGGAAACTACTGGACCTGTAGAACTCAAGGCGAAACTTTCGTGGCTTGTTTGCAATGACAATTCCTGTCTGCCGGGAAGTGCTGAAATCACATTGGATCTAACAAGCGGACTGTTCACGCAAAGTGATGCGGCAGAGATGATAGAAGAAAGTCTCAAAAAAATTCCACGGGATGCAACGGGTGATATTAGCCTCACGGTCTCCGAGGGACAGAAGGAACTACGTTTAGCCCTCGCGACGAAAGATATGGTGAATTTCAATCCTCTGGATTACGAAGCATTTCCCGCAACTCCGCAGGTGATCGACGAGGCGGCGAAATACGAATGGATCGCAAACGAAGAACCGCGTCGATGGCAAGTTACGCTACCGAAAAGTGAGTATGCGGTAGAGGCAGTCAATCAGCTGGAATTGGTATTCGTCGGAAAAGGCGGCCAAGCTCCTCTTAGGGTAAGCTGGAAAAAAAGGTGAAATTTCTACCAGGGTAGGGGATTGATCTCGGGAGTTTCCTAGATGATAGACCCTGTTCAACCGTAAATCCTCAAATTATGAAATCGATCATCATTGCTACTATCACCGGAGCCTTCGCACTTGTCGCAGCACACGCGGCTGAAATTGGCCAAGCAGCCCCTGCGTTTTCCGGAAAAAATGTGAAAGGCGAAACCGTTTCACTTTCAGACCACGCTGGCAAAGTCGTCGTGCTCGAGTGGGTCAATTTCGAATGCCCTTTTGTCAGAAAACATTACGACACTGGGAATATGCAAAAACTCCAAAAATCTGCCGCTGAAAAAGGTGCGGTTTGGATCACCGTCAATTCCTCTGCAGAAGGAAAGCAAGGCCATTGCAACGCCGAGAAAATGACGAAGTGCATTGAGACGGAAAAGATGGAATCCGCAGAAGTGCTGCTCGATCCGGAAGGCATCATCGGCAAGGCTTATGCCGCCAAGGTCACGCCTCAGATGTTTATCATCAACAAGGATGGGACTCTTGCCTACGATGGAGCCATCGATTCCAATCCCAGCACAGAAAAAGCAGATGTCGCAACCGCGGATCCGATCTTCGCCAATGCGCTCGAAGCAGTAATCGCGGGCAAAGAGGTGGAGAACGCAAAAAACAAGCCCTATGGCTGCTCGGTGAAATATTAACAAACGCTATCAATAAGATTAGCATCTATCCATCAAGGCCCCGCATCACGCTGCGGGGCCTTTTTGCATAGCTCATCGTCCTTGCTGGCATGAAACATTAGATTCTGCCGGAAAATTGACGATTTGGTCACATTCGACCGATCTATTTCCCGATGTGGCTCTTTGAATGTGACGATTTGGTCACACTCTGGCCCTTGAGCAATGATGGCCGAAACGCAGATCTTTCGGCCTCGCAAGTTTCGGCCATCGGCATGACCTATTTCACACGACTTCTCATTATACCTCTCCTGCACTGCACTGCGGGTGCGGTTGCGGCGAATTTAGCTGCTGCCCAAACGTCATCTGAGGCGTCTCCCACCTTCTATATTCGCGAATACCGCGTAGAAGGGGCGAAAAAACTTCCACGGGTCGAGGTTGAGCGCGCCGTATATTCCTACCTTGGTCCCGAGCGAAAAGTCGATGACGTCGAGCAGGCCCGCGCCGCTCTTGAGAAAGCTTACCATGCTAAAGGCTACCAAACCGTATCCGTCGCAGTGCCGCAGCAGGATCCGCGGAGGGGCATCATCCGCCTCCAAGTCACTGAAAGCAAAGTGGGTCGCCTGCGGGTGAGAGGGGCGAATTTTTTCCTGCCCAGTCAGATCAAGCGCGAGGCTCCCTCATTGGCAGAGGGGCAAGTTCCAAATCTCACCCAAGTCAGCAAGGAAATCGTTGCCCTCAACCGCCTTGCAGATCGCCGCGTCACCCCTTCTTTACTACCTGGTGTGGAACCGGGCACCGTGGATATCGATCTCACCGTGGAAGACGAGTTACCCCTTCACGGCTCACTCGAACTGAACAATCGCTATAGCACTGGCACCACCGAGCTCAGGCTCAACGGTGGCCTCAGTTATGCGAATTTTTTCCAAAAAGGTCACACTGGCGGCATTAGTTTCCAGATCGCACCTGAGAAACTTTCCGATGCCCAGGTCTATTCCGCCTACTATCTTGCACGGGTTTCGGATGGCACCAGTCTCATGCTCACCGCCACCAAGCAAGACAGCGATGTTTCCACCCTTGGCGGAGCGTCCGTCGGTGGTCGTGGCAATGTCATCGGGCTGCGTGCCATCTATGATCTACCTACGACGTCCAAGTTCTATCAAAATTTTAGTATAGGCATGGATTATAAAAGTTTTGAGGAAGATATCGTCGTCGGTCCGGATACCTTTTCTTCGCCCATCGAGTATTATCCCATCAGCGCAAATTACGGTGCCACTTGGGTCGCTGACAAAACATTTACCGAGATGAACCACGCGCTCACCCTCGGCCTGCGCGGCCTAGGCAGTGGCATCACCGATTATTCAAACAAGCGCTTCAAGGCCGATGGAAACTTTATTTTTCTCCGCAGCGATGTCGCTCACACTCGCGATCTTAAAGGCGGAGCGCAGCTTTTTGGGAAGCTCCAAGGCCAGGTTTCCAACCGCCCTTTGATCAACAACGATCAATTCGCCGGCGGCGGCCTTGGATCCACTCGCGGCTACCTAGAGGCCACCGCTTTGGGCGACAATGCCATCTTCGGCACCTTTGAATATCGCAGCCGTTCGTTCATTGGCGATCCCGGTCCCGCCAATCCAAAGTCGGACGAATGGCGCATCCATGTCTTCGCAGATGCAGGCTGGATGGGAATCTGGGATTCTCTGCCGGATCAAGATGCTCGCTATGGTTTTGCCAGCACGGGCTTTGGCAGCCGCTTCCGCGTCCGGGAGCACTACAACGGTTCAGTCGATATCGCGATGCCACTTGTTGATCGGATTGATTCCAAAGCAGGAGATATCCGCATCACCTTCCGCGGCTGGGCAGACTTTTAACGTATCACTTTTTCATCTATCTCCAAAATGAAGCACGCATCCCTCATCGCCCTCGCCTTGGCTTTCGTCCACGGCAGCGCCATCGCCGCAGAGACCGAGAAACCTTGGTGGAATCCCGCGTGGTCCCAACGCCAAGTGATCACCTTGGATACCAACGCTGCGGCAGTCACCTCACCCATCGGCGGTGCCACAGTGCTGGTCCGCCTACATGATGGTAATTTCCAATTTTCATCCGCAGCTCAAGATGGTAGTGACCTTCGTTTCATTGCCGCAGATGGTAAAGCTGTCCTCGCCCATGAAGTGGAAAGCTACGATGGGCTGCTCAACGAAGCCTTCGTCTGGGTGTATCTCCCGGATGTCCAGCCTGCGGCCCAGCAGACTTTCGATCTCTATTATGGCAACCCCACACCCGAAGCCATCTCTTCCAAATCCACTGACGCGTGGGATGCGGACACGAGTCTCATTTACCACTTCGCCGGGCTCGGAACCGCACCTGCCGATGCCACAATCAATGCAAACAATGCAGAGACCGCAGCCACGCGCGCAGACGGCTCCATTATCGGTGGTGGCCTGCGCCTGCTAGGCACCACGCCAATAGTTATCCCTAACACACCAACTCTTGCGTGGAAAGCCGACCAGCCTCTCACTCTCACCGCGTGGATCAAGCCCAGCGCCCTCCAGGATAATGCCATCCTTCTCAGCCGTGGTGAAGGTGCCAGCGCCTTCCAAGTAATACTGAATCAAGGCATCCCTCTCATTAAAATTGGCGATCAAATCAGCCAACCCGCCGCACCGATCGCGGCAGCCACTTGGAACCACCTCGCAGTCGTTGCCGATGGCGAGAAAATCGATCTCCTCCTCAACGGAGCCCCTTACGCATCGCTCCCAGGTGCGCTCCCCGCGCTGGATTCACCTATCATCCTCGGTGGCCCGGAAAGTGGCTACATCGGGGAAATGGACGAACTCAGTATCTCAAAAATCGCCCGTCCCATAGGCTGGATCCAGCTCGCCGCCATCCACCAGGGCGCGACTGATGCCGCGCAACGCACCCTCTCTCTCGGCGAAGTCGAGGGCGGCGAAGTCGCTACCTCTGGCGGGGCGATGGAGCACCTCATGCTCTTCGGAGATATTGCAAAAAACATGATGTTCGATGGCTGGATCGCCATCGGCGTCTGCGTCGTGATGATCATCATCGGCTGGTGGGTAGCAGTGAAGAAATTCCTCTATCTCAACTCTATCGAGAAAGGCACCCAGCAATTTCTTGAGAAATGGAAAAGCCTTTCCACCGACCTTACAGCGCTTGATCCCGAGGACAAATCCAGTGTTGATAGCCTCGGCGGCAATATTGACGACAGTCAACAATCCCTCATTGGTAAGTCTCCTCTTTACCATATCTATCACATCGGAGCCGAAGAAATCCGCCACCGGCTCGATAAAGATAATAACCGCGTTGAAGGCCTCTCCGGCCGCTCCATCCAAGCCATCCGCGCCAGCCTTGATGCCGGACTGGTGCGTGAGAATCACCGCCTTACCGATGGCCTCGTCTATCTCACCATCAGCATCGCCGGTGGCCCCTATGTGGGTCTGTTAGGAACCGTCGTCGGAGTGATGATCACCTTCGCCATCATTGCGAAATCCGGTGAAGTCAATGTGAACTCCATCGCCCCGGGCATCGCCTCCGCGTTGCTCGCCACCGTTGTTGGTCTAGTCGTCGCTATTCCCGCATTGTTTATCTACAGTTATCTCAATGCCCGCATCAAAAACTCTCTCGCCCTCATGCAGGTCTTCATCGATGAATTCGTCGCTAAAATGGCCGAATTTTACCGCCCGGCCCGCGAGGCTGACCAAAACAGCGGCTCCAGCCACTGACCTCATCCACCTCTTGGTTCTTGATTCTTGACTCTTACCTCTACCACCCATGGCCTCCTCAGAAAGCAACTATGATGATATCAACGTCACTCCGATGGTCGATCTCTATCTCGTCCTTCTCTTGATTTTCATCATCATGACCACTGCCGGAGTGCAGGGGGTGAAGGTGAATTTACCCAGTGCCAGTGCCAAGGCCGCCGCGAAAATGGAGGAGCCAAAGACTCAGGCCATCACCATCGATACCTCCGGGAATATCAAGCTCAACACCGTCGGCGTCACCCTTGCCGAGCTCGATACCAAGCTCGCCGCCATCAAGGCTGCCAATCCCGAAGTACCCGTCGTCGTCCGCGGCGATGGCCAGAACCAATATCAAGGCATCATGGATGTGTTGGACGTCCTCGGTCGCAATGGCATCAGCCAGATCGGCCTTGCCACCCAGCCTGCCAAATAGGTTTTCCTAGTCCACCGTGCCATCACCGCTACCACCACCCAGCAAGAGTAAACACCGCCTCATCATCGGCGGGCTACTCACGCTTGTCCTGTTAGGTGGGATCATTTCCTTCCTCACCTCCGGACCGAAGAGCAGCCGCCCCGCTGCCCGCAAATCTGAGTTTATTACCATCACACTGCCGCCACCACCACCACCACCGCCGCCGAAAATTGAGCCTCCAAAGCCAAAAATAGAAGAAGAGCCCAAGGAGGAGGAGATGGTCGCACAAGAGCCGGTTCTTGAAAACGAGCCACCTCCAGAAGCCGCGCCCGAGCTGCCACCCGCCGAAGACCTCGGCACCAACATCACCGGTGGCGACGGCCCCGATATGGGACTCACCCGTGGCGGCGGCAACGGCGGTGGCAACGGCAAGATTGGCGGGACTGGTCGCAAAGGCGGCAGCAAATGGGGCTATTACGCCGCCCAAATTCAGACCACCGTGGCCGATGCACTGCGGCGTAATGCCAGCACCAAGCGTGCCCGCTTTTCCATGCAAGTCCGCGTCTGGGCGGATGCCAACGGCAGAATCACCCGCGCCACGCTCGTCGGTAGCTCGGGTGATCCCGCCGTAGATGCCGCGATCCAGAATCAGATTCTCACCGGCCTCCAGCTCCCCCAAGCCCCGCCTGCCGGCATGCCAATGCCCATCAACCTGCGCATCACCGCCCGCAAGCCGACTCTCTAAATTTTTTTTCATCATGTCATCCATCCGTTGCATCCTCACTGCCTCTCTTCTTGCCATCCCTAGCTCGCTACTCGCACAAGAACCGGCGAATCTAGCAGATACGCTCGATCCCACCTTGGACTCACCGCTTGTCACCGACCTCCCCGCAGAGCCCGAGCCGCCCGCAGCAGCGACGCCCTCCACCAACGTCACCGTCAATCTCATCAATCGCCTCGTCCAGAAGGGAATTCTCACCCAAGGCGAAGCCTCTGAACTCATCAAGCAGGCCGAGATTGATGCCGCTACCGCCCAAGCTGCCGCTGCCCGCGTGGACATCGCCGCCCTCCCACCCATCCCCACTCCCGAGGAGGAAACCCGCATCACCTACATTCCACAAGTCGTTCGAGATGATATGCGTGATCAGATCCAACAAGAACTCATGGCCCAAGCCCGCGAGGAAAAATGGGGCCAAAACGCAGCTCCGGAATGGACCTCCAAATTTCGCCCCTTTGGCGATGTTCGATTGCGCTCTGAAAACGTCATGTTCGGTGACGACAATGCCGACAATGGATCTTTCACCAATTTCAACTCCATTAACAACGGCAATCCCTACGATTCCACTAACCCGCTCAACAACTTCCCACCCCAGCTCAATGTTGACCAAGACCGCCACCGCGCCCGGATCCGCGTCCGCGCCGGCACCGATATCAAACTAGGCGATGGCTTTAACGGCGGGCTCCGCATCGCCACCGGCGATAGCAATTCGCCAGTCTCTCCCAACCAGACGATGGGCGGCAATGGTGGAAATTTTTCCAAATACTCCATCTGGCTTGATCGTGCCTTCCTCAGCTACGATGCCGGCCCCGGCGACGGTCAAGAGCTCCTCTTCATGGCTGGCCGCTTCGATAGCCCTTTCCTATCATCCGATGTCCAGTGGGATGACGACCTCGGCTTCGATGGCCTCGCCGTGCGTGGCAAAGTCAGGCTCAACGATCACGCCTCTACCTTTTTCACCGCAGGCTACTTCCCATTCTATAACACCGATTTCAACTTCGCTTCAAACTTACCCACCAAATTCGAGAGCACCGATAAATGGCTCACCGGCGCCCAAGTCGGCATCGATTGGAAAATCAAAGACGACCTCACCGCCAAGATCGCCGTCGCCTACTATGACTTTAGTGGTGCCGAAGGAAAATTTTCAGATCCCTTCACACCACTCTCTGCTGCCGACTCCGGCAACACCGATTCCACCCGCCCCGGCTTTGCGCAACGCGGCAATACTTACATGCCACTTCGCAACATCACCCCCATCGATGCAAATGGCTTCGGCACCACCAACCAATTCCAATACTACGGCCTCGCTTCGGAATTCCGTAACCTCACCATCACCGGTAAACTCGAATACGATGGCTTCGAACCCTTCCGCCTCACCGCTCTCGCGGAAATCACCAAAAACATCGGTTTCGACGAAAACGACGTCGCCTCCCGCGCCTTTAGCGATGGCAGACCCGGCCGCTCCATCAATACCCTTGACGACTTTCAAGGCGGGGACATGGCATGGAACGTCGCTTTTCAATTCGGCAATCCCGCACTTGAAAAATTCGGCGATTGGTATGGCAGCATCGGCTACCGCTATGTCGAGAGTGATGCCGTCATCGATGGCTTTACCGACTCCAACTTCGGCCGCGGAGCCACCAACGTCCAAGGCTTTACCCTCGGCGGCACCATGGCTCTCACGCCCGCCGTCCGCGTTGGACTGCGCTGGCTCAGCTCCGATGAAATCGAAGGCCCACCCCTCAGCACAGACACCTTGCAAATCGACCTCAGCACCAAATTCTAGTATCTCCATGAATCCATTAACTACAACCAAGTGGCTGGGCCATCTCGCTCCACGCCGTCTCTGGAGCATCATGCTCCCGGCGTTTTTCCTCTCCTGCACCCTCCTCCAAGCAGCAGATGAAGAGGACCCCGCCATCAAGCTCCGCGAGCAGCTCCGCAGCACCCTGCTCCAGCTCCGCACAGCCCAGACCGAGACCGCAAACGCCCAAGCCGCACAAGCCGCCGCAGATGCAAAATCCGCACAACTTAGCGAAACCATCACCACTCTGGAAAAGCGCAACGAGACCCTCGCCAAGGAAAAGAACACTGAAAAAATTTCCTCCGAAGAATCCATCGCCACCCTCAACAACAAACTCGCCGAGCGGGAAAAACGCATCGTCCAGTTTTCTGAAGCACTCGAGAAGTGGAAAGCCGGCTACCAGAAAGCCGCAGAAGTCGCCCGCACCAAGGAAGATGAACGGGCAGCCCTCGCCTCCGAGAAGGCCATCCTTAAACGCACCATTGCAGACCGCGAGTCCAAGAACATCGCCCTCTTCAATGTCTCCAATGAGATCCTGGACCGTTTCGAAAGCTTCTCCCTCGGCAAGGCCCTCTCCGCCCGCGAGCCCTTCATTGGCAACAGCCGGGTGAAGGTAGAAAACCTCGTCCAAGGCTACAAAGACAAAATCCTCGATAACCGCATCCAAGCCAAAAAACCGGAATAAGACCTATCCGACCAATCTCTTATGAAATTACTCATCACATCTCTCGCTCTCAGCGTTTCATTCATCCATGCGGAACCTAGCGTCCTGGCCAAAATCGCCGACATCGAAATCACCTCCGCAGAAGTCCGTGAAATTCTTTCCGGTCTCCAGGCTAACAACCCCGCTGCCCTCAGCGAAGACCCTGCCGCCCTCAGCCAATTCGTCCGTAACCTCCTCGTCCAACGAATGATCCTACGCAAAGCCGCCGACGAGAAAATTGAGCAAGACCCCGCCGTCATCACCACCCTTGTTCGTGCTCGCGAGGCCGCCCTCACCGAGGCCTACCTCCAGTCCCGCACCGCCCTTCCCACTGACTACCCGAACGAAGCCGAGCTCACCGCAGCCTACGATTTCGCCAAGGAGAAACTCATCGTCCCCAAAAGTTACCACCTCGCGCAAATCTACATCGCCAAGGATCAAGCCAAGCTCGATGCCACCCTCAAGCAGCTCAAAGCCAAAGGCGCAGACTTCGCCGCCATCGCCAAATCCACCAGCGAGGAATCCACCAGCGCTGCCAAAGGCGGCGAAATCGGCTGGCTCACCGAAGGCCAGATTCAGCCAGAAATTCGCGAAAAGCTACCCAAGCTTGCCATCAACAGCCACTCTGAGCCCATCGCCCTCAAGGACGGCTGGCACATCATCAAGCTCCTTGATGTTCGCGAAGCCCACACCCCGCCGCTCGCCCAGATCCGCGCCGAGCTCATCACCCGTCTCCGCAGCGAGCGCAGCCAACAGCTCCGTCAGGATTTCCTCGCACAGCTTCTCCGCGATCACCCTGCCGCCATCAATGAGATCGAGCTCGGTAAACTCGGCACCCAGCCCGCCGCCAGTGCCAACCGTTAAGTTTTAATATTTCTAACAGTCCCTAATGAAGCCCCACCGATTCCGCTTTCGTTCCACCGCTCTCTTCGGCACCTCGTTGAGATGTGGGGCACCCGTCTTCGTCGGCTTCACCGTCTTTATCAGCGGACTTTCTAACAGCTCCGCCGCCATTTTCGGGCCAGGCCCGGCCCCTAGTGGATCCAGCGCCCCAGCCGGTGGTGGAGCCGCTTCACCCACCGCCCCACCCGTCGCCACCGCCGATTCGCGCGCCAACGTCACCGCGCTTCTCAATCGCACCAACCAGGCGGTAGGTGCCGCCCTCGCACTTCAGAACGCCGCCCGTGCCGCTGCTGCCGCCAATAGCCAGAACGCCGGTGCTAATCCCAATCAACCCGGCCAAACTCTCCCCAATGTTCCCAACGGTCTCGGCCCCGGCGGCCTCCAAATCGCCCCCGGTGCCGGGACTGATCCCATCAAATGGATCGGCGCGGATCTCCCCACCCAGGCACTCACTGCCGGCAAGACTGAGGTGACGATCAAGCAAACCACCCAGCAAGCCCTCCTCAGTTGGCAAACGCTCAATGTAGGCAAGGAAACGACTTTGAAATTTGATCAAAGCGCCGGGGGACCGAACACCGCCAAATGGATCGCATTCAATAAAATCAACGATCCCACTACCAGCCCCACGCAGATTCTCGGCAGTATCAAGGCAGACGGCCAAGTTTATATCATCAATCCCAACGGCATCATCTTCGGAGGAGGAAGCCAGGTAAACGCCCGTAACCTCACCGTTTCCGCCCTCCCCATCAATGATAACTTGATCAGCCGCGGCCTGCTCAATAATCCCGATGCCCAGTTTCTCTTCAGCGGTCTGGACCTCCCTGCTGGCACCAATGGCACGCCTGCCTTTGGCGCTGTAAAACCTGCTTCGGGAAAATTCGGCGATGTCACGGTGCAAGCAGGCGCCACTCTCACCAGCCCCAGTGATTCCACCAAAACAGGCGGCCGCGTCACCCTCGTCGGCGCCAATGTTAGAAATGACGGCACCATCTCTACGCCCGATGGCCAGACGATCCTTGCCTCCGGCTTGCAAGTCGGCTTCGACGGGCACTCGTCCGCAGATCCCAGCCTGCGTGGCCTCGATGTCTTCGTCGGTGCCGTCACGGATCCCACCGCCGGTCTTTATACCGGGACCATCACTCAGAACGGCCTAATCGAAGCCGCCCGCGGAGCCATCACCATCGCCGGCCGGGACATCCGCCAGAATGGCGTGCTTGTCAGCACCACCTCCGTCGCCCTCAACGGCCGTGTGGACATTCAGGCGAACTACAATGCAGTTTCTAACCGAGCCACCGCCAATGCACGCGGCGCACTTTTCCTTTTCAAAAACACCGGCGCAGTAAGCCTCGGCCCTGCGAGCCTCATCCGCATCCAGCCGGAATACTTCAGCGAGGAAACCACCATCGGCACCAAACTGACGCTCAGATCGCAGATCAACGTCGCGGGCAAAACCATCCACATGGGCGCGGACTCTGTCATCGCAGCGCCCAACGCGCTGGTCTCACTCGCGGCAGGTTCATGGTTTTTCGATACAACCAGCGCCGCACCTATCTCGACTTTTGTAGAAAAAGGAGGGCAAGTTTATCTCGAACGCAAGGCAACAATCGACGTCGCCGGATCGATCGCAAAGCCAGTATCCGTGGCGCAGAATTTCATCTCCGTGGATCTGCGTTCAGCGGAATTGGCAGACTCGCCCTTGCAGCGTTTGGGAACTCTCCGGAACACCAAGATCGATGTGGATATCCGTGAAACGGGCGATGGCTGGATCGGCACACCCCTGGCAAACGTCGCAGGATTCGCAAATTTAATCCAGCGCTCCATCGATCAATTGAGCGTGGCTGGCGGCGAGGTATCCATCAGCGCGGGTGGCTCTGTGGTGATGCAGCAGGAATCCAGCATCAATGTTTCCGGCGGCACTACTACCTTTGAAAAAGCGCTGGTGCACACCACCATGCTCATCTCCGGAGGCCGCTTGGTGGACATCGCCAGTGCCTCGCCAGACGTGGTTTACAGTGGCATTTACGATGGCACGTTTACCACGACCAACGCCAAATTCGGAGTTTCAGAAACGTTTACCGCCACCATCGTTCCCTCTGGCTCACGCTACGAGCAGGGCTACACCGATGGTGCTGCCGGTGGAAAGCTCGCAATTTCCGCTCCTTCCATGGCGCTCGACGGTAAGCTCCTGGGCCTCACCGAAATTGGCGAAAAACAACGCTCGAATCCTCCTCCAGGTAGTGAACTCACACTATCATTCCAAGAGCGGGATACCCGTTACCCGACTCTCCCATATTTCTCGCCCACGCCACCGCTCGTCACCTTCGGCCCCGCCACAGCGCTTGCCGCCGCGTCCTTCGGAGTCGATGCCGATGGTAATCCATTTGATCTTCGCCAGGATCGCAAGGGCCTTGTATCCTTGTCGCCCGATCTCATGCTGGGCTCCGGCTTCGGCAGCCTGACGATCAATAACCGCGATGGAAATATCAGCGTTCCAAGCGGTGTCCAGCTCACCGCTCCAGCAGGTGGCTCGATCAAGATGGTGGCCTCAAATATCACTGTGGATGGTAGCGTCACCGCCCGAGGTGGCAGTCTGTCTTTCACGACTCACGGCTTGACCTCTGATGAGGTGAATCTGATCGCAAACTCGCAACAAGCCGCAGCGCCTGCCGTGGTCGCAAGCGGGCGGGGGATCTTCAAGCTTGGAGCCACTGGCCAAATCATCGCCGCAGGTATGCTAGCGGATGATCGTGCGAGCAGTGGCAGTGCACTCACGTCCACTCTATTCCTCAAGGGTGGCTCGGTAAATATTCTTGGCTACACCGCTAACCTAAATGCCGGTGGATTAATCGATGTTTCCGGCGGAGCATCCATCAATGCCCGCGGTGCCATCAGCTACGGCAAGGGTGGTAGTTTGGCGATTGCGGCGGGACGTGAGCCTGGCTTCAGCTCCGTCCTGGGAGGCTCCCTCACACTGGCATCCCGTATGCAGGGCTATTCCGGCACCCAAGCGGGAACTCTAGATATCACCGGTCCCGCCTTCCAAATCGGTGGTTCCGTGTCCAATGCGAATGTCACCTTGGTGGATCCCGAGCGCTTCGCCAGTCAGGGATTTGGTGAAATTTCGCTCAGCGGCGTAGGGCTTCCGGGATCGCAGGGCATGGACGCTATTCCCGGACTGTTGGTTGTGAAAGGCGCATCGATCAAGCCAGTCGTCGCTAGTTGGTTCGGCTCGGTGGGTATGGATAATCAATTCGGCCTCGCTCCAATGATTCGCGAGGAGACTGTCAGGACCCCGGCCCAGCTGAGTCTCGCGGCGCTTGGTGCCAGTTTTGCCGGAAGTCCGATTGTCATTGGTGAAGTCCGGCTGGAGGATGGATCATCGATCACCACGGACGCTGGTGGAGCCGTATCGATCACCGGTCAAATTGTCACGATTGGAGCCTCAATCACTTCGTCCGGAGGCACGATCACCATCGAGGGTGATTCCGCATATCCGGCGGTAGGCACCGTACTAAATGCACTGCCCACGGTCCACCTCACCGCCGCCGCATTTATCTCTACTGCCGGTAGCCAGGTTTTAGTCAGCGATCCCTTCGGTCGCCGGACTGGCAATGTTTTTGGAGGTGGCACCATTTCAATTGCTGGAAATATCGTCGCGGAGGCAGGGGCGCTTCTCGATGTTTCTGGAGCCAGCGGAATTCTTGATCTTCCTCCCACCTTGCAAGCTCTCGGTGCATTACCCATCTCGGTGCAGATGACAAATCGGGACGTCCCGGTCATCACAGCGTCCAATGCTGGCACGATCTCCTTGCAGGGCGAACAAATGCTCTTCACCGATGCCACACTACTCGGCCGTGCGGGTGGCAAGTCCGCGATGGGTGGCACGTTGAATATTTCCTCTGGTAACTTTCTCGCCGATGGCGCCGCTTACACCACGGCGGATGCAAACCTAGTCGTCCGCCAAACGGGAGCAATTTTGCCACCATCGAACGCTGGTTTTGGGGTGGGGGAGAAGGTGATAGATGCTTCTGGAAATCCAATTAAAGAACAGGGATATTTTTCGATCTCCTCGATGGCGGCAGGTGGGTTTAATTCGTTATCTCTGGGTGGAAATGTGCGCTTCGAGGGTGATGTGTCCATCCAGCTTCCAGGCAGGCTCGGAATTGCAGATGGCGGCGTGCTTTACTCCACTGGCAAGGTGCTGCTTGCCGCCGGGCAGGTCGTGATCGGGCAGCCTTTCTCTGCTCCCACCCAACAGAACAATGTGCAATTGTTCAGCTCGGGCATAGCTGGCAGCCCCAACATTCTGCCCTATCAATTCACGCCGAACTCTGGCACCGGCAGCTTGGTCATCCAGGCGGGTCTGGTGGATATCGGAAACCTTTCTCTCGATGGCATCGGATCGACACGCATCGACGCCCGCGATGGTGATATCCGAGGAAATGGGACCTTCCAGATGGCAGGAGACCTCACTCTCCAAGCCGGGCAAATTTATCCCACTACCCAAGGATTGTTCAATGTTTTCGTCTATGATCCCGCGGTATCTCAGCCCGGTGAAGTGACGATTCTTCCAGGAAGCCTTCGCAGCCTGCCGTATTCTGCGGGTGGAACTCTCTCGATCTACGCTTCTCAGATCTCTCAAGCGGGCACCTTGCGCGCACCCAATGGCACCATCCGGCTAGGCTGGGATGGTAGCGGCATTGCGCCCATCAATGCGATTGCCGGCATCACCAAGCCAGCGCCCATTACTTCGCTGCTAACGCTCGCAGCCAGCGGAACCACCTCGGTTTCCTTGTTTGATCCGGTCACCGGTAAAGCCACTACCATGCCCTACGGCATCAGCTTTGATGGCATTTCGTGGATCGATCCCGCAGGAAACGACATCACCGTCACCGGCGCGCCTGCCAAATCAGTCAACCTCGCGGCAGTCAATCTCGTCACCGAGGAAGGCTCTACCGTGGACATCCGCGGGGGAGGCGATCTATATGCTTACCGCTGGATTTCCGGAAACGGTGGCACCAAGGACATCCTCGCTTCTTCCGATAGCTTTGCCATCATCCCAGACTACGGCTTCAACTACGCACCATTTTCCCCCTTCAATCCAGACGGCTCGGCAGTCAACTTGCAGGGCCAAGCCGGATATGTGAATTCGAACCTCAGCGCGGGAGATCAGATCACCCTTGCTGCCAGCAGCGCGCTGCCTGCCGGAACTTACACACTTCTGCCTGCCCGCTATGCGCTGCTTCCCGGTGCCGTCCTCGTGACTCCCAAGTCCTCACTGCCGCCCTCGCCCGCGGTGGTGGCGCCCGATGGTTCCTCGCGAGTCGCCGGCTACCGCTTCAATAGTCTCGATCCTTCCCGCCAAGGTGCCACCGCGATCAGCGGTTTCGAAATCGCGCCCTCCGCAGTGGTCCGCAAGCGCGCGGAATACCAGGATTTACTCATCAACTCCACCTTGCGCACAGCCGCGATCTCCCGCGAGCTGCCGGTTCCTCGTCTTCCGTTGGACTCAGGCTATCTCTCCCTCACCGCCACCACCAGCATGGTCCTCCGTGGCGGAGTCTCTGGCCTTTCCTCCTCGGGCCGTGGTGGCTTGATCGATATCAATAGCTCTTCCGATATCCTCATCAACTCCACCGGCATCGGCAGCGGCGGGCTAGTCCTATCAGCGGAATCTCTCAATCAGTTCAGCGCGGAAAGCCTGCTCATCGGTGGACTCCGCAGCTTCGATGCATCTGGCGTCAAGGTCGTCGCAAATTCATCTTCAATCACACTGGATAACGCCGGAACTCCGCTCATCGGCAAGGACATCATCTTGGTTTCCCGTGGCACGCTTACCCTCGGAGAAAATTCCTCCATTATCGCCAGCCAAGGAGATCTCGCCTTGGACTCTCTCACGCTCGGCGATCCGGCAGTCGCCGGCAGCGGCGATGGGGTGCTCATCCGAGTCAGCGCGAATGCTTCAGGCCAAGTGTTCCGCTCCGGCGTCAGCCCTTCCATACTGCCAAACTTGATCATCCTCGGCGGCAGCAACCTCAGCGGCGGTAGCATTATCTTGGATTCCACCGCTGGCACAAATCTCGCTCAATCCGTGGTCCTCGATGCAGATGATGTCGCTCTCAGTAGTGGAAAAATCAGCATTATTTTGGAAAATCCGGGCACTATTGCTCCCAGCACCGGCCTCGTGCTTGGCGGTGAGGCCTTTACCAGTTTGCAAAGTTCCGCCAAGCGGCTGGCGTTGCTCAGCTATTCCACCATCGATACCTATGGCACCGGCACCGTGGGGTCGCGGTCGTTTGAAGCGCTCTCACTCCAAGCCGCAGCGATTCGCGGCTTTAATACCGGCGGAGGCACGGTTTCCTTCTCTGCCGCCGCCCTCACGCTCGGCAACCGCGCAAACGGCATCGCCCCAATTCCACTTACAGCCCCACTCTCCGGAAATCTCACATTCGATGCCGGGCAGATCACACTCGGATCAAATTCGATGCTGCTCGATGGCTTTGCTCAAAACACCCTCCAAGCGGACGGCATCATCACAGAGTCCCAGGGATCTCTCGATTCCGCAGGAAACCTCGACCTCTTCACCCCGCTTCTCACCGGAGCAAATGCATCGAAATACCAGATTCGTAGTAATGGAGCTCTGCAGCTCGCCCGCCCGTCCACCACTGGCGCTGAGTCCGCGGCACCCATCGACTCCGGCTTCGGTGCCGCCCTCACGCTCAGTGGCGCGAGCGTCGCGATCAATAGTGATATCTCCTTGCCCAGCGGCAGACTGACCCTGCATGCCACCGCAGGCGATCTTCTGATTGGCAATTTGGCCGCAGCAAATCTGCAAGTGGCCGGCACCCAAACCACCTTTGTGGACACCATCCGCTACACCAGCGGCGGCACTGTTAATCTGCTGTCAGACAGCGGTTCAGTCAGCATGGGATCTCTCGCCAATATTGATGTCTCGGCTCCCACCGGCGGTGGCGATGCCGGCTTGATCCAGGTGAAAGCTCCGCAAGGCATCTTCGATCTCAAAGGCACGATTTCCGGCACGGCGGACAGCAGCGGCGCGACCGGCTCTTTCTCGCTTGATGCCGCATCCATCGCCAATGGTAGCCTCGCTGCCCTCGATTCCGTTTTAAATGCTGGTAGCTTCACTGAATCACGCGATTACCGGATTCGCACCGGCGATGTGGTGATTTCCGGAATCGCCACCTCCCGTAAATATCGTGCGGCCGCCGATTCAGGATCCATCACAGTCATAGGTGCCATCAATGCATCCGGCCTCACCGGCGGCACCATCGACCTCAAGGCAAACGGCAGCCTCACCCTTGCAACAGGTTCATCGCTGGATGCCTCCGCAGAACAATTCAACTCCGCCGGCAAGGGCGGCTCCGTCACGCTGGAAGCAGGAAACCAACGCGACGGCCTCGTCAATGGCAGCGCATTGCTAGATCTCCAATCAGGATCTTCCATCGATCTCACGGTGGCCAATAAGGCTGCGAACAGCGAGGCACTCGGGATGTTCTCCGGCACTCTTCATCTGAGAACTCCGCGCAATGCGGCCAATAGCGATCTGCAACTCAATGCCATCGGGAGTTCCATTCTCGGTGCATCCAGCATCCTCGCAGAAGGCGTGAAACTTTACGAACTAAGCGGTGCTGGCACCATCACCGCCTCACTCCAGAATACCATCAAGTCCGATGCAGCCGCATTCCTCGGAGCTGCTGGCACCACCACTGCCGGCTACTCAGCCATGCTTGCGCGCCTCACCGCCCTCCAGCCCGGCACCGACCTCATCCTTGCTCCCGGTGCGGAAATTTTCAACCGCTCCGGCGATCTCGTATTGGGCACCACCTCATCCACCGCCACTAGCGATTGGGATCTGGCTTCGCTCCGCTTTGGCCCGCGCAGCGCTCCCGGAGTGCTGACGCTGAGAGCATCAGGTGATTTGGTTTTCTACAACGCACTCAGTGACGGCTTCGCAGCGGTGGCCCCGACTTCTAACAATGGCCAGTCAGCGCTCTGGCTGGCACCGCTGATGACTGCCAATTCTCTTCTCCCGGCGAATTCGCAATCATGGTCCTACCGCCTGACCTCAGGCTCGGATCTTTCCTCCGCAGACTTTGATGCGGTTCTGCCACAGTCGTCACTGCCGGATGGAAAGGGATCCTTGCTACTTGGTAAAAATTACGGGAACGCCGCCACCTACGGCTCGGGTGCCAATCACACCACCGAAACCTCGATCGAGCGCGCGGGCTTCCAAGTCATCCGCACCGGCTCCGGAAATATTTCAATTAACTCCGGCCGCGACGTTTATCTTTTGAACCAATTTGCCACGATCTACACCGCTGGAACATTGGTGAATAGTCCGACTACCATCTTCAGCCCGGGAGATTTCGTAGTCCCTCTGCTCTTGAGTGATTCGGGTCGCCATCCCAATCAAGGCTCGTCGCTTGGAGCCGTTCAGCAACCGTATTTCGTTCAATATAGTATGGCAGGAGGAAATCTATCCATCCAAGCTGCCAACGATGTGGCTCACATGACGAGGACTTCCACTTCACCGACCGGCGGAGATCTCATTGATGATTCATCAAGGCAGCTCCCTAACAACTGGCTCTACCGCCGTGGCTACGTCGATCCCACAACGGGTGCCTCAGGTATCGCAGCAGTCGATGATGGTGGCGCTTCGCTCATTGATCCCAACGCATCGACCACATGGTGGATCGATTTCAGTAACTTTTTCGAAGGGCTAGGCACACTGGGCGGGGGCAATATTCAAGTGACGGCTGGTAGAGACGTGAAAAACATCGACGCTGCAGCGCCCACTAACGCACGCATGGCGTCAGGCGTCCCCTCGGCCTCGAAGCTCTTGGAACTTGGCGGCGGAGACATATCGATCGTGGCCGGACGAAACATTGACGCAGGTGTTTATTATGTTGAGCGGGGAGAAGGGCAGTTAACAGCCGGTGCCTCGATTATTACCAATTCCACTCGTTCACCGTCACGCGGTCTCCTCGCATCGCTTACAAATCCACAAGTGTTGGATACTAATACATGGCTACCGACCACGCTTTTTGTTGGAAAGGGCGGCTTTAACGTGCAGGCGACGGGAGATCTATTGCTAGGCCCCATATCCAATCCATTCTGGTTACCACAGGGGCTCAACAATAAATTCTGGAATAAAACTTATTTTAATACCTACTCGGCTGATAGTTATGTGAATGTCGTATCACTTGGCGGCAACGTCACTCACCGGACGGAAGTTTCGCTACCTACCGAAATTTCACCCCGCTCTGTTTTAAGCACATGGCTTTCAGCACAGCAGAGTCTCTCCACTTCGAACGGCGCGGCTGTTTTTCAGCCATGGTTGAGAACCGTGGAAACGAACACCCGAGTGTTTGATGGATTGTTAGGGATCATTGTTCCAACACTCCGCTCCACTGCGCTTTCCGGCAGAATCAATCTAGTGGGTGATATTACTTTGGCCCCTTCACCAACTGGGCAAATCGAATTCATTGCCCGCGATTCCGTCAGTGGCCTGCAGCCTTCGGGCTTCGTCAATAATCTCGGAGCCCAACGCTGGATCACTTCTACAATTAATCTTTCGGACGCCAATCCACAAGCGATTCCTGGAATTACCACGCCCTATGCTTACCTTCAATTTGCTGGTCGCGCCGTATCTGGCCAACGGCTCACTGGAACAGGCTTTCTCGACCCATTTCTCGCACTTTTTGATGAAACTGGCTCATCAGATGGGGTGCTTCAGGCCGAGCAAGCTCGCCATACCGCTGGTAATCTTCATTCTGATGATTCTTCGCCAGCCCGCATTTTCGCCCTCAAGGGAGATATCGATGGCTTGAGTCTATTCTCGCCCAAACAAACTCGTATCATCGCTGGCAACGATATTGGAGATGTAGCGCTTTATTTACAAAACCTCGCTCCCACAGACGTGAGCATCGTCAGCGCGGGGCGCGATCTCGTCGCTTACAATGAAAATACTCAAACGAGAAATCAAGCGAGGCGCGACACTTCGTCAAATTCTTCGGCAGTGAGTGCCGCACTTCCCGGAGACATTCAGATTTCCGGGCCGGGAAGTCTCCAAGTATTTGCAGGCAGGAATTTGGACTTGGGATTTGGAACTGGTAATGCCGATGGCACGGGCTCGGGAATTAGTAGTATTGGCAATGCGCGCAATCCATATCTCAGCTTTGAAGGCGCGGGAATCACTGTTGGCACCGGCATTGGTCTAATTACCGATTTATCCAAATCCGAAATAGCGTTTGAGGATTTTGAAACGCGTTTTGTTAAAACCGAGCAGGGAGAGAAGTATCTCGCGCAGCTCGCCCCAGGAGTGGACTACGATAGTCTTAGTAACGAAAAACGATCGCAACTGGCGCTGGAGATTTTTTACCTGATTCTCCGCGATACGGGTCGTAATTTCAATGATCCCGAGAGTCCGGGGTATCGTGTATATGACAATGGATTCGCCGCCATTTCTTCGCTCTTCCCAGAGGCTTCTAAATGGGATGGCAGTATTCTAACTCGCAGCCGCGATATTCGGACTCGCAGCGGTGGAAATATTAATATTTTCGCTCCCGGTGGGGGACTCGCATTGGCAAATTCAACCATCGGTAATCCGCTCACACCTCCGGGAATCGTCACGGAATCCGGAGGTAATATCTCGATCTTCACAAATGAGAGTGTGAACATTGGTATTGGACGGATTTTCACACTCAAAGGAGGAAACATTATGATTTGGTCTTCAAAAGGAGATATTGCAGCAGGATCATCCTCTCGTACCGTTTCAGCCGCGCCGCCTACACGCGTCAATATCGATCCGCAAAGCGCAGCTGTCGAAACCGACCTAGCTGGACTGGCTACGGGTGGGGGAATTGGGGTGCTTGCGACACTCGACGATGTCGAAGCTGGCGATGTGGATTTGATTGCTCCAGCCGGAGAGATCGATGCGGGCGACGCAGGTATTCGGGTGACTGGAAATATCAATTTGGCAGCAGTTTCCGTGGTCAACGCTGGTAATATCAGTGCAGGTGGTGCCAGCAGTGGAGTGCCCACTGCAACCGTGAGTGCACCGAGTATAGGCACTGCCACCAGTGCTGCAAATAGCGCCGCCGCCACAGGTTCTCCCGCAGCCGCTTCGCCAGAACGCAAGGTTACGAACGAATCTGCCTTAGAAGATACTGCCCTTTCACTGATCGTTGTCGAAGTGATCGGCTACGGCGGAGGCCGGATAGACGAAGAAGACAAGGACAAAAAAAGCGACAAAGATGAAGAAGAGGCAGAAGAAGCCTCTCAGTAGAAGAGCGGGATCATGATTTCCCAAGCAGTGCATCATCACTGCTAAATGAATTTCCCAACCCCTGGAAGTGGCTGTTTTAATTGGTCACAACTGTTCCTACAAATCCCTGGAATTTCGATAACGGCAATTCATATAGCATGGCTCGCCAAGTCAGCGGTGGATTGAAACAAGGGCAATTTTTTCGTGATCCAGTGCTACACCCTTTTCGGTAAATCCAATTGAAAGCGGTTCAATATTGCTGAATCCCAATTTGGGAATGAATATTGCTAGGAGAATTCGCGACATTGAACATACACTGTTGTATTGAGTATTTTTCAGAACTCAGGTGAGTCCTATTTTTAGAACAGCATAGTGTTCAGGAACGCCTTTTGCAGCACTGGGGGCAATCGCAGGTTCTGCGTCTAATCCGCTTTTTTTGGGTACAAAAAAATACCCCCAGTCGCGCGGGCGACTGGGGGATCATTCCATGCAAACAACGACTAATAACTCAAGGAGCAACCGTGATTTTTAGCCGGGCGAATTTTTTCGGCGAGCCACTTGGTAAGAGATAGGAGATGATACTTGTGGTGTTAAAAGCTGGCGTTACGACCTGCCACGCATCGGATATTCCCAAGTCATCGGATTCCTCTATCTCGTAGGTCACGTCGCCATTCGTCACCGCTTCGGGGCGTTTGGCGAAGCTAAGAATTCCGTCATTGAATGTGCCGAGGCTTCCATCTGAACCGGCTAAATTCGAGACGATTGCATACTCCATACTATTCGCGATGCCATCGTTGTCGGAGTCGCCATTGATACCACCTGTCACGTTGTTGGTGGCAGCCCAGCTGCTGTAATTTTCGACAGTCGAAGCCGAGGGGATCGATGTGATTTTCAGGTCGCCGTTGCCAGCCAGGGTGAGAGTTCCGATAAATTGTGCGATACCCGGCTCCGCATTGCTTGCCGAGGCTGCCGCAGTAAGATCGGCACCTTCGGTGAGATTGATAATTCGATATAGATCCAACGCACCCTCTACGCCCGCAGTTCCGGCAATTGGACCCGATCTGAGCAACTGTTGGGGATTGTGATCGGAGCCAACTCCGAATGAAGTGAGTTTGGCCGGGGGGAGGAACTGATCAACCGTATTGACATTCGATTTGGGTAAAATCGCGGCCGCAGCGTTGATTCCACTCGTGGACGTGCTGGTTTCAAATCCGTCAATGCCATAGCTACATCCTTTCAAAAATGAAATGATGTTGTTGGAAAAGATTGCTCGATTGGTACTACTAAGAAAGCGGTTTACCGAGGTGCCGGGGGACACTGAGTTGGAATTGAGAGTCGCTCGTGATTTTGAGAAGTAGTTAGTTCGAATCGGGTCGCCACTCGTTGGTTGCGTTCCGGGGAAAAACGGACTTTGAGCACCGCCTGATGATACTCCACCTACAAGCATCCAGTAAACGGTGCCGCCGTCAGCCCAGTTTGTGCCGAAGGTCTGGTCGAGGTCGGCGTCAATATTACTGCTGACGAGATTCGGATTTACGGTCGAAAGAGATACATTGTTTTGGGTATTTTCACGATAGAGTGAAGCTTGCCCAAGATTGACGACGTAGGTGTTTTCTTGCACGACGCCAGAGATCACTTGATAAAATGCCAGCGCGAGATCGCCCTCTTGAAAGTTGTCCGATGCAAAAGCGAGGTTTGAAGTGAGGGCCAGTCCAATAAATATTGGCTGGGTAAGATTACGAAATATTTTCATAGATTAATTTGTGATAATTTTTCTGTTCTCGGTGAATGGAGTTACTTAGGTGTTACGACTGCGCCATCGGCTGAGCGCTCTACCTTCATAAGTGCGAGACCAAGTGTGCCGCTTCCTGGATTGGCGATCATCGAGTCCCTAAGACCTTGATAGAAACTACCAGTCACACCCGATGCGTTGATATCCAACATCGTAGATTGATGAAGGTAGCCCCAGAGTGTGTACTGACCGTTATAGACGGAATTGGCCGAATAATCGACTCCATTGAACTTGAGATAGCTTGCACCACCTGTGGCGGCGTTGGTCCCATCGGAAGTTCCAAGGTATCCGACAAGCGAGCGGGAACCGGTCAGTGTGGCTGATAGCAATGCTGACACGCCGCTACCGGAAGAGAATCCTCCGTTGCCTTCAAAGTTCAGAATAGCGGGATCACCCGTGCCCGAATACTGCTGGAGATCAAGGCTGAGGTCTTGGTAATTGTTTGCAACGGTGGTGATCCGAGTTCCGGAATCGCTATTGCGGCCGGTGGCATAGACCGTGTGGTTGACATCAGCAGGATTGCCCGTGAACAAAGAAAGGGGGGCTTCACCATTGCCACCAAAGAGTGCTTGAAAGATCGGTGGTGTCATGTTGCTAATTCCAGCTGCTGCACCTTCATTTTTCATGAAGACAAATGGAATCACCGCGACTGAAATTTCGTCGGTAAGCGTGTTGGTGGTGAAAGCTGTGGAAGTTTGAAAAACGTCTGAGAACCCGATTTCCGAAACTGTTTCTGGAGAAGCGGCGGCGAGGTCAGCCGAATCATTCCGACCAGCAGGACCGGCATAGCTGGAAACGATATAACTGTTGGCAAGTTGTGGTGAGTTTGAAATATCTCTAACGCCTGCTGCGGACCCGGACCAGAAGCAGCGTACAGTTACTGGAGTGCCATTGTAATTGCCACCGTAAAAAATTTGAAAGTTGGCGCTCGTTTTGGATGCATTGCCTCGCCAAGCGACACTTTCTCCGGTTAGCAATGCTTCCACGCGACTGATCACTGCTGAGCGACCCGCTGTGGAGCCTGTGATGTCGATGACGGTTTGTCCATTGGCCGCGCTGAACAATGCGATGCTGGCGGCTGTTGCAATAAGTGATGTTTTTGTTGTCATGGTATATTAGGCTGATGGTGACTTTATCGGTTCTTAGGAGATGAGCTTTCGGGGTGAAATGTGCCTCAACTCGGACTTAATCAAAGGGATTCCACGTAAATGGGTCAACGGGGGGGCTGTGACAAAATTGCCACATCGCCAAGCATACCTGCAAAGATCCATTGATCGTCACACTTGATCGACCGAAAAACGGACTGAGCTTTGGGCTACTATGAGGAAAATCGCGATGTAAAGCTCATTAACGAACTCGAGTGCGCAAAACAATGATAGCCCGCTAGTCCAAAAAATGTGACAAAGTCGTCACATCATCCTCTGCGCCGCTTCAGCATGTCCAGCATCATGAAAGAAAGGGAGAGATTGAGTTCCTCGCGCGGGGTCATTTCGCCGAGTTTCTTCACAGGCTTAGCGTGTGGGACTGCTTTCCTCTTCAGAAGGAGATAATTCAACCAACAGGTCGGAGGTCGTGATTCGAATTTGGCGAGGATTTTCATGAAGCGATCTCGCCACATTTGCACAAGTGGGCGGCTCGCGCAGAAAGAGATGGGCTATTTTTGACTCGAAGTGTACAAATGATCAAGAAACAATAGTGTCGCTCTGTGAAGTTTGAAGACTGGCCGGAAGAATGGCAGGAGTGGGCGCTGCTCACTCCGATGGAACGCTTCCGTGAAAGTGAGAAAATTGTCGCCCAATATCTAGCCCTAGGAGGAACCCTTGATCCAGACCCCGATCCGACAAGTCCTTTTTACGATCCAGAAACATCAGGTTCAGGCATTGCTTATGGGCGGCCACGCTTGCGTGTTTTACGGCGCAGCGCAGTTTAGCAAGGACATCGATTT
>JBGSUW010000053.1:0-3259 GCA_041753275.1 Akkermansiaceae bacterium | reverse complement strand
CGATCTCGCGCGTGGCATCACCACGGGCGGTCCGGGCGATGCGGTGCTAGCGCCTGACAGTGAATCGCTAACGGGCTTACTGGAAAGCTTGGTGACACTTTGGGAAATCACGGGCGATGGCGGGTGGTTGCCTGCGGCGAGGCTTGCGGCACAGCAGCTCTCGACCTGGGTGATGCCGTATGACTATGTGTTTCCAACGGAGAGTGAATTTGGCCGCTTGGATGTACGCAGTGCTGGCACGGTGTTTGCGAACGCGCAGAACAAGCATTCTGCGCCGGGGCTTTGCACGCATTCCGGATGGGCCTTGCTCAGACTTTTCCGCGCGACTGGCGAGACGGGTTGGCTGAAATTGGCGGCACGGATTGCGCGCGCTTTGCCGCAAACGGTATCGATGTCAGAACGCCCGATTCACTCACCCGACGGGCGGGCCTTGCCCTCCGGTTGGATCAATGAGCGGGTCAATACAAGTGATTGGGATAACAACCTTGGCGGCGTTTTTTATGGTCCGTGCTGGTGTGAGACCAGCCTATTGTTAACCGCCGCGGAGTTGCCGGGAATTTACGCGCAGTCTGATACGGGGCTAACGGAAAATTTCGACTTAGTGACGGCGCGTTGGTGTGGGGATGAGCTGGAGCTGCACAATCCGAGCGCAAAAGCAGTGCAAGTCCGGATCGCGGTGGAGACGTCTGCTGATGCTGCACGTGGTCAACTCGCGGCGGGCTGGGTAGCAAAACTGCCGCTAGTAACGGTGGCAGGTGGTGAGACTTGGACTGCTGCAGCCATGCTGCCGCTTTTCTGATTTCGCAGCCTGCTGAGAAATCCCGGGCCAGCAGGCTGGCTCCGGAAAAGCGGCAGCAAGGCTGCACGCAGTCCATGTAAGGTCTTGCTGGACATTTCAGTTAGAATAACAGACATTTTAGCCTGCCATGAGTGAGATCCTCCCTGATGACGACTGCTGTGCTAAAGGCACCCAGCACTGGCCTCACGCACCGCCCCATCGGTTAAGCCAAGGAGGAGTCTATTTCCTCACTGCTCGTTGTGCCGAAGGTCGCCACTTATTAGATAGCGACGATATGAAAGATTGGTTTCAAGAAACGCTTTTTAAGATCGCTGAAGAATTTGGATGGACTCTGGAAGCTTGGGCGATCTTGTCTAACCACTATCACCTGATCGGCCACAGCCCGAAAGGCCCCGACGGAGCAGAATCTCTTCGGCACATGATTCGCAAACTTCACAGCCTGACGACGAAGGAACTCAACCGCCGTGAAAACTTGGTAGGCCGAACCCGACTTTGGCAGAATTTCCGTGAAACCTGCCTGACCCACCAACGCAGCTATCTCGCGCGGCTTCATTACGTCCATCAGAATGCGGTGCATCACAAGCTGGTAGCTCTGGGATCGGACTGGAAATGGTGCAGTGCCCGTAATTTCAAGCAATCGGTGACTCCGGCTTGGCTCAGAACGATTACCAGCTTCAAGTATGACGAGATCGCGGCAAAAGATCACGACGACTTTTAAATTCTCACATGGACTGCTGCAGCCTGCTGCCGCTTTTCCGGAGCCAGCCTGCTGGCCCGTGGATTTTGCAGCAGGCTGCAAAATCATAAAGCGGCAGCAAGGCTGCACGCAGTCCAAGTCCAACTCCAAGGTTAAACAGTTTCCATTGCCACAATCACCATTAGAGATTTCACTCGTTCCATGCAAAAGCGACATTTTGACTTCATAGTAATTGGTGGTGGAAGCGCTGGCTATGCTGCGGCGCGGACGGCGCGAGCAAACTTCGACAACGTGGCCATCATCGAGGACGCGGATGAGCTTGGCGGGCTTTGTATCTTACGCGGCTGCATGCCGTCCAAAACATTGATCTATTCTGCGGAAGTTCTTCATCTCGCAAAGGAAGGAAAAAAATTCGGACTCAATATTCCCGAAGCTGCTGTGGACATGAAATTACTGCATCAGCGGAAACTGGCAACAATCGAAGACTTCGCTTCCTACCGCCGGGAGCAGCTCGAGGCGGAGCGATTTACGTTGATCCGCGATAGAGCGGCTTTCGTGGACGAGAATACGGTGGCGCTGGCAAGCAGCGGTGAGGAAATATCCGCTGACTATTTCATGATCGCTACGGGATCTATCGTAAATACACCGGATGTTCCGGGGCTGGCGGAAACTCTGCATTGGGATAGTGACGATGTGCTGGATTTGGATTTTCTACCGGAGTCCGTGATTGTGCTGGGCGGCGGCATTGTCGCTTGTGAACTAGCGCAATTTCTCAATCGAATCGGAACTCAGGTCACCCAGATTCAACGCAGTGCACGAATTCTAAAAGAATGTTCTGCCGATGCCGCAGAAGTCGTGATGAAGGCCTTCCGGGATGAGGGGATCGACTTGCGGACCGAGACGAACCTCAAATCAATTGCAAAAGATGGAGAAGACTACGTGGTGAAATTTTCAGAGGGAAGTGAGTCACGAGAAGTGCGCGGGAAGCATCTTTTCAACGCGATGGGCCGCAAACCAAACTCGCAAAGGCTAGGCCTAGACAAGGCGGGTGTGGCGACTAAAAAATCCGGACACATTGAAGTGGATGCAATGCAACGCACGGCGAATCCAAAAATCTACGCAGCGGGCGACGTGGCCGGGCCATTTGAAATCGTCCACTTGGCAATCATGCAAGGCGAAGTGGCGGCGGGACATGCTGCGGGGCAGACACCTGATCCAGTGGACTATGCTTTGAAGACTGCCGTCGTTTTCACCGATCCCCAGGTGGCTTCCGCTGGGATTTCCTTGGAGGAGGCGGCAGAACGCGGGATCGACGTGGTCACCGCAGATTACCCCTTCGACGATCACGGGAAGTCCATTCTCATGGAGGCGCGCTACGGGTATGTCAAAGCCTGGGCGGACCGTGCAACTGGCCGAGTGATCGGCGCGGAATGTGTGGGCAAGGACGCGGGGGAACTCATCCATGCAATGGCGGTGGCCATCACGCTTGGAGCGACACCGGCAGCGCTCCTAAAAGTCCACTGGTATCACCCGACATTGAGCGAAATTTGGAGTTATCCGTTGGAAGAACTGGCCGAGGGATTGTGACTTGTTAAGCGATGATGCAATGTTTTGCCGGTGTGTGATGCGAATTAGATCTCCGGGAAGGAAGCCTTGCGACTCACCTTTTCTAAAGTTTGCCAAGGGGTGGCGCTGTAAAAAATTAGAAAAGCAGCGAAAAGGCGGGATTGGGGAAAAATGAAATTTTCGGGAAACCTAATTGG
>JBGSUW010000052.1:0-21607 GCA_041753275.1 Akkermansiaceae bacterium | reverse complement strand
CTCTCCAGATACTCTTCTTTGCTCGTATGACTCATGATCCCAGATAATGTTTGCATCTGGGTGTCATTCTTTCTGGCGCAACGACCGACTAAAGCCGATTTCTCATCCTCTTCCCGGTGTCATTCTACTTGGCGCAATGCGCGGTGGAAATTATTTTAAAGATTTTCTTGCCAAATCCCGGGGCGGATCATACCAAGTGCGCCCACCCAACCGGATGCTCGGATGGCGGAATTGGTAGACGCGCTAGACTAAGGATCTAGTAGGGAAACCTGTGGAGGTTCGAGTCCTCTTTCGAGCACTTTTTGTATGGAATAAGAACTCCCGAAGCTTAAATGCTTCGGGATTTTTGTTTTAGATGGCGATGGGTGAAAGGTGAATTTTTGCCTGCTTCGCGCCGAGCTGGGGCTCGGCGTTCCCGGGGGGAGTCAACGGCTGAGGAATTGATGCTTGATGGCGTAGTCCTGGCCGAGTTTTAGGAGTGTGGGGGAATCTTCTGCTAGCTCATCTCCGATGATCTCATGTTCGCGCTTGAGGTTGGTGTGGATGAGGTAGGGGTTATCCGTGTTGATGCAGTATGGGATTTGATTTTCTGCAAGATGGCGGACGAAGTGGGCGATGCAGGCGTAATCCGGGACCACGCGGGTGACGAGATTCACGGTGGGGCAGAGTTCGAGGCAAATTTCATTTTCCTTCAATAGGGCGAGCAAGGAGGACTTGGTTTTGCCGCTGGCGTGGCGCAGCTCAATGCCGTGGCCGATGCGGTCAGGACAAATGGCCTCAATGACACTGAGCATGCCTGCGGGGCCGGTGCCTTCACTTTCGCCGACGTGGTAGGTGATTTTTAGCCCGGCTTGGCGGGCCTTTTCCATCATGGCGGCAACCTCACTCATCCAAGGTCGGCTGAGTTCCAGCGAACGCGATTCCGGGCCGGCCATATCGATGCCGACGACGCCATTGGCGCCGTTGAGGGAGCCACGGCTGCGCCATTTAATGGCGGCTTCGATGATTTGCCAGTTTGATTCCAGTGAGAGATCACGGCCGAGCGAGAGAATGATGCCGGTGGCCACGCCGTAATGGAGGGTGGCCCGCTCAAGTCCTTGCATGACGGCGAGGATGATGGCGTCCATGGTGTGGAGGCCGTGTCGCATGCGTTTCTGCGGATTGAAGCGGAGTTCCACAGCATTCACTTGGGCGCGGCGGTAGGCCTTGGCTACGACTTGATAGGCGGAAACGCTGGCGGCGGAGGGGGAGGATTGGATTTCCTCGGTGACCTGGAAGTAGCGGCCTAGGAAATCATCGAGCGACTTTACCTCATGCGGGCGGGCGGTGAGGGATTCGTGGAAACTGGTGAAATCGACATATTCGGTGCGTAAGCCGTTGTCACAGAGGATCTCCCAAAGGACGGAGGAGGGGACTGCGCCGCCAAGGTGGATGTGGAGATCGTGCATGGCCTAAAAGAGAAGCTTTTGGGCGTGAAATTGCAAGATGGTAAACACAAGAATGCCCGCATTCATCGCTACTTGCGACGTTTGCGGGCATTGGCTAACTTGGGTCTGGTTACATTTTTATGCCGGGGCTCCAATGGCACCGGGGATGGGGCCGTCGTCATCGGTGCGGCCTTCGCTGGTGCTTTTGGGCGCGGGCTTTTTGTTAAATTCGTCCGGCACTGGTGGTGGTTTGGGCGCGGTAGGTGGATTCTTCATATCGCCGTGGTCGATGATGTCGCGAAGGTGGCTGGCATCGAGGGTTTCGAATTCGAGCAGGGCCTTGGCGATGAGTTCGACCTTGTCACGACCCGCAGTGAGAACCTCGGTGGCGATGTTGAAAGCGTTGTCAATGAGGTGTTTGATTTCCTCATCGATGATCTTGGCGGTGCTTTCGCTGTAATTAGTGCGGCGGCCACCCATATCGCCACGACCGAGGAAGACGGGGCCATCGCCCTCGCCGTATTCGACCATGCCGAGTTTATCACTCATGCCCCATTCGCAGACCATGTGGCGGGCAAGGGCAGTGGCTTGGCGGATATCTCCCGAGGCTCCGTTTGAAACATCGTCGCTGTGGAAAGACTCGGCGATGCGGCCGCCCATGGTGACGATGAGGTTGGCGAGAGCTTCCTTTTTCTGGGTGGAGTATTTATCGCCATCTGGGAGATACATGGTGGCACCTAGATAGGGGCCACGGGGAATGATGGTGACTTTGTGAAGCGGGCTGGTATCCGGGAGGACCATATTCAGGTAAGCATGGCCTGCTTCGTGCCATGCGGTGCCGACTTTTTCTTTGTCGGACATGGCGAGGCTGCGGCGCTCGCGACCCCAGCGGACTTTATCGCGGGCCTCTTCCATCTCGTTGAGCGTCACGGCTGAGAGACCCATGCGGGCGGCGAGAAGGGCGGCCTCGTTGATCAGGTTGGCAAGCTCGGCTCCGGAAAATCCGGGGGTGCCTTTGGCGATTTTTGAGAGATCGACACCGGCGGCGAGTTTGATTTTCTTGACGTGGACGCGGAGGATTTCCTCGCGGCCATTGACATCTGGAAGAGAAATGGTGACTTGGCGGTCGAAACGACCGGGGCGGAGGAGTGCAGGATCGAGCACGTCCGGACGGTTCGTGGCGGCGATGATGATGACCCCTTCTTGGGTATCGAAGCCGTCCATCTCGACGAGGAGTTGGTTGAGCGTCTGCTCGCGCTCGTCGTGGCCGCCGCCCATGCCATGGCCGCGGTGGCGTCCTACGGCATCAATTTCGTCGATGAAAATGAGGCAGGGTGCGTGTTTGCGGCCTTGTTCAAACATATCCCGGACGCGAGAAGCGCCTACACCGACGAACATTTCGACGAAGTCCGAGCCGGAGATGGAGAAGAATGGGACATCGGCCTCACCGGCGATGGCGCGGGCGAGGAGAGTTTTACCGGTGCCGGGTGAGCCGACCATGAGCACGCCTTTGGGGATGGAGCCGCCGAGTTTTTGAAATTTCCGTGGATCGCGGAGGAAATCGACGATTTCGTAGAGCTCTTCTTTGGCTTCCTGGATGCCGGCCACGTCTTTGAAGGTGACTTTGTTACGATCCATGGTGAGCAGGCGGGCTTTGCTTTTGCCAAATGACATTGCACCGCGGCCTGCGGATTTCATCTGCTGGCGGAAGAGGAAGAACAGAATCCCGATGATGAGGAGGAACGGTAGGAATGTGAAGAGGATGCTTTTGAGATAATCCGTGGTGCGATCGTAGCCTGCGTTGGTGGTGAGCAGTTCTTTCAAATCATCGCCAAGGATCGGGATGGAGACAGTCACTGTGAAAGGCTTGGCCTCGAGAGGCTTGCCTTCAGCGTCCTTGGGGGTCTCCATGTTGGTGATCACCTCGCGGCGGCCGACGATGACGGCTTCATTCGAGCCGGGGTTGGTGAGAATTCGTAGCGGATTGACGATGTCCTTCGGGTTAATTTCACCTAGCGCTTGGGCTTTAGAGAGTTGTGCGAGGGAAAGAACTTGGACTTCGCCATCAGATGGCGTCTCAGCGACAGTGGTGCTGGGCTGGATGCTAATGTCATTGCCAAGAATTTCGGTGATTTTGCTGGATTGGAATGCAAGATTCACCGGGACGCGGAAGTCCGAAATTTCTTTCTGAGGATCCTTTGGCAGAAGAAGTGGCGGGGAAACCCAACCGCTGATGGTGGCATCGTAGGCGGTATCTGAAGTGACAACTTTAAGCGGCTGCTCCGGATTATTCAAAATGACGCGGCCTTGTTCCCAAGCTTGGCGGAATTGTGGATATTGGAGACTTTTTGCCGCTTTATTGGCATCATTTCCCATGAAAGCGAAGGCCAGGAAGACCATCGCCACGCTGAGCAAAATGAGTAATTTCCAATTAAAACCGCCGGTCTCGCCAGGAGGGCGATTCGCGTTATTGGAGGGAGGCGTTGAGTTCGGTGAGTCTGACATGGTGGGCGTGTAGAGGTCCTAAAGCGGCATTCGTGTGTGGGAACGTGCGCTTCGGGAGTGAGCGAGGATACCTCATCGGCATGAAAAGCAAACCCCTTTTTTGCACAGGTCTTGCGGGTAGGCGTAAGGTCTGCCAAGAAAGCGGGCGTGGAACCACCTTTGCCTCGAAAAGATTCGTCACTCTCACTCTTGCGGAGATTGAAAATTCTTAGCTGGCTGCAAGGGATACCGGGGGTGGGGAGGATCAGAGCGTTGCGGCCGGGAACGGATGCGCAGGTGGGGGTGCTGGTGGATGCGTTTGCAGCGTTCGCGACTTTGGACGATGAGCTTAGCACTTTAGAGGCGGATTTGATTTTGGATATGCTGCGGAGTGCATTTCCTGAGGTGGACCATGGCTGGTTGGGGCGCCGCTTGCAGAGGGCGGTGAAAAGCCCGCGGCCATTGCAGGGGCTGGCGATGGAGCTCAAAGATAGCTTCGACGATGGCGGGAAACTCGCGCTCGGGCTGCAGCTTTTCACGTTGGTGGATGCGGCGGGGCGCTCGGAGCGGAACAGGACGAGTTTTGAAATTTTCATGCGGCGGCTGGGGAAGCCGGAATATGGAGTCTCGATTTTACGGGAAATGCGGGGGGATGCGGGTGAGATTCCTTCTGAAGAACTGCCATTTGAGCGCTTGATTTTCGGAAGGACGGAGGTGGATGTGATACTACCGCCGGCGGCGACTGGTCAGGAATTCCGGGTGTATCGGGCGGGAGATTTGATTTTATTGAGAAATACCGGGGTCTCGCCGTTGTGGATCCGTGGTCGCTCATTAGAAACCGGATCTTTCCTACGGATGCGGGAGCGGCAGCCATTGGTGGTGCCGGGGTGGACTCTGAGTTACGAGGATTTAATGTTTTTTCTGGATGTGAAGCGCACGGGAAATGCGCCGACGCTTTATTTGGAAACAGGTGACGCGGGTCTGACTGCCGAGAGGATGCGTGGCCGGCAAAGTGCCTTGAAAGTGCGCTTCGGGCTGAATGCGGAGGTGGAGGCGCTGCAAGACACGACGTTGCATGCGGGTAGCCGTGGGCCTTTGAAAAAAGGCGATGTTGTGACGTGCCGGAATCATGAGCGGCTGGGCGATGCTTCCGGATTCAGCCTTTCCATCAACGATCTGCGGCGCAAGGCCACGCAGAAGGCCAGACGGTTCCGGCTGGCGGGAGACCGGCAGGAATATCTGGTTTCCAATGATGCTTCCGCACTCACGGCGGGAGATTTATTGTTAGGTCCGAAGCTTTCGCCCAAGACAGTTTTATTCATCCGCTTCGATGCTCAACATGCGGAAGGGAAACTGGAAGTCAGAGAAAGCCAAGGGACAATCCTGGTGGACGGTGTGCCTGTGAAAAATACGGCGACCTTGCGTGATGGCTCGCTAATCAGGCTCTCGGGAAGCCAGGCGGTGCGCTGCCGCTTCAGCGAGGGATTTCTGGATGAAGAACGCACCTTGATCGAGACCTTGAGGGTGGAGGATTTAATTCACGACTTCGGGCGGGAATCGCGGGCGCTTGATAATATCAACTTCGAGGTGAGGCGTGGGGAAATGCTTTGCATCATCGGTCCGAGTGGCAGTGGGAAAAGCACCTTGCTCGCCGTTTTATCAGGCCAGCGAGAGCCCTCACGTGGCAAGGTGAAGCTTAATGGCGTGTCTCTTTATGAAAAACGCGAGCAACTGGTGCCCTTCATCGCCCGGATGCCCCAGGAGGAGGCGCTCAATCCTCAGCTCACGGTGCGCGAGCATTTGCGCCATGCGGTGACGATCCGGCGTCCGGCGCTTGCGCCTGCCGAGCATGAGCGGCGGGTGGATAGCATGTTGGCGGAGCTGGGGCTGCAAACCATTGCGCGGCGGAGAGTGGGGGCTGCTGGGGAAAAAACAATCTCGGGAGGTGAGCGCAGCCGCTTGAATCTGGGGGTGGATCTTGGGAGTCCGGCGGAAGTTTTCCTATTTGATGAGCCTATTTCCGGGCTTTCTTCCAAAGATTCCGAGCATGTGGCGGAAACGTTGCGATCGCTGGCGCGGGAGAAAATCGTGATTGCTTCATTACATCGTCCGGGTTCGCCGGTTTTGAGGCTGTTTGATAAAGTATTGCTATTGGATAGTGGTGGTCGGCTCGCCTATTTTGGAACGCCAGCGGCGATGGTGGGCTATTTCCGGGATGCTTGTGAGGAGCTTTCAATTTCCCATCCATCGGTGACGGCAAAGGCGCCGCTGGGTGCGGATTTTGTATTTGATGTGTTGGAAACTCCGCTGAGTGCCATCGGTGGAGGGTCGAACACCGGCGCGGCACGGCGATTTCCGCCATCATTCTGGCAAGAGCGCTTTGAGAGCGTGGATCTGATGCACTCGTTGCAGCTAGGTGGGGGGCCGCCATCGCAGCTGGGAGATGTGCGGGAAGGGGATCGCTCGCCGGTGCCGCCCAAGCCAGCCCGTAGGATTCGCGCGGTGCTCGCGGTGTTTGCCACGCATTTTCTACGCTCCTTGCTTTCAAAGGTGCGGAATCGCGGGACGATTTACAGCACTTGCCTCGAGGCTCCCTTGCTGGCCGCCCTCGTAGCGATCACGTTGCGCTCGTCTCCCACGGGCTCTTATCAGTTTGCGACAGCCTTACACATTCCTGCCTACTTGTTTCTGAGCGCAACGGTGGCGATGTTTCTCGGCCTCACAAACTCGGCTACCGAAGTTTTGCGGGATCGGCCCATTCTCCGGCGTGAGCGAAATTGCCAACCGGGTGCCGGCTCCTACGTGCTTGCAAAATTTGTCGCACTGGCGCTCGTCGCCGCTGCGCAATGTTTGATCTATCTGATTGTGGGGAATCATTTTCTAGAAATCGAAGGGATGTTGCCCTATCTATGGTTCTGGATGACGCTCACCGCGTGGACGGGAACGGCGATGGCTCTCGTCATTTCCTCGGTGGTAAAATCCGAGCGTGCCGCATTGACCGCCGTGCCGCTTCTGCTTGTGCCGCAAATGCTGCTTGCAGGAGCATTGGTGCCGTATCGGGAAATGAATCGCGGGCTTTTTAGCAAAGCTGAAAAAATCCGCGAAAAGGGCGGAACTCCAGCGCCATCCGTGATCATGCCTTTGCGCTATGCATACGAAGCCATGGTAGTGGCGCAGGCCACTCGCAATCCTTTTGAAATTGAGCGAATCAGGTTTCAGGAAAAAATTGATCGGATGCGGGACTCCAGTAATTTGGGAAATCCTGCCAAAGCCGAGCGCTTCGACCTGATCAAGGAAGGGCTACGCCGCTTATTAGCAGCCGGGGCCACCGACAAGGATCAGGCGGCGGCCATTATTTCGAGAATTCGGCAAATTTCTTTTTCCGGGACTAGGATTGAGGTGGAAACCATTAAAATTTGGCCTGAAGAGGGAATCAAAGCACGGCCGGCCTCGGAATATTTCGTCAATGAGCGGATCGATCTGCTAGTGCGTGAAGCCGAAATTTTCCGCAACGACTACCGCAATGAGGAGCGCCGCAATGTGTTCCACGCATTGAAGAAGCCATTACCGTTTTTCGACTCAAAAGTCGCCAAAATCGACAAGGAATACACCGAGAGAAAAGATGAAGTGGATACCCGGAAATTTAACGGAGGCATTCTTTTTCTGATCATCGGGTTCTGTTTGATCGCCTCCACGCTCATCATTTCTCGACAGAACCGGATGACGAGATAGCCATTCTGGAAGCTTAAAACTCCATCACGCAGGTGAAATTTCCCTCAAATTAAGCAAAAAAAGGTTGCGTGGCAGGGGGGTAGGATGCACTTTTTCGGCGAAACCTCACAAAACAAGGTAGTTCACTAAGGATTATGCTTCCAGAGCACGCACCATTCACAATTGACCAGCGCCGGACGCTGGATTCGCTCCTCGTCGGCCTCACTCCTGTCCAGCGTGGATGGCTTAGTGGCTTCCTCGCAGCAGGCCCCTTGCCAGCAGCAGTTGTGGCACAGCCCGCCTCCGCGAGTAAGCTCACCGTTCTCTACGGGACTGAGTCCGGGAATTCCGAATCCTTAGCAGATCGGGCAGTAAAAGAGGCGAAAAAACGCGGATTCCAAGCCATCATGAAAAACATGGCGGACATTTCCCCCGCAGATCTTGCCAAAATTTCAAATCTCCTCGTGATCGTCTCCACTTGGGGCGATGGCGAACCGCCTGAGACGGCGACCAGCTTTTTCAAAGAATTCATCACCTCACAAACTGCTCTCAAGGGCACGCGCTACTCGGTTTGTGCCCTCGGAGATACCTCCTACGAGAAATTTTGCCAAACCGGTAAAGACATCGATGCTCACCTCGAAGCTCTTGGTGCCCAGCGCGTTCTTGCCCGCCAAGATTGCGATATCGACTACGAGGAGGGCTATGTCTCTTGGCTCACAGGCAGTCTCAGCGCTTTGGCCCCCGCCGCCGCAGCCCCGGTAGAGGCTGCGTCCTACGTCGCTCCAGCCATCGCCAGCACGGCTTATGGTAAGAAGAATCCCTTCCCGAGCGAGGCCTTGGACACGCTGATCCTCAACGGTGAGGGCTCTGCCAAAGAGACGCTTCACCTCGAACTTTCACTCGCTTCGTCAGGGTTACACTATGAGCCTGGGGATGCGCTCGCGGTCTTGCCGGTCAATTCGCCGGACACCATCAAGTCCGTGCTTCATGCCGCTAAACTTCATGGCACCGAAGAAATCGAAGTGAAAAACGTAGGCCCCAAGCTACTTGCGGATGCCCTGCGTGAAGACTTCGACATCACCGCACTTTCACGCGCCGTGCTGACCAAACTCGCCGAGGCCGCGAATTCCGCCACTCTTCGTGAACTACTCGGAGACGATGCCAAAGAGCGCCTCAAGGATTACAATAACGGCCGCGAAATCGTCGATGCGATTACAGACTTTGCGCCAAACGGGCTCTCGGCCGCAGCGCTGGGCGGGATTTTCAGAAAATTGCCACCACGTCTGTATTCCATCGCCTCCAGCCCACTTGCGCATCCCGACGAGGTTCACCTCACCGTCGCTGCGGTCCGCTACCAGACCCATGGGCGCTCACGCAAAGGTGTCTGCTCCACCTATCTCGCGGATTTGGTGAAATCCGGTGACCAAGTCCCCGTCTTCGTCCAGCCTAACAAAAATTTCAGACTCCCTGCCGATGGCTCTACCTCAATCATCATGGTCGGCCCGGGGACTGGAGTGGCCCCGTTCCGCGCCTTCATCGAGCACCGCGCCGCACTTGGTAGCCAAGGTAAGAACTGGTTATTCTTCGGCGATCAACATTATACCTACGATTTCCTCTACCAACTCGAATGGCAGGAACATCTTAAAAATGGCACGCTCTCCCGCCTTGATGTCGCCTTCTCCCGTGATCAACCCGAGAAAATCTACGTTCAGGATCGGATGCTGGCCCAAGCACAAGAACTCTACGAATGGCTCGAGCAAGGTGCACACTTCTACGTCTGTGGCGATGCCAACCGGATGGCCCACGATGTGAACGAAGCGTTGATCTCCATCATTGAAAACCAAGCTGCCATTTCCCGCGAAGCCGCCGAGGCCTACGTCGAGGCACTCAAGAAATCCAAACGCTACCAGCGCGACGTTTACTAAACCTTTTACCTCTAACTCTTCATTCCCATGTCTGAGAAAAAACTTGCCGTAAACGAAGGCATTAAGACCCGCAGTAATTACCTGCGTGGCACCATCACCGAAGGCCTCGCCGATCTATCGACCGGCTCCATGACGGAGGACGATCAACAGCTCCTCAAATTTCACGGAACCTACCAACAGGACGATCGCGATTTACGTGCTAACCGCCGCAAACATCGCTTGGAAAAAGCCTACTCATTCATGATCCGCATCCGTGTTCCCGGCGGAGTGGCTACCTCGCAACAATGGTTGGAGACAGATCGGCTCGCCACTCAGTTTGCCAACGGCACCATCAAGCTCACCACTCGGCAAGCCTTCCAATTTCACGGCATCATCAAAACAAATCTCAAGCGCACCATCGCAGAGATCAATCAGGCCGCCATGGATACCATCGCCGCTTGCGGTGATGTGAATCGCAATGTGATGTGCAATCCCAATCCCAATCTCTCCCACATCCACGCCCAGGCGCTCAAGACAGCGCAAGAGATTTCCACTCATCTCACACCGCAGACGCGCGCTTACCATGAGATCTGGCTGGATGGTGAGAAAATCGAGTCCAGCGAAGAAGTCGTCGAGCCGATCTATGGTAAAACTTATCTCCCAAGGAAGTTTAAAATCACGATCGCCGTTCCCCCTTCAAACGACGTCGATATCTATGCGAACTGCCTTTCTTTCATCGCCATCGTAGAAAACGGAATTCTCGTTGGCTATAATGTCGCTGTTGGCGGCGGTATGGGATCGACCCATGGAAATGACGCCACTTATCCCCGCATCGCGGATGTGATTGGTTTTTGCACACCCGAGCAGGTTGTGGATGTCGCTGAGAAAGTCGTGCTGGTGCAGCGTGATTTCGGTGATCGTCATGATCGTAAGCACTCCCGTTTTAAATACACCGTTGATGATTACGGGCCTGCTTGGATCCTTGCGAAAATTAATGAATATCTCGGTTATGAACTCGGCCCCGTGCGTGAGTTTAAATTTGAAGATAACGGCGATCGCTATGGCTGGGTAGAAGACCAAAATGGCAATTTCCATCTCACTCTCTACATCGCCGGCGGCCGAGTCTTGGATACGCCTACGTATCCGATGCGCACCGGACTGCGTGAGATTGCAAAGATTCATGATGGGGACTTCCGCCTGACCGCGAATCAGAATCTGATCATCGCCAATATCACCGCAGAAAAACGACCTGAGATCGAGCGCTTGTTAGAGGAATACGGGATTAAGAACAGCCACTTGAAAAGCGCCCTGCGGCTCAATTCGATGGCTTGTGTGGCGCTGCCCACTTGCGGCCTTTCACTCGCAGAAGCTGAAAGGTATCTCCCGGATCTACTCACGAATCTCGAAGAATCCATCGAAGAAAATGGTCTGCGCCATGATGCCATCACCATCCGGATGACGGGTTGCCCGAATGGTTGTGCTCGTCCTTTCATCTCCGAGATCGGCTTCGTAGGCCGCGCTCCAGGTCGCTACAATGTCTATCTCGGCGGTGGCTTTGCCGGCCAGCGCTTGTCCAAGCTCTACCGCGAAAGCGTGGCAGCAGAGGATATAAAGGGATTGCTGGCTCCGATCATCACACACTATGCAAAAGAGCGGCTCGAGGGCGAACGTTTTGGAGATTTCTGTATCCGCGCCAATTATGTGAACGCCACCATCCAAGGCCCAGACTTCCATCAGAACATCAAGCCGGAAGCCTTGGCGGCGAGTTGATAGAATAATAACTTCCATGGTAGCACTAAAATCACCTAACTCCGCTTCCACGGCGGGGCCCCTCGACGCAGCGGCACTGTCTGACTCGCTCACAGATTTGCGGGCGGGCGAACGGATTCGTCAGCTCTACTCCCAGCTTGGCAAGCGCCTCGTCGCCACTACCAGCTTCGGCCTGCAAGCAGGGGTGATGCTCCATCTCATCCATGAGCACGCGCCGAAGATTCCGATCGTCTTCATTGATACGGGATTCTTGTTTCCAGAAACCTATCAATACGCGGAAGAACTCAGTTCGAAATTCGATTTAGACCTCCGCATCTATCAACCGACCATTTCCGCTGCCCGCATCCAGGCACTATGGGGGAATCTCTGGGAAGACGGCAAAGAAGGTGCTGATCGCTACGGCCTTCTCACAAAAATCGAGCCGATGAATCGTGCTCTGAACGAAATCGGCGCCGATGTCTGGCTCAGCGGCTTGCGGCGTTCCCAATCGAAGACTCGTGAAGATCGCCCCTTCGTCGAGCAACAGAAGAAAACGGTAAAAGCCTACCCGATTCTTGATTGGGCCGACGCCCAAGTGGACCTTTATTTCCACCAAAATAACATTCCTCACCATCCGCTAGCCTCACAAGGTTACCTCACCATGGGTGATTGGCATAGCACCCGCCCCGCCACTGCGGACGATGCCGATTCTTCACGCTTCAATGGCGAGAAATACGAATGCGGACTGCACTTGGATTCCGGCACTCCTGACTTTCAGATATAATATAACATCATGATAGCTCCACGCATTCTAGCATTTAGCGGTAGTCTTCGCTCTGGTTCATTTAATCAAAAATTAGTAAGTATCGCTGCAAAGGCCGCCGAGGATGCGGGTGCCGATGTTACCTTGATTTCACTGCGAGATTACCGCATGCCAATCTTTGATGAAGATCTGGAAGCCGCTGAGGGAATGCCGGAAGCGGCGGTGCAATTGAAAAAGCTATTTTCCGAGCACAACGGGCTGATGATCGCATCCCCAGAATATAACAGCACAATCACCGCTGCTTTAAAAAACGCGATCGATTGGGTTTCTCGTGCGACGGCCCCCGATGAAGCACCGCTTGCGGCATTGAGAGGGAAAACCGCAGCGATCATGGCCGCATCGCCTGGTGGATATGGAGGGGCTCGGAGCCTTACGCAATTACGCCCGTTTTTGGAGAATATCGGCATCAGCGTGCTGGTGGACCAACTGACGATTGCAAAAGCCCATGAGGCATTCGCAGATGATGGGAATTTGCTCGATGAATTCCAACAAAGTGCCGTGGTGAACTTGGCAACTTCATTGGTGCAGAGTTTAGGCAAAACTTCGTTTTGACTTCGTGCCATAGGCGGTTTTGTATTTGAGGAACTCAATCACCTCATCACCAATGTCACGCCCTGTCACACTCTTTACCGGCCAATGGGCCGATCTGCCGCTTGAAAAACTCGCTCCTCTTGCCTTTGAAATGGGCTATGATGGGCTGGAACTCGCATGTTGGGGCGATCACTTCGATGTGGATGCCGCAGTATCGAGCAAGTCCTACGTGAAGGAAAAGTGGGAATTATTGGCAGATCACGGGCTGACTTGTTTCGCCATTTCAAATCACCTTGTGGGCCAGGCTGTTTGCGATCTAATCGATGAGCGGCACAAAGCAATTCTCGCGCCGGATGTCTGGGGCGATGGCGATCCTGAAGGAGTGCGCAAGCGTGCAGCGAAGAAAATGATCACCACTGGCAAGGCTGCCCGGGCGTTTTTCAATGCCAAACCCGGCCGTGATGGTCAGGATGATTTTCCTGCAGTAGTGAATGGTTTTACCGGCTCATCGATCTGGCACTCGATCTATGCATTCCCGCCAACTTCACAGGCTTACTATGAAAAAGGTTTCAAAGATTTCGCGAAGCGTTGGCTGCCGATTCTTGATGCGTATGATAAAGTGGATGTGAATTTTGCGCTCGAAGTGCATCCTACCGAAATTGCATTTGATATCGCGTCTGCCCAACGTGCTCTTGAGGCGGTGGGGAACCATAAGCGATTTGGATTTAACTATGATCCTTCACACTTAGGTTACCAAGGCGTCGATTATGTGAAATTTATCCGCGATCTCGGGACTCGAATTTACCACGTTCACATGAAAGATGTGTGGTGGAATCACGGGGACGGCAGTGTCGGCGTTTTTGGTGGTCACACGGATTTTGGCGATGCGCGCCGCTTCTGGGATTTTCGCTCGTTGGGTCATGGTGATATTGAGTTTGAGGATATCATCGTCGCTCTGAATGACGTGGGGTATAAAGGCCCGCTATCTGTGGAGTGGGAAGATATCCGAATGGACCGCGTCCATGGTGGTGAAGAAGCAGCTGCATTCGTGCGCAGCGTGGATTTTCCATCGAGCAACATCGTCTTCGATGCGGCGTTTGATAAGGCAAATCAGTAATATAAGATTTATCTCCGCTGTTATCGTTCTTCTGCCGTCTTCACTTGTTTGAAAAGCCACAGACTCACCAAACTCACCGTGATTGCCAGTAGCCCGAGTTTATCATAGTTTATCAACTTGCCATTAGCGCCTTCTAACACAGTCATGCCACCGATGCTGGTGGTGATGCCTGAGGCAAGATCGCGTGAGCAGGCGACCAAGCTCATGTAAGCTCCGCGTCTAGCAGGCGCGACGGCCATTGAAATGGTCGCTTGGCTAGGAATGAAGCGGCCACCGGCGAGCATGAAGAAGAAGCCCGCGATCACTAAAACTTGCCACTCAGGCCGCACTTCTGAAGTGGTAAGCACGCGGATGACAATGCACGCGCCAAAGACTAAAATGGCATAGATGCAGAATTTTCCATAACGATCCGCAAGCCGTCCGATCAATGGCCCACTGAAGACGGTGACGAAGCCGCCCACCATATAGACGTGGAAAAGGTCCGCCTCTTCCATGCCCACATTTCCTACGAGGAAGGGCGAGAGGAATGGAATAATGGTGAAATGGCCGAACACCACGGCCATCATCAGCATGAGGCCGCGCCAGGCGTTGGCATCCCGTAGCAGAACTAGAAAATCACGCGCTGACTGCACTTTCCCATCCGCGAGATGGCCGTTCACCGATGGTAAAATTCGATAAAGTGCCACCCATACCACAGCAGAGATTCCGGCTACGGCGAGGAAGGGAGCTTCCCACCGCCACCATTGCGCAAGCTTGAGGCCGAATGGCACACCCAGTGCGGCGGCCACTGAAAATGCCGTCATGATGAAGCCCATACCGCGTGCGCGGCGCTCGGGCGGCACCACATCAGCCACGATTGCCATAATCGTCGCCCCACCGATGCCACCGAAGGCACCGCAGATGGCACGGGAAATGAGTAGCGTTTCCCGTGAATTGGAAAGGCCACAAGCGAGCGTGCCCAGCGTGAATCCCGCATAGACGATCAGCAGCAACTGCCGGCGATCAAAACGATCGATAAACGGTGCCGCCGCCAAACCGACCACTCCAGCGGTGATGGCGAAGGATGAGATCAAGCTGCCAAACTGTTGTGGGGAAATTGCCAACTCCCGCATGAGCTGTGGCCCTAATGGCATCATGATCATGAAATCCATGATCTGAGTGAATTGGACAGCTGCGAGCAAAAGCAGGAGTTTACGCTCCGAGAGCAACTTGTTCATTTTAACGCCCATGTTCTCCGACTACAGGGACGTCTGTTAGATTAAGATATTTTTCAATTTGCTGTTCGATGAAAAGCGCTTGGTCCGCATCCGTCAGGCCTGAGACGATGGTTTTACGGCTATTTCCCTGCAACACGGCTTCCACCCGGTAATGAGCGGAAGAGCTATTCTTGCGATGGGAAATCTTTTCCACGCAGTAGAGCTGCACAATTTCCCCCGAGGGAATTGTGAGATTTCCCTTCCATGGCAGTGGCCCGGACTTTACCACAATTTCGTGTTGGCTGGTTTTGAAGACAGTGGAATTGATAAAGAGTGCGACGACGAAGTAGATGAGAAAGAGTCCTACTCCCGTGTGCAGCATGCCGAATAGGGACATGCTCCACTGGCCACTGCTGATCGCAATGGTCTGCCATACGATCACAAAAGAATTCCAACAAATCGCGAAGAATAGAATCAGATAGGCGTGATATCCAAACCAGCGTCGTGTGATTTTGAGAAAGTGTATATTTGGCTCGATTTGAAAGTTTTTCGGCATCGTCACCTCGGGCCGCGGAATCACGCGGCTTGGATGATTCATGCCTGCGATGGCAAACAAAGTATGACATTGCGGACAACGCGCTGCCATCAACTGAGCTGAGTAGTCCACTGGTGAAAGCTGAGCACCGCAGTTCTTACACTTAAGCTCTAGCAGTGATGGAGTATGCGAGGAAGTTTCCATAATCGACTCGTGCGGCGACTGCCTGAGAATTTATAAGTCCCAACTTTCAACAATCAACTCTCAATCCACCGGCACGTGAGGTTCGAAAGTCATTGAGCGTTCATGCTCGCGGGCTTTGGCTGCTTTTTTCGCGTTTTGATAAAAATAATCCTGCACGCGGAAAGCCTTTTGGCCTTTGGCGCGGACAAGGCGTTGAGAGGTGCCATCCGGCAGCAGCCGCGAAGCTTGTGTGTTGTCTTGGAAATAGGCTTCCAGAATTCGCACGAGCCGGCGTTTGAGTGCAGGCTCCTCAATTGGAATCATCAGCTCGATGCGTTTTTCCAAATTACGCGTCATCCAATCCGCCGAGGCGATGTAAACTCCGCCATCGCCGCCTTGGTGGAAGTAGAAGAGCCGGGCATGCTCAAGGTAGCGATCAATCACGGAGATGACTTCGATGTTTTTTGAATATTTCGGATCGCCGGGCTTGAGGCAGCAGATGCCACGGACGTTGAGACGAATCTCTACTCCGGCTTGCGAGGCTTTATAAAGGGCCGCAATCATTTCCGGATCTTGCAGGGAATTTACCTTGGCGATGATGCGGGCAGGTAGTCCTTGTTTGGCACGCTCTGCTTCCTCGGTGATCATTTCCAATAGCTCTGGCTTCATCGCGGTGGGGGCAGGGATGAGGCGCTGGAATCGCAGTAATTTGGAACGACCGGTGACAGCGTTGAAAAAGAGCGACGCGTCATTTCCATAGACAGGCTTACACGTGAGGTAGGAAATATCAGTATAGAGGCGGGAAGTGGTTTCGTTATAATTTCCAGTCCCCAAGTGCACATAGCGGCGGAGGTGGCCGGACTCGCGGCGGACGATCAGGCAGATTTTCGCATGGGTTTTGAGGCCCTTCACGCCATAGACGATTTGCGCTCCGGCGCGCTGAAGTTCATCGGCACGGGTGAGGTTACGCGCTTCGTCAAAACGGGCCTTGAGCTCGACGAGTGCGGTGACGTGTTTGCCATTTTCCGCAGCTTTGATCAATGCATCGATGATCCGGGATTTTTTGGCGGTGCGGTAGAGCACTTGTTTGATCGCGATCACATCTGGATCTACCGCCGCTTCCTCGATGAGGCGTAGCACCGGCTCGAAGGATTCATAGGGGTGAAATAATAGAACATCCTTGGAGGCGATAGTCTCAAACATTGAGACGCCCGGGGTGATGGCAGGGGAGGTCTGACCCGGCCAATCGACATCGCGGAGATGATCGAATCCTGATAGAAATGCGAGCTCCATGAATGAGGCGAGTCCGAGCGGGCCATCGACACGGTAGGTTTCCTGCACGCTGGCGGAGGTTACAAACTGGATGATGCGAGCGAGATCCCGCGGGGCATCCGAACGGATTTCCAAACGCACGGTATCGGCAAAACGGCGGGCGGTGAGGACGTCTTCCATCTCGCCTGCCAGATCGATGGCATCTTCTTCCTGGACCATAATGTCACCATTACGGGTGACGCGGAAGGAGGTGGTGGCGCTAAGTTTCTCGCCCGGAAAAAGCAAGCCAGCGTGAAGTGCGACGAGGTCTTCCGTGAGGATGAAGGCGTGCTGACCTTCCTCAGCAGTCACACTTACGCGGCGGGCAAGTGTTTCTGGAATCGGGATGAGGGCGTAGCGGCTGGATTGATTTTCTGGATCTGACAAGCGGCAGGCAACGATGATTTGGAGCGCTGGGACCATCGGCGGTGTGCCATCGGTATCCACGGCCAGCGGAGTGAGCAGCGGGTAAATGAGATCTTGAAAAGTGGCGGAGACTTGGGCGGATTGCTCTGTTGTTAGATCGTGCGCCTGCAAGGGGCGGATGCCTGCCTTTTCCAAGGCCGGAACGAGCGACTGCGTGAGTAATGTATATTGATCCGCACTCATTTTAAGGATGCGCTGACGGAGAGCGGCAAGATTCCGAGTGGGCGTGAGACCCGAGGCATCCGGGGTTTTTCTGCCGCTGCGGCGCAGGAGCATGAGTCCGCCGATCCGCACTTGGAAAAATTCATCTAGATTTGAAGCGGTGATTGCTAGAAATTTCACCCGCTCCAGTAAGGGTAAATCCTCACGCAAAGCTTCGTTAAGGACACGTTGATTGAACTCTAGCCATGAGAGCTCGCGATTCAGATAGGGGACTGACATTGGGTAGATATGAGAGTTGAAAATTAGAAATTGGACTACATCTCTTCGTCAATGACGACGCCAAGGCCGAAGACTTGTTCGAAAAGATCTGCCTTGGAGGTCATCGCGAGACGCTCCACGGCAGCATCGGCAAGTCCGGGTAGGCGGATGCGCAGCTTAGTCGCATCGCGGTGGATCTCAACTTGAGATACCCGCTGGGCATGGGTGCGCTCAAGGGCATCTGCCACGCGGAGGAGAGCGGCGAGCTTGGAGACGCGGATGCGGTCTTCCGTGCTCAAGGCGCTGTAAGTAGGATGATCCAGCCGCGGCCCCGAGTGGCGATGATACCGGGCAACGAGGGCGACGATGGTGACATCCAGGCGGTTTAGACCAAAGATTTCTGAATTGAGAATGATATACTCCGAGTGCTTGTGATGCGCTCGTGGGCTGACATAGGTGCCCACCTCATGCAGGATGGCTGCCACTTGGAGCAGCAGTGCATCGTGTTCTGTGAGTTGATGGAGATCCGTGAGAGAATCAAAGAAACGGCGGCAAAGATTCCCGACGTGTTCGCCGTGGCTGGGGTCCGATTGGTAGCGCTCTGCAAGGATGGAGGCGGAGCGCAGGACCTCTTCGGCGAAGGCTCCGCTGATCTCGCGAGAGACCAATAAATCGTGAAGCAGACCTTGCTCGTATTCGCTATTCGGGATGTGGATTTCCTTCAATTTGAGGATTTCCGCGATGGCCAGATTGATTTCCAATGCCGGCAGCAGGGCTTCCGCGGTTTGGTAATCGAGTTGGAAACGTTTCACCAATTCCACGTCACTGATGGTGGCGACTGCGGCAGTGAATTGTCGGAAATTTTTAACCGAGCACGACTGCTTGGAGGTGGTGATACTGGATGCCACCGCCTGCACTTCGTAACCAATGACGACCAAGCCATCAATGACGACATCAGAGAAATCAAAACGGATCTGAGCGAGATTCCCAAACGCATGCTCACGGATCACCCGGAGCATGGTGGCTCCCTCCGCGTGAGAGCCATCCACCGCCTCGCGGGTGCGGTGGGTGCCCATGCGGTAGCTGGTGTAGCGGGAAATGAGACCATTTTGAAACAGCAAGGCGCGGGTATTTCCCGGTCCCACATGCAGCACCAGCGTGGTATCCTTGCGCATGGCGGGCAGATTCTGCAGGCGGCGGCGGGTTTTTAAATAGATCAACCGCGTCATTTCCCCATCGTCTATCGTGCCGACTTTTAATCCACAGGCAATGCGGATCCGATTCATGACAGTCTCATGATTGGCCGCCTCGCTCAGGATATTGGTGGCCACAGCGCGCGTCACCGCATGGGGGTCAAGACCAAGCTCAGAGAGAGATTTCTGATAGCCCTTGATGATGGAGACGACGCGTTCGGTAGTCCCTGGAGTGACATTGCCGCCACGGAAAATATCGCGGGCGACAGCGGCCGGTTGCTCAAGGAAATCGAGAGGAGTGAGAGTGCCATCCGCCGCCTGCTCGGCCACCATCATGGAAACGGAACTGGCACCGATATGGAGAGCGGTGAAAAGATTTCCCGTGGCATTCGAGGGTTTTTCAATTGTCGCAAGGTTCGGCATCGCACAAAGACAACGTGACGGAGGCCATCTTTCAACTCCCAAAATGTGACAAGCCGCATCTTCTCTGAGTCCGCGCTTGTCACTAGCGGTAGATAGGGGGATAAACTTCGACATGCCAGTCATGGGAGCGTTGGAAAAGTACCGGGTGAAGAAGGGTTCCAAATTGGAATTCGGGATTCACGATAGCAGCGATAGAACTCTCTATCATGGCTCCAAAGAAGAATCGGAAACTCAATTCGACGTGCTCCAGGATGAACTCCAGCAACTGCAGAAAATGCTGTATGCACAGAACAAGCATCGCGTTCTAGTGGTGATGCAGGCGATGGACACAGGCGGTAAAGATGGCTGCATCAAGCATGTTTTCTCCCGCATCGATCCGCAGGGCATCCACGTTCGTTCCTTCAAGAAACCCACGGAAGAAGAGCTGGCGCACGATTTCCTTTGGCGTGTACACGCGAAGGTGCCGAGCACCGGGCAGATGGTGATTTTCAATCGCAGCCACTACGAAGACATCATCGCTGTGCGGGTGAAGAAGCTCTTTCCTGAGGAAGTATGGAAGCGCCGACAGCAAAATGTCCTCGATTTCGAGCGGATGCTGGCAGAGGAGGGGACTACGATTGTGAAAATCTTCCTGCACATCTCCAAGGATGAGCAGAAAAAACGCTTGGAATCCCGCCTGACCAATCCTGCCAAGCATTGGAAATTCAACCCGGATGACCTCGCCGACCGCGCTCGCTGGGACGATTTTATGGCTGCCTACCAAGATGTGATTGGAAAAACCTCCACCGATCTCGCACCTTGGTATGTGGTCCCGGCAGATCGGAAATGGTATCGGAACCTCTGCGTCGCGCGGATCATGGTGGATACTTTGAAGCAGCTGAATATGGAGTTTCCCAAGATTACCTGGGACCCAAGCGCCATCAAAATCGAAGATTGAGGCCGCTCGTCCGCCATGTTTTAAAAATGTCATCTAACTCTGAAAAGCTGCCTGAGCCTATTTGCGATCCTGCCATCACCGAAGAGGAAATCCGCAAACAGGAAATTTTTGAATTAGAATCGCCGGATCACTCATTACTATCTGGACCGAGCACTCGGATCCGGGATTTGATGACAATTTTCCGCGTCGGACTCGATTTGCTCCGTGGCTTCAGAGCCCTCCACTTCGCTGGTCCATGTGTCACTATTTTTGGCTCCGCACGAACCCTGCCCGGCACCGATCACTACGAACAAGCGCGGAAAATGGGTGAAGCTTGCGCCCAACTTGGCTTCACCGTCGTCACTGGCGGCGGGCCGGGCATCATGCAGGCGGGAAACCAAGGTGCCTACGAAGCCGGTGGCCGCTCTTTAGGCGTCAATATCGAGCTGCCATTTGAGCAAAATCTTAACCCATACGTCCATAGCTCGGTGACGATGAAATACTTTTTCACCCGCAAAGTCGTATTGGTCAAATACTCCTACGCTTTCATTGTGATGCCCGGTGGGGCAGGGACTTTGGACGAAATGTTTGAGACAATGACCTTGATCCAGACTGGCAAGCTCAAGGTGTTTCCAATCGTCCTGATGGGCAAAGACTACTGGCAACCTTTGATGGACTTCGTCTATCGAATGGCGGAAGCGGGAACAATCAGTCCGGACGATCCTGAACTGATATTTTTTACCGACGATATCGAAGATGCCAAAGCCCACTTGCAACGTCACGCCGTCCGCCAATTCGGTCTGAGAAGGAAAAATGTGCCAAAACCGCTCATGTTGCTCGGCGAGAAGAGCATCTGAGCGGAGAAAGCTATTCACGCGTTGCTCGGCATCCAACGGTTCCCCGGGACCGACACAGTAGGCAATCTTTTCGTCCGCTTTTGCCAAGGCCACAGTGAGAGTTCTGGTGGCCACTTTGGAAATGGCTTCTATTTTTTTAGACGGTGGGTTCAACACAGACTGCAACGGATCGGAATGGGGCGGTGAGTACTTGGTTTGGACTGCGGCAGCCTGCTGCCGCTTTTCCGTGGCCAGCCTGCTGGCCCGGATCTCGCAGCAGGCTGCGAATCCAAAAGCGGCAGCAGCCAGTCGCGGAGGGCGGCGAGTACTTGGTTTGGACTGCGGCAGCCTGCTGCCGCTTTTCCGTGGCCAGCCTGCTGGCCCGGATCTCGCAGCAGGCTGCGAATCACAAAGCGGCAGCA
>JBGSUW010000051.1:0-9937 GCA_041753275.1 Akkermansiaceae bacterium | reverse complement strand
CCACGTAGTGGCGCAATTCTTCGCTAAAGCGGACTTCCCGCGCCTGCGCCATCAGTGCGACGATGTCTGCACGTGTCACCGCCGGCTCCAAGCGATCCACCGGGTGCGCGTGGGCCTGGTCAGCAAGAATCGCGGCCTCTTCTGCCGCTGTCACATAGCCCAGCGAGCACTGCATCGCGAAGCGGTCCATCTGGGCTTCCGGCAGCGGGTAGGTGCCGCGGAATTCCACCGGATTTTGAGTGGCGATGACGAAAAACAGCCCGTCCAGCTCATAGCGTTGCCCCTCGATGGTCGCTTGGCGCTCGCCCATCGCTTCGAGAAGAGCACTCTGCGTCCTGGGCGAGGCCCGGTTGATTTCATCCGCCAGCAAGATATCCGTGAACACCGGACCTGGATGAAAGCGGAATTCCTGAGTGCGCAGATCCAGCACGGAAACTCCAAGGATGTCTGAGGGCAGTAAATCCGGCGTAAATTGCACCCGTTTGAACAAGGCACCGTCGATTGCCTTGGCAATGGCCTTCGCGAGCGTCGTCTTTCCAGTGCCGGGAAAGTCTTCTAGTAAAACGTGCCCTCCAGAAATCATGCAGGCCAGCACCCGCCGCACCACATCCGGCTGGCCTCGCATGACGGATGAGACGGCAGTTTCGAGGCGGTGGGCAGTGGCGGCGAGACTCATGGGTGATTGGGTGATTTTTATCGGGGTTTGCGACGGTAAACAGGTCTGACACATTATAGTCGCTGTGCCAGCTCGCGCACGAGCCGAGGTCCTTGATAGACGAATGAGGTATAAATTTGCACCAGCGATGCACCAGCACGGATTTTTTCCTTGGCGTCTGCGAGTGTGGAAATTCCGCCTACGCCGATGATCGGAACGCGTGCGCCTAGGTGGCTGGCGAAGCTCTCCAAGACGGCTGTGCTCTTTTTGAAAACTGGCTTTCCAGAGAGCCCCCCGGCCTCGCCCGCGCGGGGGTGGCCCGCCACGAGTTCGCGATCCAGAGTGGTATTGGTGGTGATCAAGCCATCCAGCCCGCCCGCAAGGAAGACTTGTGAGAGATCGCTGATTTGCGCTTCATCAAGATCCGGGGCCACTTTGAAAACCAGCGGAACCTGTTTCCCATGTTCCCCGGCAAGTTTCTGCTGCTCCTTTTTTAAAATTTCCAACAACCTTGCACTCGCTTCCGGCCCTTGCAGATCCCTGAGGCCGGGTGTGTTGGGCGATGATAAATTCACCGCGATGTAATCTGCCACGGGGAAGGCCTGGCGAAGGCATGCGAGGTAATCATCCGCCGCATTTTCATTTGGCGTCTCTTTGTTTTTCCCAATATTAAAGCCGACGATGCCGCGAAATGACTTTGCTGCTTTCACATTCTCCACACCGCACTCGATGCCCGGGTTATTAAATCCCATCCGGTTGATAATCGCCTCATGATCGATTAGCCGGAAACAACGGGGTTTCGGGTTTCCGATCTGCGGCCGTGGAGTGATGGTGCCGATCTCGATGCAGCCGAATCCGAGCCTGCCCAGCGCATCAATGGTGTTGCCCTCCTTGTCCAGTCCGGCAGCAAGGCCTATCCGATTTGGAAACTGCAACCCCATCACTTCCAACGGCTTGGCTAACTCAAGCGATGGCGAAATAAGTCCAAGTATGCCAGATTTCTCCGCGATTCTGAGACCTGCCATGCTCAGATGATGGGCGGCTTCCGCATCAAGTCGGAATAATCCAGCGCGGGCGATTGGGTAAAGGGCATCAAGCACGGTGTGAAATTGGCGAATGCAATCTCGCTTGTCCAATCTCGCGTGCGCCAAAATGGCACAAAGACATGGGCGGAATGGTGCGAGGTTGTGTTTTGTCACACCTTGGGAGATTTTATTTATTCGTTATCAACGAGTTACGTGAATTTTACTTCAGGCACGTTGATTGCTCGAAGCCTTGTAGCGACACATTCGGAAGGACGACTTAAAAATTCCAGTGTTGACTTTGTATTCACAATGAAATTATTTTAAGTGAAATTTGAATAGAACCTCTTTCGGTGACGCTTAACTAGTAACCCCACAAAAATTATGGCCTACGAATCTGACAGCAGTCTCAAACTTTATTTAAGGGAAATCTCCAAGACGCCTCTTCTCACCGCTGAGGAAGAAGTGACGCTCGCAGCGAGAATCCAGAATGGCGATCCTGAGGCGCGCTCCCACATGATCCGGGCCAATTTACGTTTGGTCGTAAAAATTGCCCAGGATTACGCAAACTACGGCATGCCTGTGACCGATCTGATTTCAGAAGGAAATATCGGCCTCATGAAGGCTGTGGAGCGCTTCGACCCTGAAAAGGGCGGGAAACTCTCGACCTATGCGGCATGGTGGATCAAGCAATCGATCAAGCGCGCCTTGGCGAATCAGTCCAAGACCATCCGCCTTCCGGTCCACATGGTGGATAAAATCGCCAAAATGCGCCGGATCGCTGGAATTCTGACCGAGGCCCTTGGACGTGAGCCAACCGACGAGGAACTTGCTGACGAGGTGGGCTTGCCCGCTCGTAAGCTCGCCTTACTTCGCCAAGCATCTTATCGCCCAACCTCGCTCGATGCGCCGATCAATGAAGGTGAAGCCACCGAATTTGGCGAAGTGATCAGCGATGAGCGTGCCGAGAATCCTCTCGATATGCTCACGGACAAGAATCTCCACGGGGAGCTCGATGGCCTGCTATCCATTCTTGATGAACGCGAGCGCCGCATCATCGACGAGCGCTTCGGTCTCACCGGACGCACGGCGATGACGTTGGAAGAGGTAGGACGTGAATTCGGGGTGACCCGCGAGCGCATCCGCCAGCTTCAGAATTCCGCGCTTACCAAGATGCGCCGGGCCTTGCGGAAGAAGGAGAAACCAACGCCTCAGCCACTTCTTGAGGATTTTGTAAGAGCGTAAACGATTTTTCGTGTGTTAGTTTATCTGGAGGGCAGCCGCAGCAGTTAATCTGTTGCGGCTGTTTGCTTTCAGGAAAAATGATCCTCAAGCCTGAGCCGCGCGATTTCGTGGATTTGGCGCAAGGCTTCTGTGATTTCCGCTTCACGGGTGTTTTCCAAACGTGAATCGAATGCTTTCAGCACGAGCTCTTGGGTTGATCTCCGTGCACAAATGATGAAGGGAAACCCGAATTTCTCGCGGTATTGCGAATTTTTATCGGAAAATTTTTGGTAAGCGGCATCGCTCAAGCAATCCAAGCCCAGGCCGGCTTGCTCGCGAGTGGAGCATGCGGTCAGGCCGCCGGCGCGCGCAAGTTTCCCGGCCAGATCCGGGTGAGCCTGGATCAAAATCAGATGTTGCTGCGGACTAGCGGCATCCACAGCTTGTTGCATGGCGAGCCGGAGAGATTCGAGATCCGCAAATGGCCGGAACTTCCGCACGGCTTCTGCTACCCAAGGAGAATGCTCGTAAACGTCGCCGAGCTGTGCGACAAATTGCTCGTCGGAATCGCAATTGAGTTGAGCGAAGGTGTGCACTCGTGCGAATGAAGCGGAATCTCTGCCATGTTTCAATCTTGATGAATCTTTGGGAAAAAATAGCCCACTTGCAGCGCGAGGGGACTGATGCGGTGGTGATCACGATCGCCTCGGCCCGCGGCAGTGTGCCGGGCGTGGTAGGCGGGAAGGCGATTGTCACGGCGGCAGGCCTCATCGCAGGCAATCTCGGCGGAGGGAAAATCGAGGCAAAGGCGATCTCACATGCAGAAGATCTCTTGCATGGAAAGGCGGCGGATGGATATCACCTATGGAATCTCCAGCGCGATGTGGGGATGACCTGTGGCGGCGAGATGGGGCTGCTTTTTGAAAAAGTCACCGCTCACATGCCATGGCGGATCGCGATCTTCGGCGCGGGCCATGTGAGTCAAGCGTTGGTGCCGGTGTTGGCGACTCTCGCATGCAGACTGGAGGTCTTCGATGTGCGAGCCGAGTGGTTGGAAAAATTCGCAATGTATGAGAACGTGTCATTTCACCAAGTCTCATCATTTGAAGATGGAGTGGAAAGAATCAATGAAGAGTCATTTGTCTTGGCCATCACTCAAGGACATACCACAGACCGGCCAGTGTTGAGAGAGGTGCTCCGGCGTCTTCCGCAAGTCCCATTCATCGGCGTGATCGGTAGTGCTTCCAAACGCGCGGTCCTACTGCGCGAACTTTGTGATGATGGAATTCCCCAGGATTTATTGGAAAAGATCGTTTGTCCGCTCGGCTTGGCTTTTGGTGGAAACGATCCTGCCGAAATTGCAATCAGCATCGCGGCACAGCTACTTACGAGGCGAGAAACGATCGAAATGGAAGCGAGCAAACTTCATGGTAGCTTCCAAGACTTCCGGTAAGTTTCATACTCTGCTTTTGGAAGAAGCACAAAAAGTGGGCGGCGGGTGGGATCGATCTGGGCGATAAGCCACTTCAATTTCGCCTCGCTCATGGTGGTGCAGCCAGCGGTGGGCTTGCTGCCTCCGCCGCGCCAAATATGGAAGAAGATGGAGGATCCAGCGCCCGGAACAATCGAGGGAGCGGCATTGTGGTTGATGAAAAGTTTAAGCGAGTGAACGGGATCGTCTTGTTGCATTTGCTGCTTTTTCTCCCATGCAGTGGCGGGATCACGTTTCAGGATCACGTTCCGATTGTAGCTGGGAGATTTTGGATCCTCCACCCACAGATCGCGCGGGGTAACTTGGCGGTAGGGGAGCTTCGGGTGTTTTTTAATGGATGTCGCATAGCCCCATGCCCCACCGAGGGTAAAGACTCCAGCGGGTGAACGGAGATCGCCTTCTTTTTTGATTTTTGCCCCGGCTGGATTTGGATGAATCCCTCGTCCCCAAATGAGTCCTTTTTTACCCAGTCTGCCTTCCCATGGCGCGGCAACGGCTGTCCATTTGCCTGCTTTTTTCTCATAAAGTGTCAGACGGACGTGCGAAGTGTCCCAGTGATCCGCAATGCCGACCAAGCACTGACTTGAACTTGAAGGGAGCTGGAAAGCGGCTAGTGGCAGGACTGTGAGCAGGGCGAGAAATAGCCCGCGGAGGTAAGACGTCATAAGTATAAAATATTAGTATTTCTGATGGTTGGTGAGAGTGGCACGGACATCGCCGACGAAAACTGCGGCGCGAAACTCGATGGGAATGCGATCAGGATCGTTGCTGAGCCAGAGGGTAGCATCCTTTTTAAGTTTTTTGTAGGGTTTAAGTTCAAGAGTGGAGGCTTTAATCTTTTGGATGCCCACGTTCAGGCGGATGGCATCGCGTCCATTGTGGCGCTCGTGGGCAAGAACGGTGATGCGGAGCAGGTGAGGAGTTTTAAAAGGGCAAATTACAAGGGAGACCCGATCACCCACTGCCAAAGCCTGACTGCGGATGTGGAGCATTGCCGAAAAGATATCGAAGACGGGAGCAAATTGGAAAATGTGATCGGTCCGGGAAGTCTTGCCGGTGGCTGACAGTTTTGAAATTTCATGGATCTTTACGCGGCGAGATTCATAGCGGACGGCGGTGCTTACGAATTCCTTTTTATCAGTCTCAGTCGCGTAGAAATAAGTGGGTCTGAGGGTATTGGGGGTGAGTTCAGACCAAAAATTACAACGATAGGGAAAAAACCTGGCGGCGGCCCCAAGGCTCTTGCCGCTGGCTCGGATCACGTAGCTTTTCGGCTTATTGACATCGGGAGGAGCGAATTCCATCTTCAAGCTACCGGAATTAATCAGCCCTTTCCAAGTGACTTGAAAATCGAGAGCGCATGCCGAGATGGGGGGTTGGGGGCCGAGTTTGGGCGAGCTGAGTTCACTCTGCCATCGAGGTTGGGCGAGGGCAGTAGCGCTCGTGCAAATCAACGCGCAGATCGTGGTTTTCCATTTCATGCTTGTTGAGACTTTCATCGAGCTTAGCTTATTCATTGAGCAGCGGGGTCCAAAAGCAATAGAGAAATTCCCTAACTACCACACCCTGGACTGCTACAGCCAGCTGTCGCTTTGGGCGATGCAGCCTTGCTGCAAGCCCGACCGCTTTGGCACGCTGGGCGGCAGATACACCCCGCTCGCAACAGCTCATCGACCTCGTTTGAAATTCGACCCGAACAAATTCCTATTTTTGGCTGAGTCCACTCATACCAATGAACACAGATAGGATGAGATTTCCCGCTTTTCTTTCGATCCGCATCAACTTGGCGGACAATAAGGTCCACCCTCCTTATTCCAGCAGGTGGGTAAACATTGCAAGTAAGGCCAAAATTTCAATCAATCCGCCGCCGCCATTCATGGTTCCATTTCCAGATTGATAAAAAGTCCGACTTGTCGCCATGATGGGCGCGCTTGGGATGGGTTGGTTTTCTTGGTTCATGGCTGGCTGGTGGAAGCGAACGGATCGGGTTTCATGGTTCAATCAGCGGGTTGCAGGTAGGTACTGCGCAGACTTTCGTGAAGCGCCGCCATCGCGGAAAAATTGGGGTGGCCAGCCTTTGGACTGAGATCGTAGGCCGCGCAAAGCTCGATGTCCTTTTGAGACAGGTAGTGCTCGTGGACGAGAACTTCCCGAATTTGGTCGAGATCGTCGGCGTATTCACGCTCGTCGGGATCGCTGCTCTCTTCGAGAAAGCGGGTGTAACAACGTTGGATGATGGGTGCGGAATGAGTTTGGATTTCGCTCACCACGCGGAGGATTTCCCGTATCTTGATGTCGAGGGCCGCTTGCGTGCTGAAAAAGATGTTGCCGTTGGGGTGGGCGGATTCGTTGCGATCATCCACAAGCTTCCCGTAGGTGCCGATCTTGCCGTTGTCACAAGCGATGAGTTTGAGAAACCGCAGCATCGTTCGCTCCGGCACGACGCTGAATGAAAATGGCGAGGTGGCGGCAAGCAGCCCCCTCTCCACATCCTTGCCAAATCCGATCATGCCTTTCTCAAAATCCTCCGGAATGCTTTGCTTGATCTGCCAGATGTTGAAATAGACAAAGCTCATCGTAAGCATGTGGTAGGCGAGGAAAGCGAACTGGTATTTGCCGTGCGTGTAGTTCGTATCGAAGGCGTCCCAGAGGAACTCGATGTATTCCTGTTCCTTCGGCGTTTTAAAAGAAAGCGGCAGGTAGTTTCCAAGCTCGATTGGGTCGTCCATGGCTCAGTCTTCAATGCTGGCGGTTTCCTCTTCGCCCCAAACACGGGCAAGGGTCGTTTGAATTTTTGTTTGCATGCGTGTGACCAATTCCAAGTTCGCAGCCACCAGAGCTTGTTCCGCCTCAATCTCGGCGACAATGGCGCGTTGCGTGGCAGGGGGCGGGATTGCAATTCGTGACTCTTTGAGTTTGCCGAAATGACGTTTGTAGCCGTCTTGCTCAATCGGGTAGCTCAAGAGATAGAAATAAACGAACTTCGGTTCAAGTCGTTCTCCAGTCTTGATGATTTTGATGCCGTCTGCGCCCTGTGCGAACCGCTCGTTTATAAACTTCACGGCACAGGTGTGATCGCCGAAAATCACCAAGCCGTCTGATCCATCGACGAGCGCGCTCTCGTCGTCTGTTCTTCCCGCAATCGCATTCTGCGACTGATCAATAACCGGAAACCGTCCGACTTGTCTAAACTCACCGGCTGGAATTTTCGCGGGGGGGGTAATCGTGGATGTGACTTCTCCAAAAACTTCCATCGGCCAGTCTGGGTGGATGGGGATGTGGGGGTGGTAGTGGTCGAGGACGGCGCGGGCTCCGTTGATGACTTTCTGGTAGCCCTCGATCTCCGCCACGATCTCCTGCTGCATCGCAAGCGGCGGGAGGGGGATTTGGAGTTCAGCGAGAAACTTCCGCGTCACTCCACGAACACCAATTCCCTCTGCATTGCGCTCAACCACTTGAGCAATGTGGTGCGCTGCGACACGGATGAACTGAGGAGCGAACCGCTCATCGTCTTTTGAAACAAGTGCCGTGAGGTCTTGATTGATAGCGTAGTCGTCATCCGCGAACGCGAACTTCCCCACGGAGACACGGGTAATGATGATTGTGGATCTTGCTGGAGCAACTCGAGTGGAAGTCTCTTCAACCGCCTTCTTGGAAATCAGTTCGTAAGCGGTGATGAGACCGCGTTCGTCGATGTGTTTCGATGAAATCCATTTCACCGAGCCATTTGTCCAATACGACTCATCTTGTTTGGATGGAGTTGCACCGCCAATGAGATCGCAGACTTCGCCAAGAGGGACATTCGGGAAGAACGAAGCGCGTGCTTCCCCCTCCCTTTACCGCTCCCCGCTGAGATTGTAGTCGCCATTCGCGGCGATCTTTTCCTTCGGCACGATCAAACCGCAAGTCGGCTGGAGGTCTCCGGTGGCTTTGCGGTCGCGGAGCGCTTGCAGATAGGTTGCAAGCTCCGCTTTCACCTGTGGCAGGTCGTTTTTCTCGATCGCCCGGCGCTGGGCACCGAGGCCGAAGCCGTCGTTTTCCACCTTGAAGAAGGCGATGCTGTCGCTTTGGCGGGCGAGGGCTTTGTCGAGGATGAGGATGGAGGTTTTCACCCCGCTTTAGGGATTGAAACAACCGGCGGGCAGTGAGATCACGGCGACGAGGGAGTTTTCCACGAGCATTTTCCGCAGCTCCTTGTAGGCACCCGGGCTCTGGAAGATGATGCCCTCAGGGACGATGATGGCGGCGCGGCCCTGCGGGGTGAGATGCTCCGCCATGTAATCGACGAAGAGCACCTCGCTGCGCTTCGCCTGGATGGAGAAGCGCTTGTGGGGCTTGATACCACCTTTGGGCGACATGAAGGGCGGGTTCGCCAGGATGACATCGGAGAACTCGTTCCAGCGCTCCTCGGAGGTTAGGGTGTCGTATTCGTAAACGTGGGGCTCGGTGAAGCCGTGCAGGTAGAGGTTCACTAGCGAGAGGCGCACCATGTCGGGCGAGATGTCGTAGCCCTTGAAGTTTTTCGCCATGCGGGACTTGTCGTCCGGCGTGAGGGTGGAGTGGCCGTTTTTATCCGTGTTTTGCCGGACGATGTGCTTGTAGGAGGAGATCAGGAATCCGGCGGTGCCGCAGGCGGGATCGAGCACGGATTCGGTTTTCTTGGGATCGATCACCTCGACCATGAAGTCGATGATGTGGCGCGGGGTGCGGAACTGTCCGGCATCGCCCTGGGAGCCGAGCACGGAGAGCAGATACTCGAAGGCATCGCCGAGGCGCTCGCTGTGATCGTAGCTGAACTCGTCGATGATCTTGAGAAAGGCGCGGAGCGTCTCCGGATCGCGATAGGGAAGATAGGCGTTTTTGAAAATGTCGCGGAAGAGCGCTGGGATGCCCGGGTTTTCCGGCATCTTGGTGATGGCCTCCGCGTAGAGGGCGAGGGTTTCATGGCCGCCCAGCCCGGAACGCATCAGCTTTGCCCAGCCGTAGCGGGCGTATTCCCCATCGAAGAACGAGCGCTCGCCGCCGAGTTCCTCCGCCTCCGCGTCCATATCGTCCATGAACTTGTAGATCAGCGCTATGGTGATCTGTTCGACCTGGGACTTGGGATCGGGGACTTTGCCCACGAGGATGTCGCGGGCGGTGTCGATGCGGCGTTTGGTATCGGTGTCGAGCATGGGAAAGGGTTAGGCGACGAACTGGTTCAGGGACACGTAGTCCTTGATGTATTCGGGGATCAGCTTGCGATATTCTGCGGGCACCGCCTTGAGGTCGGCAATGGTGAATGAGGAATTGGTGTAAAGCGCGGCCAGCCGTTTCGGGTCGTCGATGATGGCGCGAACCTGGCTATCGGTGGCGTAGGCTTTGAAAAACTGCTTCAGCGCCGGGATGAGCTTCGCTTCCTCCGGTTTGCGGTCGGCGATGAATTTCGAGAACTCCTCTTCGAGCAGCTCGTCCTTCGACTTGAAGCGCGGGATGAGGCCGAAGACCTTTTCGAGGATTTCGCGAAGCGTGAGGCGGCGATCCACGGCGGCGGCGCGGCGGAGT
>JBGSUW010000050.1:0-45512 GCA_041753275.1 Akkermansiaceae bacterium | reverse complement strand
AGAAGGTCGGTTCGGGCGTGCTCTCGAAGCTCTATCTCGGCAAGATGCCGACCGAGCATGACGTGGCGCAGGCGACCGCGTAGGTGATGCCGGAAGTGGTGGCAGACTTGCGACGGATGTAGGTGAGCTGGAGTTTTCCGGCGTCGCCGCCGGTGCCGATCCCGATCAGGGGGAGTCCGGCCGTGCCGCCGGGCGTGAGGACGGCGGCGTTCGGGGTAGCCAGCGTGGTTCCCTGCCCTACCCCGGAGCCGAGCATATTGAAGGCAAATTTGAGCAAATTGGCCACTCCATCATCAGCCGGGGCCTGAAGATCTTGTGAGCCATCGCTGGCTAGGCCATTGGTGGCGCGGAAGAGGTCCAAAGCAGAGGGTACGGTGAAGGGAGTAACGGCGGCGAGTGTGTTACCGATTCGGAATTCGTCAAAAGTCATGGCGTTGGCCACTGCGGCGTTGGTTTGAAAATTATTCAGACCGGGGAAGTTGATTCCGCTGACGGTGGCATTGGGCGCGCCGAGCGCCTGGCCAAGTGGCGGATTGACCCATAGGCTAACTGAATCGTTTGAGCCAACGACAAAATCCATTCGCAGGACAAACAAGGTGGGCGTGTTGAGCGCCAGCGGGGCGCCGGTGGCGTTGGCGCCATTGAGGCTCCAGCCGGTGGCGGTATTTTGCACGTAGAAATTTGCCAATCCATCATAACGGAGACTGAAACGGAACGCACTGGCAGTGCTGCTGCTGGTGCTGCCGATCAGGCTGAGGTAGATGCTGCTGCCATCGGGTCCTAGGCTGCCGTTGTTGCCAATTCGTAGGGCGATGTGGGGATCGGTCGTCATAAGACGATAAATATACGGAGTTCCGCTGCCCCATGTGGCATTGTTGACCCGTCCTGCACCGCCAGAAGTGATGAGTGTTTTACCGCCTTGCGCATAGGTGAGACCAGCGACCACATCGGTCGAAGTGCCCCAATTTCCACGAAGTCCAGTGCTAGTGCCTGCGGGATTGCCGCCGACGTTGGTAGCAGGAAGACCATTGCTGCTATTCAAACCCGCATCTGGATCTGGATCATTGGTGCCTACATTATAGGCGAATGATTCCTGGATGACGAGTCCAGCGGTGGCGTCCACAGTGAGGGTGACCGTGACGGGCGATGAGGTGCCGACCGAATTCGTAGCGGTGAAAGCAGGTGTGTAAGTCCCAGCTATTGTGGGTGAACCAGAGATGAGACCGGTGGAAGGGTCTAAAGTGACACCTGGTGGTAAAGTGCCGCTGGCGACGGCATAGCTGGTAGGCGGACCAGCGGAGATCAACTGATAGGTGAAAGGTGTATTAACGATACCGCCAAATTTTTGGCCGATGGCAAGGGTCGGGGCGATAGGATCGGATGCGAGGAAGACGGTGAATGCCGAGTAGGTGGGACCCGAAGATTTGTAAGCGACTGCTGTGATGCCGCGTGCCCCTGCCACAGTGGGTGACCATGTCATTGCAAAAGGTGCACTGGTGTCTTCGCCAATTTTTACATGATCATCAAAAAACTCCACTTTTGTGATGCCCGAACCGTAGCCATTTTCCGAAATGGACAAGGTGACAGGATTGCCAACCAGCCCGCTGCTAAATTGTGCAGGAGCACTGAAGGAGATGGAGGGAAGGGACACAAAGGCCCGATAAACGCGGGCCGTGGACTCGGTGGGCAGCCATGAATCTACAAGAGGATTGTTGCTGTCTTTGATCCCGGTATAGGTGGAATCCGGGCCGATATTCAAGAACCGGCTGGAGCCGCCAGGTAGCTCGTAAAAATTTGAAGAGCCCTTGGTATTCGTCGAATTCCGAGCGCCCCACCAGCCTGATGAAATAGGCAGGGAGCCGAGTGGGGGTGCGGTGGTGGTGGTGGGAGCGAGATTCAGTGGGTAGCGTCCGGCGGCCATTACCTGATCAAGCCAGTAGAGTCCCATTGCGTTATAGCTAGCTCCAGTATTGGAAAATGTGTGGCCGCGGCCCCAACAGATGACAGCGGCGGAGCGACTGAGTCCGGCCCGCTGGAAATAATTCATTGCAGGAAAAATAGACGAAGGAGGGCTTTGTGTTCCTTCATTTTGGCCACCGAGGTTGATCACGGGAATTTCCTTGGTCAAAGGATTCAGCACGAATGATGAGAAAGGAAAAGGAGGGTTACTCCACCCTTCCTGACATACGGCAGCAATGGTGCGTTCCGGCCAGATTTGCAATGACTGCGAGCTTGAGTAGGAGCCGGCCGACATTCCGGAAAGCACGAAGGGCGCATTGAGAATTTCCGGGTGTCCACTGACCAACGCGACCTGCGATAGGCGATCGAAAAGAAACCCTAATTTTGGCTGAGGAAACTCCGCACGGTTGGGGCCCGTGTCATAGTTTCCCCGCGGAGACGCGATGGCGAAACGCCATTGATCGGCAATTTTACGAAAATTGGGATCGGTGGTGAAATGGCGATCATCACCGTTGGTGCCGGGCCACCAAAAGAGCACCCCTCTCACCGGACCCGGCCCGGAAGGAAGTGAAACGCGATAGGTGGAAGAATCTGTGGAATCATTGATGTCAAAAACGGTTGAAGCAGTATTTTGGATGGTGAGGATGGCCGAAGGGACCGTGCCTAGAACGGCACTGTTCGTAGGGGAAGACAGATTGACCGCCACATTGAGAGAGCCACTTGTGAATCCAGTGGCTGGGAGCGGAACGGTAAATGTTTTATCTGCCGTATCACCCGCGCCCCATGTGAGTGTTCCAGACGTAGCGATATAATGAGCCCCAGCAACGCCAATCCCAATGTTCGCCTGAGACGGAGTGCCAGCGGGTACATTGGAGCCGGTGGCGTAGGTGACCGAGACCGGTCCTGTGGAGCCGCCCGTGCGGCTGACCGTGATGGCAGCGGAGCCTCCCTCGGGTCCGTAAAATCGCCGTGACGACAAGTTCAGCACTCCCGGAGCAGGAGCCTCTGCATCGAGGATATTGAGACGGGCCGTGGCGTTGGTGCCGAGCGTGGCCCCACCCAATGGAGTGACGAGCCGCGCACTGTAGGTGATGGTGCCTTGCACCAAGGGAGATGGGAAAAGATTGTAGCGAAATTCGCCAAATACGAAGTAGTTAAATGGTAGTGTCTTCGGCGTGCTATCGCCATCCGCCCAAGTCAAGGTTCCCGCTGCCACCCAACGACGCATGTTATCAGCGAGCGCGTAGTTTTGGTTCTCCAAAGCATTGTCAGCGACTTCGCTGGGCCAGACGCAGTAGTTGGCAGAAACCTCGCCGACGGAACCTCCAGTGCGGGTAACGGTGACCGAGGGTGTGAGGTATTTTGTAGCGCCTACGGTAATAAAGTTGCTCTCAGAATGGTCGAAAGTCGGTTGCGAAAACTGGATCACGCCAGACTGAGCGCGAGCCGTGGATGCAGAAGCTGCGAGCAGCAAAATCGCGCTGCATACATTGAGGAAGAGTCTGGGTTTTCTCATACTGATTCTTAAGGTTCGGATTCGTGACTCATTCACGGGGTTCGCGTCGTTGAAGGTAGGATATCGTTTGGATTGATCTCCGAGCCTATTTGAGGCATATTTCAAAAGATATTCTACATCATCACCTGCGCGAGTAAGATGTTCCTGCCAACCATTGGCAGCAAGTCCATTCGTGGTCCGAAATGAAATCAAACTTCTCATAATTAGGTGACAGTGGAGCAATTTGGTGACGTCACCTACGCGATCAAAACATCTCCCTCGCTGGCAAAGCGCTCTTGGACATCTCAGGTCACCTAAGCTCCGGGGAGATGAAAGGGGATCATTCAGTCCGCTTTGCCGACTGGTCAAGGGAAACTATTGGGACGCCCAAGAAGTCTAGTACAGCCCAGAAGCCCAGAAATGGAATTCCACATCAACCTGCCTTTCTCACCAGAGCGGCAGGTTTTTTGTTCTAGCATTGGGGATAAACTGAGCAGTAGGTTCCAGTCCTGCAAAAACTGCTCGATTTCGCCATTTTATGCCGTTCTGGAAAAAATAGATTGCCTTGGTTCAGAGAACGCCTAAAACCTCCTTAATCAAAGCTGCAAATGTAAAAATCCATTTGTATCTGCGGCTTGAGCAAACTCAACGACTGACGGCTTGTCATATATCAAAACCAACAAAATGAAAAGAAACCCAAGACCACCTGGCATTCAACATGCCCTTTACATCACGACCGCCTGCGCGGCATCCATCCTGCCCCTAGCGGCTCAAAGGATTATCGAAGAAAGCTTCGCGTATCCACTTGGAGCCACCGGTGTTGATGTTGATGCGAGTAGCGGCCAAGCAAACGGTCTGCCATTCCAAAACATCGGCGGACTGCCAGCAGGTAGTGGCACCGGATTACGCGGTAACTGGGGTGCGGCAACAACTGTGATTGTTCCAGGATTGAGCTACCCGGGACTCGCTTCTTCACTCAATGCCCTGCAGCATACGGGCAGTAGCTGGTCAGACGGACCTTTTCCCTATCGATTTATGGATCCCGATCCCTACCTCGCCAATCGCGTCGGCATTGTTAACAATGGAAATTTTGGAGCAGATGGTGGAACTCTCTATTTTAGCTTCCTCTTTAAAGTTGCAGACGTTTCAAAACAAGCTCGTTTAGGAATTGAGACGACCCAAGCCAATGTCTTCTATGGTCTTAATTCGGTAAATTCTGGTGGAGCATTCACGTTAGCCTACGATCCATACGATGCTAATCCAGCCAATCTGTCTGGACCTATTACCGGCCCCGGTGCAACTATCACCAATGGTGCGACCAATCTCATTGTAGGCAGATTGGTAGCTGGAGCCACTAGCGCTGATCCCGATGAGATTTCGCTCTGGGTAAACCCGAGTTTGGATGCCTTTGATGGTAGCCAACCCGCTTCGTTGGTTTCCACCGTCACAAGCGGCACGGTGAACTTCTTCAGATACAAGTTTAACTCCGACACTCCCAATAATCTCACGTTTGATGAGCTTCGCCTAGGCACCACATTGGCCTCGGTGACACCGCCACCAGTGGCGGCAGACACCACGGCACCCGAGTGGATCGCGGGATTCCCAAAAATGGATTCTGTCACCAGCAGTTCGTTCCGGCTGCGGACACAGACAAATGAAACGGGTAAAATTTATTATGTGGTCCTACCAGACGGTGCCGCTGCACCCACGGCCGCCCAAGTCAAGCTCGGCCAAGATAGCACCGGTACTTCCGTCTCCTTCGGCAAATCTGGCAATATCCCCGTCACAGCAAACGTTATTGCAAACGCAAGCTTTTTCTTCCTCGATCCCTCCACGCAATTCGATGTTTACTTGGTTACTGAAGACTTCATCCTCAACACGAGTACACCATTGCTCTTCAATGCGAACACCGCATCGACTGTTGGAAGTCTGATTATCAATGAATCCTTCAACTACACCGTAGGCACTAGCAATCCTGATCCAGATGGCGGACTGAATGGTGGTGAGGGATTACCAGCTACAAATGCGGGCGGGGTGCCAGCAGGCACAAGTACCGGCATCCGTGGCCTGTGGGGAGCGGATGTTAACGTGGTCGCAGGTCTCACCTATCCAGGACTATTGACCAGTGGCGGTGCGGCGAACGCCACAACCGCTACATGGGGAGCTTCAACGACGTTCGTTTACCGGAACATGGCGAATGATCCTTTTTCAAGTTTGCGACTTGCCAACTCATTCGGACTTGATGGTCAGAGTCTCTACTTCTCGATGCTTGCGCAAACCTCGAGTAACACAGACAGTGCATGGAAGCTAAAGATCACCGGTGATCCAGATCGTAACATCTTCATCAAAAACACCACCGAAGGTTGGACAATTGAAGACAATGGCATCACGGCATCTACAGGTGCGGCACTCGATCTTGACACTCCAACCCTGCTTCTTGTGCGCATCGATTTCGTCGAGGGAATTGGAGAAATTTACAACCTCTGGAAGGACCCAGCCCTCGACACGGATGATCTTGGCGCGCCTGACGCATCAATTACCATCGGCGGATCAAGCATCGTATTCAATCGCTTCCAAACACGATCATCCGTTGCGGGTGCGATGATTTTCGATGAGCTCCGGATGGGCACCTCAATCTCAAGCGTCCTACCTTCGGACGTGGTCAGTCCCACTAGCAACTTTGCATCTTGGGCAACCACCAACGGAGTGACCGGCGGTCTCAATGGAGACTCGGACAATGATGGCGTCCTTAACTCTGTGGAATATGCATTGAATACCAACTTGAGCGGATCCGACGGCAGCGTTGGGAGTTTTACAGGTGGTCTTCTCAGCTTCTCCAAACGTCAAGCTGCGATCGACAATGGTGACGTCACTTATGTGATTGAAACCTCTCCCTCGCTAGCAGCCGGCTCTTGGACACCACAAGTCACCCAAGCGCCAGGGAATACTGCAGGAACAATCCAATACGCCTTGCCGACTGGCCAAGGCAAACTATTCGGACGCCTTAGCATCCTAATTAACCCATAAGTATCCGGTTAATCCCAAATTCACAACCTGCCTCCCATTTTCTGGGCGGCAGGTTTTTTTATGATGATTTTTAGCATTGGAAAATAACCAAGAGCACCTCGTTTTAAGAGATTGTTCTTTCAAATTTTTTCTAACCTGCGGCAAGCCCAATTTGTCGAGCCGTATCCCCATCCACCCAACTCCCCGGCACCGCCACGCGTTTGAAGTAAGCGGAGAATGGAGGTTCGTTAGCCACGCATTTTTTGATTAGGTTAACTTGTTTAACTACTCAAGACTTTCTAAATCCAAATTTGCAGACATCAAATGGCTTTCTCATGAGCATACCCATTCTCTCACGAATTGCCGCGAAATTTTCTGCTTGTATCTGCCATGTGCATGCTGAAGATATACGCCAACCCATTTAACACTGTCTATTCCGCCTTGAAACAAGCCATTTACCCTAGCGCTGACCTCGCGAAAAACCCCGTTTACCATTTCTCAAGATTCCCAAACTGACGTCGAAGGGCGATCAAAAACATCGGACAAGAAAGCCCAAATCACATCAGATTCTTCATCGATCAAGCTCCATTCAAATCGTTAGTCATTTCCTCTAATCTAATTTGTCAGTTTAAAAACTCCGACCCATGAAAATACCCAAATTACAGATCCTTGCAGGCCTGCTTTATCTCGCCTGTTGTAATCTCTATGCTGCCGATCTCTATGTCGCCCCTTCAGGTGACGACAACACGGGCACAGGCACTCTAGGCGCGCCATTCCGGACGATTCAAAAAGCTGCCAATTTAGCCGTGGCGGGCGACAATGTTATCATCCGCGCAGGCACCTACCGTGAAACTGTCACCCCCGCCAATTCAGGTACTGCCGCGGCGCGAATCACCTACAAGGCTTATGAATCGGGAGGTGTGTATGAAAATGTTATCATCTCCGGGAACGATCTGGTGACCGGCTGGACAGCCCATGACACCAGCGGCGGGCGGAGGATCTATAAATCCAACGCGATGAATTGGAATCTATCCGATACCCATTCAGACTTCGGAACAATCTATCGAAACCAGATTTTCGTGAATGATAACATGATGGTGTTGGCACGCTGGCCCAATGTACCCGCTGAGCGAATCACCCGGCTCACCTACGAAGATCTCGCTCTAGTCACGGCGGGAAGCGACACGAGTAGCACCTCCACTTCTGCTTGGATCGAAAACGCAAATATCAATTCCACATTCGGCGCTGGCTATTGGAATCCCACCCGGTCCGCCACTGCCCGTGTGTTTCTGTCTCCATCTACCATGATCTGGGGAATGTCAGTAAAGATTAGCTCACAATCAGGCAACAGGCTCAATCTTGATGCAACTAACACGGCCTTCTCATTTACCACCAAATATTATGCACCTACCACCAACAACCGCTTCTTTATCTATGACTGGTATGATGCTTTAGATACAGCAAATGAATTTTGGAAAGACACCAGCACCAATACGCTCTATCTCTGGGCACCAAATGGAGTCGATCCTTCCACGCTGAATGTCGAGGCCAAGCGCCGTGATTTCGCCCTATTATTAGACAACCGTCAATATTTAAGCTTCCGTGGCATCAAAATTTTTGCCAGCACAGTGACTAGTAATTTCAAGTCCAAGAACCTAGAATTTGACGAAATCGATGCCCGCTACATCGCCCATTTCGATAACTATGCTCCAACATTTAATACCTCCGCCAATTCGCGTGAATTCTTCCTTCAGGGAGATGGTCATGTGGTTGAAAATAGCTATTTCTTCGGTTCCGCCAGTTCAGTGATTGGTGCAAACGGCACAAATATCTCTGTCGAAAACAACGTCATCCGCGATTTTGGCTATGCACACAATGGATCCGCAGTTCATGGGCGCATAGGCCAGGATTATGGCAACCGAACCATCGCCACCAAAAACCAGTTCATTCGTAATACAGCATTCAATTCAGGACATCAGATTATCGTCACCGATCCAGCAATCGACGTGAAACATAATCGTATCTATAATTCTCACCTTCGGGGTTCTGATATTGGTGCGGTAGGAATCTGCTGCACGGATGGTCTAGGCGCTGAAATTTCCTACAATGTGATATCCGATGCCCTTGGTCCCAAGGACAATGGAGTCCTGTATGGTGGCTTCGGCATTTACTTCGATTACGAATGTCTTAACTATACCGTCCACCACAATCTAGTTTGGAATACCACAGCTTCGTCCTTTCAATTAATGCCCATCCGCGCCGCCCAGGCAGGAGGCGCGACCAACGCGGGGATGCAGTTTTACAATAATACCGGAACGAAAAGCTTCGGCATCATCTCGCCGCAAGAACTTCCCGGTGTAGATATTCGAAACAATCTCGTTAGCAGTTTCTTTTTCCAAAATCTCCCAAACGTTACCTTCAGTAATAACACCGCCTTTGATGATAATGGAGGGCCATCCTTTCGAGACATGGCGAAGGGCGATCTGCGCTTTGTGAACAGCTCCAGCGCTGGAATCGATGCGGGGGCAGTGATTCCATCTTACACCCAGCAATTCAACGGACCCGCTCCAGACACCGGTGCACTTGAATTTGACCAATCCGCATTCATCGCAGGCGCTACCGTTACCGAACGTCAGCTCAAATCACTGACGGTTACAAAAATTGGTCAAACCGGTAATGCGGTCGATCTGCAACTGGCCAATTTACCCGAAGGCCGCGGACCATCGAACGACTTTCAAGTGCAAATCGGCAATGGACCTTTCAACGGCACCTTGGCTTATGATTATAACAATTCCACTTGGAAGGTTTTGAATGTCGACAAGGCGAATCTAACTGGCACGCAATCGATCTCGCTACGAATCGGCAACAGCGGCACTCCCGTTACACTCAGCTCCCAGGTTGATGTAGGTAGCAGCATTGCTGGACCAGAAATCGCGGTGCGAGGTGGTAACTATAACTTGGCTGATGGTGATGCCACACCTTCTGCGTCGGATCAGACTCTTTTCTCTGATGTTCAAATGGGAAATACCGAGGGGGCGACTCAGAGCTTCACCATTCATAACTTCGGCTCCGCAACTCTCAATATCGGGTCGATTAATTTTACCGGTGCCAATCCTACCGATTTCTCATTGGTCAACTTCCCTGCGGCCACGCTCGCTGCGGGGGCACAAACCTCATTTAGCGTGCGTTTCCTCCCATCCGCTACGGGCTCGCGCAGTGCTGTGATCCATATCGTCAACAACGATCCAGACGAAAGTGACTTCGATTTCGTCATCCAAGGTAATGCCACCGCAGCCCAGCCTTTACTCAATCTACCTACGCCTCAGCTGACCGCCACGATCGCGGCAAACTCCACTGGCGAAGTTAATTTACCCATTCAGAACATAGGGCTTGGGAGTCTGAACTGGAGTCTGGCCACTTCTTCTGGCACCAATCTTTATACATGGGAAGATAGTGAAAATGGCGGACCAGCATTTAATTGGTATGATATTCAAAATCAAGGCACCCAACATTGGAGCACCAATTCGAATGATAATTTCACAACTGTCACGCTCCCGTTTTCTTTCCCCTACTACGGCAGTAATTTTACGGAACTCACAATCGGCGTAAATGGTATCCTTGCTCCAGGATCTCCTGCAATTCTCGATCATTGGGATAACCTGGCTCTGCCAAGCTCTTCTGCACCAATCAATCTGATCGCTGCATTCTGGGATGATCTTTTTGTCGATGGCTCAGCGCAGGTCCGGAGTCACGCAGTTGATGCCAACACCTTCGTGGTGCTCTACGACAACGTGAAGTTGGCCAGCTCGAACACTCGCATCACGTTCCAAGTCGTGCTCCGTTCCAATGGTGAGATTACCATGCAGTATGCGGACAATCAAATCCCCGGCAGTTATACAATCGGCATTCAGAACGCGGCCCGCGACCTTGGGCCGCAGATAGGCTTCAGTACACAAACTGGTCCAATCCAAGGCCTCCAACTGCCTGTCGGTACAGGAATCGACCGAGCGATCACCTTCTTCCCTTCGAAGAGTTTCATCACAAGCCTATCGCCTGCCAGCGGTACCATCGCCCAGAATAGCAGTTCGCTAACCACGGTGAATCTCAGCAGCAGTAACTTCGCCTTGGGCACCCATCAGACCATGCTCACTCTCACAAGTAATGATGTGAGGCAACCACGCATTCAAGTTCCTGTCACCCTACAAGTGGTGGCAAGTTTACCTGCTCCCGTGGTGACTGCCAGTCAATCAAAGTCAGGCATCGTAGGTAGCGCACTGAGTTATCAAATACTAGCTAGTAACTCTCCTGCGAGTTATGCGAGAGCCAGCGGAACGTTACCACCTGGTGTCACGCTGAATACCACCACCGGCATCCTATCCGGCACTCCCACCACGGCTGGCACTTATACACCCGCCATCACTGCGACAAATGCCACCGGAACTTCCGCCTCCGTGGTAGTTGCCATTTCAATCGTTGCTCCTGCTCCAATCGTCACGGCCAATCAGATCGGTGAAGGCTTGATCAGCTCGGCATTCAGCTACCAGATTATGGCAAGCAGTTCACCTACCCTGTATACCTTATCCAGTGGTGTTTTGCCTGCCGGCGTGACTCTCAATACCGCCACAGGCGTACTGTCTGGCACACCCACCGCTTCAGGTTCTTACTCGGTTGCGATCACAGCCACCAACGGCACCAGCACTTCCCCAGTGGTAATGGTCACACTCGTCATCGATGGCACACCGATCATCACCTCAGGTCAGTCTCCCACTGGCACCGTGGGCTCGCCACTTAGCTATCAACTACTTGCGATCAATGCTCCCAGCAGCTACGCCCTCGTCGGTGGCTCCTTGCCGGCTGGTGTTTCCTTCAATACGGGCACTGGCTTGCTTTCTGGCACCCCTACTGCCGCGGGTTCTTACACCCCGATCTTCACCGCCACGAGTGCCCGGGGCACTTCGCAGCCGGTGGTTCTCACCATGAATATCGCAGTTGCAGGTTCGCTGATTATGCATGAAGCGTTTAACTATGCCATCGGCCTCAATGCGCCTGATCCCGATGGCGGCTTAAATAATAATAGAGGCCTACCGGCCACCAACATCGGCGGCGTGCCCATCGGTAAATCCACAGGTCTTTTTGGCACGTGGGGAGCCATGACGGACGTCGCAGCAGGCCTTACCTATTCACAAGGTGCAAAATTGCTCCAAACTGCCGGTGGCTCCGGCGCACCCAATAACGCCACATGGGGAAGTAGTCCAACGGTCTATCGAGATATGAGTTCCGATCCGTTTCTGGCTCAGCGGCTCGGCGGTGCAAACAATACCGGCTTCGGCATTGATGGCTCCAGCCTTTATTTCTCTCTTCTCGTTCGCACTTCCAGTGCCTCTCAGAGTGCTTGGCGCATGGCGCTAAATGGTAGCACCAACCGCAATATTTTTATCGAAAACACTGCCAGCGGCTGGAGTTTGAATGAAAATGGTGCGGGTCCCATCGCTTCCACCAGCAGCCTCTCCCTGAACACTACCACATTGCTAGTAGTGAGAATCGACTTTGTTGCCGGAGCTGGGGATGTCTTCCGACTCTATGTGAATCCCACTCTTGGCGCTCCACTTGGCACCGCAAACGCCACCCTCACTACTTCTGTGGATTTCACAGGATTTGTCAGTCCCAACATGCGTCCATCGGTTCAAGGTGCGATGATTTTAGACGAGTTGCGCATGGGCACGACTTTCGATATCGTCACGCCCTTCACCCAGCCGCCAGCGGCTCCAGTGGTGCTTGCCGGACAGTCGATTAATGGAAAACCGGGTAAGGCAATTATCTATCAAGTCGCGGCCACAAATACTCCTACCAGCTATGCTCTTGCCAGCGGGTCACTGCCGCCGAATGTCACCCTCGATACGACTACGGGTATGCTATCGGGCACTCCGAGCGCAGTCGGCACCTACTCACCAACGATCACGGCGACCAATGCGGGTGGGACATCGACTGCCACTACGGTAATGTTTACAATTACCGGCGCAGCGTCAGGTTTGGATCTATTCCGCAGTAACAATGGCCTGTCGGGAACTGGTTCGCAAGACGGGCAGGCACTTGCGGGTGACGAAGTTCCAAACTTGGCCAAATACGCGTTCAATATGCTCGGTGGAGGCACTGGGCAAGCCGCATCATTGGCGACTCCTAACAGTTCTACCTTAACTCCATCAGGCAATGCAGGACTACCATTGATTGGAATTCAAAGTGGATCCGGAAAACTCCAGATCACCTATATTCGCCACAAAGCCACAGCCACGCCACTTCCTGGAATCACCTACACCGTAGAGTTTTCTGAAGACCTCATCAATTGGAGCGTGAACAACGCTGCCACCGAAGCGATTACCAATATCGATTCAGCACTTGAACGCGTGCTCGTTACGGATTCGGACACTACTCCGGTGAAACGTTTCGTTCGTGTGAGAATCAATGTTCTCTAAATGTACTAAATCATGGGGATGAGCCATTTCTTTAATGACTCATCCCCGATTTAATGATAGTCGATCCCGCAGTCCCTTTTGCAAGGTAGCCTCAACAATTTGACGATGAATACCGAATGCCGCGCTTGAATAGATTTACTTTTGCAACGAATCGTTGGGCGATCTCAGGCGCTGCGCCATCATAAGCGCGAACTCCCAATATCTTGAGCAAGGTTTACCAGCGATAGTAGCGATAGGGGTCGTCACCATATTTGAAATCACTATTCCAATTGTCGATGTAAGCGCGCAGGGTCTCATCCTCAGGTAGAGTCACTTGCAAATAGAACTCATCAGCCCTGCCGTGCACTCCGCCGTCCTTGTCTGGTACGAACTGACGGATCGCGATCACATTGGCTCCTTCACGGACTAATTCTGGGGCGACTTGATAGATTCGTGGAGTATTCCAAGGGTTGGGATTTTTGGGGTCGGTATCTTTGGAAGTCGATCCAATTTCCACTCCATTGAAGGTGACCGTATCGAAGCTCTTAATTGCTGGAATATGCAATACGGCGCTTTTTCCCTTCCAAGCGGCGGGTATATTCACCTCGCGCCGCCAAACGGCTTCACCGCTCACTTCGGAAAAACGTGGGTGATTCGCTGGCAAATCAAATTTATCCCAGGCCGCCACATCCACTCCATCAGCCAACATTGCTTTGCCGTTTTCGCTAATGCCTGCATCTGGGTAAGGCTTCTCCCAAGTGGCGAGTGGCAACTCGGCGGTAAATTTTACCGCCCACGGTCCGGCCAGTTCAATCCGTTTTACTTGTGGGTAAAAAATCAGCCGGTCTGCTGCGAAGCTCGCACCTAGATTTGCCAGCACTTGAGATAGGGCACGGGTGAGTCGCCACTGAGTGTGTTTAAAATAGGGTTTCGATTTCAGATCAAATCCCAATGGATCAACTTGAATGAAGATGATGCGGCCCGAACCCACCGCGCGAGTACCGAGCAGGCCATTGCTCATGATCGTGGCGCCCTTTTCTAGCACTTGCAGGTCATGCGGAGTGCGCCAGCGAAGATCGGACGCTGAAAGCCCACGTGTCAGCACATCCGTTTCTGGTGCCGTGCCACCGGTAAAATCTTTCGCCTCTCGCAATGTCACACCGAGACGTCCGGGCGTGGCTCCTCCTGGCTGGGCCAGCATCACTACCGTGCCAGCTTGCTGAGCGAATGAATCGAGTTGTGCATCCGTCAGAGAGGTCTCAGCGTCCACCACGATCAATTTTGCATTTGCTGGCAATTGCGTTTCGGGTTGAAAATTCACACCAATGTGGCGCAACAATTTCTCTCCCGCAGGAGAGCCAATGTAGGTAAGCGACTCTGTTCGCGCAGCCTCCACCGGGCGCGCCGCTTGATAGAGCAAGCGCTGGGTGAGCCGTGCGGCAGCTGGATCCACCGCAGCTTGATCTTCTAAATCCAAGGTGCAAAACGTCAACCTCCCGCGACCGAAGCCTAGCTCCATCAGCGGCGAATATGCGAGGTCCCATTCACCTTCTAACAATGGCGTCCAGCCGCTGCGATGCGGTTTTTCCGCCATCGCACTGCTGACTGATCCGTTGTTACCCCATCGCCATCCATACGGGGGCCTCGCGGATGACTGGGCTGCATAATCAGGACGAGCCTCCACCAAGGTGCCAGCTCCAGTCCAGTCTGCGAGATCGATGGCATCCAAATCTTTCACCCATTCACCAGCGGTGGGAACTGGAAAAAGCCTGCGAGCTGGAACTGGAGCGACACGCATACCGAAGTGGCCTTTAATCGAATCGGGATTTTGGCCCATAATCAATGCACGGCCACCCGCCGCGACAAATGCTCCAAGATCCAACGGGAATTTCCCATCTTGAAAGCTTTCACGGCCCATCACCAGTAGCGAGTCAACGCTGGGCTCCTTCCCAAGCTCAAATACTGAATGTGAAATTTTCAGTCCGGCTAGCAGTCGCTTGGTGTCGCCTTTGGGATCATAAAGCATGATTGTAGGCGCTGCTCTTTCTTGAGAATTTCCATAAACTCGAAAAGTAAATCGATCTTGATGGGACCGCCCACCGATCTCAGCAGACAGCACCAAACTCAAATCTTGTTTCTTACCTCCTGCGACATCCCCAACTTTACTTTCGTAAGCGACAGGGAGCATCCGAGTTTCGCCAACTTCAAGCTCCCCTGATTTCTCAACCTTTTTTACAACCACACCATCGGCCGTTTCCACTTGGAATGTGAAGTGGAAACTTTGTTTGCTTCGGGTGTCATTCAACAAGGCGACTTGCTTATTCAGCGTATCGCCCGCTGGAAGGTGATGCCGCTTTTCATGGAAATTCTCTGCCGACCCCGCAATCCATGCCAGTGTCGGGCCATTGTTTTCTTCGAGTGCGAGGCCTGCGGGATTGATTTGATAGATTTTTTCATCGCGAAACGTCAGCGAGAGTGCTGCGGCGTTCGCCTCGGGCATAAACCAGCCGCGACGGCCAGCTTGCCATGTTTGAGGAACTTTTTCCGTGTTTCGTATTTGAATGGCATAACCACCGTCCCATGGAATCATCCCGCCGGAGACTCCCTCTGTGCGCCATGCTCTCCACGTCCGAGTGAGGAAAAGTTTCGTCAGGGCTTGAAAGGCAGGGCTCTGATTGAGCGCTTGAGAGCCTTGCCATGTTTTCCATAATCCCCCTGTTTTATCATCCGGGCGGACGAATTGATCACGGATTGCCTTCAGATAGTTGTCGCCTTGCATGGCATACGCCTCTGGTCCGAAATACACTGAGGCATACTCCGCAAGGAATGGCTCGGTGCCAATGCTATTGCCGAAACCATCGCGCCCACGTAGATAAGTAGCGTTAAATGGAACGCCAAATTCCACCCCCATGTAGGGCATATCGCCAGTGCGGGCCCATTCGCTGAACCACTCCTCGCGCTCTTGCAGTGGGATCATATTTAAATAATGATTCACGGTGAAGACGTCACCGTACATTCCACCTTGATGATGAAACCGTAGCCGCGTGGGATCGAAGGCCGCTGCCAATTTATCACCCTCGGCTTGAGCCTTATAACTTTCTTCAATCTTGGTAGAAGCCGGCATCTCACGCCGCCCAATCCAGCGAGGATTCTGATCATGATCATGGCCTCCCATGTTGCCGGAAAGCGCCATCATCACAATTGAAGGATGATTCCGCAATCGCCGCCAATCTGCTTGAAAAAGCGGCAACCATGCGTCGCGACCACTTGCGGTTGACCAAATCGGCTTATGCCCAGGCGCATTTGTGAATTCATTCATTCGAACTGCTGGAATCGCCACCAACATGCCCGCGAGGTTTGCCGCTTCCGCCACAGACGCATCCTGCACTCGCGCGCCGCGATTTTTGGGTGAAGGCCAGACTTCCACCAGATTTCGTCCATGTTCACGCAAGCGTGCAAAATCCGCCGCCAGCTTTGCAGTGGTGGGCATGCCTCCCATGTAGTCGCCAAAAAGCTCAGGTCGCAGGCGGATCCGGCTGCCATTCAGATAAAATTCGCGGCCTTCAGTCCAAAATTCGCGAAATCCAAATGTCACGGGCCATGCATCTTCTGGAGCGCTTGCTCCATCACGGCTGACGCGCAATTCAAGATGATACAAATGCGGATCATTGGTATCCCAAAGCCGCACATTCGGCCACTCCCAGCCCACATTGCGGATGACTGCCGAGGTCGAAACCGCAGACTCGGAATCCGGTGCTGAAGTGATCGACTCGATATTAAAAGTCTGGACAGCTGCCCCATCGGCAGCATTGGTAATCACCGCCTGAAGGGTCAACTTCGTCCCGGGGGCAATGTTTGTAAATTCACAATCCAAATCGATGCGTTGTTTACGGGTCGAAGTTTTGACAAATACATCCGTGATCCTTGCTCCGCTGGGGCGGGCACTGACTACCACATCTCCCGTTACACCCCGCAGATCGAGACTGGCCTTGGTCGCTGTATTTTGCCCTACCCCCATGTAATCGATTGCCTCTTTGGCCGTTTGTACCGCGGAAACGAGCAAGCGCAGCTTCGTGTGGCTACCAAATGTAACATGCTGAGTGATGTCAATTTCGCCTGATGGCCACTTCACATTTCCCGTATGAACATCATTGACCCAGATCTCAGCATCGGTCGCGATTCGATCAAATTGCACGACTACTGAGCGCCCTTTCCAATCAATCGGCACATTGAATTCCCGTTCATACCAGCCGCGCTTCAGTTCTTCGTCCCACATCGCCCATTCTTCACCCTTGCCCGCTTGTTGCACTCCAGCGATCGACGCACTGGTAAGGGTATTGCTGTAATGACCCCACATTTTCGTTCCCCACGCTCCAGGCACCCAGATCAATCCCCAGTCGGCTGCTTTGGCTGGCTCTTTTTCGCTTGGCCCTGCCGCAGGCAGCCAGCGCCACAGACCATTGAGCACGATTTCAGATCGCATGGAAGACACCTCGACCGCTTGGCCAGGCGGTGTGGGCTCAGTCAAAGAAACGGGTGTCTCAGCCAGCAATCGACCCAAAAACAGCGAGAGAATGATCATTCGAGCGAAGCAGTTGGGTAATGATGAATGGCTCATAAGATTGTTCGGGCGTTGCGGGTTTGTGGTTCTTTGAAGAAGGTTGCAAAAGGCAAAGTGGCTTAAACGGATAATGGATTCACATCCTTTCACTTCATGGTGTAAATCAATCAATTACGACGCCGATCACCGCCGCGCAGTTCGGCGCGTGGCTCTTACGGAGGCTTGACCGATGAGTTTGAGCGATTTTTGAAGATCAGAGCAATTCTTTGAATTGTGGATAATTTCAAGTGACTTATCTTCAAATTCACCCAAAAATTTGCCCGTAAATCCAAAGTAAATTTACCCATGACATCCACTAACTATCCCAAAATCGGCATTCGCCCCGCTATTGATGGTCGCCTCGGCGGCGTCCGTGAATCTCTCGAAGAACGCACCATGCAGCAGGCCCAAGCCGTTGCCCAACTCATCAGCAGCACCCTCCGCTACCCGGATGGAAGTCCAGTGGAATGCGTCATCGCGGACACCTGCATCGGCGGTGTGAAGGAAGCGGCGAATTGTGCGGATAAGTTCAAAATTGCCAACGTCGGTGTCTCCCTTACCGTCACTCCTTGCTGGTGCTATGGCTCCGAAACCATGGATATGGACCCACATTTGCCCAAGGCCGTTTGGGGCTTTAACGGCACCGAGCGTCCCGGTGCTGTTTACTTGGCAGCCGTTCTTGCTGGTCATACCCAGAAGGGCCTGCCCGCCTTTGGGATCTATGGTAAAGACGTGCAATCTTCGAGTGATACCGAGATTCCCGCCGATGTTCGAGGCAAGTTGTTAGCCTTTGTCCAGTGCGGCCTCACGGTCGCCCTGATGCGTGGTAAAAGTTACCTCTCCATGGGCGGCACCTCCATGGGCATCGCTGGTTCTGTCGTCGATTCCAGGCTTTGGGAAAAATGGCTCGGAATGCGCGTCGAAGCCATCGACCTGACAGAATTTGCCGGCCGCATGGCCAAAGGTCAATATGATCAAGCCGAGTATGAAACCGCCCTCGCATGGGTGAAGGCAAACTGCCCGGAAGGTAAAGACTACAACTCACCCGCCACCACCCGCACCCGTGAGCAGATCGATAAAGAATGGGAAGACAGTGTGAAAATGACGCTCATTGCCCGCGATCTCATGATTGGGAATCCAAAGCTCGCGGAGATGGGCTTGGGCGAGCAAGCGCATGGCCACAATGCCATCGCCTCCGGTTTCCAAGGGCAGCGTCAGTGGACAGACCATTTCCCGAACGGAGATTTCCTCGAAGCAATTCTCAATTCTTCTTTCGATTGGAATGGCAAGCGCGCTCCTTTCATCGTCGCCACCGAGAATGATGCGCTTAACGGAGCGGGCATGCTCTTCGGTTACCTGCTGACCAATAGTGCCCAGATCTTCGCCGATCTCCGCACCTACTGGAGCCTAGATGCGATCCAAACAGCCAGCGGGAAATCCTTCACTCACCCCCTCGTCGGTGATGGCATTCTCCATCTTATCAACTCCGGCCCAGCCGCCCTTGATGGCACCGGTGAGCAACAAACCGCTGATGGCACGCCCACGATGAAACCCTTCTGGGAAATCACCGATGCCGAAGTGGAAAAATGTCTCAAAGCCACCACTTGGCATCCTTCCATCACCGAGTATTTCCCGGGCGGCGGTCTTAGCACTCGCTACAGCACTCGCGGTGGCATGCCTGCCACAATGATCCGCCTGAACCTTGTCGATGGCCTCGGCCCGGCTCTTCAAATCGCAGAAGGTTATACCGTGGAGCTTCCAGAAGACGTGCACGATGCGCTCGATCAACGCACTAATCCCACTTGGCCTACCACTTGGTTCGCCCCCATCCTCACCGGTAAGGGTGCTTTCACGAGCGCCTACGAAGTGATGAATCACTGGGGTGCAAACCATTGCGTCATGACCTGCGGTCACGTCGGGCATTTGTATATCACTCTTGCCGCCATGCTGCGGATTCCGGTGTATATGCATAACATCGGCGAGGATCGGGTTTTCCGTCCGAGTGCATGGACTTCATTTGGAACAGCCGATCTTGAAGGTGCGGATTTCCGAGCATGTCAAAATTACGGCCCGCTCTACGGCAAGGCCTAGTTTCACTTAAGGAAGATCCATGGACGTATCTTTCCAATAAAGCTCGTCGATGGGTCTGCCACTCGCATCCGGTATAAAATCCGGCTGCGAGTGTTTTTTCGTGATCCCGTGATCTTTTGCAGGACTGATGCTGCTACGAGCCCAACGCCGGATTTTTCTTTTAAAATTGGTAAAACTGGACGAAATCTGCCAGATGACGCGGAGGAAAGATTCTCCTTCAAAATGAAAATTTCGGCCTGCTAGGAGGAAGGGATTTTTGAATTCATTGCATGCCTGAAGTTGGCAAAAAAACGTGGAGAGACTTCCACTGGGATCTCGATACATGCCATCCGAGATTGGACAGTTTCCGCGTCGATGCGCCCGGATTTGTGAAGGAGGGTGACCAATGCCAGATCCTTGGGTCGGCCAACAAGCAACTTGACCGCGGCAAGATCGCAAGGATCTAGAGCAAGGGCCGTGGGGCAATCAGGGACTGGAACGAGGCGGCTCCTCCATCCGCTTGGCAATGTTTCCAAGATCGAATCTCGAAGGACGTCAATGTGATAACCGTGACGGCGGAAATAAACGCAATTTTCCCCCAAGGCTTCTTCGAGCATGAGACCGGTGAGTTCATCAAATGGTTCTGGGCAGAGGGCAGCATCAAACGTGGCGGCCAGAGCTGAGGAAGGATCGCCAAGATCGGGGAAGGAAGCGAGCAATGAGGCAGAGCCAAGCACCAGGAAATGGCGATCTTCGGCAAGGACGGAAGCGGAACGAATGAGATGCTGGAGTGCGGAAAGGGTCATATCGTAGGAGAAATCTCTTTCACCGCTTTGGATAGGCCGACGAAGGGGGAGCAGGATTTGATCGGCTCGGAATCGTGGTTGATCGCTGCGAGGAACTCGATGAGTTTGCTCAAGTTTTCTGGAGATCCTTGTGCGGCAAGAACACGACTCCGCCACTCATGGATCGGACCCGGATGGACACGTCCAAGTGCTTCCCATCGATCCAGATTCTCCAAGACAATGGACCATTCGGCGGGATTCGCTGCGATGTGCTTGGCAATACGCCGCCACTTGATCACACGATCCTCGCGTTGGAAGTGGTGATCGTTAGCACTCATTTCGAAAGACAGTGATCACGAAATCGCAAATTAGCAAGATCCTGTGAAAACCTTCATCAATATACAGGCCAGTCTATTCATTGATTCATCATTCAAATGGCGGCTGGCCGACGCGAGGGTCTCTGGGAAAGCATCATTCGGAGACTGGCTGCGGAGCGAAAGAGATTTTGCAAAGCCGTTTGTTTAATTTCTTTCATTAGGACAACGAAGAGTTCGTAGGCTTCATTTTTATATTCGACGATGGGATCCTTTTGCCCCTGCGCGCGGAGATAGACCCCTTCGCGCAGTTCATCCATCTCATCAAGATGCTCCTGCCATAGCGGATCGATGGCGTGGAGAAACATTTGGCGCTCTTGCTGGTCGAGTAATTCCAACGGCACACCGGAAACACAGTCTTGATACGCTTTATACACCTTCTCCACGATCATTGCGGAAAGAGCGTTCTCATTTTGATTTGTTAGTTCTTCAGTTGTAATGGTGACGGGCAGCGAGGATTGAATCCATTGCAACAGTGAGTCAAAGTTCGATTCTGTGGGATCGCACTCGGCGAGGCACTCGTGAACTTTAGTTGGAATCGTCTCACTGATGACATCATATACTAGTTTCCTAGTATCCTCATTGGTGAGCACATCGTTGCGGAATCCATAAACAATCTCGCGTTGCAAATTCATGACGTCATCAAAATCGAGAACTTGTTTCCTACCTTTATAGTCGCGCTGTTCGACTTGTTTCTGCGCGGTTTCCACGAGCTTGCCCAGCGACTCGCCGTTACGACGCTTGCCGCCCGCCGCACCAGATTGCTCGATCATCGCTGCCATCCGGGCAGGGGAGGCATGGTTACGCATCAAATCATCTTCCAGTGAGATGAAAAACTGCGACCGCCCGGGATCTCCCTGCCGCGAACAACGGCCGCGGAGTTGCCGGTCCACCCGCCGTGATGGGTGGCGCTCCGTGCCGATAACGAAGAGGCCGCCTAGCTCTGCGACGCCTTGCCCGAGTTTGATATCCGTGCCGCGTCCTGCCATGTTTGTGGAAACTGTGACGGCTCCACGTCGTCCGGCTAGAGCAATGATCTCGGCCTCCTGTTCGTGGAATTTAGCGTTGAGAACTGAGTGAGGGATTTTCGAGCGCTTAAGTAGCCGCGAGAGTGTTTCCGAGGAATCCACAGAAGCCGTGCCCACGAGAACCGGCTGCCCTCCGGAGTGTGCCGACTCGATTTTGGCAATCACGGCGTTGAACTTCTCTCGCCGGGTTTTGAAGATTTGATCATTATCGTCGATCCGGATATTGGCAGTATTGGTCGGGATGGGTAATACATCCAGTTGATAGATATCATGAAACTCTGCGACTTCTGTTTCGGCGGTGCCTGTCATTCCAGCGAGTTTTTCATATAATCGGAAGTAGTTTTGAATGGTGATGGTGGCGTAGGTGCGGGTTTCCTTTTCCATGGATACTTTTTCCTTGGATTCTACCGCTTGGTGGAGGCCATCGGACCAACGGCGGCCTGCCATTTCGCGGCCGGTGCTTTCGTCGATGATGGTGACTTTATCTTCCTTGACGACGTAATGGACGTCCCGCTCGTAGAGGCAATAGGCCTTGAGTAGCTGGGAAATGCTGTGGATTTTCCCGGCTTGGGCGTTGGTTTGATCGCGAAGGACTGTCTTGGCAGCCGCGTTTTGATCGCGGGTCAATTCGCGGTTCGAATCGATGGCGGCAGCGAGTTGTGCGATGTCGGGAAGCGTGAACGAATTTGGATCGCTAGGAGAGAGAAATTTGCGTCCCCGTTCCATGAGGTCGGCGTCACGTGTTTTCTCTTCGACGGTAAAATATAGCTCGTCCTTAAGTTTAATCAGGTCCTTTTTGAGGCTACCCTGTTGGTAAGAAAGCTCGGTCTTTTCCAATAGCCGGCGGATTTCCGGATTTTCCATCAGACGCATGAACTGGCGGTTGCGTGGTTGGCCCAGTTTCAGTATAAAAAGCATCGTTCCCGCAGTTGCTTTGTCGCCCTTTTCCAGTGAACGTTTCGCCTCAGTTGCGAAGATATTGCATAACTCTGTTTGGCGCTTCACGAGCTGCTCGATTGAAGGTCTGAAGGTGCCGAACTGATAGGTATCGTGAGCTGACTGCCCGCTGATGATGAGCGGCGTGCGGGCGTCATCGATGAGGATCGAGTCCACCTCGTCGATGATGGCAAAGTAGTGCCTGCGCTGGACTTGCTCTTCTTTGGTAGAGGCCATGCCGTTATCGCGTAGGTAGTCGAAACCGAATTCAGAGTTCGTGCCATAGGTGATATCGCAGAGATAGGCATTGAAACGCTCCGAAGGTGACATTTGGCTCTGGATGCAGCCCACCGAGAGACCGAGGAAGCGAAACAGGGCACCCATCCAGTCTGCGTCCCTTTTGGCGAGGTAATCGTTGACGGTGACGACGTGGACACCAAGACCGGTCAAGGCATTCAGATAGACAGGCAGAGTGGCCACGAGGGTTTTGCCTTCGCCAGTTTGCATTTCCGCGATCATGCCACGGTGAATGGCGATGCCGCCGATGAGCTGGACATCGAAATGAACCATGTCCCATTTCATCGCTTGGTTATTGATGATGAATTCATTGCCGCAGAGGCGACGAGCAGCGTTCTTCACGACGGCGTAGGCTTCGGGGAGAATTTTTTCCAAATACTTCGCGCGGGATTTTTTGAAGTCGCCCTCGATTTGGTGGAATGCTGATTTGGCGGCTTCGATTGAAGCAAGAGTGGCTTCCACTCGTGACGGCAGTGCTGGGAATTCTTTGCGCAGAGATGATAGCCGCGCGTCGATCGCCTCGGCCGTCGCGGCGAGTGCCGGCTGGTCCATTTTCTCGATCATCGATATAGGAGGGGCATTCAGGGCATGATATCGTGCGAGATGGTTTTGCCATGAGGAAGTGAGTGAGACGAGTTTCTCGCCAGGCTCACGTTGGAGCGCGCTTTCGATGTCATTGATGCGGGCGACGGTGGGACGAATGCGACTGACTTCGCGTTCGTTTTTGTTGCCGGTGAAGCGGGGTAGAATCCATTTAAGCATAAAAAATTAGTTGGGGAAAAGTTAGGGAAGGAAACGGGAAGCAGGCGGCCCAAGAGGTGCGGGCATTGTGTGAAGAACCACGTCGCAGGGAAGGGGTGATGGCCGGAATCTACTAGAGATTCTCGGCAAATATGGGTATGCGTGGATAAGATGATCGCCAATAAAGGTAGCAGATCATTCCACTGCGTATGCCATGATTTAGGCTAACAATTCCACAGGCGGCGCACGGCCTCGGACGGCGCCTCCAAGCGCTTGCACCTCTGGCAAGTCATGCCGCGTTTCGATGCAAAGTAACTTCGCCACAGTTAACTGAAGGCCTGTGATGTCGAGTGGATTCGGTAGGAATTCCATCGGATTCGAGGGCCTACCCAATAGGCAAACATCATCGGCAGTTTGCGATAAGCCGACACAGTCTGATTTTTCACCTTTCCATGATCGGGAGTGATCTCCTACCAGCGCATTCATCCCGAACAACGCAACCAACGTAACGATCCATGAGATCAATACGGTGTGATAGGGTCTGGCATCGGGATGGCTCATTTGGACCTCTGCAGAATCGAGGTTAAAAGCGAATTGTCAAGAGATGGCAAGATGGTCAGGTATGTTTTTAAGGTGAGTGTCAGCGCGCATAGGCCTTGCGATATTGGGAGGCGGAACTTCCGAAAAATTTTCTAAAAGCTCGGCAAAAATTTTCCGTGTTCGGGTAGCCAACCTCAATGGCCAGCGCCTTGATGGACATGTTGCTAGTGGCTAGAGCGTGGCCGGCGATGCGCAAGCGCTTTTGAATGAGGTATTGGTGCGGACTTTCGCCGATCTGTTCACGAAAAAGCATGTGCAGATGCGAGACGCTCACGTCCGCGGCTTTCGCCACATCATCGAGTGATAGCGGCTTCGCGTAGTTTAGGTTGATGAAGTCGGTGGCAATCCTCAGTTGTGGCGGAATGCCCTGAGCGCGATCCAAGGACCGCGAGCGTTCCGCTTCGAACCGGAATCGCGATAGAATTAAGTCTCCGATCACGTCGCGATTTAGCGCTGAGTAGTGGAACGCATGCAGCATTTCACTCATGAAAACGTGCATCGATTTTCGGTCCTTCCATTGGAATGCCCTAGGCCAATCCTCCGGGGTGCCACGATCCTCAGGGCACTCGAACCAAACGACGTAACAGTGATAGTAACTTTCCGGTGGCGAATCCGAGACCGAAACTTGACTTGCTTGGTGGCAAAAAACCGCGCCTTCCCCATGCAAGATTGGTGACTGCTCATGCCCGTAAACCGTGCCTTCTTGAATGATCTCAAATAAGATCTCTTGGGATGATGGCGTCACCGGCTTGCGGGAACCTCCCAAAGGACTTTGGTAAGTGCCCACGCGGGACAAGTGCAGAGGTAGTTTTCGGCAGAGGTTCATAGTTTTCGTCAATTGATGTTCTTGAAAATTGAAGTTAGCCTCAGGCTGTGTTCTTTAAAACGTAGATTTTGACAAGAGCGTTATTTTAACCCAATGCCATGATTCCGCAAATTACCATCCAATTATATAGCGTCCGCGACCTCGCAAAGAGCGATTATGCAGCGACGATCCGCACCATCGCCGAAACAGGTTTTGGCAACGTTGAACCCGCCGGATATCCTGGCTTCTCGGCGCAGCAAGCGTCTCGTCTCTTTTCCGACCTAGGCCTAAAGGCTCCTTCCGCCCACATTGGCCTACCCATCGGTGATCATAAGAATGCGGTCATCGACGAAGCGCTGCTCATGGGGCACAAATATCTCATTACCGGTTGCCCTCCTGAATTCCAAGAGAACTATAGCTCACTTGATAGAGTGAAGGCAATGGCTGCCCTTTACACTGAGGCCGCCGCTAACCTCGCGCCACATGGCCTACAAGTCGGGTATCACAACCATGATTGGGATCTCGCATTGGTCGATGGGCGTCGCGGCTACCAACTCTTTCTTGAGCAGACCCCCGAAACTGTAATCTACGAAGCTGACCTCTTCTGGGTGGCCCGCGCCGGACTCGATCCGGCAGCGTTCGTCCAAGAGATCGGCGCACGGGGCAAAGTTCTCCATTTCAAAGATGGCATTGTTTCCAACGAAGCTACCTTTACGGAAGCTGAGACGGAGAGCGGCAAGATCATGGTAAGTGATGCCATCCCATTCCGTGCAGCCGGTATGGGGCAAGTGGACCTCATCGCCGCCTCCAAAGCGGTGCGTCATGCAGAATACATCGCAGTCGAGCTGGATAGTTTCGATGGCGACATGATGCAGGCCATCCAAGACAGTTATCGCTACCTCACTTCTCATCAAATCGCTCAAGGCACCAAATAAACCACCCATCTCTATGTCACAAAAAATCGGTATCGGAATCATCGGCTGCGGCAATATCTCGCAGGCATATTTCAACGGAGCGAAACTCTTCGAGGTGCTCAATGTTGTCTCCTGCGCGGACCTCAACACCTCTCTAGCCGAAGCGAAGGCTGCGGAAAATGGCTGTAAGGCCCAGACGGTGGATGAACTGCTCGCCAATCCGGAAGTGCAGCTCGTCATCAATTTGACCATCCCCGCCGTTCACGCGCAAGTCAGTCTCGCCGCACTCGATGCTGGCAAACACGTCCACAGTGAAAAGCCCCTCTCCGTAAGTTTGGAAGATGGCAAAAAGATCATGACTACTGCCGATGCCAAGGGCCTGTTGGTCGGCTGTGCGCCAGATACCTTTCTGGGCGGCGGTTACCAGACTTGTCGGAAACTTGTTGATGATGGATGGTTGGGAAAAATTGTGGGCGGCACAGCGTTCATGATGGGTCGTGGCCCCGAGAGCTGGCACCCGAATCCGTCCTTCTTTTATGAAACTGGCGGCGGCCCCATGTTTGATATGGGTCCTTATTATATTACGGCACTCGTGCATCTACTTGGTCCGGTGAAGCGGGTGAGTGCGATCACCACCAAGGCATTCGACCAACGCATCGCCACGTGCAAAGAGCAATTCGGCAAATTGCTGCCAGTCGAGATTCCCACCCATTACTCGGGGGTCTTGGAATTCCACTCAGGTGCGATCATCACAACGACGATTTCTTTCGATGTCCATGCGCACGGCCACAGCCCTATCGAACTCTACGGCACCGAAGGCTCCATGAAGGCTCCAGACCCGAATACCTTTGACGGCCCGATTGAACTTTGGACGCCATCGACCAACGAATGGCAATTTCAAGCGCTGAGCCATCGTTATCGGATGAACTCGCGCAGCATTGGCGCGGCAGATCTTGCGTATGCGATTCTCAGTGAAGGCAAGCGCAAGCATCGTGCAAGCGGTGCGTTGGCCTACCATGCATTGGAGGTCATGCACTCGTTTGAGAAGTCATCTAAAACTGGTGCAAGTATCGAAATCCAGTCCCGCCCGGAGCAGCCCGAGGCTTTACCACTCGGACTGATAGAAGGCCGCCTTTAAATATAATCTTTGCATAGCGATGCTCTCAAGGCGCCTCGCTCATCATCGGGAAACTGCGATAGGTTCCTCCACGAAGTTTCAGCGTTTCTCGATGGCCACCAAAGTGATGTCGTCCATCTGCGGACCTTCTCCGGTGAAATGGGCGAGGCTTTCCTGGATGCGGGTGAGCACTGCTTCCGAGCCGAGCGGGGCGGCGCGACTGAAGGCATCCGACATCCTTGCCATACCGTATTCTTCCTCCTCTTTGTTGAGGGCTTCTTTGACGCCATCGGTGTAAAAGAGAACACAATCGCCGGAGTTGAGAGTGATTTCCTGATCCTTCGTAACACGCTCGAAGACATTGCCGCTATCGATGCCCAAGGCCAGCCCGGGTGAGCGGAGGATTTCCACTCTGCCTGTGCTCCGCCGGTAGAGCAGTGCGGGATCGTGGCCTGCACGGGCGAGGGTGAGGGTGCTGGTAGTCTCATCAAGTATTCCGTAAGCCATGCTGATAAACATATCTTCCCGGATGTCTGGGAAGAGCTGGCGATTGACGGCGGCGAGGGCTTTGGAGGGCGAGATTTCGCCCCCGGCGAGGGAGCGTAAAGAGCTGCGGCAGGTCGCCATCAGCAGGCCGGCTGGCACGCCTTTTCCAGAGACATCCGCGATGACGACGCCAAATTTATTTTCGCCGACGGAGATGTAGTCGTAGTAATCGCCGCTGATGATACGGGCTGGCACATTTGTCCCGCTAATGCGAAATCCTGGGACGATGGGATCACATTGAGGAAGTAAAATTCGCTGCACTTCGCGGGCATTTTGCAGCTCTGTTTCGATCGCGCGTCTTTCGTTGGCAAGGCGGTGGGTTTTCGCATTTCCGATCGCAAATGACGATTGCTCAGCGGCCGTGCGGAAGACCGCAAAGTCATTTGCCGTGAAACCACCTTCGCCATGTGGGCGCGCCACCACGAGCACTCCCAAGTCCTTGCCCGCATGCCGCAGCGGCGCAAGCAAGGCGGATACGCCCTCGGTGTAGCGGGTGAAAGCATCCCTGAAGGCGGGGTGATTCTTTACATCCTTGACGTGGAGCGGCTCGCCGAGTGAGAGGCAATGGCCAAGGATTCCCTCGTCCACCGGCACCCGCGCAAGCCGGATGTGGCTTTCCAGCGCCCGTGGATCGCGCGCGGCTTTTTTACGAATTTCCACTGGAATCCCGATGAGTGGGGGGCATTCCTCTGAAATGTAGGAGGGGGCTAAAAATAAATTATCCGGACTCAAATGATAAATCGCGCCGCCTTTTGCAGTCACCACCTTGTCGATGCCATCGACGATGATCCGGGAAAGTTGCGAGGAGGATGGCTCATGCTCGATGGCAAGCCCGAGATCATGTAAAAACGTGAACATCCGTTGTTCTTCGCACTCCAAGGCGAGAAATTTTTTACGGATTTGATGGGCTTTGCGGCGTTGATTTTGCAGGGCAAAGATTAAGACCAACACCACTACTGCAAGGGCGACACATAAAGTAGCAGCGATATCGATTGGCATCTCCGTTTGAATTAGAACCTACGACGCCCTTTCCATCGGGAAATTACGAATCTTCGCGTTTGAGTTTTTGCTGCAGCTCGGCTCCCAAGAGCCTCACCACGGTGGAAAATTCCTTGGCATTCTTGTCGTTGGCTGCGGCCAGTGTTTGGTGGGCTTGCAGAATATGCTCGGTGCGCTGGATTTTGCCACCGGGCAATTGCTGTTTCGCTTGGACGGGTGCGAGGTCGCTACGGATTTTCTCAAGCTGGCCATGCCAGACTGCTTCCGCAGGATTGATTTCCATGAAAAAGTCCAGCCCCAGATCCTCAAGTGAGCGCCGATTCCGATCGCCAGCATCTGCAATTTGTAGGGACCCACCTAGGCGATCTGAGATGCGGGTGGCCATCCCACCCAAAGTCCCCATGAAAGTAGAGTCCATTCCGGTGCAGGCTCCGAGATCCACTATCAGGCAGGTCTCGCCATTGTTAATGCGTTCATCGCCAAAGGTTTTCATCAGCGCACTGTTCTGAAATGAGCCTTTTCCTTCACAGCGAATCCAGCTGAATCCCTCATAGATTCCTACTAAAATTAAACACTCGGTAGTCACAAAATAAATGCAGTTATCAACGCGGCGGAGTGAGTAGTTTAGATACAATCTGACGAGAGGTCAACCTTCCATCTAAGATTTTCGATAACTAGGACTTCGGCTACTACAAGGTCACCATCAAGCATCCCAAGCGCCTCAAAGCTCAAGATCGGGTACGAAATTAGCTTCAGCAATTACTTCTATCAGCACAAACCCCTGCGGAGCTTGGAAGAGGGCTGTGCGGAAATCCTCAACGCCTAAAACCATGAGCGAACCACCCAAACGAATCCGCAAAACCGGCGGCTACCGCAGCCTGCGGAGCTTCCAAATCACCACCCTTATCTACGATGGCACGGTGGCGTTCTGCAGAAACTTCGTGGATTTCAAAAGCCGCACCAACGACCAGATGGTGCAGGCTGCCCGCAGCGGACGCCAGAACATCGCGGAGGGGAACCGCGCCGGAGCCGTCAGCAGCCACTCAGAGCTGCTCCTCACAAACGTAGCCCGCGCTAGCCAAGAAGAGCTTCTCTTGGATTTCCAAGATTATCTCCGTCAGAACGAGCTGCCGCTTTGGGGGAAAGACAGCCCGGAGGCAGATGCCGTGCGGCGGCTGGGGAGAAGAGATCGGACGGATCGGTCAGATCGGACAGATCGGTCGGATCTCTTGGACTCCCCCGAAGACGCTGGAGATCGTGCGCGCTACCAGCTTTATAAGCCTTGGCTGGAAAACAAAGACCCTGCCGTCATCGCGAACACCCTCATCTGCCTGATTCACCAGGCGAATTTCCTGTTGGATCAGCAGCTTCTCGCGATGGAGCAGAGCTTCATCTCCGAGGGTGGTTACAAAGAACAGCTCGCCAGCGCCCGCATCACGCAGCGTAACAAACCCGACGACTCCTCCCCGAAGTGCGAGGACTGCGGCAAACCCATGTCCCTCCGTACCGCCCGCCAAGGCAAAAACGAAGGCTCCCAGTTCTGGGGCTGCTCCGGCTACCCGGAATGCAAGAAAACCATGCCCGTTTGAAATGGTTTGAAGAGATCTGTCCGATTGGTCGGATCTGACCGATCTCACATCACCACTAGGGAGTGGTTCGGAGTGAAACAGGCCATCGACGAGGGATTCATTCTACTTCGCGCCGATGACTTGTTGAAACTTTTTGAGTGCCTCTGCCCATTCTTGGGTATTTTCCGGCAGGAAGGATTTGAATTCGAAAGAATCACGGATCAGCTCACGGCCTGCTGCTAGATCTGGCAGCAATTGAAGACCCAGCATTTGCACAATCACATTGCCGCACGAAGTCGCTTCCACGGGACCCGCGATCACTTCGATGCCCAATGCATTCGCTGTCGCTTGGCTGAGCATTTCATTCTGGATGCCACCGCCGCCCGCGTGCAGGCGTTGGTATTCTTTTCCTGTGAGCAAACAAAGATGATCGTAAACCATTCGATATTTTAAGGCCAATGATTCCGTGGCGATTCGTAGAATCTGGCCTTTATTCTGTGGCACTGGCTGGCCGGTATTTTTACAATAGTTTCGAATTTTTTCCGGCATTCCACCGACGCTCGCAAACGACGCGTCATCGGGATCGATGAAGGCGTAAAACGGTTCTGCAGCGTGCGCCATGGTCGCCATTTCCGCGAAGCTAAGCTTTTCCCCATCCAGTTCCCATTGTCTTTTGCATTCTTGGAGTAACCACAGACCACTGATGTTTTTCAGAAACCGAACGCTACCGGCCACGCCGAGTTCGTTGCAGAATCCTCGCTCGAGCGCTTCTGGTGTGGTGATCGGTTCGGCACTTTCGATGCCCATGATCGACCAAGTGCCGGACGAGAGCCAAAGACTGCCGCCTGCCTGCATCGGGATGCCAGCCACAGCAGACGCGGTGTCATGGCATGTGGTCGCTACCACCGGAATGTCTGCCCGGCCGATGAATTCTGCCACCTCATCCCGGATTGGTCCGAGCACGGTGCCAGGCGCGACGATTTCTCCGAAGATTTTCCGCGGTAGGCCGAGTGCGTCGATCACCCCCCATGCCCAGTCACCCGTCACAGGATTTACAAGCTGCGAGGTCGAAGCGATGGTGCGTTCCACGGCCTGCCTTCCTGTGAGCCAGTAGGCGAGTAGATCAGGGAAAAACAGCAGCTTCTCCGCTTGCAGGAGAGCAGGGCTTTTTTTTCTTACTTCAGCGAGAAGATGCAGTGAGGTGTTGTAGAAATTGGTTTTGATTCCCGTCTGCCGATAGATTTCTGCTTCTGCGAGAATGCCGTGCATGGCTTCCGCCATCCCTTCGACGCGCGGGTCCCGGTATTGGTGAGGCATTCCGAGAAGTTCACCATTGAGATCAAATAGACCGAAATCGCAACCCCAGGTATCGATGCCGATGGAGACGATGTTTTCTCCATGTTTGGCAACGGCGAGACGAAGGCCTTCAAGAATTTCTCTGTAGAGACCGATGATGTTCCAAAATGAGCCGCCGGGTAGATCGGTTCCAGGATTCTCGAATCGGTGAAGTTCTTCCAATCTGATGCCAGCTTCACTCACCTTTGCAGCGATCACCCGCCCGCTGCCTGCGCCTAAATCCACCGCGATCAATACCTTGTCTTCGTTCATATTGCTGAGTTGCTTTGTGCGAGAGAAGCATCATCCGCCGTATCCTTGCAATCTCCATTCTGGTTTGCGGCTCAGATCATTTCCGTGGATTCCACCAGCCGTTCTCTGCCTTGGGACCGCAGAAACCGATGTGGGAAGACTTGTTTGAGCCGCCGTAGAAATTGGTGGGTGAAGTTTGATTTGAGCGTTCCTCAGTTACATGACCGTCGCACCAAGCAATCAAGGCGCGGCCATTGAAGCGGAAGTGCACACTTGGCTGGAGTGGGGCGGCAAGTTGCCAATCCATTCCCACCGAGCGCGGTGGATCGGCGAAGGGGTATTCTTGCAGTCCGTCTGCCACCGCAAAAGCAGTGGTGGCAAACATCAAGGTGCTGGAGGGATCCGGCACATTCGCCGGGCGATTCGGCTTGAAAGGATTCTCGGGCGTGCCTCCGATGTAGATGGAATTGTAACCATAGCCGCCGGAGCCATTTTCAAACGACTCGCCGTCCGTGAGGAATCGCTTGAACTCGGGACAGACGCTCACTGTGCGGCTCTTGCCTAGGTAGTCGGAGAGGTAGCCATTTTCTGGATCAAATTTTGCTCGACTGCTCGTCCGCGCGCCATGCCAGCGGATTTTATTGGTGCGTTCCGTGGCCGGGGCATAAGTCTGGAAGTCTGCGGCATAGAGCAGATTTGCGGTTGCAAGCTGGCGCAGATTGTTGGTGGAAACAGTTTGATTTGCTCGCAGTCGCGCGTTCTGAAATCCCATCACTGCGATGCTCGCGAGACCGGCGATTAGCGCCACCACCACCAGTAGCTCCACCAGCGTGAAGCCGGAGAAGCATCGTTGCGGGCGGTGGGTGGGCGAGATCATGGGGTGGCGGTGAGTTTCGCAGAGAGGCGGAAGAAGCGCTTGGTTTGGCTGGAAGTCAGAGAAACCTCGGTTTTTTTCAGGAAATCGCCAGTCTCGGTAACGGCGGCTGTTGGGTTGCTGGAAACCAGGGGTCCGCCATTGATCGAGTTTGCGAGAGTCTCCCATACTACTAGATCCGCACTACTTTCCAAGATGAGATCCGCGTCCTTGCGATAGGCAAGCCGTGGGAAGCGGAGCATGGTAATTCCCGGCGCACGGCTGATCGCGATTTGGGCACCACCTGTGAGGTATTCGATTAGATTGGGAATTCCATTTTGATCGGGATCGGCATCTGGCAGTGCGGAATTTCCTGTATAGCCATGCGCGGTGAGCCAAGCGGGGAAAGTGGTCGTGGTTGTGTAAAAAGCACCCACGGCATCTAGATCGAAGCCACCGCTGAAGTAGGCAGTGGGGTAGGGATCAATGATGATGGTACCTGCCGCATCGAAGGAGCCTTGAGAAGGCACATTGGTACCAACCACATCGATGACGCGGACATGGGTGATGCGCTGGACATCGAGCTCTGGTGAAAAGTGGCGCATTTCCGCCAGATCAAATGGAGTCCCGGATCCAGCGGTGTATTTTCCTGCGAGGTTGCGCACATTCGTGGGATCGACAGCGCCGCCGTTACCGATATTTTCGCTGGCCACCGTGAGCGAGGTGGAAGGGAAGCGGAAATAATGAATGCCATCCGAGCTGACTTCCACATGGGCGAGTTCCAGAAAACTCGCGTTGAAGCTATTTTCAAACACCACGAAGTCCGGGCCGGGAAGATCCGTGAATGGAGCAGCGAAGGTGAGAACAGCATTGCCACCATCGCCCAATGATACAGCATTATACGGCTCGTCAGGAGTGGTATCCGCCGGGCCGATAGCATCTGCAAATGTGCCATAGGAGACCTCAATCGGGTTTTCCGAAGCAATATCGAACGGGCCACGGGTGATTTCCGCAGAGGTGGCCCAGAGGGTAAAGCGTGCATCTGCGGCAGCGATGGCATCGGAGCCGGGTAAGCCTGCGGCAGGGGCGAAGGGCCCGGCGTGCGCCGCAAGTGTGCATGCGGCAAGGGCGGCGAGAGTGGACGTTTTGAGAAACGGCATTGGGAAAAATTTCCCCCCGCCCGAGTAAGCCCGGGCGGGAGATTTTGGATATTTATGAGCTGCGGCGGCGCTTGAACATCACCACTGCACCTAACTGGGCGAGGACAGCGGATGAGGCTTCCGGAATGGGGACGACGGAGGGCGCGGTGAGGCCATCCGAGTAGAATAATCCATCCCACGATCCCGGCTCGATTAGGCGATAGGGGGCGGAGATCCCCGATCCTAAGCTCCATGTGCCCGAGGACGTTGGCGAAGCCGTTGGAAATCCTGCTTGGCCTCCAGCCACCCAATGCGCCCAGTAGGGGGCGAAGGGCGAGGCGGAAGTATTCGTCTCCGTGACACCACCTGAAGACAGTGAATTAAGGAAATAATTCGGAGCCGCCATCGGTCCGAAGTTAAATACGACAAAATCGGTAGTGGCTTCAGCAGCGATGATCTGATTGAGCAGGAAGAATCCATCTTGGGCGGCACTCGAATGATAAGTATAATTTACCTCGTAGGTGCGCTCGCCAAGATTGGGCGATTGCAGGACGAAATAGGATGTATCATTTCCTGTGCCCACAATGATTGTTGCGGCTTGGGATGTGATCGGAAGCAGGCACGTGCCTGCAAGGGCGGCAAGGAGGAATCCCCGCCGTGTTTGGTTTAGTTTCATTAATTGTTCTCTTCGGTATGCAATTGTTCACGAAGAGGAGAACCTTGGCGCATGGCCAGAGTTCTTCTCTCGTCGATCCTCTTTCGCGGAGGACCACGTTTCTGCTGGGTCGGTTTAATGACCTCGCAGATGACGAGCCGACGGAAATGCAAGTATTCGGGCTCCCAGCTTGGCCTTTTCCCCGCCTTCACCGTTCTTGCGAACGATTGGCTATATGGAGAATTGTATCTGGATACCGCTGCGCGACAGCTCCGGGTTCTCACCGGATTCCATGTATTTCCGTGGTTAGTCGGGGGTGAAGTAGCTGCTGAGTTTGGAGGCGGCAAGGTAAAACTCAACACATCGCTTGCTTGACGGCGGGGCGACTGGGCATTTCCTTTCCCCAGATGTTACGCGAGGTTTTAAAATCCAAACTGCACCGGGCCATGATTACGGGTTCCGATGTCGAATATGAGGGCAGCATAGAAATCCCCACGGATTTGATGGCAGCCGCAGATCTGTGGGCGGGCGAGAAGGTGCTAGTCGCATCGATCACCACGGGTGCGCGCTTGGAGACTTATGTGCTCGCGGGTAAGCCCGGGACCGGTCATATTTTGATCAATGGCGGCGCTGCACACCTGATCAAAGCGGGCGAGCGTGTGGCGATCATGGCCTTCGCACTTTCAGAAACTCCAGTGAGTTCGAATAATTTGCTGCTGGATGAAAGCAACCAAGTGATCCGCAAAAGCCAGTAAACTTAAGATTTGTACTATGAATCCTGCATCGCTCACTAAATATCGGCCATTTCCGCCGGTTTCACTGCCTGACCGCACTTGGCCAGACCAGCCACTGACTCACGCCCCACTGTGGTGCTCGGTGGATCTCCGCGATGGCAATCAAGCGCTGCCACAACCGATGTCGATCGAGGAGAAACTTGAATTTTTCGACCTGCTAGTGCGCGTGGGCTTCAAGCAAATAGAAGTTGGATTCCCATCGGCAGCAGACACGGAGTTTAATTTTTTGCGTCGTCTGATTGATGAGAATCGCATCCCTGAAGATGTGACGATCCAAGTGCTGGTGCAAACGCGCGAGCCACTCATCCGCCGCACTTTCGAGGCCATCGATGGGGCAAAGCGCGCCATTGTGCATATCTATAACTCCACTTCGCCACTCCAGCGCCGCGTGACCTTTGGCGATGCCTCACGCGAATCCATCCGGCAAATCGCCATCGATGGAGCAGAGCTGGTCAAGCAACTCGTGCCGACTCTGCCGCACACCGAGGTGATTTTGCAATACAGTCCAGAGTCATTCTCGGATACCGAGCTGGATTTTGCACTCGATTGTTGCAACGGCGTCATCGATGTCTGGCAGCCCACACCGGAGCGGAAAATGATCATCAATCTTCCCGATACCGTCCAGTGGACGACGCCGAATGTCCACGCGGATATGATCGAGTGGATGTGCCGGAAATTGAAAAATCGTGAATCTCTGCTGGTTTCCCTACATACCCATAATGATCGCGGCACCGGTGTGGCCGCCACAGAACTCGGGCTAATGGCGGGTGCGGATCGCGTCGAAGGCACACTCTTCGGCAATGGCGAGCGGACTGGAAATTTAGATATTGTGACAGTGGCGCTGAATTTTAATAGCCACGGCATTGAGACCGGCTTGGATTTTTCTGATTTGCAATCCATCCGCAATGTCTATGAGCGCGTCACCCGGCTCACCGTTTCTGAGCGCCAACCTTATGCTGGCGAGCTAGTCTTCACAGCGTTTTCCGGATCCCATCAAGATGCTATCAAGAAAGGCTTGGACCGCCGTGAAAAGGAAAAGGCGGTCGATCCTGAAATACCATGGGGCGTGCCCTATTTGACCATCGATCCACAAGACATCGGTCGTTCTTATGAAGCGATCATCCGGATCAATTCGCAATCGGGGAAGGGTGGCGTCGCCTATGTGTTGGATCGCGAGCATGGCTTCGATTTACCCAAAACCATGCACCCGCAAGTGGGTAAGCGGATCTATGATCTCGCAGATGAACATGGGCGTGAACTTTCTGTGGATGAGATTCGCGAAGCCTTCTTTGCAGAATTTGTCAATCTCGCCAGTCCGCTGGATGTGATCGATTACGAACTCATTCATCAAACGGGCGAGCGCGGGATGGTCCAATGCAAGGCGAGCATCCTCATCAAGGGTGAGAGCCGGGCACTCCAAGGCACCGGCAATGGCCCGATCAATGCCTTCGTCCACGCGCTTGAAGGAATTGGTCTCAAAGATTTCAAAGTGACGGATTATCGTTCCCATGCGGTGCGCGGTGGCTCGGATGCGAATGCTGCGGCGTATGTCCAGCTACAGTCTGGCGATGGTCGTCTGCTTTGGGGAGCGGGGGTGGATCCCTCCATCGAGATGGCAGGTCTCAAAGCCCTCGTCACCGCGTGGAACCTCTTGCGCGGTGTGCACGGCGAGCCATAGTGGTGAACGCGAAGCCGATGTCTGATCCCACCCTGCCGAAGCAAAATTTCTGCAAACACGAGCAGACCCGCTGCCATCTTTGTGGTGAGGATTTCACTTGCGCTGTCACTCGCGGGTGGATGTGCCCTTGTGCGGAAATCGAGATCAGCCCTGAACAATCTGAGAAAATCCAGTGGAAGACGGGTGGGACATGCGTCTGCAATACCTGCCTAATTCGCCTGCGGGATGAGGTGGATTGAAAGTAACACCTATCGCTGGCTTCAATGTGCGGCGAGCCAGTTAGGGCCGGTGCCTGCTTCGATCTCTATAGGCACTTCATAAGGCAGGGGCAAGGCAGTCTTCATGGCGGTGAGAATCTTTGGAATTAGCTCCTTTTCTTCATCCAGAGCGAGATCAAAGACAAGCTCATCGTGGACTTGTAGGAGTAATTTCGAGTGATACTGTGATTCCCGTAGTAACTGATCAATGTGGACCATCGCCAGCTTGATCATATCAGCGGCGGTGCCTTGGATCGGGGTATTGATCGCGGCGCGCTCGGCATTGCCTTTGAGTGTTTGATTGCTGGATTGAAGATCCGGGAAGTGGCGGCGGCGGCCACTCAAGGTTTCGACAAAACCTTTTTCCCGAGCCTCACTGACGGTGCGTTCCATGAACTCGCGGATGGCGGGGTACTCGCGGAAATAGGCATCGATGATGTTGGCGGCCTCGGTGCGGGGGATTGCGAGGCGCTGGCTAAGGCCGAAGGCGGAGATGCCGTAAATGATGCCAAAGTTCACCATTTTCGCGGTGCGGCGCATGTCTGAAGTGACATCCGCGGGTTCTACGGCAAATACTTTAGCAGCGGTGATGGTGTGAATATCAGCGTCATTTTGAAACGCCTCGATCATGGTGGCATCTTGCGAGAGTGCGGCCATCACGCGTAGCTCGATTTGAGAGTAATCGCAAGAGAGGAGGGTGAAACCAGCGCGGGGGATGAAGGCTTTGCGGATTTTACGCCCGGCTTCGGAGCGGATTGGAATGTTTTGTAAATTCGGATCGGAGGAGGCCAGCCTGCCAGTGGCGGCTATAAGTTGATGGAAATGGGTGTGGATGCGGCCAGTCTCTGCGACGATGTGGGTGGGAAGTGCATCGAGGTAAGTCGATTTCAACTTAGTTGCCTCGCGCCACGATAGGATATCGGTGATGATCGGGTGCTTGCCTTCGAGGGTGGAAAGTGTTTGCTCGTCGGTCTTGTATTGGCCGGTTTTCGTCTTCTTTGCTTTATCTGCGAGGCCGAGTTGATCGAATAAAATTTCACCTAATTGTTTGGGTGAAGCGATATTGAAGGATCGGTCTGCGTGGCTATGGATGGATTTTGCGAGGCTATCGATCTGGATTTGCAGTTCATCACCGATGGTGGAAAGTGCGGCAGGATCGATGGCGATTCCCTCCATTTCCATGCGGACGAGCACGGGTAAGAGTGGGCCCTCGATCTGGGTGAGAATGGATTGTTGGTGCGCGGCGGTGAGGAGTGGCCGGAGTTTCTGGGCGAGCTGGAAGGTGACGTCGGCATCCTCAGCAGCATACTCTGCAAGCAGGGCTAGGGGGATGGCGGTCATATCGAGATTCTTTGAGGCCTTGGTCTTCGCCGCGTGAGAAAAGAGGTCGAAGGCTTCCGTGGCAGTCTCGGTGGGTTGGGAAATTTCGGCGAGCTTGATGGGAGTATAACCCAGCAGAATTTCTGATAGATAATCCATCGAGTGGCGGCGCTCCGGCGCTACGAGCGTATCGGCGAGCAGGGTATCGAAGAATGGGCCGCGCACTTCGATGCCGTGGTGATGAAGGATCGAGAGATCGTATTTAAGATTGTGGCCGATTTTCTCTGCGGGAGAATTGAGGATCGCTTCTATATCTGAAAGTTGAGATTTGAAATCGGTGATGGGGAGATACCACGCTTCGCCTATCTTCCAACAAAATGCGATGCCGAGGAGCTTGGCTTCGAAGCGATCTAAGCCGGTAGTTTCTATATCAAAGCAGAACGAGGATTGCTTGGCGAGTTCTGCGAAAAGTGTGGCTTGAAGCGCGGGCGTATCTGCGAGATGGTAGGTGTGCTCGATATCGCGCAGAGTTTTGAATGTTTCAAAAAGGGTAGGGGTTTCTTGTGGAGTTATATCTATCGTCTCGTTAGGAAATAGCCGCTTGGTGAGCGTGCGGAATTCAAATTCGGTGAAGAGTGCTTTGAGCGCATCTTCATCACGTGGCGATAGGATGAGTTCTTCCCAAGTGACCGCGATTGGCACATCGAGGATGATGGTGGCAAGGTCTTTGGATAGCAGTGCTTGGTCTGCGTAGGCGATGACGTTTTCTTTTTGTTTGCCTTTGAGCTTGGCTGAGCTGGCGATGAGATTCTCGATGGAGTCAAATTCAGCGATGAGTTTTTTTGCGGTTTTCTCGCCGATGCCAGGGATGCCGGGGATATTATCTGCGGCATCGCCCCAGAGGCCGAGGATATCGATGACCTGTGCGGGGCGTGAGATTTCCCAATTCTTGAGCATGGTCGGAAGGTCGATGATTTCGTGGTCCGAGCCTTTTCTGCCGGGCTTCCACATACTGGTCTGTGTGGAAATGAGTTGGGCGAAGTCCTTGTCCGGCGTGACCATGAAGCATTCGAAATCGTCCTTCTCGGCGCGGTGGACGAGGGTGCCGATGATGTCATCCGCTTCGAAGCCATCGACCTCCAGCACCGGGATGTGGAAGGCGCGGCAGAGGTCTTTGATATGAGGGATGGAGGCGGCGAGTTCCTCCGGCATTTCATCGCGCTGGGCCTTGTAGGCAGGAAATTTCAAGTGGCGCGGGGTGGGGGCGGAAGTATCAAACGCGACTCCGAGGTGGGTGGGATTTTCTTTTTCAAGAATCGAGAGCAGCGTGTTGATAAAGCCGTAGAGAGCGGAGGTGTTTATACCCTTCGAGTTCCTGATGGGGGCTTGGATGAAGGCGAAGTGGGCCCGGTAGATCAGGGCCATGCCATCGAGCAGGAAAAGGCGTTTCATGACGGCAGCTTGGCTACACATTGGCGCAGAGTCCAGCAGAGTGCGTTGGGTTTTTCTTTAGCTGGGCTTGATTTCCAGCATCAGGGAAATGTGCATGGCGGTGAGTTCCCCCATCGACTGGCAATCGCCGAAGCCATGGGTGTCATGCATGCGGTCCAGCTCACGGGCGAGGGTGACGACGTGCTCGCGCGGGGCGATGTCCTCGCGCCGCATGATGCCGAGCAGAGCCCGCAGCCGCCCGCTTTCCACCTTGGCGCGGCGGGCCATTTGCGCATGTTCTTCTGCCACGTATTGGTCGATGCTTTTGCGGTTAAGCACGTTAAAAGCGAGCTTGGTGATTTTTCTGTTAGAGCTAAATCGGAAAGCGAGATAGACGTTGCCATTGCCCTCGTAGGACTGTTGATCGAAATCGATGGCGCGGACGCGGTATTGCACTTCTTCGAAGTCCGGAGTGATATCCACCACATAGTTCACACTACGCATATCTCCGAGCAGGCGGATGAAACTTCTTTCGGTAAATTTGGTAAACTCCTTGGCGATGCGGACTTTGTTGAGTCCCGGTTGTTTGAGGTAATCCCTCAGGAAAGCATCGCCAGGCACCCCTGCGATGTGTTCCTCGATCAAGGTATTGCCATTCATCAGATAATTGATGCGATTGGGAGAAAGAATATGTTCTAACTCCAGCCCATAAATGCGCGAGGAATCGACCTGCTTCACATAATAGTAGTCCGAGTTATCATTGAATAAATTGGTGATGCGAATGCGGAATGGCTTGGAATTCCCGAAGTCTCCGTAGTCGATGCGATCCACGCGCAGGTGCTCGTGTTGCTCGACATCACGGCCGAGTTTGAGCTCGGTGTAAATACTGGTGAGGCGTGGCAGAAGTTCTTCGAATACCTCCGGCGGATACATCACGCTGAGCCATAAAGTCTCTCTGCCTGATGGGTCCTCGTATGGCACAGCACCGGTGAAGCGGCAGAGTTCATCATAGACTTTGGGAATCTCGCGCTGGCGATCGTAATGGTAGAGGTACTGCCGTAGCGAGGGTGACACCTCGTATTTGATTTTCTTTTTGGCGATCACTTGGGTGACTTTGGAGGAAGTGCGAGTGCCACCAAGATCGCTTTCTGCGCGTGGAGTCGGTTTTCGGCTTGTTGAAAAATGGTGCTGGCGTGTAGCTCCAGCACTTCCTCGCTGATCTCCTTACCACGGTAGGCTGGCAGGCAGTGCAGCACGATGTGGTCAGGCGCGGCGGCGGCGAGTAACTCGGAATTTACTTGGAATCCGGTAAATTCGAGTTCCTTTTCTTTCTGCCCTTCCTGGCCCATGGAGAGCCAGACATCGGTATTAATCACATCCGCGTTTGTGGCAGCGATTACTGGATTTGTAGTAATGCTGACGTTGGGTGCGGCGAGTTTGCTGAGGAATTCGGCAGGCGGTTCGCAAGCGGGTGGCGAGGCGATGCAAAGTTCAAATCCACGGTGCTTGGCGGCCCACATCCAAGAGATGGTCATGTTGGAGAATCCATCACCGATAAAGGCAATTTTTTTACCTTCCCAGCTTCCGAGTTTTTCCTGAATGGTGAGTAGATCTGCGAGAATTTGGCAGGGATGCTCATCATCGGTGAGGGCATTGATGGTTGGGATGCCGGAGTAGTGGGCGAAGTCCACCACGTCTTGCTGGGCGAAGGTGCGGATGATGGTGCCGTGGACCATCCGGCCGAGGACGCGGGCCGTGTCTTTGATCGGCTCACCTCGCCCGAGCTGGATGTCATTTCCTGATAGAAACAAGGCATTGCCGCCTAACTCGCGGATGCCGACCTCGAATGAGACGCGGGTGCGGGTGGAGGATTTGGTGAAAATGAGTGCCCACGTTTGCCCGGCGAGCTGCGTGCCTTCGCTGCCGCGTTGGAGCTTTAATCGCGCGGCGGACTCCAGCAAATCCGTGATTTGCTTGGCACTAAGTTCTGCGATGGAGAGAAGATGTTTCATGGTGAATGGGGCGGGTGAGCGAGCATGAGCTCCTCGAGGGTGACCCGGATGATTGCGAGTGCTTCATCGATTTCTGCTTCGGTGACGTTGAGGGGAGGCAGCAGGCGGAAGGTGCTTGGGCCTGCTGGCGGGACGATCAGGCCGCGCTCCAATAATTTTCTCACGATCACAAGTGCGGGTGTATCACCTTCAGCTGTCGGGATGAGTGTGGGATCGAGTGCGACGCCTAACAGAAGTCCGTTTCCTCGCACTTCGGTGACGATGGGGAGATTCCAAGCTTTGATCGTTTCGCGGATGCGGACTTCCATCAAGATCGCGTTCATTGCGAGGTCCTTTTCACGAATTTCCTTAAGCACCGCCAGTGATGCCGCGCACACCAGCGGGTTGCCTCCATAGGTAGAACCATGAGAGCCGGGGCCCATCAGTGACGAAAGTGGAGTGCCATCCGGGTCCACGGCACGATCGCTTAGCCAGAACGAGCCGATCGGTACGCCGCCGCCCATTCCCTTGGCCCATGAGATGCCGTCAGGCTTGATTTCCGGGGCGATCATCCGCCATGCCATGGCATCACCACAGCGACCAAAGCCAGCTTGCACTTCATCGAAGAGCAGCAGGAGATCGTGTTTTTTACAAAGATCCACCACGGCGCGAAGAAACTCAGGCGTGGCTGGGTGGACGCCGCCCTCGCCTTGGATCGGCTCTAACAGAATGGCTGCGGTCTCGGGGCGGACGGCATTCTCCAGTGCTCCGACGTCATTGAAGGGTAGGTAACGGAATCCGGGAAGCAGAGGATCAAATCCATCGTGAATCTTTGCCTGGCCAGTGGCGGACATGGCTCCGAGCGTGCGACCGTGGAAGGATTGTAGAAATGTGACCACCTCGTAACGCTGGGTGCCATCGGCTTGCGGGCGTTTGCGGCCGAAGCGGCGGGCGGATTTGATCAGCCCGTCGTTGGCTTCCGCGCCCGAATTGGAAAAGAAAACTTTGCCTGGGATGCGGACGTGATGGACGTTTATTTCCTCTGCAAGATCCGCTTGAAGGGGGATTTGATAGAGATTGGAAACGTGGATCAGCTCGCTGGATTGGTTGCGGATGGCTTCGACGAGCCGCGGATGACAATGGCCCAGCGAGCATACGGCGATGCCCATGCAGAAATCCAGATAAGTTTTCCCCTCAGCATCCCAGACGCGGCAGCCGCTGCCCCGAACAGGCACCAGCGGAAACCGCCCGTAAGTGGGGAGAACGTGTTGGGCAAATTTTTCTGCGGTGGTCATGGACGGGTGGTGAAGGGGCGAATGTTAGGGTCAGATCGTGAAATGGCAAACCAAGAATCAAGCGGGCGAGGGGCAGGGTGCATCCATTGGAGTTAGGGGTTCAGCCTGTAAGCTTTTTTGAGGAGTGTTCGCGAGGCGAACATCGATTGTCATCATCCACAAGTGAGGTCCATCGGTCCGTTACGAAGGAGAGCCAAGTAGGGCGCTCTCGTAATGCTCCGAAATTCTTACAAACCCGACACGCAACCGCTTGCCACCTATCGAAGGCTCGGTAAAGCCGTCTGGAAAATGAAGCTATTTACCACATCCTTCCTGTAAGCAACATTGGCAAATCCATTGATTATACTTTGGGGCGGCGGCCTAAGTCTGAGTGTTTGGAGATCGACAACAGACACGGTTGCGGAGTTGTTATCGTGAAGAATGCTGCCGGAGCTTTTGGGGAACGTTGGGTGCAAGGTCAACTTGAAGCCAAAGTCGTAGAAGGGAAAGTGGCGGTGCTTTTTGGCCCAGAAATACCAGTTCGCCAATTCGTCATAGAAGTTTTTGTTGAGTAGCTCGACGTTGAAAATCTGTATGCAGAGGGCGGCGATGATGAGGTCGAGAGAACCGGCGTTAAAACCAGTGGCGCGGCATTGTTGCCCGAGGTGAGTGGTATCACGCCACAGGGTAGCAGGAGTCGGAAGGAGCGGCAGGGTTTCGAACTGGGCATTGATCCATTTCTGTTCCTGCGCCGTGGCGTGGCGTAGCACTTCAAAGGCGATGGGTTCGCACAGGCAGGCCAGCGGATCGAGGATCCAAGGGTTGGATCAAGGTTTTGAGAGCAAGCGTTGACTTGCTGCGGGTGAAGTCCACCCAGAGGGAGGATTCGATCAATCGCGCCAATGTTCCGAAAGGCTCTGGGATTGGGAGCGATCAGCCGCTTTGGAGCCTTCAAAGTCTTTTAACTCTGCGGACCATTGGCCGGTGAGGAACTTTCCGGCGATTCTTGCGCGGCGCTGGGCTTGCAGGGTGTCTGCAAGCAACTTGCGGATAGCGGGACCCTTTTTCGCGATGCCGGTGATTTCACAAATCTCGGTGAGTTCGGTTTCGGGGAGATCGACGGTGATTTTCATTTGTTCGAAGGATAGTCGGATTTTCAGCGAGATAAAGTCGGATTTCTTTTTTGAGATTTTATGATTATTGATCGAGGACTACCAGCCGAGTGAGGAGTTCCATGTCATCGGAAGATGAGGGAGTTTCGGAGGCCAAGGGTAGCAGGCCGTCGCGCCCCGAGAGCAGCGAGGAGGTCGCGCGTCTTGCGAAGGTGCTTTTGATGGATTCCATGGCGGAATCAAGCAGACGGGATTCGTGGCTCATATCGGAGCCATTGGCATTGCGGGCATCGAAGGAATCGCAGAGGTCGGTGAACGCGCTGGCGTGATTGGCGGCGAGGGAGCGGAAAAGATCGAGGGCCTGCTTCGACTGCATGAAGGTGAGGCGGACATTGCTTTGAGAGTTGCCGCAATTTCATCCGCCAGTTTCAATCCACGCCCCTCTTGCGAGGGGCGATCAGAACACTAGCGCCCGATTGCGGGTCTCTGAATCGTTTCAATCCGCGCCCCTCTTGCGAGGGGCGATCGCCAACCAACTCTGAGCTCTGCAAGTGACCACGTTTCAATCCGCGCCCCTCTTGCGAGGGGCGATGACCGATCCGTCTGGAAAATCGAATTTACCATTTGTTTCAATCCGCGCCCCTCTTGCGAGGGGCGATTGCCGCATCCCTCCTGGGATCTGGCGAGGTGTGGTTTCAATCCGCGCCCCTCTTGCGAGGGGCGATGTCTGCCGCCGCTGCCGCGGCCGGATACGCACAAGTGTCAATCCGCGCCCCTCTTGCGAGGGGCGATTCACGCAGAGATAATCGGTTGCTGCTTTTATCCCGTTTCAATCCGCGCCCCTCTTGCGAGGGGCGATTTCCCATGTTCCGATTTCATCGGCTTCAGTCTGGTTTCAATCCGCGCCCCTCTTGCGAGGGGCGATCGCGTCGCTAGCCGTAACGGCCTGCCGTCTGCTGTTTCAATCCGCGCCCCTCTTGCGAGGGGCGATGTATTACTTTCGTGGGGATATTATTGTTAGCTGGTTTCAATCCGCGCCCCTCTTGCGAGGGGCGATGATCTGGCGAGGTGTGCCGCGTGCGCCCTCAATGTGTATCAATCCGCGCCCCTCTTGCGAGGGGCGATAAAATTT
>JBGSUW010000049.1:0-4965 GCA_041753275.1 Akkermansiaceae bacterium | reverse complement strand
CGAGCCAGCCGCCGCCGCGCCGCCACCGCCCAAGCCGGGCACTGTTTCGCGCATCCCGCTTGGCACGTTTTTTGATAAGCAGCAAACTGGGCAAGTCCTCATCTATGACGTGCGGCCTGCCTTCCATTATTCCTTGGGCCACATTCCCAGCGCGATCAATTGGCCAAAAAACCGCTTTAAATCAGGGCTTCCTACCCAAGAACCCCGGCTCAAAGCCGCCGTCGCCGCAGAGAAGCCGATTGTACTTTATTGCACCGATCTTGCTTGCCCGGATGCCCGCACCGTCGCCGCAGAGCTATCCCTGCTCGGCTATGATACTGCCATCCTCGCTGGTGGCTGGGAGGCTTGGAAACTCGGCGAGCTACCCACCGAGTAAAATTTTCTCAAATACGATCATGTCAGACACTTCATTCACCAACGTCACCGTCGATACCAAAGCCAACGTCTATTTCGATGGTGCCGTCGTTTCCCACACCGTCCATTTCTCAGATGGCTCCAAGAAAACACTCGGCCTCATCTATCCCGGGAAATTTCACTTCGGCACCGCTGCTCCAGAGCGCATGGAAATCATCGCCGGCTCGTGCGAGGTGATCTTGGATGGCACCACCGAGGTTCTCACCATCGAGGCTGGTCGCTTTTTCGACGTCGCCGGAAATAGCGGTTTCACGATCACCGTGACCTCTGGCATTTGCGAATACATTTGCTCCTTTCTCCCTGCCTGATGCAGTCTCGGTGGCCTATCCATCCATTTGCCGCCTGCATTTCACTCGCGGTGCTTCTGACATCTTGCGGCATCCGTCTGCCGGATAGCCCCGCGCCCACCTATCGTCACGTCGCGCGTGAGGTGGTTTCCTACGACCCTAAAAAACCGCCAGACGTGCTCGTCTGGCTCATTTCGGACAAGATCCACACCGGGATGGTGTTCGAATACCCATGGCTGCTCGAGTCCGGCTTCATCCCACCGGATGGATTCGGCACCCCCAAGTATGTCACCCTTAGCTGGGGCGATCGCACGGCCTACGTGGAAAAGGGGCTTCATTCACCGGCCAAACTTTTCCGGGCACTCTTCACGCCCACGCCTTCAGTTATGGAGCTCATTCCTGCAAATTGGGCGGTCACTGAAGTTTGCCCCCACCAGCGCATCTGGCGCAAGCTCGTGCCCCGCGGCCGCGGCCGGGATCTCGCCAATTTCCTCAACGATTGCAGCCGCCTCAATGCCGAGGGCAAACCTCAAGTCGTCGGCACCTCAAGCTGGGGCGGCGGCGTGTTGTTAGAGTCGCGGCATACCTATTTCGTCCCCCGCATGTGCAATAGTTGGACCGCTCAAGCCATTAATTCACTCGGTGGAAAAATTCGCCCATGGTTCGCCATCACCGCCAATGGCCTCATCCGCCAAGCCGAGCGTCCACCCAACGACTTCGAGCAAATCTGGTGGGGAAGCGATAAAACCCAAGCCACTCCGCCCTCCGGCTCCATCGGCCTGCTCACCGAAAATCCCCTATAGCAGAGCCGCAGATCTCACTCTGCCTTCAGCCAGTCCACCTCCAGAGAGAACGCCTCCGCATTCCTATCCCCCAGCAAAAACCCAATTTCCTCCACTTTGGCAAGATCCAGCGGCGGGCCATCCAGAGTATTCCCATGGTGACTGGGCTTGAAATCCGCTAACGGGATTTTCACCTCCCCCCACTCACCCGCCTTGGGAGTGAAGCTTGCCATATAAACAATGCTCGATCCCCGATGCCGCGCATCTGTGGAAATCCGGAACCGATACGTCCGCCCATCACCCTTCACCCGCAGTTTGAAATCGGTAGCGCCCGTAAGATCATATTTCTGCTCATTCGTCATCACCGAGGCAAAACCGCCATTGTTCTCAAACGAGAGTTTTCCAGAAAAAACCAAACTTCCGTCCTTGATTACCACCCGCCCAGCGGACAATCCGCCCATCACCGCATCATTCTCAGCTCCCCACTTCGGCTCCTCCGCCGCACCGTTGAACTGCCAGTTCAGCTTGATTTTTTCCGGCTCCGCTGCCGCATTCATCGAAAGACCAAATATCAAAGGCAAAGACTTGAGTAGCATCCAAGCACATCGCTCATGGCTCCGCTAAATCAACCTCGCATTTTATCAACTGTCTGCTCGACGCAAATTTCCACGATTTTTAAAAATTTCTCCACCATCCGCAATTTCCTTGCAAATCCCGCGTCCCAGCGCTTTGTTCCGCGCTCAACCTACAACCTAGGACGTTCCGGCTCACGCTGGCACCATCCCCTACGACCATGGCCGAAAAAGAAATCAAACAAATCAACCTCGCAGAATATAAGCTCCATGAAGGAGACACAGGCAGCTCCGCCTATCAAGTCGCGCTTCTCACCAAGCGAATTTTTGAACTCACGGACCACCTAAATATCCACAAGAAGGACTTCGCCTCACGCCGCGGCCTTCTCACCATGGTTTCCCAGCGCCGCAAGCTGCTGGATTACATCAAAAAGGGATCCGATGAGCGCTATCTGCAGCTCATCCAGAGCCTCGGTCTCCGCCGCTAATAAAACTTTCTGCATTCAGCCACGGGCATCACCCGTGGCTGTTTTGCGAAGCGGTCCGGGCATTTTTTAAATTCTGCCCAGCCCGCCAGACTCCCAATTCAGCCGCCGCCTCGTTGCGCTCTGCGGAATGGGTCTGAAAACCGATGAATGCCCGCCGCGCATCCTGCAAAGTGGGCCGTACGCACTGAAAAAAAGAAAATACAGAACATGAATATCCACACACTCACGGCCGATGTCGGAACCAATCCGATGACGTTCGAAACCGGCAAAATTGCCAAACTCGCCGATGGCGCCGTCACCGTCCGCAGCGGCGATACCATCATCCTCGTCACCGCCGTCTCCTCCACCAAGGTGAAGCCCGGCCAGACCTGGTTCCCACTCTCCGTGGAATATAAGGAAAAAGCCACCGCTGCCGGCGTCTTCCCCGGCGGCTACTTCAAGCGCGAAGGCCGTCCTACCGAGAAGGAAATCCTCACCTGTCGCATGACAGACCGCCCACTCCGCCCGCTTTTCCCGAAAGGCTACCTCTACGAAACGCAAATCGTCGCCATCCTCCTCAGCGCCGATGGTGTCAACGACTCGGACATCCTCGCGATGAACGGTGCCTCCGCCGCCCTTTGCCTCTCCGATATCCCATTCGCCGGCCCCATCGGTGCCGTGCGCGTCGGCCGCGTCGATGGCAAATTCCTCATCAACCCCACCCACGAACAGCGCGCTGATAGCGACCTCGATCTCATCTACGTCGGCGATAAGACCAACGTCATCATGATCGAAGGCCAAGCCGACGAGATCCCGGAAGACGAATTCATCAAGGCACTCCATTTCGCCCAAGAAGCCGTCGCCAAGCTGGTGGCCGCCCAAGAAGAACTCGCGAAACTCGCCGGCAAGGAAAAGCGCACCTACGAACTCACCGTCGCCAAGGATAATCTCCTTGAGATCGCCTACGAAATCGCCGGTGACCGCATCGAAGCTGCCATCTACGCACCTTCCAAAACCGAGCGCTCCAAAAAAGTCGGCGCCCTCCGTGATGAAGTGGAAGCCGCCATCAAGCAGCGTGCCCCGGAAGCAACGGATTTCGATGTCGAGCAAGCCTTCGAATACCTTCAGAAAAAGGCCTTCCGCATTTCCATCATGGAAAAAGGCGTCCGTGCAGACGGCCGTGCCATCGGCGATCTCCGCACACTCTACGGAGAAGTCGGCACCCTGCCACGCGTCCACGGTTCTGCCATCTTCGCCCGCGGTGAGACGCAAGCTCTCGCCATCACCACCCTCGCCCCAGCGGATGAGAAGCAACATTTCGATAACTACGCCGGTGGCGAAGACGAGAAGCGCTTCATCCTCCACTACAATTTCCCTCCATTCTCCGTCGGCGAATGCGGTCGCATGGGTGGCATCAATCGCCGCGAAATCGGCCACGGCTCGCTTGCCGAGCGCTCCATCGAGCCCGTCATCCCAGACGAATCCGTCTTCCCCTACGCCATCCGCGTCTCCTCGGAAGTCATGGAATCCAACGGCTCCACCTCCATGGCCTCCGTTTGTGCAGGCGTCATGGCCTTGCTCGATGCCGGTGTCCCGCTCATCCGCCCCGTCGGTGGCATCTCCGTAGGTCTCGTCACAGAGCTCAACCCGGATGACTCGATGAAATCCTACAAAATGCTGCTAGATATCATCGGTTCCGAAGATTTCTACGGTGACATGGACTTCAAACTCTGCGGCACCAGCGAAGGTGTCACCGGTTATCAGCTCGACCTTAAACTCGCCGGGCTCCCGCTCGCCATGCTTGAGGAAGCCATCCACATCGCCAAGGCCGGCCGCACCAAGATCATCGAGAAAATGGCTGAGTCCATCCTTGAGCCTAAGCCACTTAGCCAACACGCACCGCGCATTGTCTCAGTCAAAATCCCAGCAGATCGTATCGGCGAGCTCATCGGCCCTGGTGGCAAAAACATCAAAGGCATCCAAGCCGAGTCCGGCGCGGAGATCAACATCGAAGACGACGGCACCGTCCACATCTACGCCTCCAAGGCGGAAGGTCTGGAGCGCGCCAAGTCCATGATCGAGCGCATGTTCCAGGAAATCGAAGTGGGCAAAGTTTACACCGGCAAGGTCGTATCCATCACCCAATTCGGTGCCTTCATGGAAGTGCTTCCTGGCAAAGACGGCCTCGTCCACGTCTCCGAGCTGGCTGAAGGCCGCACGGAAAACGTCGGTGATATCGTCAAAAAAGGCGACACCATCACCGCCAAATGCCTCGGAGTCGATGAAAAAGGCCGCGTGAAAATGTCCCGCCGCGCTTGGCTCCGCGACCAAGCCGCCGCTGAGCACGACGCCCAGCAGCCTGTCGCTGCCGAATAAGGAGTCGCGACACTCCTGTCGCTGCAAATTATCACCCATCCAAATCAAACCGGCGTCCTCACAAGGG
>JBGSUW010000048.1:0-3801 GCA_041753275.1 Akkermansiaceae bacterium | reverse complement strand
GGGTGGCACACGCGGCCCTGCTGCGGTATTATTTAAAACGCTCGGACCTGCGGGATGTCGTCCAGGAAGCAGGGCAGCTCGAAGTGCCACGGATTGAGAAAAACATCCGCGCCATCCTCGGTGCCGCATTGCTAGCTCCATTAGTGGGCCTCCTCGGAACCATGGTCGGGATGCTGGACACCGTCCAAAGGGCCAGCGAGCTCGGCGGATTTTCAGATCCCGCAGAGCTCTCGCGCGGCGTCTTCGTAGCACTCATCACCTCGGTGCTGGGAATGCTGGTGGCCGTGCCATTGTATCTGTTTTACCTCTACTTCCATGGGCGGGCCAAGCGGCTTGTCCACCGCATCGAGCGCGCCGGCATCGAGATGGTGCATTTGATCTCGGATGCCCGAGAGGAAGAAGAATTCGCGCACTTTCGCGGCGAAGTCACCTCAGGTAATAAGCTCGGCAAGGTCATCAAGGAGCCGGGTAAATGAAGTTGGAAATGACGCTCCCCGAGGGACCGGGACTCCTGCATGCAGTGCCGATTTTAAATCTGCTGATGCTGCTTATTTTTTTCCTCCTGCTCGGGCCTTCATTGATTCTACGGTCCGGAGTGGCCGTGGAAATGGTGCCCTCACGGTTCCAGATGCAGCGCTATGAGGATACCCTCGTCATCACCCTGGGGCCCGGCCAGAGCGGTGCGCAGATTCACCTAGGCAGAGACCCGCTCACACTCCCCGAGCTCGCAACCAGGCTGGAAACACTCCGCAATGATGGGGCAAAAGCCAAGGCCATCGTGCTCCTCCAAACGGACGGAAACATCCCCGTAGCCACCGAGCGGGAAGTGGCGGAAATGATCTTGGACAAGGGATTCCGCCTTGCCATCGTCGGGAAAAACGCCGCGGAAAACAAGGCCCTCACGCCCAAGCCAGAACCTTGAAATCCAGACCATGGCCCACCGCACGCCCACCACCTCCAAGCCACTGGGCACCCCGGAATGGATCTACCCATGGCAGCGCAGCGAGAGCGCATTCTTCGGCACTCTCCTCGCCGCAGTGCTCCTCGCCGGCGTCTTCATCTTCGCCTTCGCGAGCATTCGCGTGAAGATCATGGTGCCCAAGCCCATCGTCCCGCGGAAGGCATCTTTGATTTTTCTCACCAATAGCAGTGAAGGCCGTGCGCTCGCGCTCAAGGCTCAGGAAGGTGGTCCATTTCCCTCGCGCTTCCGCCCGGATCAGTGGGATGGCATGGCCCTGCTCGAGGCCGGAGTCATGGCCACCTCCCGCCTACCCCGGGAAATTTACGTCCCGCAACTGAAATCCCTGCCCGAGGTAAATATGGCGGACTTACGCCGCTCCTCACCATCCTTGGAAATGACATTCCCCAAAAGCGTGGCCGCAACACCGCCACTCCAGAATGTCCGTAAAATGAAGTTAGCCCCTCAGCTCTACCCACTCTCCGGCGTCACCGAGCAAGAGCTTCCCACCACTCTGCCGAATTTCCCCACCGCCATCGATGGCGCAATCGCCTCCACTCCTTGGCGCTTTCTCCTCCAGCTCGGGCCACAAGGCCAGGTCACCGAATGTCTATCCCTCGGAAAAGGCGACGATCCCGGAGCCCTCGAGTTACGCCAATGGCTCAGCAGCCTCACATTCCAAGCTGCCGAAACCCAAACCTCACGCTGGATTTCTCTCGGAATAGGTTTTACCAATCAAGCGGACGATGGACCTGACAATTGATCAATTTGCGCTCACCGTACTATTCAGCGCCCTCGGTTTGGTGGTGTTTCTCACCGTCGTTTCACGCTGGCTGCATCAGCGAGTGGAACACAGAGCCCTGGCAAATCGGGTAATTTGCAGACTCTGCCTCCATGCCTTTGAAGACAGCACCCACGTCGGCACCGTCGCTTGTCCCATCTGCAGTGCGATCAACGAAAAGGGTCGCAGCAGACGCTTAGGTTAGGAGTGCACCCGTGGACTGAATAATTCTTCAGGATTGCTTTTTGTAAATACAACAGCTAGTTCCACCCCGCACCCGGTAGTTTTATCATGATCACATCCCGCTTCATTCTTCACGCACTCGCTGGAATCACCGCACTTTTGCTCGCCAATTGTGCCAACCAGAAACCTGCCGCCACAGAGGCCGTCGCTGGCAAAAAGGATAAATTCGTCAATCCCTACCCAGCCGGCACCTACGATAATTTTAAGGCAGAACCTTCCTACCCGAAGACCCACAGTGTTTGGAAAAATGAAGACCTACTCGCTAAAACCAATGCCTCGAATTCCTTCATCAAGATCGATCTCGGCACTCAGCGAGGATTTCTCATGAATGGCGAAGAGGTCGCCATGGATTACCCCATCTGCTCCGGTATCAAAAGCCGCCCCACCCCCACCGGCACATTTTATATCTTGGAAAAAATTGTCGATAAGCGGTCCAATAAATACGGCAGAATCTTCGATAGCGGTGGAGACGTCGTCAACAGCGATGCTGATGCCACCACTGACACCATCCCGGAAGGCGGAAAATTCGTCGGCGCATCAATGCGCTACTGGATGCGCCTCACCAACGATGGCGTAGGCCACCACATCGGGCCAGTCCGCCGCTACCCAGCCTCCCACGCCTGCGTCCGCGGGCCAAGCGCGACAATCCCCGTGGTTTACTCCAAGGTGAAAGTCGGCACCCGCGTGGTAATTGAATAGAGCCTGAGAATCACTCCTCCTCTTTGATAAACTTCTCATGGCCATCTTTTTTCTGGCTCTTGAGACTGTCCACGATTTTCGCCACCTCATCCATCTTTCCATCGATGAATGCCTCCTCCACCTCACACAGTGAGGTGAGCACTTTTGCCATCATTTTCCGATAACTGAGCGCCGCCTTCACCTTCTCCGGCCCCTCCGCCATCTCCGCTACCAGCGTCGGAGTTTCCAAAGTGGCCTTGATCGCAGCCACCTGAGCTTCTCGCGCCATCGCCGCGCCTTTTAACGGATCAGTCTCGCGCCGGAAGGCCTTGTAAGCATCATTCATCGCCTCCATTTGCACACCAAGCGGAGTCTCATCTTCAGCTTTCATCGTGGCCATCACCCCGAGCATACAACCCAGCAATACAATCAATTGTTTCTTCATGTCCCTGAATTACGCCTGAAAGCCCCGTCTCTTTCAAAGGTAAATCGCAAAAATTAAGTTTATTTCCCGCAAATTCGCCCGATACTCGCCTTTGTTGAAAGCGCGACTCGTCACCTCCCGCAAGGCCGCCCGCATCTTCCTTGCCGGCTTGCTTATCCCACTGTTCGGCTGGTTTCTGCTCCCCTTCGCCTTCCCACTACCTCAGGGATTATTGGAAAATTCCGCCGCCTCACCCGTCTATCTGGATCGTCATGGGAAAACTTTATTGCGACTCACACTACCCGATTCCTCACGGGCCAGCGCCTTTCCGCTCGCAGCCGCACCCCCAGACCTCATCGCCTGCACCCTCGCCGCAGAAGACAAGCGATTTTGGAACCACGGCGGCGTGGACCTGCTCGCCCTCGCCCGCGCAGCCCGGGACTTATTCCACCAAAAACGCATCACTTCCGGCGCCTCCACCATCACCCAGCAATTAGTCAAAATTTCCTCTCCTACCCGCCCTCGCACGCCGCTCACCAAGCTCCGCGAGGCCCTCACCGCCCGCCACTTGGAAATGGTATGGACCAAGCAAGCCATCCTCACCACCTACCTCAATCGCCTCGACTACGGTAACCTCAACTTCGGCAGCGCCGAGGCCGCCCGCTTCTATTTTCAAAAACCCCTCCAAGACCTCTCCCTCGCCGAGTGCGCTCTCCT
>JBGSUW010000047.1:0-22969 GCA_041753275.1 Akkermansiaceae bacterium | reverse complement strand
GGCACGGGCAGGGCTTGTGAGGGCATTGCGGGCACACAAAGGTTATGGGGCCGATGCGAAGTATTGGAATGAAGGCGTGGCGAAGGAGTATCGGATGCTGTTGCTGGAGGAAGGCGTGGAGCAGACGGAAGAGGTCGTGAGCGAGGTAGGCAAGCGCGAGATAGAAGTGAAGCGCAAGGGGATAAAGCAAAAGGTTGTGGCAGCAGAATTGGCGCAATTGGAGCTCGGAAGAAATGTGGCGATGAGTAAAATGCTACGTTGTCGGGTGAGATACTTTACGGCTGGGGCGGTGATTGGAAGCCGAGGATTCGTCGAGGAGGTATTCCAGAAATCGCGAGAACACTTCGGCCCGAAAAGAAAGGATGGTGCAAGAAAATGGCGAGGCCAAGGCGAAGCAGCAGCGGGGGTCTTGTGGAGTGCGAGGGACTTGAGGAAGGGGGTTTGAAATTTTAGGATTCAGGTTCCACGCACGAGTGATTTGGGAAAATGGGAAGAGTAGTAGTTCAAATTTTTTCTAAACTACTAGAACTGCAAAGTGGAATTTGATCCCTTGACGTTTTGAACTTGCACAGTGTGGCGGGATGAATTCGATCTCAACTCATGAGCTTTGACAGACTCGCACCTTTCTATCGAGTGATGGAAATGGCGACTGCTGGCGAGAAATTGCAGCGATGTAGGGTGGCTTTTCTTGGAGAAATTCCAGTTCCTCGCAAGATACTGATCGCAGGTGAAGGTCATGGGCGCTTCCTGCCGATTTGTGCGGAATTGTTTCCAGATGCTGTGATCCTAGTGGTGGATTACAGTGCGAAGATGCTGGAATTTGCGGGAAGTAAGGTGAAATCGGACCGTATTGAATTCGTTCATGCGGATTTTCTGGAGTGGGTCGGGCCGAGCGACGAGTTTGATTTGATTGTCACAAATTTTTTTCTCGATTGCTTTAGGGAAGAGGAATTGGCGGTGGTGGTGCGGAAACTAGGAGACATGGCAGCGCCCCAGGCGGACTGGCTGTTGGCCGATTTTGAGTTTGCGCCGGTTGGATTAGCGAGGTGGCGGAGTAAGGTGATTGTGGGGCTGCTCTATCGATTTTTTAGAATCGTCACAGGTTTGCGAGCGAAAGCGCTGATCCCTCCGGAGCCGTATTTGCGAGAAGTGGGCTTCATATTGAATCGGCGGAAAACCCATGAGTGGGGATTGTTGAAAAGCGAATGGTGGCGGAGGGGATGAGAGAGAGGGGATTCGGGGGTGAATCTCAGACCAGCTCTGCGGCGATTGGATCGACGAGGGCGCGGCCTCGGTGGATGAGGAAGAGACGGTCTTGGGTGAGGTGGAGTAGCCCTTCATCAGCGAGATGGCGGGCGCGTAGCTGAGAAGCCGGGCTGAGGAGGGTGAGAGGAATGCCTTCTCTGGTGCGCAGGCCAAGGGCGATTCTTTCCAAGCGGGATGCTTCGGCATCGAGGGCCTCGGATTCTGTTAGGGCGTGGCCGATGGAGTTGACCTGTGCGACGTAGCGGGCGGTGTCGGAGAGGTTTTTGGAACGGATGGAATCAATGGTGGAGACGGCGGAGGGGCCGAGGCCGAGGTAGTCCTCGCCGCGCCAGTAGCCTTGATTATGAAAGGAGTGATGGCCGGGCTTGGCGTAGTTTGAGGTTTCGTAGTGATCGAAGCCGTTGGCTGTTAGAAGCTCGTCGGCGAGGTGGAAGAACTCGGCATCGTGGTCCTCGTTTTCGCGCATTTCACCACGGCGGAGAGATTCAAAAAACGCGGTGTCTTCCTCGTAGGTGAGATTGTAGGCGGAAATGTGATCCGGATTTAAAGAAATCGCGTGGTTTAGGGTGTTTTCCCAGTCGGCTTTGGATTGGCCGGGAATGGAGAACATGAGGTCGATATTGATGGAAGGGATGCCCGCTTCGCGGAGGATGGGCACGGATTCGCTGGCTTGGGCAACGGAGTGCTCGCGGCCGAGAATTTCCAAGACATGCGGGGTGAACGATTGGATTCCGAGTGAGACGCGGGTGATGCCAAGTTTGTGGAAGAGCCTGGCTTTTGTAGCATCGAAGGTGGCAGGGTTTGCCTCAAGGGTGACTTCATCGAGTTGGGAGAAATCGATCTTTTCCTGTAGGGCGGAGAATAGCCGGGTGAGATGGCTGGGCGAAAGCATGCTGGGGGTGCCGCCACCGAGGTAGAGCGTGCGCGGTGCGGAGGTGATGCGGGATTCCGCTTCGCGGCAAATTGCATCGATAAAGGGACCGATGGGTGTTTCCCCTGGAGTGTGTTTGTAAAACGAGCAGTACGGGCAGATGCGGTGGCAGAAGGGGATATGGAGGTAGAGTAGCAAGGCGCAGAGGGTGTGGCAGGCGAAATTTAGGGGACAATCAATCTTGCGGTCCGTTCACACGAGCGATGTAGCGCATGGCGGCCTGCCGTGTGGCATCGGCGAGGTTTGCCTCAGGCTTGGCAAAGGGCGGCACGAACCATGGGTAAGAACCGAGAAGATCGGTGAGCACGGCCACTTCGCCATCGCAGTTTCCGACTCCACAACCGATGCCGATAGTCGGGACAGAGATTGCTTGGGTAAGGAGCTGGGCGGTTTCCGGGATGATGGATTCAAAGACGATGGCAAAGACACCGGCTGCGATGATTGCCTCAGCTCCGGCGCGGAGGTCCTGCATTTGCTCGGGGGTTTTGCCTTTTTTGCGGTAGCCGCCTTCCTCGAGAACGCGTTGGGGTAGCATGCCGAGGTGGCCCATTACGGGGATACCTGCCTCCGTGATGGCGCGGATTTTATCGGCTTGGCGGATTCCTCCCTCAAGTTTCACGGCTTCTGCTCCGGCGGCCACGAGGTGCTGCGCGGTGACGAGAGCATGGGCTGGGGTATCGTAAGTGTGGATCGGCAAATCACCCACCACGAGGGCGCGTGGCTTGGCCCGGGCGACAGCGGCTACATGATGGAGCATGTGTTCCAAGGTAACGTGTGTGGTATCTGGAAACCCGAGAACCACCATGCCCAGCGAGTCACCCACTAGCAGGACATCAATTCCACTCTCATCTAACAGACGGGCGCTGGGATAATCGTAGGCGGTGAGTGCGGAAATTGCTCGCCCGCCCTTGCGAGCGCGCAAGGATTCGGTTTTTTGAGAGGCAGTCACGTGGGTAGAGACACTTTCAGAAACTAAAAAGCCTCCGCTTGTAGCGGAGGCCTGTAAATTGGCGACCCGTAAGGGAGTCGAACCCTTCTTGCCCGGAGGAAAACGTGGAGTCCTAACCGATAGACGAACGGGTCGTAAGTCGCGGTGAGGGCGGAAAAGAAACGGAAACCTCGGTTCTGTGCAAGATCTTTTTACAAAAATTTAGCGGAATTTGAATTACTGGTGAAAAGAATCCAATCATGATCGCAGAGACCTTAGCGTCTTCTAGCAATGCCCCCGTCAAGAATCGAACTTGAATCTAGAGTTTAGGAAACCCTTGTTCTATCCATTGAACTACGGGGGCTTTGACAACTGCGCTGACGGCCAATGGGATAGCGGACTGCGGCGCGGGGTGCAAGTCACATGTCAGGTGGAAATTTACGAATCTTTGGTAAGGCCGGGCGGTGGGCGGAGTAGATCCCGTATCCACCGCTGGATCGGTGGGCCACTAGGCATGCGACGGCGAGATAGAATCCATGGTTGAAACCAAAAATCTCCATTCCCAGCAGGGTGGATGCAATTGGAGTTTTGGATGCTGCTGCGAAAAGTGCGACGAATCCGAGCGCTGCAAATAAATCCAGGGGTGCTCCCAGCATTTGTGCGAAGGCATTTCCCAAGGCCGCGCCGATGAAAAACAAGGGCGTGACCTCGCCACCTTTGAAGCCTGCGCTTAGCGTGACCACGGTGAAAATGAACTTCCAAATCCAGGCCGATGCCGGAATCTCTGCGGAATGGAACATCGCCGGCAAGGTGACTGCATTGGCATCATTTCCTAGCACTCCGAGTCCCAAGTAATCGCCACCTGCCACGAAAAACAAGCCGATGACGATGATTCCACCTGCGACGGGCCTTAGTTCCGGACGGGAGATCCGGTGTTTAAATTGACGGCTTAGCCAGCGATAAGACATGGCAAACGCTCCGCCAACCCAACCGAAAACGATAGCCACCAAGATCACTTTTCCAACCAACCATGGCTCTAGCGAGAAGCCATCTGAGGAAATCACGTAGTGAGTGTGCAGGATGCCCCACGCGGCGCATGTCCAGTCTGCCACCACCGCTGCAATGAAGCAGGGGACCAGTGCGCCCCAGTGATTTTTCCCAATCACCAGAACTTCTAGGGCAAACACCGCGCCCGCGATGGGAGTTCCAAATACGGAGCTAAAACCCGCTGAGATTCCTGCCATCAGCAAGAGTCGCACCTCCGCTGGAGCGAGCCGGAAAAACCGCGCAAAGCTCGCGGCGATCCCGCCACCCATCTGTACGGCGGTGCCTTCCCGCCCGGCGGAACCACCAAATAGGTGCGTGACGAGCGTGCCGATCAGAACCAGCGGCGCGAGCCTGCGTGGCACGCCTACGCCGGTTTCGTGGATCTCGGCGAGGATGAGATGGGTCCCTTCACCCGCGTTTTTTCCATGCCGCTGGTAGAGCCAGCCCATGAAAAATCCACCGACGGGGAGAAAATAGAGCAACCACGTATTTTCAAACCGCACCCGCGTCACCGCATCCAGTGACCAAAGAAAAAACGCAGAAGCAGAACCCACGACCACCGCCATCAGCAGTAAAATGGCGGACCATTTCGCAGCGGTCTGGATCTGCGAAAGTTGACGATTCATGATAGAGGGCTAAAACTTCAATAATGCTGCCGCCCCGGCAATCGCAAATATTCAGCCGCCAGCTCCAGCGCATCTTCCCGGCACGATTCTTGAGAGGGGATCATCCGCTGCTCGGGTGGTAGATTCATCTGTTGGAAAAACTCCGTATCATCGAAGCCGATGGCGGCCGCATCCTCGATCCGGAACCCGTAGTAGATCCGCTCGACCCTCGCCCAATGAATGGCACCAAGACACATCGGGCAGGGCTGGCCGGTGGTATGGATTTCGCAACCCGCTAGGGAGAAACTTCCCAAATTTTTGCATGCATCGCGGATGGCCATCACCTCGCCATGAGCTGTGGGATCATGAGTGGCGATGACTTGATTCCAGCCCTCACCCACGATCACGCCGTCTTTCACGATCACCGCGCCGAAGGGGCCGCCAGCACCTGATTTCATTCCTTTTCTGGCCAGATGGATCGCGCGGTGCATGAATGTCTCAGGCAGATTCATGGATGATAGAAAGCAGTAAAAGAACCAAACGGGCGATGAAAATTCCAAGGTGGCGCAATGTGTGGAGTTCGCTTGAAAATTTATTTCGTTCCAAAGGCATGGCTGCGTGGCTAGATTTTCCGCATGCCCTTTACCAAATTCGGACTCGAAGCCGGGATCCTGCGCGCCATCCAGAAAGCAGGATACGAGCGGCCCACGCCGGTGCAGGCGGCGGCCATTCCCAAGGTGATGCAAGGGCATGATTTGATCGCCATCGCCCAGACTGGCACGGGTAAAACGGCGGCCTTTGTGCTGCCTATTCTCCACCGTCTCTCAGCCGCCAATTCCCAAGGCCCACCTCGTGGTGCCAAGACATTGATTCTCGCACCTACGCGTGAGCTTGCAGTGCAGATCATGGAAAATATCAGGGACTACGGCCAATATATCTCCATCCGGGTGGCGGCCATCTACGGCGGCGTGGAGGAGGAGGCGCAGATCAAATCCATCCGCAAGGGCGTCCACTGCATCGTCGCCACACCGGGGAGATTGATCGATTTACTGGAACGGCAAAAAATCGATTTTTCCCAACTCGAGGTGCTGGTGCTGGACGAGGCGGACCGGATGCTGCACATGGGATTTCTGCCAGACATCGAGACCATCGTCAGTAGTTTGCCGAAGCGGCGGCAGACGTTGATGTTCTCCGCCACGCTCTCGAAGGCAGTGGAATCCCTAGCGCGGCGATTCCAATATCAGCCGAAAATGGTCCAGATCGGGAAGCGCTCGAATCCGGCAGATACGGTGGCGCAGGCAATCTACGAAGTGCCAGCCCATTTAAAAACAGCGATGTTATTGGATTTATTGCGCTCGGCGAGGTTACAGCGCGTGCTGGTTTTCGTGCGGATGAAGGATGGTGCAAATCATCTGACTAATGAGTTGACCCTCGCAAAAATCAAAGTGGCCAAGCTCCATTCCAGCCGCTCGCAAGATCAGAGAAATCAAGCATTGCAAGATTTCAAGGACGGCAAGGTGCAAGTGCTGGTAGCCACGGATATTGTGGCGCGCGGGATCGATATCGATGGGGTCACCCACGTCATCAACTATGATTTCCCGGTGAATCCGGAAGACTACGTCCACCGCATCGGGCGCACAGGCAGAGCGGAGGCGGCGGGAGAGGCGATTAGCTTTGTGCCGAAGCAGGATTTAAATTTGTTGCAGATTCTGGAGCTGTTCATCGCCCAGCGAATCGAGCGGAAAAAGCTGCGTGGGTTCGACTACTACGCGCCCGTTCCAGCAGCCATTCCCGGCGAGAAAGCGCCTCGCAAGGATTGGCGGAAACGCACTCGGGAGATGGACGAAAAGAAAACGAGCCCATCCAAGTCAGGGCCACCAAAGAAGGTGGCAAAGAAGCGCGGTAAACCCTCCTAGGCGAAGTGGTCCCAGCCGCCAGCAAGCGAGTGGCCAGTGCCTTCCGAGACTAGCTGGCCGATCACCGATAGCGGTAATTCTGGGAAAACTGTCGCCCACTCAGCGAGTAGCCCCGCCACTCGCTCCGGCTCCATTGCAAATAGAAGTTCGTAATCCTCACCATCAGAAATCGCGCCCGTGGCGGTGCTGCCGGCCGTGAGAGGAAGTGACGTTTCATCTAGCAAGAACCCACAGCCGGATGCCATCGCGAGACGTGGCAGATCCTTGGCGAGTCCGTCTGAGAGATCCATCATCGCGGTGGGTTTGTGATGGGCCACCAGCCATCTGGCTTCCGCGAGGCGGGGAGTGAAATTCAAGTGCTTGCCTTGGATGGAGCCGCCGAGAGTGCCCGTGACGAGCAGCACTTGGCCGGGCTGGCCGGTAGAGCGCAATACGAGATTTTCCCGCGCCACGCTACCAGTGGCGGCGATGGAAATCACGGCGGCGGAGCCAGCAGGAACACGTGTGGTTTCCCCGCCTGCGAGGGTGCCGCCATGGTTTTCCATTGCTGCTCCGAGGCCGCGATAGACTCCCTCCACCCAAGCCACTTCGGTAGCGGCGGGCAAGGCGAGCGTGACGAGAAAATATTCTGGCTTACCACCCATCGCCGCGAAGTCCGAGATCACCCGCGCCGCAGCCTTCCAGCCCACAGCCTGCGGTGAGGCTTCTGGCAGGTAGTGAATCTCGGCCACCAATGCGTCTGTTTTTAACAGCAGCAGGGTCGGGGAAAATGGGCCGGGATCGATCACCGCGCAATCGTCTCCTGGCCCGGCAAGGGGGTCCGGCGAGCGGGGGACGAGTGAGATGAGCCGCTCGATCAACGGGTCTTCTCCGAGGTCTAACAAGGTTTTCACAATGAAGGATCAAGTGGCAGGTCCAAGGCGCGGGCGGCGAGCTGCATGGCCACCGTGGCACCATTGAAGCATAGATGAATAGCGATGGGGGCCCACAGCGAGCCGGTTTTTTCATACGCGTATGCCAGCACCAGCCCGAAGATAAACAGCGGCAACAATGCCACCAGACTGCCATGGGCAGAGGCAAAAAAGAGAGCGGTAAAAATAGCAGCCACCCATGGCCCGGCGAATTTTTTAGATGCCGGATAGAGGTAGCCGCGGAAGACGATTTCCTCACAGATTGGTGCAACGATGACGGCGGCGAACGCCATCAGACCAAGGATTAAGTGATCATTTGATGTTTGTAAAATTTTCACAGAATCCTGCACGGTCTTCACACCGAGGGATTCGATCCAGCGCATGTAGCCGCTGTGCTGGAGCACCAAAAATATCGACCACATCGCGATGACGGTGCACGGTGCGATCAGGAAAACCCAAGGCCATTGCGGCCACCGCAGCCCAAGCCAAGCGGCGGGGCGGATGCGTTGAAAAACCATAACCAAGGCGATTCCCGCGAGCATGAATTGCAAGCCGATGGAGGCAATCAATCCGCTGGAAGATGGCACGACGTCTGTTTGCTGCGGCGAATACAGAGACCCCATGATCAGTCCGGAAAAAATCAAGTAAATGAGAGCGATTCCTAACAGATCCACCCGATTGTAAATCCCTATAACGATGCCGCGCGAGGGCAGGGGAGCTGAGTTGTCGAAAGTGCCGGGTGGCTGGTAAGGAGAGTCTGCAAGCTCCGCATCAGCGCTTTGCTCATGCTCTGTGGCATTTCTCCTATTCCCCAAAAATCGCACTCCCGCTCCGAGGATGAAAATCCCCATGGCGGCAGCGAAACTAATGGTGAGCACAAGCGCGGTGGGGTCTGACATAAAGGCTGGGCCAAGGTGGGAGCGCGCGCGGAAGTCGCCAAATGAAATATAGCCCCAAACACGGTTTATTGCGCAATTCTCCGTGAATATTCCGAAGAATCAGCAGTTTTCCCTCCATCACTGAGTCGGGGTCTCCGCTTGGTTTCTCATAAAATCGGCAACTTGCGCGAAAAACGGATCGAGAAATTGACGGGCTACTTCCGGAATTTTCACCTCATCCATCGCTGCGGCCATCAACTCCAGCCATCGATCTCGCTCGGCAATCCCGATTTGAAATGGAGCATGCCGCATCCTCAAACGCGGATGGCCACGCATCTCCAAGTAGCGCTCAGAACCCCCTAGACGAAATAATAGAAACTCCGACAACCGTTCCTCCGCGCCTTCCCAATCATCGTTCGGATACATTGGTCCTAGCAGATCGTCCTGCCGCACCCGCAGATAAAATGCTCTTACCATCTGCCGGATTCCATCTTCCCCACAGCTCGTCAATGCTTCTTGCTCCGTGATCACGCTCTTGATTTCCATCCATCCGGCGCGGAAACAAGGATGAAATTGGTGCAAGATTGATGATTGCCATGATCGTTCTTGATAGTCACCGGACGATCCCTATAGATACCTCTGTCTTACCCTACGAGATTCTACCCCACACCTCATGAGCGATTTTCAAGAATCCACCCCGTTCATTGCGCCTGATTCCGCAGAGCTGCAACTACTTTTCCCCGGTTACGAGATTGAGGGTCTCATTGCCACCGGCGGGATGGGTGCGGTCTATTGTGCGCTGCAGAAATCGCTGGATCGCACCGTAGCTCTCAAGATCCTACCCAAGGAACTCAGCAAAGACGCCGCATTCTGCGAAGGCTTCCAAGCCGAGGCCAAAGCCATGGCCCGGCTTAATCACCCCAATCTCATCGGCGTTTATGACTTCGGCGAGGTGGATGGAATGCTCTTCATCATTATGGAGTATGTCCCCGGGCAATCGATTTACCATTCCGCCCACGGTCAAGCCATCGATCCCGCAGAAGTCGTCCGCCTTGTCTCCGGCATCTGCAATGGCCTCGCCCATGCCCATGAAAACGGCATCATCCACCGCGATATCAAGCCCGCGAATATTCTGCTGGATCTCAATGCCCAACCAAAAATTGGCGACTTCGGTCTCGCCCGGCCCATCGAGCGGCAAATCCAAGAGGGTGAGGAAATTTTCGGAACTCCTCATTACACCGCGCCGGAAGTGGTCAACTCTCCAAACTCCGTGGACTACCGCGCGGATATTTTCTCCGTCGGAGTGGTCCTGCATGAGCTGCTCACCGGCAAGCTTCCTGCGGACGATCCACGTTCTCCCTCGGTCATTTCGCGCTGCGATCCGCGGTTCAATCAAATCGTCGCCAAGGCGACAAACCCACACCCCGCCGCTCGTTACGCCAGCGCCGCAGAGATGGCCAAGGAGCTTCTGGCCATCACCGCATCCAGGCCGAAACACGCACCAATTCCCATCCACGCCGCCGCCGGCCAGACCATTCCCAGAGTGGCCGCCCCCCTCAAAGCCAAGCGCCTCGTCCAAGCGAAAAGCTCCTCCGGCCCATCCTTCCTGTTCCTGATCGTCCTCGCAGCCATCGCAGGCGGCCTCTATTTCTACCAGAAAAATTACGGATTTCCATTTCTCAAGCCCGCCAAGCCCATTGAGTCCATCGTGGTGGAGCCAGAGCCAACCGTGGAACCCGTTCCCGAAACGACCACTGATTCCGCCTCCGCCCCCACCGCAGATGATGTGGAATCTCCCGCCACCCCAGCTCCCACAGAATCCGGCGATACCGCTGCGGTTGAAGACAATCTTCCTCCCCCAAAGCTGGATATTGATGCTTTCTACCAGAAAGCCCGCAAGATCATGCAAGATCGGTCCAAGTCACTCATCGAGCAATACCAGACCGCGCTCACCAACAATCTCAGGGGCTTTGAAGCAGAAATGCGGCGCTCCGTCCGCAATCTCGGCGTAGGTGCGGCCAACCAAAAAAAATCGCTGGATGCAGCCCTTATCACCCTCAAAGAAAGCGGCAACCGTCTTCCTGCGGATCTCGCAAGCTCCTTCGGCGAGTTTCCAGACATCGATCAGCTCGCGCCTTCCTATCTTAGCAAGCAAACCACGATAGATGCCACCTTCAGAAAAAATTTGAGCCAACAAGCCGCCGTTTACATCGTCGGAATGGAAAAGCAAATCGAGCGCTCCAAGGCGGAAGACGATGCCGCTGCCATCAAGCTCATCGAGGAGGAAATCCAGCTCACTCGTGAGAATCCAGAGTATTTCTCCAACCTCATGCTCGGAATCGCAACACCATCATCAGCCTCCAGTGATCAGTCCGGTTCAGCGAGCGGCGGCACTCCTCCCGAGGACGATATGGGCGGCTTTGTTCTCCCCTCCGAGCCTGCCAACTGAGCAAAATTTTCCCCCGGCGCGCCACACTTCCACTAGCGCATTCGTCAATTCTCAGTAACTTCTGGCGTGCCCAGCGTCCGTAAGAAGTCCATCCAAACCCTCGTCCCACCCGCCATTATCCTTCATGGATGCAGGCAGCATAATCTCCAAGGTTTCGACCTGGAAATCCCACTCGGGAAATTGACCGTCGTCACCGGTCCCTCAGGCTCCGGGAAATCCTCGCTCGCCTTCCACACCCTCTACGCCGAGGGCCAGCGCCGCTACGTCGAGACCTTCTCACCATACGTCCGGCAGTTTTTTGATCGCATGGACAAGCCCGATGTCGATCTCATCGAAGGCATCCCCCCCGCCATCGCCATCGAGCAGAAAAACCACGTCCGCACCACCCGCTCCACCGTCGGCACCCTCACCGAGATCAACGATTACCTCAAGCTCCTCTTCGCCCGCCTCGCCACCGGCTACGATCCCCACACCGGCGAGACCATCCAGCCAGACTCTCCCGAATCCGCCGCCGCATGGGCCAAGGAAAATCTCACCGGCCAGCCCATCCTCGTCACCTTTCCCATCGCCATCCCCGCCGATGCCAAGGCCTCCGAGCTCTTCCCATTCCTCAATTCCCAAGGCTACCTCCGCGTCCTCATTGCCGGAGAAATCCACCGCACGGATGAAAATTGGGATGCCACTGCCATCCCGCCCACCCTCCAAATCATCCAAGACCGCATCACCCTCACGGCCAAAACCGCCACCCGCCTGCTTGAGGCCCTCGAAGCCGCCTTCACCCTCGGCAAGGGCCACGCCACCCTCAGCGGCCAACACTCCCGCACCTTTTCCACCACCTGGAGAAATCCCAAAACCGGCTTCACCCTCCGCGCACCCACCCCCGCGCTATTTTCATTCAACTCACCACTCGGCGCCTGCCCCAAGTGCCGTGGCTTCGGCCGCGTCATCGGCATCGACCCTGAAAAAGCCATCCCGGATCCCACCCTCTCCATCGCCCAGGGAGCCATCAAGCCCTTCCTCGGCGAGCGCGGTGACGAATGCCAAACCGACCTCATCCGCAATTGCAAAGAGCGCGATATCGATATCAAGACCCCATGGGAAGACCTCTCACAAGACGAGCAAGACTGGATCTACTACGGAGACAGTAATTCAGAAAACCTCACCCCGGAGGAGCTCGAAGAACTCTGGCACTCCGGCGCATGGTATGGCGTCAAAGGCTTCTTCGATTGGATGGAAACCAAGGCCTACAAGATGCACGTCCGCGTGTTCCTCAGTCGCTACCGCTCCTACACCACCTGCGGTGCCTGCCGTGGCAAGCGCCTCCAGCCCGAGTCGCTCTGTTTTAAAATCGAAGGCAAAACCCTGCCCGATGTCTGGGCCCTCCCCATTACAGAACTCGTCCCATGGTTCTCAAACCTCAAATCTCAAATCTCAACTCGCCCCGCAGACCCCACCCTAGACCTCGTCCTCACGGAAATTTTCTCCCGCCTCACTTACCTCGATCAAGTCGGCCTCGGCTACCTCACCCTGGATCGCACCACCCGCACCCTCTCCGGCGGAGAAGTCGAGCGGGTCAATCTCACCACCTGCCTCGGAGCCGCCCTCACCGGCACCCTGTTTGTCTTGGACGAGCCCACCGTCGGCCTCCACCCGCGCGATATCGATCGCCTCGTCGGCGTCATGCACGGCCTGCGGGACAAGGGTAATACCCTCGTCGTCGTCGAGCATGAGCAGACCGTCATGCTCGCCGCAGATCACCTCGTGGACATCGGACCCGGCGCCGGCAGCTACGGTGGCACCCTCATCTACCAAGGACCGCCCACCCCTCAGAAATCGAAAATCGAAAATCGAAAATCGAAAACCGGCACTCTCCCATGGCTCACCGGGGAAAAATCCATCGCCATCCCCACCCAGCGGCGCAAGCCCGATGGTAAAAAACTCCTCTCCATCAAAGGAGCCACCCGCCACAACCTCAAGAAGCTCGATGTGGAAATTCCACTCGGCCTGTTCGTCTGCCTCACCGGAGTTTCCGGCTCCGGGAAATCCACCTTTTCTCACGATGTGCTCTACCTTAATCTCGCCCGCAAGCTCGGCCAAGTGGCCGAGGGCGATGCCGCGCCCATCAAGGAACTCAAAGGCTCACAGCACCTCAGCGGCGTCGAGCTGGTCGATCAATCCGCCGTCGCCCGCACTCCTCGTTCCACCCCCGCCGTCTTCCTCGGTGCTTTCGATCCCATCCGCCAGCTCTTCGCCCTCACTCCGGAAGCCCGCGCCCGTGAGCTTACCACCGGCTTCTTCTCCTTCAATTCCGGCGATGGCCGCTGCGACCGCTGTGCCGGCAATGGCTATGAAAAAGTGGAAATGCAGTTCCTCTCAGACCTCTACGTCACCTGCCCGGACTGCAATGGTAAACGCTACAAATCCACCACTCTTGATTTCCATTATCGAGGTAAATCCATCATCGAAATCCTCGAACTCACCGTCGTCGATGCCATCGCTTTTTACTCCAACCACACCGATCTCCCAACCGCCCACGCCAAACGCCACCAACAAATCACCAAGCTCCTCGCTCCGCTCGTAGAAGTCGGCCTCGGCTACCTCAAGCTCGGCCAGCCCCTCAATACCCTCTCCGGCGGCGAGTCCCAGCGCCTCAAACTTTGCCAACTCCTCTCTTCCAATCTCCAATCCTCCATCGACAATCGGAAACTCCTCATTCTCGATGAACCCACCACTGGCCTCCATTTTTCAGATATCGAAAATCTATTAGCCGTCTTCCAAAAACTCGTCGATTCCGGTCACTCCCTCCTCGTCATCGAGCATAACCTAGACGTCATCAAATCCGCCGATTGGATTCTTGATCTCGGTCCCGAGGCCGGCAAACACGGTGGCCAACTCGTCGCCCAAGGTCCGCCCGAGCACGTCGCCCTTCAAAACACCCCCACCGCTCACTTCCTCGCGCAAGCCTTGGATCCTGCCGGAATTAGCATCCCCTCACGGATCACAGACCACTCGGCACCCAGCATTTCTTCTCCCAACATTTCCCTCCGTGGTGCCCGCCATCACAACCTCAAAAATATCTCCCTCGATATTCCCCGCAATAAACTCGTCGTTATCTCCGGCTTGTCAGGGTCCGGGAAATCTACCCTCGCCTTCGACATACTCTTCGCCGAGGGCCAGCGCCGTTTCCTCGATTCCATGTCTGCCTATGCCCGCCAATTCGCCGAGCAGTTAGAGAAGCCGGAAATCGATCAACTCCAAGGACTTCCACCCACCGTCGCCATCGAGCAACGCGTCTCCCAAGGCGGCGGAAAATCCACCGTCGCCACCGTCACCGAGTTATGGAATTTCATCCGCCTACTCTATTCCAAGCTCGGCACCCTCTACTGCCCCACCTGCCAAGTGCCAGTAGAGAAGCAATCGCTAGCAGCCATCGAAAACACCATCCGCGCCCAACTCAAGAAAGGCCCGGTCACCCTACTAGCCCCCATCATTCGCGGCAAAAAAGGCTACCATACCGAGATCGCCGCATGGGCCGTCAAACAAGGATTCACCAGTCTCCTCATCGATAGACAATTCAAAGACGCCGCCACCTTCACCCCCCTCGAGCGCTTCAAAGAACATGATATTGATGTCGTCGTGGCGGCGGTTTCCAACCGTCAAGCCTCTGAACTTCCCGTTCAAATCGAACGCGCCCTCGAAATCGGCAAAGGCCTCATCAAGCTCTTCACCGCAGAGAAAAAATTCATCCTCCTCTCCACCAAGTCCAGTTGCCCAAGTTGTAACCAATCCTTCGAAGAACTCGATCCCCGCCTCTTCTCTTTCAATTCCCCCCACGGCTGGTGTGGCGAATGTCGTGGCCACGGCCGCGTCCCCAAGCGCCGCCAACACCTCGATACCGCTCGCTTCGAAAGCGTCCTGGAAGCCGAAATGGATGCCGACCGCGCCATCGACCGCATGGACGCCACCGAGCTCACCGAGTGCCCATCTTGCCATGGCTCCCGCCTTAATCCCACCGCCTCCGCCGTCCGGCTAGGTAGCTGGGGCGTCTCGCCCCAGGCCGTTGCTGGGGCGTCTCGCCCCCAGCCACCCACTCCCATCGCCGCCCTCGGCAAGCTCTCCATCAACCTCGCCTCCACCCATTTCAAAAACCTCAACTTCCCAGATCCCCGCGCCACCCTCATCGCCCGCGATATCCTCCCCGAGATCCGCCAACGCTTAGCTTTCCTCCAAGAAGTCGGCCTCGGCTACCTCCAGCTAGACCGCTCCGGCAACACCCTCTCCGGCGGCGAATCCCAGCGCATCCGGCTCGCAGCCCAGCTCGGCTCCAATCTCCGCGGCGTGCTCTACGTCCTCGATGAACCCACCATCGGCCTCCACCCACGCGACAACGCCGCCCTCCTCAAAACTCTCATCGCCCTCCGTGATCAAGGCAATTCCCTCATCATCGTCGAGCATGATGAGGACACCATCGCCGCCGCCGATCACCTCATCGACCTCGGCCCGGGCGCTGGCCGCCTCGGCGGCGAAATCGTCTATCAAGGCAAGCCACCCGTCCTTTCTTCCAAAACTAAAACCTCAAATCGAAAATCTCAAAACCAGTCTCCAACCTACCGCGCCCTCTCCGCCATCATCCATCACCCCATCCGTGGCTCCCGCCGCGAGGTGAAGAAAGACCACCCCTGCATCACCCTTGCCGATTGCACCGCGAACAATCTCAAATCCATCACCGCCTCATTTCCCCTCGGCCGCCTCACCGTGCTCACCGGCATTTCCGGATCTGGAAAATCCTCCCTCATGCATTCCTGCGTGGCCGCTCTATTTAAAAACGAAGCCAAAACCACCCGCATCAAAAAATCCAATCTCCCCTTCGGCAAAACCAGCGGCGAAAAAGCCATCAAAGCCTGCTTCGAGGTCGATCAATCACCCATCGGCAAAACCTCCCGCTCCTGTCCGGCCACCTATGTGAAAGTCTTCGATCACATCCGCGCCCTCTTCGCCCAGCTCCCCGAGGCCCGCATGCGCGGCTTCGATGCCTCCCGCTTCTCCTTCAATACCGATGGCGGCCGCTGCCCAGAATGCAAAGGCAACGGCCGTGTGAAAATCGAAATGGATTTCCTCCCCAGCACCTGGGTCCATTGCGAATCCTGCAATGGCCAACGCTACAATCCCGCCACCTTGGAGGTCACCTTCCGCCAGAAAAACATCGGCCAAGTCCTCGCCATGACCATCGATGAAGCCTCAGCCTTCTTCGAGTCCCAGCCACGCATTTCCCACCCGCTCAAGCTCATGGCAGACACCGGCCTCGGCTACCTCCAGCTCGGCCAAGCCAGCCCCACGCTCTCCGGCGGCGAGGCCCAGCGCATCAAGCTCGTTTCAGAACTCACCAAAGGCCGCGGCACCAAGGCCACTTTAAACAACGCCCACTTCAAAACCCGCAACCTCTACCTCATCGAAGAACCCACCGTCGGCCTCCACCTTGAAGACGTCCAGCGCCTCATCGATGTCCTCCACCGCCTCGTCGATGAAGGCCACACCGTCATCGTCATTGAGCACCACATGGCCGTCGCTGCCGAAGCCGATTGGATCCTGGACATCGGCCCCGAAGCCGGCGATGCCGGTGGCCAAATCATCGCCCAAGGCACCCCTGAAAAAGTCGCCAAATCAAAAACCTCCCGCACCGCACCCTTCCTGAAAATCGCCCTCCGCCAATAAGGAAAAGGGGAATGCAATCCAATAGCAACGCATCCCGTCTTCCCTCCATTTTGATTCATAAGTTTCACATTGCTACGCGTAGCCCTTCAATGGAGGCTTATTGCTGTTGATGAAGTATTTGAAACGTCATCCATTCCCCGTGAGCGCACATTTTGATCGTGTGCTGGCGGTGTCATTTGCATTTCCCGAATCCACGCTTAAGCCATTGGTGCCAGATGGGCTGGAAATCGATCTATTTGAAGGCTTTGGTTTCGTGACAGTCGCATTGGTATGGACGCGGCAACTACGGCCCGCGGGTTTGCCCGCATCTTTAGGCCAACGCTTTTTCATGGCAGGTTATCGGATTTTCACCCGGCTGCGCGATGAATCCGGCCGGAAATTGCGCGGTCTCAAGATCCTGCGAAGTGAGACGGATCAACGCAGGATGGTGTTTTTGGGAAACCTGATGACTGGCTATCAGTATAGTTATGTAAAGCTATTAACAGAGCAATTCGGTAGTGAAACAAGAGTAAGAACGGCACTTACGGATGGAACTCCCACATTAGATCTAACTTACGATACAGGGATCAAAGATGCCCCATTGCCAATGGGATCGCCATTTAAAGATTGGCGCTCCGCGAGACGTTTCGCCGGACCGATGCCGTTTACATTTAGCCCGGAGCCGGATGGATCATTCATCGTTGTCGAAGGTAGCCGCACGGAATGGGTGCCGAGACCAGTGGTCGTGAAAGACTGGCATGTGGGGCTATTTTCGGAAGGCCCCTTGCGCGGAGTAGAGCCGATCCTCGCCAATGCTTTTACAGTTGAGAATGTGGCCTATCGCTGGGAAAAAGGCCGCATCGTGAGAAAGGTTGAGAGCTAAATGAAACCGCGCGGGAAATGGCAGGGAATGTGGACGATCGCCCGATTCAATTGGCCATTCTATCTCACCGCAGCAATTTTTCTAATTGCAGCAGTCTGGGGAATTTTTTGGTTCAATGCGTTATTAGGGATAGTGCTATGCGGATTTGTAATCTCTGGTTGTCTATACTTTTTGATAGGGTCACTAGGAGTTTCCCATCAAATCTATGATCGTTCGGATCTCTATCGCTGGGCGTGGTTGAAGCGTGCGCTAAATGGAGCAAACCGCAGTAGCATCATTTTCTGTCACTCGGGATTTGATGATACCTCATTGAGTTTACGAAAGAATCTAGATGTGGAGCAATTTGTAGTGTTGGACCATTATGATGCTGAGAGAATGAGAGAACCATCTATCCGGCGTGCTCGGAAGTTGTTTCCGCCCACCGCAGAGACTCAGAAGGCACCCTACGATCAATGGCCAGTGGCTGATAATGCTGCCAATATCATTTTTGGATTTTTAGCGATCCACGAGCTACGGAGTGAGGCGGAGCGCATTGCTTGGTTTGCAGAAGCCCGCCGCTGCTTGCGAACGGGTGGGCGGGTTGTGCTGGTAGAACACACTCGCGATTTTGCGAACTTTTTAGCATTCGGCCCTGGCTTCCTTCACTTTCACTCCACCGCAAGTTGGCATCGATGTTGGGAGAAAGTGAATTTTCAATTGAGCGATGAATTCCATGTGACACCATGGGTTCGGATTTTTGTTGTCATTAAATCATGATCGAGATTCTCACTCTTCTACTCCGCATCGCCGGTGCAGGGATGATCTTGCTCGCAGTGCTGCATATCCCCATCGGAAGACAACTGCAATGGGCTGAAGATGCTCGACGCCTCTCTCCGGTCAATGCCTCCATTTTTCATGTGCATACGTTTTTCATCTGTTTCGTGTTGGTATTGATGGGTTTGCCTAGCTTGATCGATCCTATGATATTTCTTGATCGATCACCTGCCGGAGCTTGGATTGGATGGTCAATCTCGGCATTTTGGAGCGTGCGACTTTACTTCCAATGGTTCGTCTATCAGCCGAGCCTCTGGCGTGGTAAACGGCTTGAAACTCTTATTCATTGGTGGTTCACCTTCGTATGGGCAGCTTTAGCTCTTCTCTATGCTGTCTGTGGCATGCTGCAGGTGGGATGGCTGGTCAATCAATGAATACCGGTGCTCGGGGGAATAATGCCCAATACCAGACAATTGAGAGGAATGTGAGATTAAGCAACACCATCCCCAGGGCGGATATAAGAAGGTCCGGGGCGAGATAGATTTCCAACGAATTCATCGCAACGATTGCTAAGGTTTGCACTGCAGCGCAGGATTTCCTGAAAATTCCACTAAATGCCCAGAATCCCAATAGCACTTCTAGGCTCCCAATCGCCACCGTTGCGACATCTGCAATTCCCTCGCCAAGAATTCGTTCGACGATCTGCCGGTGTCGGGGAATTCCGTCGAGAATCTTGCTATAAAGTCCGTGGAATACCCAAACAGAGCCAATAAGAATTCCTAGTAGCAAATAATTTTTTGAACGGAAGATACAGTTCATTTATTTATAGAACCCACATAACAAATCCCCACGCAAGTTTAAACAATTTGTGTCTCTCACAATCTATAGAAGTGGCTGCTGCCTCTTCTTTGGACTGCGGCAGCCCGCTGCCGCTTTGAGGATTCGCAGCCTGCTGCGAGATCCGGGCCAGCAGGCTGGCTCCGGGAAAGCGGCAGCAGGCTGCAGCAGTCCATGCCAATCACAACGAGTCCTCGGCAGGCTCTCCCAATACTCTGCGGCAAGAGGCGGTTCCTTTTCTCGCAAACAATTTGTGTCTCTCACAATTTCCTCATTTGTATCCGATGATTAGTGAAATGAGCATTGCCAATGCAAGTAATACGCCTGCTCCAATACATTCCGTAATGATTGATTCCGAGGAATTGCCCCAATCAAGTTCAACCTTCCCCAAGGTTACAGCTTTCACACTGATGTATCCTACCCACCCACAGATCGTGGAGAACACAAGTTCGATAAGCAAATGGATTATGGTCATGTTTAACGCCCCACGACATAGGAATGGCGCGCCCGTGGGAAGCTCAAATCTAATCAGCATGATTCAAAGTCTGGCTTGTCCTCATTTGACTTGCCGTCATTGGTAGTGTCCGTGGCCATGCTCAGGCCACCGGCGCTCCGGATGATTCGGCGGGATGCAGTTCGGCGCGAACTTTTGGCAAGGCGGCGGGATAATTTTCCTGCATGAAACGAACGAGGCCCTCGCGGATCTCGCATTTCAGGTCCCAGCCCTTGGGTGCGTCGGCGGAGGTCATCAGGCAGCGGATTTCCATCGACGTGGGGGTGGAGTCGGTGACCTGGAGGCAATCGACGTCGCCGTCCCAGAGCGGGTTTGCCTTGAGAAGGCGGGTGAGTTCTTGGCGCAGCGGCTCGACCGGGAGCGTGTAGTCGGCGTGGAGGAAGAAGCTGTTGATGAGCTTGGCGGAAGAGCGGGTCCAGTTCTGGAAAGGCTTCTCGATGAAATAGTTGATCGGGAGGATGAGGCGTCGGAGATCCCAGACGCGGACGGTGACGAAGGTGAGTGAGATTTCCTCGATCCAGCCCCACTCGCCCTCGACGATGACCACGTCATCGATACGGATGGGCTGTGAAATGGCGATCTGGATGCCGGCGAACAGATTGGACAAGGTCTTCTGGGCGGCCAGACCGAGCACGATGCCGGCGATGCCGGCCGATGCAAGGATGCTGGTGCCTAACTGGCGGACCGGTTGGAACAGCATCAGTCCGCAGGCCACCGCGAGGACGCTGACGCAGATGATGACGATTCTCCGGATCACCGAGACCTGGGTGTAGATTTCGCGGGCCCGCAGGTTGTCGGCGACGTCCAGCCGGTTGGCTTCGAGAAGGACCCTTTCGGCTGTCGTGGCAGCGCGGATGATGAGACTCGCGACACTTGCGATGACGAGCATCGCGATCATCTTCGATGAAAACATTTCGATGGGTGGTGGAAGCTCCAGGGTGTTTGTGAGGATCAGGACTCCAGCGATCAAGACCAGCGAGCGCAGCGCGTTTCCGATGACCGGAACCAGGATCTTCCGGACGACCTGTTCGTGCTTGGCTGCGCGGTGTTGCATCATTTTCTGGACCGCCGCGATGATGCGGAAGGCGAGCCAGAACAGCGCGATGATGACTCCGACATAAGTAAGCGATGTTAGTTTCTCACCGAGGAATGCGATGGCCACGGTGGGGTCCATCGCGTCGAACAGGATGCCGAGGGCGAAATAGGTGCCGTAGATCCAGATCACCAAAGCCAAGGGTTTGCGAGCGGCTGTTAAGAGAATTTTCGGCCAGCTTTTTTTGTTCATGTCTCCCGTCGCGATTCGGCCCGCGTTCTTGCGGATGAGCGAGACCACGGAAATGGTGAAGACGCACACAAGCATCAGCAGGATGAGGCTGGCGAGGTAGCGGGCGCCGCTGATTCCTAGAAGCCACGGACTCGAAAACCCCTCCACGCCCGAAGACCTAGCGATTTCGTCGATACTATCCCCGAGGCGGCTGGTCGCGCTGAGGATTATGACCTTGAAGCCTTCGGCACTTTCCTTGGTGAGCTCGGGCGGCATCATTGTTTTCAGCGGTCTATCAGCGGGCGCGGGCAGGGGCTCTGCACCTGATGCGATGGAGGCGAGACTCAGGAAGAGGAGATAGATAAGGAAGCGGGATACCATTGTGAGGTTTGTGAGTTTGCAAGACGAGGGTCCCATGGGACTTGGGAGAGTGACTATCCGGCAGAATGCTGAACTGGCCTTGTCTTCGGATAGTCATGCAATTGGCGTGCCATTTGATCGACCGCCAGTTACGACTTGCCGCCCATGACGAGTCCTGGCGGCAGCGACTCGCGGTTGAGGCGGGCTTGCTCGGCACGGTCCATCTGGATGAATTCCTCGACCTAAGCAAACTTGTGCGGGTGAGGAGGAAGCCCAGGGAAGCAAAGCACTGCGCGTCATAGCCTCAAGATTCCGCCAGCGCAAAACACTTTGTTCGTATCGAGAAAAATCTGACTTTTCGTCACAGGAAGGGTGCCCAGTCACGCCGTTGAGACTTGTCTGGGCGACAGGATAGGAGAATAGCATATCAGTCATGCGGTCGGGATCGGCTGAATTGACTAATCTTCCAGCTGCACCAAGTTGGGGAAAAGGTATAATTTTAATTTTGTTAATTTGTGTCTCTCGTGATTTTGGGTTAGAAGAACAATGTGTTCCCGACATGGAAGCCACCTGGATCGCTCTTCATTACCCGGAGCAATCTCGGGAAAGCGGATTGGAACGGCCCTGTAAGGATCCGTACGCAGGGTGGTTTGGGACCGGCGGCTGGCGCTAATCATTCACGGGGACTTGATTGGGCTTCTTTTATTCAATGTCTGTCGAGTCCGAATGCGGGGTGTCGCCGCTCGTGCTTCACAACTGTTGTTCAAATTCATTCACGAAGTTCTTGCCGAGACCTATCGACCTCGTCTCGTAGTAGTCCCGGATCTCTTCAAGCTCATCAGCTACTGCAGGGTGGTATTCGATTCTCATCCTCGTAGTCGCGCCATCAGATCGGAATGTGAAATTGCGGAAATATGACCCGACTCGATCTCCGCATCCCGAGAGAGTGCCAGTACAATCGCATCCTCGTCGCTCATGTCCGCAGAAAGGGTGTAAGGATCCTCAATGCTCTCCCATAAAGACGCGGCCAACTGGATTCGGTCAAAGAGTGGTAGCTTCAAAGCTTCCGGTGCGATGTTATCTACGGTCATGTTGTCACCATAGCGGTTGGGCAACCGTCTGGAAAGTCTGAATTTCTTTGGCGACGTGTTGCCTCATTGAAGCGGACACCGAAAAGATTTTCTAGATCGCAGGAAAGGGTCCCGTTGCCTCATAAATGAGGACACCGTGGTGCCAGCCATGGAAATGAGTGAAACAAGCATTGAAGAATACACCGAAAAGATGCGCGGTAGATACGCGCGAATGACAGGCAAGAAGGCTCGGGGCCGGCTACTCGACGAGTTCGTCGAGGTCACCGGCTGGGATCGGAAGCACGCCAACAAAGTGCTTCTGGACAGGCGTCGGTGCCAAGGTCGGCGCGGGAAGCGGGGTGCGCCGAAGGTCTATGGAAACGACCTGACCGAAGCCCTCAAAACCTGCTGGTTGGCGATGGAACAGCCATGCGGGAAGTGCATGAAGGACATGCTTCCGTTGTGGGCGAGACATCTGGAATGCCCGGAGGAAATCCGCATTCGACTTTGCCAGATCAGCGCGGCGAGCATTGATCGGCTGCTGCGCGGGTTCAAAGTCACGGCGGGGAAAAAGATCCGTCCGCCGAAGCCCGCCAGCGCGGTCAAAGCGCTTGTTGGAGTTCGCGCCCAAAGTTGGGAGACGACCGAGGTGGGTCGGACCGAGGT
>JBGSUW010000046.1:0-26934 GCA_041753275.1 Akkermansiaceae bacterium | reverse complement strand
CCACGCGGTGAATCCCGGCATGCCGGTGACTCCTAAGGCCCAAGACGGATGCTCCGGATCACTGCCGAGGGAGGTGACATCTTTCCCGTCCGATATCGCATAATCCTGCCAGCCGTTTGCACTGAGAACCCACTCGCCTTTCTTGAATCCATCGAGTTTGGAAATCTCCACCTGCGCTACGGTTCCCCCAACCATCACCTCACCAATTTCGACAGGCGGTGCATACGACGGGGCATCGCTCATACGCCCACGCATGTAGGGATCGAGCGAAAGGAATTCGGTGCGCAGCAGCATCTCGCCGTCCTTGGGCGAAGGGATGTCTCCGGTTTCGAGGGTCAGCGTGCTTTCTGACGGCGCACCTTCAGGTCGTTCTGCGAGAACGAGGCGGCGGTTTGTAGTGCTGGATTGTTTCATGACGATTCTTGCTGCGCTTCGTTTGGCTCCTTATTTCCGCTCAGGACTCCTGGCTGGTCGGTCGATACAGGATTTCGTTGATGTCCACGTCATCCGGCTGGCTCATGGCAAAGACAACCGCCCGGGCAAACGAGTCGGCTGGAATCGCTTGTCCTTGATAAAGCTTTTGGACGCCAGCGGCGGTTTCCTCGTCGGAAATGTGACTCGGCAACTCGGTATCGATCGCGCCCGGCGAGATGATCGTGGTGCGGAGATTGTAGGGCTTCACCTCCATGCGCAGCCCTTCGGATAAAGCCCGCACCGCGAACTTGGTCGCGCAGTAAACCGCGCCGAGTGGCATCACATGGTGACCCGCCACGGAGGAGACATTGATGATATGCCCCGACTTTTGCTTTTTCATGTGGGGCAATGCGGCTGCGATTCCGTAAAGCACGCCCTTGATGTTGATGTCGATCATGTTGTCCCACTCGTCCACCTTGATGGCCTCGAGGGGCGAAAGCTGCATCATGCCGGCGTTGTTAATCATCACATCAATGCGCCCATATTTCTCCACAGCCGCATCCACCAAATGCTTCACCTGGTCGCAGTGGGTGACATCGGTTTCCACGGCGATTGCCTTGCCGCCGGCGCCGTTCAATTCATGGGCCAATTTATCGAGAAGCTCGATGCGGCGTGCCCCGAGCACCACGGTTGCGCCTTGGGCGGATAGAAGTCGGGCGGTCGCTTCTCCCAGCCCGCTGCTCGCTCCTGTAATCACTACTACTTTATCTTTGATGCTATCGTTCATAATTAATTTTGGTGTATTTGATTTTCGATGAGGTGATTGTGATGCTGGACTGGAACTCAGTCATCCTCCGGTCCTTCCGGCACTTCGGCGATGAGCTGCTGCATGACTGCCACCTTTGAACCGATGAACAGCACGTTCAGCAGATCAATCTCTTCACGGGTGGCTCCCGCTGTCCGGATCTTCATGTCGCCGGAACCGCAGCCAAGGAGCCAGTGGCGGAAAATATCATCGCGATGTTTTTCCAGCCCCATGCCCTGCGCGTTGTAGCTGTTGGAGCCACTACCAAAGAGAGTCTTGCGGGTGAGCTGCCCGGGCGTGACCTCCCAGTAGCTCAGGCGGTCAAAGCCAAAGATCGTGAAAACCCAGGTGATGAACATCAGTGTGGAGAACCAGAAATAGGCTCCCATCGTAAGATGGATGGTCAGGTTGCCAAGCCATAGAAATATACCGTCCCACCAGCCTAAGTATGCCAGGACAACAGTCAGTAAGACCCCACCCATGATTACGATTCCCGATGCCAAGCCGCGCATGGAGAAGTTCGTGATGATGATAGTCAGAAACAGCGTGAGGAAATATAACACGCCGAGATTGTTGCCTGAATGGACCCACTCCAACGTGTTCCCGGCAGAATCGAGGTACTGCGGCTTGCCATGCCAATAGGTGAGCGCCGCCATGACATAACCGACCGCCCAAACCGGCCACCAGAACAACAGCGAGGAGTGACTGTAGATTCGGAGTCTTGATCGACCATGTTCGCGGTGATGTCTGGTTGACACTGCCGGGCCGGCATCACCTTGGACGGGATGAGAATTGGCAGTGTCGGCCACATTGTTAGAAGCTGGTTCATCGGTATCGTGATGGGGGCGTTCATTCATGGTGTATCTCCTTTTTGCGGAGTGCTATCATCAGCTCCGGATTGCCTAGAGGCCACCGATTTGGTGGGCGATGGTTTCTCTTTCACCTCATCGATGGCGCCGATCATGTAGAGCGCGCTTTCGGGGTGGTCCTTGAACTCGTCGTTGAGGATGCGTTCACAGCCGTCCAAGGAATCCTCTAGGCTGACGAGCTTGCCTTTCATGTTGGTGAATTGCTCGGTGGTGAAAAACGGTTGGGTTAGAAACCGCTCCAGCCGCCGCGCGCGACCTACGACATTTCTATCCTCCGGTGAGAGCTGCTCCAGACCGAGCATGGCGATGATATCCTTGAGCTCAGCATACTGCGCGAGTGTGCGGCGGATTTCCTGTGCGAGCTTGTAGTGACGCTCGCCTACAATGCCAGGTGTCGCCATTTTCGAACTTGATTGCAACGGGTCGATTGCTGGGAAAAGCCCTTCGCTCGCGCGTTTCCGCGAGAGGACAATGGACGACGATAAGTGCCCGAAGGTATGCACCGCAGCCGGATCGGTGAAATCATCCGCAGGCACATAGACCGCTTGGATGGAAGTGATTGCTCCGGTATCGGTGTTGGCGATGCGTTCCTCCAGCTTCGACAACTCGGTGCCCATGGTAGGCTGGTAGCCGAGCCGTGATGGCATCTGGCCCATCAGTCCGGAGACCTCCATGCCCGCTTGAATAAAGCGGAAGATATTATCGATCAGCAATAAGACATCGCGATGTTCGTCATCGCGGAAATATTCGGCCATCGTCAGCGCCGCATGCCCTACCCGAAAGCGACTACCGGGTGGCTCGTTCATCTGGCCGAAGATCATCACCATGTCTTTTAAAACGCCGGCGTCTTTCATTTCCCGGTGGAGTTCTTCACCCTCGCGGCAGCGTTCGCCAATACCGCAGAAGATGCTGACACCTTCCTGATGGCCAATCATGTTGTGGATCATTTCCGTGAGCAGCACCGTCTTGCCCACCCCTGCCCCACCAAAAAGTCCGGCTTTGCCACCGCGCTCCAGAGGGACTAAAACATCGATCACCTTGATCCCGGTTTCGAAAATTTCCGACTTGGTGGAACGTCGTGATAAAGCTGGCGGGGCCCGGTGCACCGAGCGCCACTCGACCTCTTCCAACGCCGGCCCGCGATCAATGGCATTGCCAAAAACATCGAACATCCGTGACAGGATCACTTTGCCGACCGGTGCTTTGAGCGGGCCACCAGTGTCCATGACCTTCATGCCACGCGCCAGCCCCTGAGTAGGTGTGAGAGCGATTCCCCGAACGTGGTGTGCGTCACGATGTGCCATCACCTCGATGGCGATCTCGCCGTTAGCACCGACGTGGAGCATGTTGTGGATCGCTGGCAAATGGTCTTCAAACCTCACATCCACCACACTGCCGAGCACGGCGGCGACCCTGCCGCTGCCCAAATTAGGTGGATCTCCACGCTGTTCTGGCCGGATGCTCGCTAACGAAGAATTCATGGCCTCAACAATAGACCTCGCTGCAACTAACAATCCATAAGGTCTTCACCCCAGACCCAAGCGTATCGATAGCTAGGGCGGCGACTGAGCGAAAGCGGGAAGGATTGTTTACTCCCTGCTACTACTCGATTCTTCATTCTTTCTACGTTTTTGCCCGTCTCGCAAACGGCAGACACGCGCCTAGAAACGTGATGGCTGCATTGATGGGATAAAACCACGGAAAGGCAATAGCGGGGCGACTTGCTGCAATTTGTTCGGCTAGCCCGCCTTGGCCAATGGCGGTGAGAAGTTGCGTGAGTTCAGGCCGATTCCATGCGACGATGAGGATCGAAATCACCACACCCATGACCAGTCCGGGAATGCTGCGACGTCCCGGCAAGATCGCCGCTAGCAATACTCCCAGCAGGGGGCCGTAGGTATAGGCGACCATGCCGAAGGCCAGATCAATGAGGTTCTTATTATCACTTTTGGCGTAGCCTCCAGACATCAAGATGGCGACACCGGAGAGAATCACCGCCCAGATGACAACAGCCATCCGCGAACGGAACACCATCTTTTTCCCATCAGATTCCCGTTCAAGATTCTCTCGCCCGTAGATGGCGGAGAGGCTTGTCTGAGACAGCGCGGCAAGCACGGAATCAAGGCTGGAGATCGCAGCGGCGAAGGCGCCTGCGAGGATCAAACCGGTGAGCCCTGGAGGGAGCACGGTGGTGATCCACACTGGGAATACAAAATTCGGATTTTCGGCAAACTTCACAGCTTCATCCGGAGACAGTCCATTCACCGCATACCACGCGAAAAGCCCGGAGCCCACAGCCAGCATCAACAAGGTGGTGAGCAACGACACGCTGCTCCAGATCACTGCCTTGCGTGCATCCTTCTCCGAGCCACAACAGAAGATCCTCTGTGCATTGAGTTGGTCGGTCCCAAATGCTGCGAAGTTCTGGAACGGCATCGCGATTACACCCACCCAAAATGTATAATGAAGTAGCGGGCTATCCCAGGGCGGAGTGAAATTAAAGATTCGCAGTTTATCGATCGCTCCGTCCGGCCCTGCAGCACTATTGATTTGCCAGATTGTATCAAGCCCCAGATGGCCCACCAGCCAGCCCAGCGCCAGCAGCCCGCCGAAGATGAACACCCCGAACTGAATCACGTCCGTCCAAATCACCGTCCGCATCCCGCCGAGCAACGTCCAGATCACGGCGAAAACTCCGATGGATATAATACAAGCTTCTGTCGAAAGACCGGTCACGGTTTGCAGAATCAACGCTGTGACCAGCACCCGCACCGCTTGTCCCAAAATCGCGCCCAGAGAGAATAGGCCCGTCACCAATTGCTTCACACCCTCCCCCAGCCGCGCTCCCATGTAATCATAGGGGCTATAGATTTCTTCTTTAAAATATAATGGCACCAACCAATAACCCACCGCAAACCGCGCGATGATCGAGCCGATGCCCCATTGCAAATACGTCCAGTCCCCGGCAAGGACGTAAACTCCGCCCGGCACCCCGATAAATGTCAGCGCGCTGATCTCCGTGGCGATCATCGAGCCACTCACCGCCCACCACGGGAGCGAGCGCCCACCGAGAAAAAAGTCACGAATTGTCGCATTTTTTCCACTCAGCGCATGCCCGATCCACGTAGTAAGCAACATGTAGCCTACCACGACGGCCCAGTCTAAATAAGTGAAGTGGGTCTCAATTGCGCCGATGAACATGGCCAGAAGCTAGTGATCTTATTGCGCTATCCAAGTTTCAAATTGCACACAATCTCAGAGCGCTACCGAGCAAAGATGGATTGTCAAATTCACGCAAAGCAATCCGCACGAGACTCGCGGAGCCGCGGGTGATCTCCGGTGAAAAAACGGAGCCGGCAACCACGCGCTTTGGAACCCCAAGTCGGACTTGTGCTGCCCGCTTGATCCGGGAGTCACGCCATCACTAAAGTTTTGTGACCGCCTGCTTTGAGCCAGACCGATGACACTCTATTTTCTAAGACTTCAAAATTCATCCGCCAGCTTCGGCGGCACCAAATATCGAAGTTTTCCATAGCGGGATGATGCTGCAATCCGAATGCACGCAAGCGCACCTTTTTTAAAATCGACCATCCCACCCTTCACTCCTAGAAGCCACTCCACCATCAGCGAGAAATCCGGTTCGTGACCGACGATCGCAATGGTTTTGAATTGCTTGAATGCTCCCAGCTCCACCATTGCGTTTGCAGGCACCATTCCACAGGCCAGCCAGCCTTGCTCCACCGGACCTGGCAAATTAGCGGCTGTGCAAAACTCCTCCGCAGTCTGCCGAGCGCGGACCAGTGGGCTCGTGAGAACCAGCTCCGGCAGTCCGCCCGATGCCATCAACAAGCGCGCGGCACTCCGGGCTTGTTCACGGCCTCTATCTACCAGCATCCGTGATTCATCGCCACCGGAGTTAAAGTCCTCAGCCTTGCCATGACGCAGAAGTATTAGATCCATAGTATCATTTCCCGGAAGAAATCACATCGTCATTCCACCATCCACCGCAATCACCTGTCCGGTGATGTAGCGCGCCGCAGGGCTGGCGAGGAAGGCCACCGCCTCCGCAATATCCCGGGTTTCGCCGAATGTGGCCAACGGGATTTTCCCGATCACCGCATCCTTCAACGCTTGTGATAATTCATCCGTCATGTCCGTGGTGATGAATCCAGGTGCGATCGCATTGCAAGTGACGCTGCGCCCCGCCAGCTCACGGGCCACCGCCTTGGTGAAGCCGATCAACCCCGCCTTGCTGGCAGAATAATTGGTCTGCCCCGCATTCCCGATCAAACCGATGACCGAAGCGATGTTGATAATTCGCGGATCCTCCGCCTTCATCAACACCCGCATGAAAGCCTTCACCGTATTGAAAGCACCCTTCAAATTCGTATCAATCACCGTATCCCAATCCTCTTCCTTCATCCGCATCAACAAGCCATCCCGTGTGACACCCGCATTGTTGATTAATATATTCACGGCACCGAGTTCCTCACCGATTTTTTTTGCCAATTCTTGCACCGCTGCATGATCGGCCACATCCACTGCATAAGCCGTCGCAGAGCCGGGAAACATTGCATTAATTTCATCCGCCGCCTTTCCACAGCTCGATGCACTGCGGCTCACCACCGCGACTTTCGCTCCCTCCGCCGCCAGTGTGCGTGCGATTTCCTGACCGATTCCACGGCCACCTCCCGTGACAACCGCGACTTTATTGGTAAAACGTGACATGCCCACACCGTGACGACGAGACCCCGACCCTGTCAAGAATGGCAAGTCTAACGGCAACAGAGCCAAATCCCATAGAGCCGCTATCCCAAAAGCATCCTCACAAAACGCCGGATCAACGCAAAAATCACAAAAATAATCCCAAGCACCACCCCCACCGTGAGCGCCAATACTACGAAGATCATTCCCAAAAACAGCCACAAGGGCCACCAACGGCTATCAAGCTGCCTCACCCTGCCCTGCCAATCCTGCCACGCCGGGCGCCCATTGGCACTCGCCTCCGGCTTCATGACCGGCACCACCCCATCGATCTCTAATACTTCCACCTCGATGGCTTGTGATTCTTGGGTAGCTGACATTTCGTTCCTAGGAAACCCTTGCCGGAAAATCTCATAAATCAAATGGAATGATTGATAAGGTTTCTTTCCACCACTTAGGACTTGGAAATATCTACCCTCTAAAAACCCCACGATTGCTTCCTGCCCAACACCTTGCATACTCCCCAGCGTTCACCCATTCGAATGCTCACTCTTCTTAAAATCCGCAACCTCGCCCTCGTCGATGAACTCTCATGGGAACTCGGCTCCGGCCTCATCAGCGTCACAGGTGAGACGGGTGCCGGTAAATCCGTGATCGTCGGTGCCCTCAAACTCATCCTAGGCGAGCGGGCCGATAAAAACCTCATCCGCACCGGAGAGGAATCCTGCACCGTGGAAGCCATCTTCGAACTGAAAGACTCCAGTGAAATTAACGCCATTCTCGAAGATGGCGGCCTCACCCCCAATGAGGAAACCCAGCTCATCATCCGCCGCGTCATCGGCCTATCCGCGAACCGCCAGTTCGTCAACGATTCGCCCGTCACCCTCACTCTGCTCAAGCGCATCGGCGAGCACCTCGTCGATCTCCACGGCCCGCACGATCACCAATCACTGCTCTCCACCGAGCGCCAGCTTGCAATGCTGGATGCCTACGCGGCCGCCGAGCCTGCCGCCGCCCACTACCGCACCGCCTACCGCTCATGGCGCTCCAAGGCTGCCGAGTTGGAAGAAATCCGCCATGCGGAAAATGCCAGCGAACAAGAGCTCGATCTCCTCCGCTACCAACTCCAGGAAATCGACGCCGCCCGGCTCAAGCCCGAGGACGAGCAGGATCTTGAAGACCGCTGGCGCCGCACCTCGAATTCCACCCGCCTGCTCGAAGCCGCCGCCGCAGCCACCGCCTCGCTCAATGGCGAAGATGGCATCCTCGTGCGCCTTTCCGAAGTCCAGCGCCTCGTCAGGGATCTTGAAAAGCTAGACCCCTCCATCCGCGAGCGCACCGCCTCCTTGGAAACCGCCTGCCTTGAACTCAATGACCTCGAAGGCAACCTCGCCGAATACGTCGATGAACTTGAGATCGATCCCGCGGAAGCCGCCTCCCTCGAAGAACGCGTCAATCTCCTCGAGTCACTCAAACGCAAATACGGCCCCACTCTCACAGACGTCCTCACCCGCCGCGATGCCGCCGCCGCCCGCCTCGACAATATCGAGAATCGCGGGGAAAAAATCGCTGCCTTGGAGAATGAGCTTACCACCTGCCGCACCACGCTCGATTCCCACGGCAAGTCCCTCAGCACCGCCCGCCGCAAGGCCGCGCCCAAGCTCTCAAAGGAAATCTCCGGCCAGCTCAAAGATCTTGGTTTTAAACAATCATCATTCGACACCCCGCTGCAGCCGCTCGCAGAACCCGGCCCACAAGGCTTCGAATCCATCGAATTCCAGTTTGGACCAAATCCCGGCGAACCCATGCTACCGCTCCGCCAGATCGCCTCGTCTGGAGAAATCAGCCGAGTCATGCTCGCGGTAAAGTCCGCCCTAGCCGATCAAGATGCCACTCCGTTGATGGTCTTCGATGAGATCGACGCAAATGTCGGCGGCGAAGTCGCCCGCGCCGTGGGCCGGAAAATGGCCACCCTCGGGATGCGCCACCAAGTCATCGCCATCACCCATTTCCCGCAAGTGGCCGCCACCGCAGCCCACCACTTCGTGGTAGAAAAACAAGTCACTGGCGGCCGCACCCGCTCGCGGCTTTTCCCCGTCAGCGGTGAGACACGCATCCAGGAACTCGTCCGGATGCTCGGCGGAGGTGGCAGCCAGGCTCGTGCCATGGCCGCCTCACTACTCACTCCAGTGGAATAATTTTCCTACCCCTATTGAACCATGCCCCGCACCTACCGAGCCTACGCTGAAGTCATCGATTCCACCTCACAGGAACTTGCAGCCAATCTCGGCCTTCCCAAACGCGGCCCGGAATTACCCAAGCTCATCGTCGGCCGCCGGGAGTGGATTTCCCTCCCTGATCTGGGAATCTCGCCACTCAACGCCAAGACGGATAGCGGCGCATGGAGTTCCTGCCTCCATGCCGAAGCCATCCAGCTCTCAGAGGATCATGAAACCGTCTCCTTCATCACCTCGAATCATTTTGGGGAAACCATCGCCTGCCATGCCGCCGTCGCCCGCATCGGCCGGGTGAAGAGTTCCACCGGCATCGCCCGCAAACGCGTTTTCATCCAGACCCACGCCGCAGTCCCCGGCGGCTTTAGCTGGCCCATTCTCATAAGCCTTGCCAACCGCAAAGAAATGCTCTGCCCGATGTTGCTGGGCCGCCGCGCGCTTGCTGGCTACTTCCTCATCGATCCACAATCCGTCCATTTACTTGGTCCACGGAGCCAGCTTCCGCATTCGCCGCGAGCCACCGGCTAACTTGCCCGGATGCGATCACCTCACAAAATGAAATCGTTGGATTGTCACAAGTCCGGATTTCACCCATCCTCCGCCCGTGCGGATTCCCGAAACTCAGACTCACGAAGCAGGCGGAGGCCTCAATGAAGCAGAAGTCAAACGTCGTCACATCCTGCCCAAAGCCCTCGTGGTGGGCATCGTGGCCGGGCTAATCGCATCGGCCTTCCGACTGACTTTAGAAAAGATCGAACACCTCAGGATGGACGCGCTTACCAACGTGGATCCATGGCTTGCATTTGTAGTGGCAGTAGGAGGTGGGGCCACCGCTGGAGGACTCGGACTCTGGCTCGTGCGCCGCTACTCTCCGGAAGCTGCGGGCAGCGGTATTCCTCACCTGCAGTCCGTGCTTTTGGGCGAGAAGGAGATGCTGTGGAAACGCTTGTTGCCAGTGAAGTTTATCGCTGGCGTGCTCGCTATTGGCGGCGGCCTCGCCCTCGGCCGCGAGGGCCCTACGATCCAAATGGGCGGTGCCGCCGGCGCCATGGTCGCGCGCTGGTTCAGAATTCAAAAGGGATTCGGAGAGAAAAAAGCACTGATCAGCGCGGGAGCAGGTGCAGGTCTCGCCGCAGCCTTCAACGCTCCACTTGCAGGAGTGATTTTCGTGCTGGAAGAACTTCAAGGAAATTTCACTCCTGTCGTATTCGTCGCCGCGTTTATTTCTTCTGTCTCGGCGGATGTGGTGGGGCGGTTGCTAGCCGGAGATTTGCCTGTTTTCAATCTTCGCGAGATTCCAATCATGGATCTGCACGAGCTTCCATTCGCGCTGTTACTCGGGGTGATTGCGGGCGTCGGCGGCGTTTATTTCAATCGCGCCATTTTACATAGTCTCAATCTATTCGAGCGTCTGACTCTCTCAAAGTGGATTCCCGGGGCCATCGCCGGAGCACTCGCCGGGCTGGTGGTTTGGAAAATGCCATTACTTGCTGGCGGCGGTGGCATGCTCACGGATCAGGCGATAGGTGGCGGAATCGCCTTCAGCCTGTTGCCCTTGTTTCTAATCGTGAGGCTAGGGCTCACACTCGTATCCTACGGTTCTGGATCTGCCGGTGGAATCTTCGCGCCACTGCTGGTGATCGGGGCACTGGGTGGCCTTCTATTTGGCCAGACGGTGGAGTGGATTCTTCCCTCGGCATTGTTGCATCCCGAGGTTTTCGCACTGCTTGGCATGGGTGCACTATTCACCGCGATGGTCCGCGCGCCTCTCACCGGCATCGTCTTGATGGTGGAAATGACGGGCCGCTATGAGTTTATGTTACCTCTGCTTGCATCCTGCCTTACCGCCTACGGCGTCGCGGAAGCCATGGGATCACCCGCAATCTACGATGCCCTCAGGCACCGCAAGCCATATTCTGCGTGAAATCTTCTACTGCTTCACAAGGCTCAACTTGGTAACGCGGCCAGTTCTATTCCAGTCTTGGACGTAGAGATTACCAGCACGATCAAAACTCAGACCGTGGGGAGCGGTGAAAATTCCCAACTTTTGAGCCTCAGGCATCACCTCGAAATTTGCCCACTCGGCTTTGTTCGGATTATCCCCCAGGAAAGCGACCGGCGTGCCGGATTGATCCAGAATCGTCACCCGAGACTCCAGCTCGGCCACTGCTGCCACATCACCCAGAATACTCACCGCACACGGACGCCGCAGATTGGAAGCATGCACGCCGATCCAATTTCCCTCTAAATCAAAATGCACCAGCCGGCGCTTTTCACGATCCGCCACCAGCAGCCGCGGCTCGCCGAAGCGGGTATCGATCGCAAGGCCGTGCGGCGTATTAAATTGAGTTTCATCCTCACCCTTACTGCCGAAGGATTTGAGCAGCTTGCCCGTTGCATCGAACTTATGGACAATGTTTGAGCCGTAACCCATCGAGGCAAAAATAGCGCCATCGGGAGCGACGGTCACACCTGTGAGGCCACCCCAGCCTCCCGGAACTTCACCTGTGACTTCGTTTGGAATCTCCAGCAATAGTTTTCCCGCTGTATCGATCTTGCATACCCGCAATGGCGGCGTGTTACTGTTAAGCTGCGCACCATACATCACCGTCTGCCCCGCTTCTTGGCGGATGGCCATCGCATGAAATCCACGGCATTCCGGGGCGATGGTTTTCACAAATTTCCCATCGGGCTGATACACCACCACCGAAAGCTCCGAATCTGTAGAAACGTAAATTAGCCCGCTTACATCATCCACCACCACCCCTCCATGAGTCGGGCCGATGATCTTGCCATCCGGCAGCTCTCCCCAATGAGGCACCGCTTCATAAACATGAGCGCCATTTCCAGTACGGACAGGCAAATGCGGATCATCACCCGGCATCACCCCATGGTCTGGATGTGCCAACGCAAATGGGGCAAGCAAAATGGGTATCAGGAGTAGTTTCATCATCGCTTCGGCAATGATGAAACGATTTTGCTAAAATCTCATACACAATATTTTCAATACTTTAATTTTGCTCATCCATTATCTACCATTCCATATAGATTACATCCGCCAAGGCTCCACGACCCAGTTTACGCGCGCTTCGGATTTCGTTAAAAATCGAAGAATTTACTTAATTCACTAATAATCAGAGCTTTAAAATCTTCTGAAATAATTTCTTGCGCAATCCGGCTAATACCCTACTATTTCATCCAGATAACCGAATGCACCTATCAAAAAAAGCTGAATACGCACTCCGCGCAACCATCAACCTAGGCATGGCCGCCGAGGCTGGGCGCACGACGGTCTCAGGTGCGGAACTCGCGGAAGCCAATCGACTCCCGTTGAAATTCATCGAGCGCATCCTCCAAGAACTTCGTGAGGCCGGTATTGTGGAAACCCACCGCGGTAAATTTGGTGGCTACGCACTTGCGAAACCCGCCAGCGAAATCGGCATCGGTCAGCTTGTCCGCCTGATGGATGGACGCCTTGCGCCAATCTGCTGCGCAAGTGAAAATGCCTACCAGCCTTGCACCTGCCCGGATGAAGCTCACTGTGGCTTGAGAATGGTGATGATCGATGTGCGCAACGCAATCGCCAAGATTCTCGACCGCTACACATTAGGCCAAGTCGTCGAAGTCACCCTCCGTAAAATGCGCCGTGATGGCATCATTCCACCATTTGCAAACGCCGCTGAACTTAGCGGAGCAAGCCATTCTTCCAAACGCAAAGCAGACCCCGCCGACGGCCTCCTCGCCGGACTATCCCAACTCGTTTCTCCAACACCTGATTCCTATGAACCCGATCTCCACTGAGCCCCTGCAATCAAGTGAATCCCAAACGGATTGGCTGGAAGTGGCGCGTCAAAAAGTGCAAAACCTGCGCTTCGGTTCCATCCAAATCACCGTCCACGAAGGCCAGGTTACCCAAATCGAAAGCGTCGAAAAGACGCGCTTCCCGACTCAAAAGGGCAATCTTTCACAAGTTAAATAGCTTTCCCCCCATTGATGAGAACCGAAGAAATGAGTATGACATAAGTCTGCTACTTCGGCCCATTTCACGTCTATCCGGCCACGGACGACTTACGAACGAACCAACCGCGAACGCTCACCGGAACAACCGGAAGTTGCTGCATCGTATTAGATGATGAAATCAACAACACAGTATAACTACGCCAAAAATACACTGATAACGCTTACTTCTATTGCTACGCTATCAGTCACCGCACAAGCACAAGATAAAGACGCTGGAGCAGACACAGCAGATAGCTTCGACAAAATCTGGGGACTAACATCGATTTACAAAGATGACAGCAATCCCATCCTCCAGGAATTCAAATTTCGGGGACGCTACCAAGGCCAGCTATGGAGTGCCGATGCAGACCAAGGCAGTGAAAGTGATTGGGAGGACCGCCGCTCACGCTTTGGCTTCGATGCCAAATTCTTCGAGAAGAAACTAGAACTTCGCGCTGACTTCCAAAGCAACGATGGATTCCGCGATTTCTATGATGGCCTCGTCGATGTCTATCTTCGCTGGAAGCCTTCTAAAAACCTCTCCGTGACCCTCGGAAAGACCAAACCTCTCGTAGCAGCCTACGACTTTCTCGAATCCACCAACACCCAGCCTACCTTCGAGCGCTCACAAATTTTCAATCAACTCAACATCAACCGCGCCACCGCGCTGACCGTAGAAGGCTCCACCGGATCATTCATCTGGCAGACTGGAATTTATTCCAATGACACGCCTTCCAACACCGGAGGAACCGGCTCTTTTGGTGACGGCGAATTTGGGGATCTTAATGGCGGAGTATCCTATACCATCGGAGCGGGTTACGATTTTAAAGATCAGCTCAACACTGATAAGGCTCTGTTAAGATTCGATTGGCTCCACAGCGAACGTGAACCCGGAGACCTCGTGCTCGGTAGATATGAAGACATTATTTCCTCCACTTTCTGGGTAAAAAAGGACGACGCGGCAGTCGTCCTCGAAGCCTTTCACGCGAGTGGCGGAGACGGAGCTGATACGGATATTTTTGGATTTTATATTCAGCCCACTTACTACATCGTGCCGGGCAAATTCCAACTCGTTGGCCGCTACAGTTACTCTAGTAGCGATGGTGCCACCGGTGTCCGCCCGCAGAGCCGTTACGAGACACCCGCAGGCGGACTCCGCGGTGATCGCTATCACGCTTTCTACCTCGGCGGCCAATATTTCATCTACGGAGAAAAGCTGAAGCTACTCGCCGGTGCTGAATACTCACTCCTGGGTCAAGACGATAGTGGCGACCGCTATGATGGCCTCACCTCTCTTGTCGGCATCCGGCTCTCGTTCTAAAACATACAAACTTCTATCAACTTCCTATCCCCTATTATATGAAAACCAAACCATTCCGCCTCGCATCCGGCCTTCTCGCCTCACTCATCACATTTGCCGGCCTCACCTCGTGCGAGAAGAAGGCGGAGGCTCAGAAGTCCGTGACACTGCTCAACGTTTCCTACGATCCCACCCGCGAATTCTACGCCGAGGTGAACAAGGCTTTTGCCGAGCATTGGAAGAAAGAAACCGGCGTAAGTGTCACGATCGAGCAATCCCATGGCGGTTCTGGGAAACAATCGCGCTCCGTCATCGACGGCCTCCAGGCGGATGTCGTCACTCTTGCCCTCGCGGGAGATATCGATGTCATCCACAAGAATGCCGACTTGCTGCCGAAAGATTGGCAGTCGAAACTCGCGGCCAACAGCTCGCCATACACTTCCACCATCGTCTTCGTCGTCCGCAATGGAAATCCCAAGGGCATCAAAGACTGGGGTGATCTGACGAACAATGGCGTGCAAGTCATCACTCCGAATCCAAAAACATCTGGAGGTGCGCGGTGGAACTACCTCGCCGCATGGGCATGGGCGGACAAAGAATTCAGCGGCGACGAGGCGAAGACCTTGGACTATATCACCCGCCTCTTCAAAAACGTCCCCGTTCTTGATACCGGTGCCCGTGGTGCCACTACTACGTTTGCGCAACGCGGCATCGGCGATGTTTTCCTTTCCTGGGAAAGCGAGGCCTATCTGATTGAAAAGGAATTTCCCGGGAAAACCGAGGTCATCTACCCATCGATCAGTATTCTCGCTGAGCCACCGGTCGCAGTCGTAGAGAAAAACGCCGCCAAACGCGGCAATACAGAAGTCGCGAAAGCTTACCTCGAATTCCTCTACACAGACAAGGCACAGGAACTCGCCGGTAAACATTTCTATCGCCCTCGCAACGCGGAAATCGGCAAGCGCTTCATCGATAAACTGCCGGAACTCCCGCTCGTCACCATCGATGCCGACTTTGGCGGGTGGGAAAGAGCCCAGAAGACCCACTTCGACGACGGCGGCACCTTCGACAAAATTTACCAGCCACAATAACCGAACTTATCCATCCCCGATTATATCAAAACCGAATACCTGACCATAGGCCAGCTTGCGTCCAATCTTGGCTGGTCAGTCCGTTTCATTGAAGGCCTTGTGCGCGGAGAGAGATTACCGGGACTCGTGGTCAAACCCCAAGTCGCATAATCGGCTGAGAAAACAAGATATCACATGTCAAAAAAACGCGTCATTCCCGGCTTCGGGCTATCCATGGGATTCACGGTTCTTTACTTGAGCCTTATCATCATCATCCCGCTCGCCGCCTTGTTCATCAAGGCGGCGGGCCTCGGCCCGGCGGAGTGGTGGGAAATCATCTCGTCCCGCCGGGTGCTCGCCGCCGCGAAGCTGACCTTCGGAGCCAGTGCAGCTGCCGCCACCGTCAGCATGGTGCTCGGCCTGTTGGTAACGTGGGTGCTAGTCCGCTACGAATTCCCGGGAAGGCGCGTTCTTGATGCGATGGTCGATCTACCCTTCGCACTGCCCACGGCTGTCGCGGGGATTACTCTCACGCAAATGTATGCGCCCAACGGCTGGATCGGCCAGCATTTGGAAAAATTCGGAATTCAAGCCGCTTACAATTCCATTGGAGTTTTCATCGCGCTGACGTTCATCGGATTCCCCTTCGTCGTCCGCACCTTGCAACCGGTGATGGAAGATCTCGGAAAAGAAATCGAAGAAGCCGCCGCCACCCTCGGCGCGGGCAGGTGGACGGTCTTCCGCAGAGTGATTTTCCCGATGTTTGTCCCGGCTCTCATCACCGGTTTCGCGCTCGCATTCGCCAGAGCCATCGGTGAATACGGATCGGTCATTTTTATCTCAGGAAACCTCCCGTTCAAAACGGAAATCCTGCCGCTACTGATTGTCGCTCAGCTCGAGCAATTCAAATACGAGGCTGCCGCCGTGATCGCCACCGCCATGTTGTTCGTCTCATTCCTCCTTCTTTTCATCATCAATCTTCTTCAGCGCCGGCTCGACTGGCAGAACCGCTAACTCATGAAAAACCATCCCGTCACCACGGAGTCTCCCATCGTCAGGGTGTTGCTGATCACCAGCGCCGTGATCATTCTGACGCTGTTCCTGCTCATGCCGCTCTTCGCTGTTTTCGCCGAGGCGTTCCGCAGAGGGTGGGAAGTTTTCCTAGCCTCCCTGCACGATGATGCCGCCCTCTCCGCGATCAAGCTCACCCTCATCGCCGCAGCAGTCTCCGTCCCGCTCAACACACTCTTCGGCCTCAGCGCTGCATGGCTGGTCACGAAATTCCGCTTCCGAGGTAGATCGTTTTTGCTCTCGATGATCGATCTCCCCTTCGCGGTTTCCCCAGTCATCGCGGGACTTGTCTGGGTGCTACTTTTCGGCGCGCAAGGGTGGTTCGGTCCATGGCTGGCAGAGCGGGATATCCAGATCATTTTCGCACTTCCTGGGATCATCCTCGCCACGGTGTTTGTCACTTTCCCCTTCGTCGCCAGGGAGCTGATCCCGCTCATGGAGGCGCAGGGCAGCGATCAGGAAGAAGCCGGAGTCACGCTAGGTGCAAATGGTTGGCAGATTTTCCGCCGCATCACTCTGCCCAACATCAAGTGGGGCCTACTTTACGGGGTGCTGCTCTGCAATGCCCGCGCCATGGGCGAATTCGGCGCTGTTTCCGTGGTTTCCGGTCATATCCGGGGAAAAACCAATACCCTCCCGCTCCACGTGGAGGTGCTGTACAATGAGTATCAATTCAGCGCCGCCTTCGCTTGCGCCACCCTCCTTGCCTTACTCGCACTACTCACGCTTGGCATGAAAAGCCTGCTCGAGCAAGTCTCCGGTCACAAGGCCGGTGGCCATTAATCGCACCCTTCACCCATCTTCAGCATGTCCATCTCCATCAGCTCCATCAACAAAACCTTCGGAAACTACAAGGCCCTGGAAGACGTTTCCTTGGAAGTCCCCAACGGCTCGCTCACCGCGCTTCTAGGTCCATCCGGCTCTGGAAAAACCACGCTTCTCCGCATCGTCGCCGGCCTTGAATTTGCCGATGACGGCCCGGGGAAAATCCTCTTCCAAGGCGAAGATGTCAGCGAAGTCACAGCAGGCAAACGCGGCGTCGGCTTCGTTTTCCAACACTACGCCCTCTTCCGCCACATGACAGTTGCGGAAAACATCGGCTTCGGCCTCAGCGTGCTTCCATCCAGTTCCAGGCCCGGCAAAAAAGAAGTGACAGACCGCGTGAAGGAACTTCTCCAACTCGTAAAACTTGAAGGCCTGGATAAACGTCGCCCGCACGAACTTTCCGGCGGCCAGCGCCAGCGCGTCGCCCTTGCCCGTGCACTGGCCATCCGCCCGAAAGTATTATTGTTGGATGAACCCTTCGGCGCACTCGATGCTCAAGTCCGCAAAGAACTGCGTCGTTGGCTCCGAACCTTCCACGATGAAATTGGGCTCACCACCCTCTTCGTCACTCATGACCAAGAAGAAGCCCTCGAGCTCGCCGACGAGGTCGTCGTCATGCGCAATGCCCGCATCGAGCAAATCGGCACCCCACAAGACATCTACGATAAACCTCGTAGTCCCTTCGTCTATGAGTTTCTTGGAAACGTCAATAAACTCACTTCCTCCCATGGTAAGCATCAATACATCCGCCCACACGAAATCGAAATCCGCTTCGCCGCCGAGTGCAATCCGCTCACCGATGAGCTCGGTACCATCCACCACCTCTTTTCCGCCGGCCCGATTGCCAATCTTTCCATTCGGCTTGATGAAGGCTCCTTTCTGGATGTCGAAATTTCACGCAAGACCCTCGGCGAAATGTGCCTGGATCGCAATGACCGCATCGCCGTCAAACTCCGCCAATAGCCTAACTCTGCAATGAATTCTCAATGGATTTAAGAATCGCGACCCGTCCACTGCGATCTTTGGAAGAACTTAAGATGGTTTCCTGAATGCAAGGAACCAAGGCTGCAAGAGCTGTTAGGAAAATAGTCTCGTTGGCGCGAGTTTTTGCAGGGGATTGTTTATCCGCCTTGGTAAAAACAAGTTGATACGGCACAGCACAACTGGCCAGCCATTCGATAAAACTCAAATCGATAGGTTGTGGCGGTAAGCGTGAATCGATCAGAACGAAAACTTTTTCAAGCTGCTCCCGCTGTGCGATGTAGTCACCCACGGATTCGTTGAAGTTGATTTTCTCGGACTTGGCGACCTTGGCATAGCCGTAGCCGGGAAGGTCCACCAGGCTCCAATTCTCGTTGATGATGAAAAAGTTCAATAACTGAGTCTTGCCCGGAGTGGCGGAGACCTTGGCTAATCCATCCTTGTTGGTTAGCATGTTGATCATCGATGACTTGCCCACGTTTGACCTACCGATGAAGGCAAACTCCGGGCGGCTCCATTCAGGGCACGCCGCCAGATCGCGGGCACTCATGTGGAAAACGGCGGACTTGATTTGCATACTAGACGAAGTGCTTGGCGATTTTCTCGACGGCAGCTTCCGGAGTGAGGCCATGAATCTCGCGGAGGGTCTCTGGCTTACCATGCTCGATGAAGGCATCTGGCCAACCGATGCGCTCGACCGGGGTGTGGATGCCAGCGGTGTGCAGGTGATCAATGATGGAGGCACCGAAACCGTTGAGTAAAACGTGATCTTCAAAGGTGCAGAGAACTTTGCATTTTCTCGCATAGTCTTCAAATACCTGACCATCGAGCGGCTTGATGAATCGTGGATTAATGAGCGCGACCGAGAGACCTTTTTCCTCTAACAAGAGTTTGGCGCGTTCCGCCATTTCAAACAAGGTCCCGAGGCCGATGAGGGCGACATCCGTGCCGTCCGTGACGACTTCCGCTTTGCCGATTTCTAACAGAACCGGTGTGCTCTTGATTGGCGTGCCCTTGATGGTGCCGCGTGGATAACGGATGGCGGACGGGCCGGCATCGTAGAGCGCCATGGTGTGCAGCATGTCCACGAACTCATCTTCGTCCTTCGGCTGCATGTGGACAATGCCGGGGATGTGGCGGAGGTAGCCGATATCAAAAAGGCCATGATGGGTGGGGCCATCATCGCCTGATAGGCCGCCGCGATCCATACAGAGCCGCACGGGCAAGCCTTGGAGGGCCATGTCATGAATGATCATGTCATAGGCGCGCTGCATGAAAGTGGAATAGACGGCAAGAAAAGGCCTGAAGCCTTCCGTCGCTAGACCACACGCGAAGAGCGCGGCGTGCTCTTCTGCAATGCCGACATCGTAGTAGCGGGCGGGCAGTTCCTTTTTGAAAATTTCCAATTTCGTGCCACCCGGCATGGCGGCGGTGATGGCGACGATTTTGGGATCTTTTTTCGCAAAATCCGTGATGGCACGTCCGAAGATATCCGAGCAGGTGGGAGTAGCGGTGGCATCGGTGGAGCCATCTTCAATCTTGTAGGTGCCAAGCCCGTGAAATTTCCCGGGGTTGTCCAAGGCAGGTTGATAACCCCGGCCTTTCTCGGTGATGATGTGGAGGACGACTGGCTCGTGGAGAGTCTTAAGATGCTCGAAGGTGCGGACCAGCAATGGCAAGTCATGTCCATCGATCGGGCCAAAGTAACGCATGCCGAATTTTTCAAAAAGCACGTTTTGAAAGAGCAGGTTCTTGGCACCTTCTTCGACCTTGTGCGCGAGAGTGCGGACGGCTTTACCCGCGACCTTTTCGACAAAGTCCGCAGCTTGCCTACGCACGGAAGCATAGGTGGAATGAGTCTGGAGCGCATTGAAATAGCGGGCAATAGCGCCTACGTTTTTATCAATGGACCACTCGTTATCATTGAGGACGACGATGAATTTCTTGGTGGTCTCCGCAATATTATTGAGCGCCTCCAAAGTCGGGCCGCAGGTGAATGCGGCATCACCTGCGATGGCGACGACGTGATTGTCACCCCCTGCGAGATCGCGTGCGGCAGCCATGCCAAGTGCTGCGGATAGCGCAGTGCCGGCGTGGCCTGCGCCATAGCAATCATGCTCGGACTCACTGCGGAGCAGGAATCCATTGAGACCCTTGTAGGTGCGGATGGTGTGAATCTGAGCGGCCCGCCCGGTGAGCATCTTATGGACGTAGCCCTGGTGGGAAACATCGAAGACAAATTTATCCTTCGGGGTGGAAAAAACTCTGTGGAGTGCCACCGAGAGCTCGACGACACCAAGATTCGGCCCGAGGTGACCGCCAGTCTTCGATAGGCAGTCAATCAGGGTATGGCGAATCTCTGCGGCGAGTTTTAAGAGATCTTCGTCGGCAAGCTTTTTGACATCGCTGGGGGAATGGATGGTGGAGAGTAGCGGGCCGAGAGCGGGTGGTTTAGAAGAGGCGGATATCATTTTCGTCTTCGTCTGAATCGTCCGGGGCAGCGGCCGGTGAGCGAGAGTGGAGTTCTGTGGCGCTGGCGAGTGTCTCCGCCGCGCTTTGATTTTGATTCCGCAGAGTGATGAGCTCAATGCGACCTTTTGCGCCTTGGAGAATCGCTTCGCAGCGACTTAAAAGAGCGGAACCTTTTTCATATTGAGTGACAAGGTCTTCAAGCGGAAGCTGTTCACTTTCCATCGCTTCGACGATGGCTTCGAGTGTGGCAAGCGCTTCTTCGAAGGAAGGCTCATCACCCGCTCCTTCTGATTCTGTGGTGGATTTACGGCGGCTCATCGGACTATGGCTTCGACTTCGCATCTTCCATGCGGATGGCGCGGTCGCTGTAATAAACCATGTCCATGCCTACGAGCGGCTGTGGAAATGAATAACGTTTAATGATGCCAGCCAGACGCTGATCCTTGTCGTAAATGGTCACACCAGGAGGGTAAGTGGCTATTAGAACCCTACCACTGAAAACGAGCGATGTGAAATCTTTGAACCGGTCTGCAACCTCGGAGATCGGCCCAGAGCCATGCGATGTAGGTGAAATCAATATTCCGGCCACGGGAGTCTGAAGGTCCGCAGCGGTGGCTTCGATGCTCTCGAAACCTTGTCGAGTCGGTGGCAGCCAAATGCTAATGCGGTCCGCATACCATGCGACTGCCCACGGTTGATCCGAGAAAATCACTTGTTTCTCTGTGAGCCAGCCCTTTAAACCCGTCTGAGTGCTCGCAAGCGCCGGCGCATAGTAGGGAGGCCAGTGAGGAATCCCCCCACGATCGCCAACTTGGATGCCAATACGCACCTTGGTGGGCAACGAGAGGATGAGCGGCAACGCGCAAATGCCGACAATCACGATGTGATGAACATTTTTCAGCAGTGGCGTGGAAGAGACAACTTCGAGGCGGCCCCAGAGAATGGAGATGAAGGCAAGCCCGTAAGCAGTCATGATCGGGGCAAAAAGTAAATGGATCTGGTTGGGATCCAACTTATCTTTACTAATCCCAAAAATGGCGAGGCCGAAGGCGGTGGTAATCCACATGAGCAAGATCGCCCAGCGGAAATTCGCGATGGACCCCCGTTTGAAAGGATGGAGCAGCGAGAGGAAAAACAAAGGCGCGACGATAATACCGGCTAAGAACGGGACGATGTCCGTGGCCTGCAGCAACGTGGTGCGGAGGATCTTGGATAGGAGGCCATCCAACACCAGCGGCTCCGCAGCGAGATCGCTATTGCGCATGACCATGTCCTCGGATCCACTGCCGAGGCCATTGTAGAGCGTGAGAAAAGCGGTGCCGAATGGCGTGCCGGTGATATCGATGTTTCGAATCACTGGCCCGATTGCCGCGACAATGAGTATTAAAAGCACCGTGATTCCCACGATGCCGCGCGGACGGAAGGCGATCGCCGCGAAAATGATGTAGCCGAGTGCGATCCATACCGTCATCCAGTGGGTAAGTGCCAGCAGCGTGAAAAACACTCCTGCAATCACCGCGGGAACCATGGCAATTTTACCTTCGGAGGCCGCTTCCACTGCGCGATAGACGAAGTAAATTCCGCAAGAAAACAGAAGCAGCATCAGCATCTGGGGAAGACCGCTGAGCGAATAATCCCAGAATGTTTCACAAAACAGCATCAGAATCGCCGTTACCCCGGCAATCTTGGCATCGAAGATTCGCGAAACGAGCAGGTAATTCACGCCGATGGCCATCAGGAAAAACAAGGTGCTGACGGTGGCGATGACCCGGTCCAACGGGAAAACCATTTGATTTTCACCCATTTTCCAAGCTTCTGGATCATCCGCACCGATGAGCTTGAGCACAGCGGCATTGAGCAATGGATTGAGAGGCGAGTGATAGGTGTCTTGGAAGCCTACGAGGGAAACAGCGCGTTCTTCGCCTTTTTTCGCCTGATGGTAGGCAGCCGGGCGGATCATCTTGGTGGTGAAGCCATTACCACGCGCGATTTCCCGGGCGATTTGGGCTTGATCCATCGCTTGAGGAGAATTCAACCCCCGGAAAAGGGTGAAAAGATTGCCCAAGGTCAGTGCCACCAAGACTAGAAAAAACAAACTGCGACGGATGATGATGCCGGTATCGAGGCTGGAAGGTTGACTCATAAGGAAATTTTTATGGGAGAAAGGCGGATGGTGAATTTTAAATTCCGAGTTCTTTAAGCTTACGCTGCAGAGTTCTACGGCTGACACCTAGCAGGTCTGCCGCGTGAGTGCGGTTCCCTGCGGCAGTGGCGAGTGCAGCTCGGATTGTGTTGGTTTCAAGCGCATGCAAGTTGAAATCTGCCGGAGCATCAAGGGTGATTTTGTCAACCGGCGCGGATTTGCCAGTGGAACGGTGATCAGGAAAGAGAAATTGAGGTAAATGAAGCACCTCGATTTGTGGATGATTGCTCATCACCACGCCATGCTCGATGGCCGTGCGCAGCTCACGAACGTTGCCAGGCCAAGAGTAAGCCTGCAACAGCGCCATCGCCTCATCCGTCAGCGGCTTCACCGGGCGATCGTTTTCTTTGGCGAATTCCTGGAGAAAACTATTTGCCAATAAAATGATATCCTCGCGCCGATCCCGCAACGGCGGCATTTCGATTTTCACCACATTGAGGCGGAAATACAAATCTTCGCGAAATTTCCCGGCATCCACCATTTCACGTAAATTCTTATTTGTCGCCGCGATCACCCGCACATCCACCTTGATCGGAGAGTTCGAGCCTACCCGCTCCAGACTCCGCTCGGAAAGCACCCGCAGTAGCTTCACTTGGGTGGTGCTATCGATTTCACCAATTTCATCGAGGAACAAAGTCCCCCCATCTGCCTGCTCGAAGCGCCCGATCCGGCGTTGCGCGGCACCGGTGAAGGCCCCTTTCTCGTGGCCGAATAGCTCGCTCTCTAATAATTGCGGGGAAAGCGCCGCACAATGCACGGTCACCAGCTTGGCGGCCGGCCTGCCGGAAAGGTGGTGCAGCGTGGTGGCCACCACCTCCTTGCCGGTGCCGGATTCCCCTTCGATCAGCACGGTGGCGCGCGTGGGTGCCACCTGCTGGATGAGATCAGACACCTTGCCAATGGCGGCGGATTTTCCAATCAAGCGCTCCAATTTATGCGATTTCTTCACCTGCTGGGTGAGCACCTGTACTTCCGTCTCGAGCGTCTGGCTGCGCAAGGCGCGCTTGAGTTGCATTTCCACCTCGTCCAGGTTCAGCGGCTTGGTCACGAAATGCCAGGCGCCCCGGCGCATCGCTTCCACCGCCGTATCCACTGATCCATAGGCCGTCATCATGATGGCGATGGGCGGCTCGGGCATCGCCAACACCGCGTCTAACAAATCCATCCCCGAGTCCCCTCCCAAGCGCAGATCAGTGAGGAGCAATTTGATCGGCTCGGATTTTAAAATTGCCAGCGCCTCGCTTTTACCAGCTGCCGTGTAAACATCGAATTCTTCTTCCAAAGCACTCCGCAAGCCCTCGCGGGTGGCGCGCTCATCTTCGACAATCAGGAGAGTAGGCAGCATCATTTCGTGAAATTTAGAGATCGATGACTGAAACCGGCGCGCCTAACAAGCGCACCGTACGCTCGGCATGCGGGAGATGGATCACTACCCGCGTCCCTTGGTCAGGCTCACTCTCGATGGCGATTTCTCCGCCATGCTCGCGCAAAATCCGCCGCACGATTAACAAGCCCAAGCCCGATCCCGAAGATTTCGTCGTCCGGTAAGGTTCAAAAATAGCTCCCATGTGCTCCGGTGAAATTCCTGTCCCGTTGTCCTCGATGGAAATGATGTGCTCGTAATCGTTCACCCGCATCCGGATCGAGATCCGGCCCTCGCTACCAGGAATCGCCTGCGCTGCATTGCGAATCAGGTTATAGAACACCTGCTGGAATTGCCCGGGATCCACCATCGCAAGCGGCATCGATTCAGCCAGATCAAGCTGCACGCCGATGTGACGTGAGGCGAGTTCCGGCTCCAGCAGCTCAAGGGTTTCCCGTAGCAGCGCCTCCAAGTCCGCCCGCTCCCGTAGCGGGATGGTGGGCCGCACCGCTTGCAGAAATTGTTTCAAAATCGCATCCAGTCGTTGGATTTCCTCCCTTGCTGTATTCAAATTTTCCTCCAGCGGTCCACGGTCGCCGGGTGGGAGTTTGCGGAGTTTTCTACCCAGCAATTGAAGATGAATGTCCAGCGAGTTCAGCGGATTACCAATTTCGTGGGCCACCCCCGCTGCTAAAAGTGTCAGTGAGTTGAGCCGCTCGGATTCCAACGTCTCCTCAGCCTCGGCGCGCGTGCTGGTAAGATCCCGGATCAGCATCACAAAGCCCAGCGACTCCTCCGAATCCTTCGACGCCTCAATCGGTGCCAGATAGAAATTTAAATATCGGTTTTCCGGGTAAAACACCTCCAGATCCCTGCTGATCGTGCGGCCCGGCTTACCCAATGTATTCCAATCCAACCCACGGATCTGGGTGGAAATTAGCTCTCCAGTCGCTTTTTTCGGATTCAAACCGAAAAATTGGCACGCCGCATGGTTGATAAATCCGATGATTCCGGCCGCATCCAATACGATCACACCCTCGTGCAGTGCCTCGAAGACTTTTTCCAAAAATCCCTTCTCGCGCAACAGCCGTGTCATCACTTGCTGCACCTCACCGGACTCTACGCGATCCAGCCTAGCCACCAGTTTTTCAAGAAATTTGGACTTCATCTTGAGTTTGTAAATGCGGTGTTTAAAGTGATTACAGAGCGAAATGAGCGACGTATTAATCATCCTCTGCACCTTCCCGGACGCCGCGAAAGCGCGTCAGATTGGCACGGCCCTTGTAGAAAGGCAACTCGCAGCATGTGTCAATCTCGTGCCTGCCGTGGAATCAATCTATCGCTGGCAAAGCAAGATCGAAATCAGCACGGAAGTCCTAGCAATTTTCAAAACCAGTAGCGAGCTTTTCCCCCAATTCGAAACTGCCCTCACCATGCTCCACCCTTACGAAGTGCCGGAAATCATCGCCCTCTTCCCAGACCAGATAAACGCCCCCTACCACGCCTGGCTGCTTGCTCAAGTGCCGCCCCAAAACCAATAGACCAACATCAAAAGGGCCAACACTTCCTTCGATAGAGAAAAGCCCACAGGCGGGATTTGACTTTTAAATACTCGTGTTGAGCCTGTCCGGCGTGCATCGCTCCAGGTAAATCTGATTTCTACTTTTTAAAATTCTGTTCGCCTTTCTTTGATGTTTGCGGTTACGAAATTTCCCTCCAACAGATTCTTCTAAAAAAGCATCCAATAGTCCTTCGCTACCCCCTGATTCCAAAACTTCGCATCCGCTCGACAGCCTTTGTGCGCTCGTAGCGCCCTCACCAGACCACCCCGCGCCTTGTTGCCATTGCCTCTCGCACCGCCTCCAATCGCCTCGCCGTAGCTGCGCCATCGATAATCCGCCCTGTAAATTACCACCTCTAAACTGTACAAATAGGGCCTTTTTTGGCCGAATTGAGACCTTACAACCCAACTTTAACGTCGTAGTGTATTCCGCCAGATTCAAATCGCCCCTCTGCCTATACCTAGGAAAATCCAACGTTTCAGAGCCAAGGCCAGTAAAGGATTCAGCGACAAATATAATTTCTCCCATCGTAAATCCGAACACAGCCTTAATTCTGCCATGTCTTTTTGACCTCAAAATTAGCACTTTGACCAATTTAACACTGTGTTTTTGTTGCCTCATGGATCGTACTCCAAAATCTTCCGACGGGGTTGGCAGAATGTACGATGGTCGAGGCCGAAAAATGGCCATTTCACGATATCAATTTGGAAATCACGCACGATTACAATTTGGTAATTAACACATTCCTCCCATGGTTTGAAGCCGCTCACTGTAGCTATGCCGCGGATAACACGCAGCATTGTAGGACAAGGCAGTGGACGATTTCTTTAGACATTGGGCTATCTTGCTCGATCTGCTGCCGCGCATCAAGATTTGTGGAATAAGGAGAAGGGACCTTATTGTCCCTTTCTTCCTCTGGGCGGTAAGCGTAGTCCCAAGCGCCTTGCGTAGGGTTTTGCTATGACCGTTTCATAAGTGTCATAGTTTGCAGATCTATGACAGTTATGAAGTCAGGCAGCGGTTCGCTGAGATTTCCCGCTGCGGGCTGCGAGCCAGTTGGCT
>JBGSUW010000045.1:0-59738 GCA_041753275.1 Akkermansiaceae bacterium | reverse complement strand
TGTCCCGCCGCGCTTGGCTCCGCGACCAAGCCGCCGCTGAGCACGACGCCCAGCAGCCTGTCGCTGCCGAATAAGGAGTCGCGACACTCCTGTCGCTGCAAATTATCACCCATCCAAATCAAACCGGCGTCCTCACAAGGGTCGCCGGTTTTTTGTTTCCAAAACGTTTCTGAAGCGTCTTGCGACAGAATGCCCTTCTAGCCCTGTCTCAATTCTTGTCAGTTCGCCGATTTGACAAAACCCTCACCTGATAGTTTCATACGTCATGCCGAGTTCCTCAACTTCCTATCCCCATCTCCATCTGGACTCATCCGGGCGGGCTTGGGTGGACGGTGCGAACGTCAAAGTAATCGAAATCGCTGCGGACTTTCTCGCCCATGGCTCCTCGGTGGAGGAGATGGCGATTCAGTTTCCTCATCTCACACCTGCCATGATCCATTCCGCGCTGGCATACTATTACGATCATCGCGAGGAATCTGATGAAGCACTCACCGCCAGTCTGGACTCTTCGCGTGAAAAAGCTGCTGCTGCCATGAGCTCGCCACTCCGGCTGCGTCTGGGTAAATTCACAGCCAGACCATGAGCGTCGCGCTCTACATGGACGTCCATGTGAGAAGGGCGGTTACTAATGGTTTGCGGATACGCGGAGTCGATGTCCTGACAGCTCAAGAAGACGGCACCGCCCGCTGGCCCGATGATCGCCTGCTCGATCGCGCTGGGGAATTGGGGAGAATCCTTTTCAGTCAGGACGACGATCTTCTAACTGAAGCCGAATTCCGCCAGCGCGAAGGCCGACCGTTTGCAGGGGTCATCTACGCCCACCAACTCGCCATCACCATCGGCCAATGCGTGAAGGATCTGGAGTTCATCGCCAAGGCGGCGGAACCGGAAGATCTGGCAAACCGGGTGGAGTTCCTGCCACTGTGAAGCACCGCCAAGCGCCTCGGAGTGGACAAAAAAGGCCGCGTAAAAATGTCCCGCCGCGCTTGGTTGAAAGACCAAGCCGAAGCGCAACAGCCTGTGGCTGCCGAATAAGGAGTCGCGACACTCCTGTCGTTACAAATTATCATCCATCCAATCAAACTGGCGTCCTCACAAGGGGCGCCGGCTTTTTGTCTTCATCGTGCGATCAGTTCAACGAACCTGAGTCAGTCCCTAGTAAAACATATTGACCAATAATCTAGTCAATTTATATTTCGTCGCATGACCACCAAACAGATCAGCGTTTCCATGTTCAAGGCACACTGTACTGAGGAGATCCGGGCAGTGGAGAAGGGAGATATCGTGATCGAGTTGACGCGCCACGGCAAGAAGGTGGCCGTGGTGAAGGCTCCGGACGCAGCGACATCCGCTCCGGATTTGGGAAGTTGGATCGGCAGCGGCACGGGGACTGTCGCTTTTGGGCCGAGCTATGATCCCGCCGGCCCGGCATGGGATTCTTCCGATTGGGAAAGCTGAGTTTGTATCATTCCGCTGAACACCACCATCCTGCTCGACACCTGCGCTTGGCTGGATGCCTTCGCAGCTCCCGAGCGACTGCGCCCCTCGGTGCGAAAACTCCTCGCTGGCGAGCCGCTGGTTTATGTCTCTGCCATCAGTTTGCTGGAAATCGCCAGAAAGGAAGCCAAGGGCGAGCTCGTCTTTGGGATGGCTTTATCAAAATGGTTTCAACTCGCCCTGCCGAGCAACCGGGTGTGCGTTCTGGAGATCACCCCGGGAATTGCGATTGATGCCACTCGTCTGCCCGCATGGAGCCACAAGGATCCAGCGGATCAAATCATTGTGGCCAGCGCGCGTCTGCATGGACTCAAAATCCTCACCTCAGACTCGAAGATTCTGAAATACCGGCAAGTCGCCAGTATCGCCTCAAGGAGGGTCTGATGGGAGGGTTCATCTCTCAAACCTGCATGGAAGTGCTCCTAGGTAAACACGGACTCGTCAACGCATCCGAGCTGGCAGAAGTTCTTACGGAAAACGTCGGTGAAATTGTCAAAAAAAGTGACTCTAGCACCGCCAAGCGCCTCGGAGCGGACGAAAAAGGCCGCATAAAAATGTCCCGCCGCGCCTGGTTGAGAGACCGAGCCACTATGGTGTCCTAATTATGAGGCAACAGGCAAGGGCCGCCGGTTTTTTCTTTTGATCCTTTAAGTCGAGATCTTTAGCAAACTTGATAACATACCCTTATGCGACAAGTGTTAATTTACCCCGGTGAAGACGGATTTTGGGTTGCAGAGTGCCCGAGCCTTCCTGGATGTATATCCCAAGGCGAGAGCCGTGAGGCAGCGGTCACCAACATTCGCGAGGTCATCGAAGGTTACGTCCTGGCGCTGCAGGATGATGGTCTTCCCGTGCCGGAGGAACACTTTGATGCTCTTTTGCTGGCGGTATGAGCAAGTTTCCCTAGGTTTCGGGTGATGACTTGGTCAGCGCTCTCCAGAAACGTGGTTTCACAGTCCGTCGGCAATAAGGCAGCCACATCATCATGCGACGCGATGACCCATTCGCGCAAACGGTGGTTCCAAACCATCGACAGATTGATAGAGGCACCTTGCGCGCCATCTTGCGTCAAACAGGGATCACGGCGGAAGAACTCTTGGATCTACTGCAACTCCGCCAAGTGCCTCGGAGTCGAAGAAAAAGGCCGCGTGAAAATGTCCCGCCGTGCTTGGTTCCGTGACTAGAATCCACTTTGACAGGCCATCGCAAAACACTGGTCCTCACGGCCAAGTCCAAGTAATTTGTTGCGGAATGAATCCTGACTTTGTCCAACTCGACCGCCAATTTTCACTGCTGTCAAAGACTCAGGAAGAAGCTGAGCACGCAGATTTTTTGAGCATCTGGGGTGACTCGAAATCCAAAGGCTGGAGCCAAATTGAAGATGAATATCGAACCGTGATTCTTGCTGAAGCTGGAGCCGGTAAAACCGAGGAAATGAAGCAACGAGCCCTGCATGGTGTAGCAAATGGACGCTCTGCCTATTTTATCCGCATAGAAGATATAGACGGAGACTTTCAGAACGCATTTGAAGTTGGCGATTCAGAAAGCTTCGATGAATGGTTGGCTTCCAGTGATGAAGCATGGTTTTATCTGGATTCTGTGGATGAAGCTCGGCTCAAGGATCCGGCGGCCTTCCGCAAAGCGATCCAGAAGTTCGCAAAGAAGATAAAGAATTGATCGAGCTGGAGGTGGTGGTTACTCTCCCGAGTTGCGCGACGACGCACAGGATGCTCGAAGTGGTCTTTTCAATTTACTCTCTCAGATCCCTGGAAAGGAGACATATGTCGCACTCACCGGCGTAGTTCTTCGCCGGCGAAATGAAAGTGATGCGGATTTCGCGTCACCTGCTCCACGGTGAACTCCACCTCATCGAAAAACCGATCTCCCAGCTTGCTGCCGCCCTCGGCATCGTAATACGTCAGCGCGATCCGCAGGTCCCTCTTGATCTGTTGGTGATAAATGACTTGCATCGTTCACCTTCCAAGATCCCGGCGAATCTCCTCCCAACTGCACCCCACCGCAGGATTTTCCGCCAGTTCGCGCGAGCGGCGGCGAGCTTCCGCGATGCCGTCGTCATTGTCCACCAGCACCGCCGGCAGCGATCTCAGTAACTCCGCCGCCAAGCTTGCCCGCTCACCATCCGGTAGTTCCATCGCCCGACACTGAATTTCTTGCAAATTCATAATATACAAAGTAACCCGCTCCCTCCGACCTGACAAGCCAGTCTTCTGACCTTTGATTTTTGCCTGCACCCAAGAAGCATTTTCTCGGAGCTAAAATCCCGAGTCCGGCGGCGTCGTGCACATCTATACTTCCAAGCAAGAAGGCCTTGGGCGCGCCAAAGCGATGATAGCCCGCCATGTTCCAAGAAATCGAAGTCGGCAAGGTTTCTGATAAAGTCGGAAATGTCGGTGAGATTATCAAAAAAGGCGATACCATCACCGCCAAATGCCTTGGAGTCGATAAAAAATGGCCGCATGGAAATGTCCCGCCGACGAGTCTCTCCAATCCAATAATCCCTGCGCGAAAAGCTCGGACATTTTTCGTCAAAGTAGCTGCTGCGTCTCGCAAGAGGCCGTTTTTGTGGCGTCTCGCCGCAAGTTTTATTTTCCTTCCCAGCCTACGCGAAGAGCCGGCCCCACTTCCTCTTGCAAGACCTGGGGTTCAGGTATAGACAAAACTCATGCCAGATACATACAACATGAAACAGGCACAGGCGGGGCTTACGAAACTCTGCCGGTCGGGAAAACGTTTTGTCATCGCCAATCGGAACCGCCCGGTCGTGGTGGCCATGCCAGTCGCAGACTTCGAGGCGCTGATGGAAACGCTCGACGTACTGGCGGATCCTGCGGCGATGAAAGCCATCCAGTCCGCCCGCAACGGCGAATCGAATTACCGTCCGCTCGATCTCGAAGATGAAAATTTCGGCCTCTGATCAAGTCGCAGCATGGCTTTGCGGACTCCCGCCGCAAACCAAACACCGAGTCCGGCTGGCACTGCGTGGATTGGCCAAAGGGAGGGGCGACATCAAAGGATTGCAAGGCCCGCTCGAAGGGTTCAATCGGCTTCGGATCGGTGGATTACGCACCATTCACCGCCAGATTTCCGGCAGTGAGATCCGGCTCGAATACGCAAATACCCGCGATGCCGTTTATGAACTCTATGAGCAAATCCTCGAGAATCGTGGCAAGTTGAGTGATTAGCTGACCTAGCAAGTGGCGGCCTCGAAAATGCACACCAGCCAGTCTCGGTTGGGGAAGATGAAGGCTGGAGATTCTTCCGTGTCTCTTGCCCTGCTGTTTTCTTTGGGAGTCTCACGAAAGGATCTACTCAAGGAACTTCCATGATTCGTCACTCTCCAAGGGCGATGGATTTTGAACAGGAGGTAACGGAGCGAGACGGATGGAGGGATTCAGGCGGTGACTCTCCGGCATTAATGACGCTTCCCATTTCCTCTGCGTGCTCATGTGAAAAATCCTTTGGCCAACTCATTCCTCTCCCAGTGCGTGTTCAGTGGTGTCATTCTCCTTGGCACAATGTGGGATGCAACTTCCTCGAAGTTGAACTTGATTTCCTAGTCGCATAAAAATTTGAGTGGAATTTGGTAAAGGATCGTAAAATATTTTTTCCATCGGGAGTTGAGAGTGTCTGGTGTGGGAAATTTCCCGCTCGTATTTCGCACTTCTGGAGGCAAGAGGATGCTCGCCTTAAGCTTAAAAAGAAGGTGTTTCTGACGAATCCCTCCGGATCTGACGAATCCCACCCTTATTCTTTTTTTGCCCAGCGCAAACTTACCGTAACGGATTCGTTCAAATTTTTTTAAAAAAATATTGACCTCACGTCCGTCCGTATGTATCCCAGTCACAGCTTACGCGAGAAATCGCAAAAATTTGAGTCTGTTAGACACCTTACAACTAAATTCAAAAACACATGAAAATCACGAGTGCATATACAGGGACCGTCCTTTCTTTGGTCCTTACGTCCGTGGGGTATGCGCAACAGGCATACTACGGCATAGTCGGCACCAGTCAAATTTGGGGGATTGACGTTAATACCGGCGTTAACACCCAGCTCACCAATGCTCCGTTCATAGGGTCGGGCGCGCACGCCAATGCTCTCGCATTCGATCAAGGGTTTGACAGATTGATCTACCAACAAGATTTTGGTCAACCAGGTCTGCAAACTTCACAGCCATTGTATTATTACAATTTCGCTACGGGTACCAATCAACTCCTCAGTCCAGCAGGAACCGCAGCGAGGCAAGCATCAAACGCCACTTTCTTTCAAAATCGATACTGGTGGATTGAATCCAATACGGATAACCTTTGGAGCTCAGCCATCAATTATACGAACAATACCTATTCGAATCCAGTTTTCCAAGGTAATGTCGTAGGAGATGCGTCTCCTATGGATTTTGGCGACATTGTGTTCGACGGTTCAGGTAACCTTTTAATAAGCGGAGGAGAGTCCATTGCCGGTTCCGGACCCAACGGACCAAAGTTGAGACTTTTCAATCCCAACACTCTCAACTTTTCGGTTAATAGTAATACTTATCTTGGTCAAATCGCCAAATACACCAACCAGTTTGGTACGGATACTTATTACACTAACAACACTGGTAATTTCCTCAGAAAGTTCAATCCGTCCAACGGGAATCTAGTTCCAGGATATTCGTTTGCAATGGTAGCAGAACCTTCGGACTTGGCGATCCGTAATATTCCGGAGCCGAGCACGACTGGTTTGCTTGCTTTGGCTGGATCACTTTGTCTGATCCGCCGCCGCAGGGCGTAGTTTGCTAGGTTGATTTTAGTTTTTCTCATAGCACACCCTTTAAAACCACACCGGATCTAATTCCGGTGTGGTTTTTTGTTACCCTAACTACTAAAATACGTCCCGCGGTGCTATACTACCGCGCATCAAGATAGGTGATTTTACGGGCTAAGGAGTGGTGACCTTACTGTCGCCTCTTTGGCTGGCCCAGAGGAAGGGAGGGACAATAAGATCCCTTCTCCTTATTCCACAAATCTTGATACGCGGCAGTATGATTACGACGCCTGCAGAATTTCGGAGGTGGTAAAGATCTCTTCTTGGGAGGTAAGCTGCTAGGTGAGATTGGCTTTTAACATTCTAATAATCAACAACTCACCTTGTTTTCCATAGCTCAGGGCGTATGTAAGATAGGGGATGGATTCCAACTGATTTCTTCATCCACTAAACGTCCACCAACATACAAATGAAACCCTCACAATACGTTCAACTCAGTAATCTTTGCTTCGTGCTTGGCTTTGCCTCCATTGCCGGATCCATTGCAATTTGGTTCCTCACCGGCGGCACCACAGCAGAATCTCAAGCGCATGCAGAGCGCTTTGGAATTTTCGTCGGCTTGTGGGCACCGACATTTTTCATCCTTTCGAATCGGTGCAGCCGCTATGCAGATGGCAAGCCTTGAGAGAAGCTGCTGTTCGAAGCCGAAAATCTTAGTCTGCCAAAGAAGCCAAGGCGTCGGAAATTGACACATCCTGGCGCTCACGCTCTACAAAAAAGCTTACTTCGCGATAGCCGCTTGATTCCAGAAGTTTCAAAGCCGTTTGATACCCGTCCCCGACGCGCTCCGGCACGTGTGCATCCGCACCAATGACCACTGGGATACCTCGCTCGTGCATCAATACGAGCTGTGCAGGCGAGGGATTCATTTCCGGCAATGCCTTTTGCGCACCGCTGGTATTGAGCTCCATGGCCACGCCGGTGGCGGCGATGCGGTCCAATGAGCGCTCGATGTAAGGACGCATTTGCTCGAAATTCCAATCTCTGGGCGATTCGTTTTTGACCAAGTCCGGATGGGCGAGTGTATCGAAGAGGCCACTTTCAGCGGAAAGGGCAAGGTGATCATAGTAGAGCTGCTGATAGCTAAATATTTCTCCTGTGTAAAATTTCCTGCGATAGTCCATCACTTGATAATGGATGGAGCCTAGGACGTGGCTGAGCGGTTCCCGCGCATGAAGTTCTGCCAACCATGCCTCTACCCCAGGATAGAAATCACTCTCGATGCCTAATCTCACATCCAGACGGCCGGCGAATTTCTCGCGCGTGGCAGCCACCCGCTTTACGTACTCGGGGTATTGTGCAGGGGTCATCCGCACACTCGCGGAATATCCATCTGCCATCGGGCAGTGGCAGGTAAAGGTAATGCCCTTGAAGTTGCGGGCGATTGCTGCTTCCGCATACTCGTCAGTGGTGCCAAAGGCGTGCTTGCAGAGGGTGGTGTGGCAGTGGGATTCGTAAAGAAGTGGAGATACCATTGTAAAATCTGTTTCCCTCACAAGGTAGGTTTATTTGACCTTTTGCCAAGAGTGAAAAATGGATTGGCGTGGGGTACGGGCCACTTCCAGACCTAGATTTCCGATTTAGGAAGAGGGTTCTAAGAATTTCCGGAAACGAGGTAGAATTTTTTGATATAGCGAATTCTTTCCTCCCCGTGCCAACTGGAGCGCGACTAGTTCTGCCGGGGAGGTGGGATCCGCGGGGGAAAGCGAAGTGGGCGTGTAGCCACCACTCTCGATTCTGCGTTGGAGATGGGATGTGCCATTTTCATAGATTACTTGGACGGTAGTCTGGCCAGCGCGTAGAGCGAGGCGCGAGAGTGGTGCGGAATCAGGGGCCGCAGTGAGTATGGCTGTGATCGTTGTGCCGTTGTGGGCAAGGAACGTGAAATTTTCCGTCGGTGGAGCATCTTTCCATGCCGCTTGAATGGCCAGCCATGCAAGCACCTGCAAAGCGGTATTTCGATGATCCGGGTGGTAAGTCATTTCCACGGTCTCAATTTTTGGCAGAATGTTTTGAGCCGCTGGGTCATCAAACAGGCTGGCAATCCCGATGCGGAATTGCAGCGAGCGCGTCCAAGCATGGTCTTGGATGATCAGGCCGCCATTCGCCTGTGAGTTTTCCTCGATTTTACGGAACGAAGCCGCTGGATCTGCCCAGGACGAGCTATCGATGACGAGCCGGTCCACCACGCTCACCAGCCTTTCTGTTAAAATATCAGATAGTTCGCCTTGCCACCAGAAGACCAGCGGTAGATCCGAATTGAGGTGCGAAAAGACGGTATTGCGGAAGCGCCCGGTGGCGTGACCTGTGAGATAGAAGGAAATTTGCTCACAGCAGATCGATTTCCGCCCCTCTGCGAGGTGGCAGTGAGCGGTGATCCATGCCCGCAAGCTAGGCGCTGCGCCGCTATTGATTTCTACCAGGATGGCGCGGCAGGCGTGTTCACGGGTGAGCTCACGGATGATCGCAGAATTCTCGATCAACGCGCCGGGTTTTTCGGAGAAAACCACGAGATTCATCAGCGAGGCATTGGTGCGTGCTTCATCATGCTCCCAAAGTTTTCGCAACTCGCTATCGATGGTGGCGATTGGAACTTCGATGCCCAGCTCGGGGCAAACTTCGGGGATGCTGTCTATCGTGGCGCTCATAACTGTTCAAACGGATTTCCGTTGCAAGCTGTCAAAAAATCAGAGTCTCCGCCATTGATTACCATCTTGTTGTAAAAGCTGGTCTGCTTCGCGCGGGCCCCATGAACCGGCCACGAATTCTGCCATCGGCGGTGGGCTCTCGGATTGATGCCAAGCGTGCTCGATGTGGTCGATGAATTTCCACGCTTCTTCCACCTCGTCCCGCCGGGCAAATAAGGTGGCATCTCCGGCGATGGCGTCCAGTAGCAAGCGCTCGTAGGCCTCCGGGCTGCCTTTGCCGAAACTGGTGGCGTAGTGGAAATCCATTTTCACAGGCTCCAAACGCAAGCTGGTGCCGGGAATTTTAGAAACCATCCGCAGCGAGATTCCCTCGTCAGGCTGGATGCGGATGACGAGCACATTACCACCAGGCACGCCACCAGTGAGGGCATTGAACAAGACGCAGGGAGCATCTTTAAAATGCACGGAGATCTCTGTGGATTTTTTCGGCAGCCGCTTGCCCATGCGGATGTAAAACGGCACGCCGCTCCAGCGCCAGGTATCGATCAGCAGTCTCACCGCCACGTAGGCTTCAGTATCGGATTCCGGAGATACGCGGTCTTCTTCCCGGTAGCCAGGCACGGCATTGCCATCGATGTGGCCTGCGATGTATTGGGCGCGGACGACGTTGGCGGCGACTTTTTCCGGAGTATCCCACTGCCGCAGCGAGCGGATGACTTTGACTTTCTCATCGCGCACGCCATCGGCCGAGAGATCGGTGGGTGGCTCCATCGCCACCAGGCTGAGGAGCTGGAGTAGATGGTTCTGGACCATGTCCCGCAGGGCTCCGGATTTTTCATAATAACCGCCACGGCCACCTTCCATGCCGAGGTTCTCGGCGCAGGTGATCTGCAAGTGGCTGATGTATTTGCTATTCCAAAGCGGCTCGAAGATCGAGTTGGCAAAACGCAGCACCATCAGGTTTTGCGCGGTTTCCTTGCCGAGGTAGTGATCGATGCGATAGGTGTCTTTTTCCTGAAATGTCTCGTTGACCACTTGGTTCAGATGCATCGCGGTGGCGAGATCCGTGCCGAAAGGCTTTTCCACGATCACGCGGGCCCAACAGCCGGGCTTGGCCTCATTGAGTCCTGCGTTTTTTAGATTGATCAGGATTTCATCAAAAAATTCTGGAGCGGAGGCGATGTAGAACAACCGGTTGCCCTTGCCGCCGTGCGCTGCATCCAGTGCATCGAGCTTTTCTGATAGGCGTTTAAATCCCGCTTCGTCCGTGAACTCAGAAGTGTGGTAAGAAACGGATTCGATGAAATTTGCCCAGATCTTCTCATCGTGGCCAGAACGGGAAACTTTACGATTGAGCAATTCCAAGCCTTCGCGGAATTCTGCGTCAGACTTCTCCCGGCGTGCGAAGCCGATAATCTTCACCCCGGTGGGCAGCTCACCATCCACGGCTAAATTATAGAGCGCGGGAATCAGCTTACGATGGGTGAGATCTCCGGTGGCACCGAAGATGACGATGGAACAAGGCTCGGCAGGCGAGCGGGAAACAAGATCTTCGCGGAAAGGATTGCTCATGCGGTGGCTGAAATTATCGCCGAGATGCCCGCCATGGCAAAGCCAATTCCAGCGCGCAGGCTGAAATCCGCTTCATGCTTCCCATGTGGCGAATACATCCAAAAAAATTTCGATCAATCGCCCGTCCTCCGCAAGGAGGACGGGCCATGGTGGAAGCTCAGTGCTGCGAACTCTTAGAAGTGAATCGCGTGGCCCTCTGCGGCGAGAGTTGCCTCGTGGATCACCTCGCTCATCGTCGGGTGGGCGTGGATGGTGGCGTGGATGTCTTCTGCGGTGAGTTCTTGATCGAGGGCGAGGCCCATTTCCGCGATCAATTCCGTCGCATTTTCCCCGATGATGTGAGCGCCTAACAGCTCACCATGCTTCTTGCCGAAGAGCAGCTTGGCAAAGCCATCTGGCTCACCCGATGCGATTGCCTTACCGATGGCGACGAACGGGATTTTTCCAACTTTGTATTCGATGCCTTCTTCCTTGAGCGCCCGCTCGGTCTTGCCGACGGAGGCCACTTGCGGGTGGCAATAAGTGCAGCCCGGGAAATTGGTGATTTTGCGCGGTTTATGGCCTGGTACGTAGAGCCCTTCCACACATTGCACGGCTTCAAACGAGGCGGTGTGCGCCAGCCATGGCGGGCCGGTGATGTCTCCAGCGGCATAGACGCCGGGAACCGAAGTTTCATAGCGATCGCCCACATTGATGTAGCCGCGATCTGAAAGGGTAGGCTGCACTCCGGCGGGAAGGACGGGCTGGATGCCGATGGCTACGAGGCAGATATCAGCGCTGAGTACGCCGTTTTCCTTGGGGCCTTCCACCGTGAGTTCGACGCGGCTACCATGGTCCGCCATCTGGGTGATCTTGGTGTTCGTGAGGCAGCGAATTCCTTGTTTAATGAGAGATTTCTCTAAAGCATCACCAATTTCATCGTCCTCCACTGGGAGAATCCGTGGGGCCATTTCGATCAGGGTGACCTTGGTGCCGAACGCATTGTAAATGTAGGCAAATTCCACGCCGATGGCACCCGCGCCGATGATCAACATTTCCTTGGGCTGAGTAGGCAGGACCATCGCTTCCTTGGAACCGATCACTGAAGTGCCGTTGTAGGGTAAGGAGGGCAGGCCACGGGATTTACAACCGGTGGCGATGAGAATATCTTTGGTTTCCAACAAGTTACGGCTGCCATCGCTGGCAATAACGCCGACCTTGCCGGTGTCTTCCACCGAGCCAACGCCGCGAATGTAGTCGATTCCATTTTTCTTAAATAGATATTCGATACCACCGGCGAGCCGTTCCGAGACTTTGCGGGAGCGACCGATGACCGAAGACCAATCGTAGGAAAGTCCTTCGATTTTTAAGCCAAACTCGGCCGCGCGGTGGCTGAGCATGTGATAGACTTCCGCGTTTTTCAGCAAAGCTTTGGTAGGAAAGCAGCCCCAGTTTAAGCAGGTGCCGCCAGCGCTGTCCGCCTCGACGCAGGCGAATTATTTTCCAAGTTGAGCAGCGCGGATGGCGGCGACGTAGCCGGCAGGGCCGCCACCAATGACAATGAGATCGTAGGCCATAGAGATATTAATGTGTGTAGGATTGCTGCGAGAAAGTGTGGCCCGCGCGGGGAATTGTCAAAGATGGAAAGGCTTGAAACGTGGGTCTTGATTGTTTTCATGCGGAATCGCAAGATTTCGGCCATGCGAGAGACGTCTTCGTTTTCATTGCTGCTCTTTCTGGTGGGGGTGGTGGGTTTGGCGGGTTGGCTGATTTCACGAGATTCTGCGAATTCGCCGGCCATGTTGCAGGACGCGGGTGGCCCATTGGCGATGCCGGAGAATGGCGAGGTGGACCATCGATTTCATTTCCTTCCTGCTTGGCAAGCGGTGCAAATTCCGGTTGCCACGCGTTTCGATCCGCCGCTGGGGACGGAACATGGCGGTCTGATTTACAATGCGCAGAAATTCTGGGAAATGAATGAAAAACGCGGTGGCCATCACACGGGGGATGATCTCAATGGCATCGGCGGGATGAATACGGATTTGGGAGATCCGATTTTTTGCACGGCGGATGGGTTGGTGATTTATGGTGCCGAGCCCTCGCCGGGCTGGGGGAAAATCGTGGTGGTGGCGCACAAGGATGCGGATGGACGGCCGCTGCATTCGATGTATGCGCACTTGGATCGGATCGATGTGAAAGTGGGAGAGCTGGTGGAGCGGGGCCGCAAAGTGGGGACGGTGGGGACGGCAAATGGCTATTATCCGGCGCATCTGCACTTTGAAATGCGCACCAGCGATGGGGTGGATATCGGTGCGGGCTATGCGATGTTTCCGCTCAATCGATTGGACCCGGCATCGACGATCGCCTCGTTGAGAAATGCGGTGGAGGAAGATTTATCACCCTCGCCGCTGGCTGGTGTGTTGAGACCTTGAATTACGCCAGCTACTGGGTGCTAGATTGGAAATCGCCGCCTGTTAGGAAAGCTCGTGCTTCGCCGACGAGGAATAGCGAACCGGCGATGAGCATCAAATCTTCATGAGCTTGGGCGGCGGTGAAGGCGGAATTAAAGTCGGTGAAAACTTGATGCGGCGGAGAATTTTCAGGCAGGTAGCTGGCGAGCTCCTCCGCGGGGACGGCGCGCGGAGTATCCACAGGGCAGAAGAAAATATGGGAAGCGAGCGGTGCGAGAAACGCGAGGATGGCTGGGATGTCTTTGCCGCCCACGGCGCTGAAGATGAGCGCGGCTTTGCGACCCGGGTAGCTGTAGCACCAGGTTTCTGCGAGAACTTGAGCGCCTTGAGGATTGTGGGCGCCGTCCAGAATAATTCGCGGTCGGATCACTTCGAAGCGGCCCGGCCAATCGATTTTTGAAAGGCCGTGGCGCACGCTATCAGCGCTGAGCGAGAGCCCGGCGCGGTGGAGCGCGGCCACGGCGAGGGCGGCATTCCATTGTTGGTGCACACCGATGAGCGCCAGCGAATAGCCAAGCAGTGGCTCGCGGATAAACTCGATGGGAGAGCGCATTTCATTGGCCTCCTTTTCCAATACGAATTCAATTTCCGGTGCTTGGGCAGCGGCGATCACAGGCTTGCCGCTTACGAAAATTCCGGCTTTTTCCTTGGCGATCTTTTCAACGGTATCGCCGAGGTATTGCATGTGATCGAGGCCGATGGGGGTGATCACGCAGACATCCGCCGGGACAGCGGTGGTGGCGTCCAGGCGGCCTCCCATGCCTGTTTCCAAGACGATCATTTCGCATTCCCTGATGCGGAACCAGCGCATGGCCAACGCCAGCGTAATTTCAAAAAACGTGGGGTGGGACTCCGCTTTTTCGCAAATGACGCGCAGCTCGGTGAGCATCGCAGCGCAGGATTCCTCGGGGATTTCTTGGCCGGAAACTTTAATGCGTTCGCGGAAGTCGATGAGGTGGGGGGAAGTGAAAAGTCCACAGCGTTTGCCGCAGGCGCGGGCGATGCTATCGACCATCGCGCAGGTGCTGCCTTTGCCATTGGTCCCGGCGATGTGGATGACGGTGACGCCGGAAGCCGGGTAGGCAAGATACTCTTTGAGTAAAAATCGCGTACCATCAAGCCCGAGCTTGATGCCGAACATCTGGGTGGAAAACAACCAATCTAGTGCTTCGCGGTAGTGCATCGGAACGTATGATCCATCGTGTGGATTTCACGATTTGCCAAGAAGTCATTTGCAACCCATGCCGCCCCGCCGCCTTGGCATTTTAAAGCTCTTTGATCCAGACGTTTGCGAAATCGATGGCGGATCCGTGGTGTTGCAGGCCGATTGGACCACGGGCGGGAATCCCAGGAAGCTCGGCATTTTCAATTGCCACGCGGCCATTGATGGAGACGGACAAACGGTCGCCGATGAGGGTGATCATCGTCCGGTTCCACTCGCCGATGGGGTAGTCCGCCCTCACTTTGGGAGTGGCTTGAGCGCGCACCTCTGGCGACATCGCGGAATCGGTGCGATAGCCATAAACCTCACCGGAGCCGATAGGCCAATTCCATAAATTTACCTGCGCGGGAGAGTGGCCGCGAAGAAAGACGCCGCTATCGAGGTCCTCGATTTCTACCATCAATGGCTCACCATTAGCCCCGATCTGGTTGTTTCCATCCGCTTGGACAATCGGTTGGAATTTTTGAGGGCCGCGTGCTGCCCAGCGCCAATCGAAGACGAGAGTGAAATTTCCGTATTCCTTGATGGTCCAGAGATCGTTTGGCTCGCCGATTTTACCGCTGTGTTTGAGGATTCCGTTGGTAACGCTCCACTCAGTGGTTTTGATGGGATCGTGCTTCCAGCCTGCGAGTGTTTTCCCATCGAAAAGCGGGGCAAAACCAGCGGCTCTCACTCCATCGACATTGGCGGCTGGTGGTGTCTCGGTGATTTGAATATTACGGAATGAAACGGTCTCACCCTGCCCGAGGAGGGCGATGTGGCCGGAGCGGCGCATCACCCCCACGTTCTCGGGGTGTGTTGTGGCAAGGTCATTGAGATTGGCACGGAGGGTGATCACTCCATTGAGCTCGACGATGATGATAGCTCCAATGACGGTGATTTTTTGCTTGTTCCACTCACCTACGGGCAGTGCGGGATCTTTCTTGGCGGCCTCTAGCAGATAGAGAGAGCTATTGAGCTGGGTATCCTTGAGGTCCTTGTGTTTTTTCGCAGAATTATCAAGCAGCTGGATTTCGATTCCGCTGGTGGTGGCATCGTCCGAGGGGAGATAGTGGAGGCCGATGCCGCTGTTACCGCCGGGCGCCAGTTTGTATTCGAGCTCGAGCTTGTAATTGGCATAGATGCCTTCAGAGAGAAGGATTTTACCAGCAGGCGTGGAAACGATGGCACCATCGGTTACTTCAAATCCTGTTCCCTTCCAGCCAGCTAAATCCTGGCCATTAAAAAGCGGCTTGGGCGCGGGCTCTGCGGCAGAGGCGATGGAGACGAAGGCAAAATGACAGGCAATCAGGATGAAATATTTCATAAGGGCGACTCGGGTGGATGCACGATACAAGAGGGACGCCAATCATTTACTGGCGTCACAGAGTGTAGGGTGCCCCGGAGCTTCCCTGCGATTCAGTTTTCCTTCAACGATTTTCTGCGAGTGCATCCATGAGATACCTCGCGGGTCTGAAGTTTTCGATCAATACCTCGCGCTGCTTGCCGCGGATCATCCGCACTTGGCTGATGTTGAAATTCGGCGTCTTGTGCGGGGCGAAGAGGATATCGTCATGAGTGGAGTTCTCATGTTTCTTAAACATACTCGGCAGGATATCTCCACCAAGATGATCATCGCGGCCGGTGGCGAGGTGGCAGGTTCCGAGGACTTTTTCGTCTTGGATGTCCGCACCGGATACTGGCAGCACTTGGGTGCCAAAGCCGAGTTCTCCCAGAGTGCCAGTCATCGGATCATCTTGGAGCTTTGCATTGTGCGCATCGATGGTGGCTTGGTTACCTTGGATGAGCGTGGAATGAATGATGCAGCGGTTCTTCACTTCGAGCACGCCGAGGGTGCCGTCCTCATATTTCATGGGGAATTGGCCGCGCGCATCGTTGGGGACAAAGTAAACTTCGCCAGCCGGGAGGTTTGCGATGTCCGGTGCTTCACCGAGGCACAGACCGTGGGATTTCTGTGCTTCCTGGCCATTGAGGCCGAGCCATGCGGTGAGAACGCGGCCGTCTTCGAGGGCGAAGTCGATCTCGATTGAGTCAGCGCGGGTCATCGCATTGCGGAGGCGCTCGGCGTCTTCGGACACTTGGTGGTAATCGACGGCGAGACCGGAGTTTAAAATGATATCATTCAGACCATGCAGCGTCGCGCCACGGAAGCCATACTCCTTGCATTTTGCAGTAAGGGGTGCGGTGGCGGAGAAAGTAGAGATGCAGAGGACTAGATCGTATTGCTGATAGATATCACGATCCAGCGAGAGGTGATTGCCCTCGGTATCCCACACATCATCTTGGAGATCCAAGTTGGACCCATGAGTGCAGCGGAAGGCAAACATTTCCCCGCCGGTCATGCCGAGTTCTGCGAGTGCTCCGTCTTGGAGACCTTGGTAAAATGCTTCGTAGGCCTTTTTCTGCACTGGGAAGCCGTCTTTGTTTAGGAATGCGAAGTCTTTGATGAGCGCAGCGGGCTCGTTGAAATCGATGAGGATGCAAACGCGGCAGCCGCGCGTGGGTGCAAAGACGGTGCCGAGTAGCTTAACGAGGCTGAATTTCGGGAACTTACGGTTCTCCGGATGGAGCAGAATTTCCTCTTCAAGATAGTCTGGGAGCGTCGGGGCAGAAATACTGGACATGGTGGAGATTAAAACCAATGTGCCTCGCCGCAAGAGACGAATTTCAAAAATTTTCCCATGCGTAACTGTTGTAAATGACAACGAGGTTGACGGCTAGGGCGCGGTGGCCAAGCTCACGCCAAGATGATAGCAAGACTGCGCGGCAAGGTGATCGAGGCGTATCCTAACCGATTGGTGGTGGATGTGCATGGGGTGGGCTATGAGGTGATTGTGCCGCTTTCCACTTTTGACAAGCTCCATGCGACGGAAGGTCTGGATGTGGATCTGCGGACGCATTTACACATCCGGGAAACAGCGCACACGCTGTATGGATTTGCCAGCGAGGAGGAGCGGGATGTGTTTCTGATGCTCATTGATCGGGTGAGCGGCATCGGCCCGGCCATTGCGATGGCGGTGTTGAGTGGTTTGCCGGTTTCTCGATTCAAGAGCGCGGTGGTGGCGGGCGATGTGGCGGAGTTGTCACGTATCAAGGGGCTTGGGAAAAAGACCGCAGAGCGCATCGTGCTGGAGCTGAAGGATAAAGTCGGCGTGACGGATACCTGGCAAGATGCGGCGGCAGGCCAAGTGAGTGCCTCGGCGGCTGATGCGGAGCTCGCGCTCATCGCGCTAGGATACAAGCAGGTGGATGCGCGCAAGGCGGTGAGAAAAGTGCTGGATGCGGATGCCGCCGCACCTACGGAAGCTCTAGTACGTGGTGCGCTGCGGACCTTGCAGGGTTAAGCTTATTCTATCAAGCGGACTGCGTGTTTCTTCGAGAGCTTAAGTATATCTCCGCTGACGGGGGAGATCGGTGCATTTGGATCTAACAATTTCTCACCATTGAGCTGGACCGAGCCAGTGGTGATGAATTGTTTCTTTAACTCGCCGTTGGATTTCTCTATCTGGAATGCGGTGAGAAATGCCTGCGCCGTGAGGCTTAGCACGTTGAGCCCGGCAGGTAGTGAAGCGAGAGAAATCTCAGGGAGCCCGGCGGCGGCGAGGTCTTTTTTGGAGAAGCGGGTGTCCCACTCGGCGCGGGCGGCAGGGCCTGCATCCGGGCCGTGGTAGCGACTGGTAATTTTCTCCGCAAGGGATTTTTTGGCTTCCATCGGATGGCCGGCGGGATCACGGGATTCGCCTAGGAGGAGGAGGTAGTAGCGGTCCATCAATGCATCGGAAACGCTCATGAGCTTGCCAAACATTTCCTGCGGCGCATCACTCACGCCGACGTAGTTGCCGTAGGATTTGGACATCTTGCGGACGCCATCGAGTCCTTCGAGGAGTGGCATGACCATCACGACTTGCTGCGGCTGGCCTTCTTCTTTTTGGAGGTCCCGGCCTACGAGGATATTGAAGAGCTGGTCGGTGCCGCCGATCTCGACATCGGACTTAATTTCTACGGAATCCCAGCCTTGCATGATCGGGTATTGGAGCTCGTGGAGGCGGATTTCCTGGCCAGCATCGAGGCGGGTGCGGAAGTCTTCCCGCTGAAGCATCTGTTGGAGCGTGACGCGGGCATTGAGCTTGAGGACTTCTTCATAGGTCATTTTGCGGAACCAATCTCCATTATAGACAATTTCCGTGAGCGAGCGATCTAGTATTTTGAAGGCTTGATCGGTGTAGGTGGCGGCATTGACCAAGACCTCATCGCGAGTGAGCGGAGGGCGGGTGGAGGACCGGCCGGTGGGATCGCCGACGGTGGCGGTGAAGTCGCCGATGAGTAGCACAGCTTGGTGGCCGAGAAGCTGGAATTGGCGGAGTTTTTCCAAAGCGACGGTGTGGCCGAGGTGGATGTCCGGCGCGGTGGGATCGACTCCCAGCTTGATCCGCAGCGGGCGACCGAGGCGGAGTTTTTCAAGCAGTTCTTTTTCAGAAAGGACCTTGGCAGTGCCGGCGGTGAGTTGGGCGAGTTGTAGTTCGGGAGAAATCATTGTTTGAGATGAAGTTTGAGAATGCGCTTGAGCTCCGCAGAGGCTTGCTCGTTGTCTGGCACACTGTGGTTGCTGGGGACGATGAGCTCTGAATCCACTGGGGCAACGTGGGATGACCAGTAGGGGACGATGCCGTCGCTACTTTCCGGGGAATTACCTTTGCCACGATCTCCGATGATGGAGTGGAAGTGGATGCCCTTGGGAAGGGGCATGCTGGCGAGGGCGATGTTTGATTTATCCTTGGGCGAGAGGCTGCTGATGGAATCTGGCATGGCAGGCTGGGCTTGCTGGCCAGTGAGGGCATCATTCACGCCTTGCACGGTGGCATCGAGTAGCTCGATGGTGAGATTTTTCGGCAGGCGGATGAGGCGTGAAATCCAGACGGCGGCGCGGAATGCAGCGACGGGGCTGCCTTGATGTGGTACGGCCATGAAGACGACGCGCTTGGGCTCTGTGAGTGGCTTGTAGAGCGTGGCATCGCGGATGAGCTTGCGGGAGGATGGGGTGACGAGCAGTTGGTCGATAGGTGAGCGGAAGACGGTATCGTAAAATTTTGTGCCGGGATCGGTGACGCTGGAGCGAGTGACAAGGCCGCCCATTGAGTGGCCGACGACGACCATTCGATTGAGGTTGCGGTCGTGCCCCTTGGTGCGGGCGTAGGCGCTGGCTTTGCGGATTTCCTCGCGGAAACGCATGCCGCTGTAGAGCCATGGATTGCCGGTGGGGTAGTTGAAGAGCCAGATTTGGTAATGTTTCCGGAACCATGGATCCGGAGTGAGGTCGTTGATGATCTGCTTGAATGCATCTGGCGAGGAGACCAGCCCGTGGACGAGGACGAGTGGAATTTTCTCGGGATCGTAGGGTTGGATGAAGTAGAGGCCAGTTTCCTCGGAGAATCGATCCGGGAGAATGACATTTTGGATTTTGAGGTCATCGAGATCTCCCATGAACCAATAGAAAGCGTTTGCGGCACTCCAATCGGCGGCGAGCGGGTGTGTGCTGGAGCCGATGGTGATGTCCTCATAGAACCAGCGTTTGGTGAATTGCCAGACGGGTGTGCTTGAGGAATCGAAGGCCAAGGTGGCGGTTAGATTGTAGGGGAGGCCGGTGGGTGTTTGGTAGGCAGGGCGCTTGACGCCGATGGGGGTGGTTTTTTTCCAGCCGATGACTGGAACGCCCACGCCGGGTGTGAGCTGGCTGCGATGGAGGAGCTTGGTATTGACCCCGGTGGTGGGAAACAGGGCGTCGAGCGATTGAATATCAGCAAACCGGCGATCGGGCGTGGCAAGGCGGGTGCCGAGGGCGGCGGCGCGTGTTTCCCAATTGGTCCGGCCGCAGCGGAGCTGGTCAAAAAGCCGGGAGACGGTGGTGTTGTAACGAGTCTGGGCGGCTGGCCAGTCCGAGCGGCGAGAGGAATTCCCGAGAATCGCCCAATCTTGGCGGGCGGTATCGATGAGGGTGGTAGTTGGTTGGCGTGAGTCCCTCGGCACGCGAAGGCATCGCGGCGGGTGGGGGGCACCGCATTGAGAGAGCAGTGCTGCCGTGAGAATTGGGAGAATGATTCTAAAAATTAAATGCATCAGTCGGAAGCAAGGTGGCTTGTGGGCAGTAGAATGGCGAGGGTGAAGGATCTGCCAAGCGTGTAAATTTACCAGGAAATCGGGCAAATTGCCAGGTGACGGAGAGTTTTCCACGATTGATTGATTTTTCCCTTTCCAAAAGCTGTCGGATTGAATACCCCTCGCGCCCGCCTGAAATGGTGGTCGTAGCTCAGTTGGTAGAGCCCCGGATTGTGATTCCGGTTGTCGCGGGTTCGAGTCCCGTCGATCACCCCACCTTTCTCGTCGGGACTTCAAAGGAAGTCTGGAGGAGGAGGGAGGAAACCAAGCTCCAAGACTGATGCAGCCGCTCGAAAGTCGGATACACTATAAGTTTCGTAATTCTCTGCTATTGGCGGAGGCGCTGACTCATCCCAGTTTGGCTTATGAGTTGCAGAAACCGCATTTTGATAATCAGCGGATGGAGTTCTTGGGTGATGCGGTTTTGCAACTGATTGTGACCGAGGAATTGTTCAAAATGTTTCCGGATTTCACGGAAGGTCGCTTGACGAAATTGCGTTCGCGGGTGGTTTCGCGGCAGGCATTGGCGCGATTTGCGATGGCCATTCATCTGGGCGACTACGTGTTGCTAGGAAAAGGCGAGGAGGCTACAGGTGGGCGGCGGCGATTATCGACTCTCGCGGATGCCTTTGAATCACTCATCGGCGCGGTTTATCTGGACACAGGTCCGGGGCCGGCGCGGGAGCTGGTATTGAGGCTATTTGAGGCGGAGATCGGTGAAATGATCACCAGCCCGGAAGAGCGGAATCCAAAGGGGGAGCTCCAGGAATGCTTGCAAGCGATCCACCCCCAAGCGCCGGATTACCGGATCATCAGCGAGAGCGGGCCTGACCACCGGCGGGTATTCCAAGCGGAAGTATCTTGGCAAAAAATGATTTTAGCGACGGGCAAGGGCAAAAGTAAAAAGGAAGCGGAAGCACGAGCGGCCGCCGAGGCGCTGCGGATGCGAGTATGGGAAAAAGAAACGTCAGCGCCGGGCGTAACGAAATCCGGGAAAAGCGCGGACTAGCCGCCGCATTTCTAATTTCATCAACGTGGCCGTCACCACGTGGGCGGGTAAGCCGCAGCGCTCGATAATGCGATCCACCGGCGCCTCATCCTGCGTCACCGCAGCGAAGACTTGAGCCTCTTCTTCCGGTAGCTCGGGTAAGTCTGCGGCTGGCTCGATGGCACTCGCAGTGCGGGCGAAGGGGAGCTGACCAAGATCGTCCAGTAGCTGGCTAGGATCCGCCACCAGCGTGGCACCGTCGCGGATGAGTTGATTACAGCCTGCGGAGGTGGGTTTATCAATCGGGCCAGGTACTGCGAATATAGTTTTCCCATATTCGGAAGCGAGATTTGCGGTGATGAGTGAGCCGGACCACGCCGGGCATTCCACCACGAGCAGCGCCCTCGCCCATGCGGCGACGATGCGGTTGCGCATCGGGAAAGTTTGTTTATCGGGCGCGGTGTGGAGGGAAAACTCGGAGACCACAGCACCATGGCCGGACGCGATTTTTTCTGCCAGAGCGAGATTTTCCGGTGGATAGAGTTGTGCCAACCCGGAGCCGATCACGGCGATGGTGCGCCCGTTCGCGGCGACGGCGGCTTCATGCGCGGCTGTATCGATCCCGCGTGCGAGGCCGGAAATGATGGTAAATCCAGCATGGGCGAGTTGATAGGAAAATTTCTTAGTCGCCTGAGTGCCATAGTGAGTGGCACGGCGTGAGCCTACGATGCTGATGGCATGCTTGTCCCGCGCCTCTAACTTGCCCCAAACATATAATAATAGTGGCGGATCATACGCATCGCGCAGCGGTGCGGGATAGTCTGCATCGTCTTGAGTGATGACTGAGATTCCTCGCTCTGCGGCCTCGCGCAGTTCTTTGATGGGGTCTGCATGATCCTGCCATGAGTGTATAATTTTCGCCGTTTCCGGACCGATGTTTTCCACCCGTATCAGCCGATCGATGCTTGCACCGAGGATGGCTGCGGGATCGCCGAAGACCTCCAATAATCTGCGGACGCGGACAGGGCCGATCTTCGGCAAAAGATTCAGAGCAACAATCGCTTCTTGAGAGGTCATGGTATAGTTATCACGAATTATTACTCCGCAGAAACTTTGATACGCGCGGGGACGTCCTTGATCGGGATGCCGGCCTTGGTGAGTGAATCCCATACACCAAGCAGGCGTTCCAAAGGCAACTTGCGGTCTGCCTCCAGCTCAAGCTTTCTACCGGGATTTTGTTTCTGATAGGCGGCAAGATAAGATTCTAATAAACCCTCGGGCACGGAGAGGGAATCCAAAGTGATGTTTCCCAACGCATCCACTGCGATCACGGAACGAGTGTCTGCCACTTGATCAGATGGGATCTCACGCACGGTAGGCAGCTCGATACGGAGGACTTCGCGGGGCTTTTTAAACGTGCTGGAGACGATGAAAAACACGAGCAAAATGAATAGTATATCAATCATCGGCACGATGGGGACTTCGGCGCGTTTCCTATGATAGCGATAGAACTGCATCGGGACGATCAGGCGTTAGGTTTGCCACCTTGGCAGGCGTGGGCGAGCGTGGAGAGTAGCGACTCAAGCCGCGCACTGATGAGATCAATGCGGCGGGTGAAGTAGCCGTGAGCGATCACGCACGGCACGGCAATGGTGAGGCCGAAGATGGTGGTGCTGAGCGCCTCCGCGATGCCGCGCGCGACGGCGAGGTGGTCTGTGGTATCGCCCAAGCCCTCAAAAATGGTGACGAGACCGGAGGCGGTTCCAAGTAAGCCCAACAATGGAGCGATTGTAATTACGATATCAAGAATACCGATGCCGCTATGAAGTTCTGCCGCCTCTTCGCGGGAATGGGCTTCCACTGATTGAATAATTTCCTGCTGTGGCTTGCCGCGGTTTTTGAGAACCACACTCGCAAGTCTGGCAAGGGTGCTATCACCGTTTTGAATTTTTTTAATGATAGGTTCTACTCGGTCTGTGGAGATATAATGATGAAATTCTGTGACTTCGTGGGCGAGCTCTGCGGGGATTACCCGCTTCTGAGATAGAGCAAGAAATTTATATAGAATTGCCATCATCCCTACGACGGAGGTGATGCCGAGCGGGATCATGAAGGGGCCACCTTTTTGGAGGAAGGCCCATGCAGCTTGGAGGGCGCCGGGCGAGTTCTGGGCAAGGAGGAGATAGGGGAAATCGATCATGTTTGAGTATTAGAAATAGAAGTTGAAAATGAGTTCGAGCGGTTCTTTGGCATACTCCTTTTTGAGTGCGGAGGGCATCGCGGGGATTTCCGCATCGCGGATGGCATTGAGAGTGAAGCCTTTTTGGACCTCGCCAGTCTCCATCTCACCGACAAATTGCACGGTTTTTACCCGGCCAGAAGGTTCTACGAAAAACCGAACGGTTAGAAATCCCGGGGTGATGAAATCCCGGTGGCGCACGCAGTTTCGCTGCCATTCTTGCTCCACGGCGCGGCTGATGATCGCTTGGTAGCGGCCTAGCGGGGAATCTTCCACATCCAGCGAACTGCGGCCGGTGCGGGAAATCGAGCCTTGGATGGCGGCCTTGCGCTGGAAGCCACTGAAGGCGGGATCGGCAATCGCGGGTTTTGGCTTTGGCTTGGGTGCTTCGGCTGGCTTGGGCTGGGTGGGCTTTTCCGCCTTGGGGGCTTGAGTGATTTCTGTGGGTTTGGGCACCGGGACATCCACGGGGTTGGGGCCTTCCAATAATTTTTCCCGAGGGGGTGGCATCGTGAGAGTTTCTGCGGTGCTGGGTTTTTGAGCGGGTTCCGGGGTTGCAGGCGGGATGGTTGGAGGAGATTGTTCCGCGACCTTGCCATCGCGGTAGTCGCTTTCCGTGGTTTCCAAATCATTGGCATCCATTGGCTTGGCACCGGCTTGGGATGGCAAGGCAGGCGCATTGGGATCCGGTGCCCTATCACTAGTGGCTTGGGTATTTCGCTCGCCTTGGAAAGCGGGCGCAGCGGGCTTTTCTGCCGTCTGATCTGCCGAGGTGCGGGCGAAGCGCTGTGCCGGAAGTTCCACTGCGGGGGCGGGGGTGGGGGCCGCAGTTTCTGGGAAAATGGTGACAAATTGTGCAAGGGGTGGTGTGGGCGCTGGGGGAGTAACGACGGAACGAGTTGCCAATTCGTGGAAACCGATCCAAAAAATCAGAGCTAAGTTCGCAAGCAAGGAAAGCCCCAAGGCGGTCAACCAGAGCTGACCGTCATGTTTTTTGGAAGCTGAAACGAGCGCTGACATTGGGGCAGGGGAGTTTTGCCTCGAATGTGTGTTGAAGCAATCCGCGATTCACGCGATCAAGTCGCGGGTGACTTCCAGATCAAGCGCACGGCATCCAGCCTGACTCGGGCGCTTTGAATTGCGGTGGTGAGGGCGATTTCCCGCTCATTTAAGAGGGCGATGTGTTCGGGCTTGATGTGGTCGTTTATTTCCGCCAGATCGCGGAGGCGGGAGACTTCTGCGGAGAGCTGCGTGCGCATGGCGTCCAGCGCTTCCTCAATCACAGCGCGGCCTGCGGATTCGCCGAGGAGGCGGGTTTGCTCAAGCATCTCGGGGAGGAATTTTCGCCGCACTTTTTCATTCTTGAGCAGGCTGGCGGGATCGCCACGGCGGAGGCTGGCCTTGAGCAGGGTGGCGTCTGATGTGCGTTCTTTTCCCGAGTGGTCCACGGCGATCCGCACGGGCGTTTGAGCGAGGAAGCGCTCCACGTGGAGCTCGGCGGGTGCTACGGATTCCACCACCCACCATGTTTCTAACAAGATGGACTTTTCCCCAGGGACTTCCCAAACGGCGAATGAGGCGTTGCCCGCTTCCGAGCCTAGCATGAGGTCCAGCGCGCCGCGCACCATCGGGTGGTCCCAGGTGAGAAATGCTTCTTGTTCGCGCTCCAAGGCGCGTTGGCGATCCAAGGTGAAGGTCATTCCATCGGCAGGGAGTGCGGGAAATGCGTCCGATTTCAAATTGCCGGGGAGCAGGAAATAGCGGCGCTTTCCCAGCTCCTCGATGTGCAAGCCGGAGTGCTCGAAAAGCCGCAGCAGGAAATCTTCAAAATCCGCGCTCTCATCCCACTCGCGGATGCGCTCCACTAACCAGGCCGAGCGTTCCGGCCGGTGGGAGCTACGCTCTAATAACCGGTCTTGGCCTTGCGCGAGGCGCTCGGAGATGCGCTTGCGGCAGGCGAGGGTTTTTTCTAACAACTCCGCGATCAGCTCGGGTTCATCCAGCGCCTCATCCAGATCTTGGGCGAGTTCGCGTTGGATTTCCGCAGCCCCGGCCGGGCTGGCGCGGAAGGCATCCAGGCCTTCATCCAGCCAGCGGACGCGGACCTCATCGGCGCTGCCAGGAAGGATCGGGACGTGCACTTGGATGGTGCCGCGCTGGCCGATGCGGTCGAGCCTGCCGATCCGTTGTTCGAGTAAATCAACATCCTCGGGGAGATCGAACAAGACGAGGTGGCGTGCAAACTGGAAATTTCGCCCCTCGCTGCCGATTTCTGAGCAAACTAGAATTTGCGCTCCATCTGGCTCGGCAAAGAATGCGGCGTTGCGATCCCGCTGGAGCAGCGAGAGCTCTTCGTGAAACAACGCGCCAATGATGCCGGTGTCAGCTCGCAGCGATTCCAAGATTTCCTCGGCGAGTTCCCGAGTCTTGGTGATGACGAGAATTTTTTCTTGAGCCAGTTTCCCCAGAAGTTCGCACAGCCATGTAAATTTATCCTCCACGATGGCTAAGCGAGGTTCGCGAAGGGGGAATCCACCGAGTCTTTTGCGAGTGTTGCGGAACATCACGCGGCCGACGCCGAAACTATCGAGTAGATCGGAAATCAAGCGCTCGCGAGCTTGAGGTTTCTCATCCAGCAATTGTTGCACGTCGTTCTTCAAGCGATCGCGCCCAGCGACGAAGGCTTGCAACCTCGCATCCACAGCATCGCCTGCAGCGAGCGATTCCACGATTTCAGCGACTTCCTCGTAGTGCTCAGTTTCCTGCCGATATTTTTGTAAATCCGAGTAGCGCTCCGGGTCCAATAGCTGGAGCCGCGCGAAGTGGCCCTCCGGGCCGAGCTGCTGCGGCGTGGCGGTGAGAAGCAGCAGGCCATCCGTGGTTTCTGCGAGGCTGCGGACCATTTCATAGGCCGGGCCAGCCTCGGTGGGCGACCATTCAAGATGGTGTGCCTCGTCCACGACGAGGATGTCCCAGCCGGCCTCGCGGGCTTGGGTGGCGCGAAGTTCATTTTCTGCGAGAAAATCCACAGCGGCGAGGATCCACTGGCTTTCCAAAAAAGGGTTGCCCTCGGGATCGCCGTATTCGATGGCCTCACAGCGGCCCTCGTCATAGATGCTGAAGGAGAGTTGGAAGCGGCGGAGAAGTTCGACGAACCATTGGTGGACCAGCGGTTCTGGCACTAGGATGAGCACGCGCTGGGCTTGGCCGGTGAGGATGAGGCGGTGCAGAATGAGACAGGCCTCGATGGTCTTCCCCAAGCCCACTTGATCGGCGAGGAGCACACGCGGGCGTGGCCGATTTGCCACCTCATCCGCGATGAAGAGTTGGTGAGGGATCAAGTCCATGCGTGCCCCGGCGAGACCACGCACCGGAGAACGCCGCATGGCAGCACGGCGTCGCAGTGCTTCGCCACGAAGATCGAATTCGGCAGGCTCATCCAGCTTGCCGCCGAAGAGCCGGTCCTGCGGCTTGCTGAAGCTCATCGAGTCACAAAGCTCTGTTTCGCTTACTCGCTTCGAATCTGCGAGGTAAATCAGTAGTCCTTTTTCCGCAGCTACGGCTTCGACGGTGATCTCTGCACCCGAGCGCTGTTTGATGCGATCTCCGGGGGCAAATTTTACTCGGCGGAGTGGCGCGGATTCGGTGGCATAGCAGCGCTTCTCACCGGCGGCTTTGAAGTGAATGTCCACGCGGCCGTCACCGTTTGCCGTGATGATGCCAAGACCGAGTTCAGGCTCACTATCGCTCACCCAGCGCTGACCGGGTGTCCATGTAGTTTGTTTGCTGAGATCTTCCACGATTTTTCCATGAGCAACTACTCATGGGCTATCCTCTATTCGATCCCCAGTCCCATCGGTCTTTTATTGCACTTACTACTGGCTCCGACAGGCCTTGCGGGCTGGGCCAAAGCGCGGGTGGGATCAAGCTTAAATTCTCGAGTTCTCATCAGTTCCTGATTCGCTTCTTTAAGTTCTAAATTTTCACTGCGGAGCTGTTTGATTTCGCCAGTATTTTTGCCGATCCACCCGAGCAAGACAGCAAGTGATATTCCTGCGATGAGTCCAATGAGGAAGTTTGCCATGATAATATTTTGTTTGGAAATCGATGGATGGGCGAATTTCTGGCCCTGAAAATTCAACTAGAAGGTATCTGGACTGTTTTACTATACTGATAGGAGTTTTTATCAAGGAAATCCGCGCGCTTATCTTGATTATTACGTAAATCTGGTCGGCTCCGAGCTTGATCCACTCCAAAGTCCGATAGCGCAGTAACAGCGATGGTAATGGAAGTAACTTTGCCTGCTTCTAAGTCCGCAATTGTGTAACCATTGACACCTGAACTAACGACTAACTTATTTCCGTATAATTTAAATTGTTCCACGGAATTGTCAGAGGTGAGTCCATCAGCATCAGGTAATCCCACACTGATTGGCACCGACTCGACGGCTCCGGTTGTATTATTGACCAGCTCGATGTTAAAGATGATCGAAAATTGGTAGATATTTTCAGCAATGAAATTTTTACCAGCATCGAGATTCTCGGTAGCGCTGAGTGCACCATTATAGTTCGTGAAGACGTCCAAGAGTGTTTGGGGAGAAGTTGCACTCGGATCAGTCATCCCAAGTAAACTTGCAAAAGCTTTATTAGGATCTACTAGCAAACGATTTAGAACGAACGTTTTATAATTTTGGCCCGCTTCGATAGGGTCGTCGAAACGTAATTGATAAGCGACGCATGATACATCCCCGCCCAGATCATCGGCAGTGCCGATTTTTCCATTGTAGCGATCGGTGGCGGCGGTGAAGAAAATGAGTTTGGCAGAGCTTGTGCTCGGCAAGTTGTTACCGATCACAGCGCTATCGGTGCTGGCAGATAGCCATTGATTTGGGTCTCCCGTGCGGATCACGAGCGCTTCCAGATCACGTGCCATCGAGTCGATCATCGCTCTTGCTTGACGGGCAGCGCGGAGTTCAGTGCGGCTGCGATTAAAAGTATCCAATGCGACGGAGGTAACCGAAACGAGAATCGTAACGATGATGGTAGTGATAGCCATCGCGACGATTAGCTCTAGCAGAGTAAAGCCGCGTTTCGCGGAGTGATGGTGATGGGCTTTCATAATAAAGTTCCGAGAGAATTTTTAGCGGCGGACGGCGATGTTGCGTGTAAACACCGGGGTTTGACTTTCAAATTTGGTTTCAAATTTTGCGCCGTTGAAGTAGGCGATATCTTTCGATGGCATCAGGTGGAATTCGGCGGCAAACGCTAGCGCAGCTTCTGGATAGCTAGCTGCATCATTGATGTTGGTTCCCTTAGAATCTTTGATTTCCCCACCTTTTCCAAGGGTCATTCCGTTCGTTCCGGAAATAAGTTGTTTTGCTTTCACTAAATAGACGGCTCCTTCAACGGCCTTGAGATCATCGTTGAATTGAACATCGCTCAAGCGTCGTGCCATCGGCACAATTACATAATCCTCCCCGGCGAGTTTCCCTTCGATTTTTACGACAGGTTCTTTGGTTCCATCGGCGCGAAGTGTTCCACTGGCTTCTCCACGGTATTGGTAAACGAAGATAGGGTCTGCTCCAGCGCGTTTATCGTTTGCGGTGTTGGATTTGCTGATCCAAGTGAAAGCCTTGTCGAAAGGAGTGGTCGCTGAGCCCAATCCCGGCTCATTGGGCCGCAGGGTCGAAAGCTCAGTCTCGAGCGCCGAGGCAAGGCGATCTGCCGCTTGGGTGTTAATCGACTGGCGAATTCCAGCGGCTGCTGGAGAAAAGACGACGAGGAATCCTGAGAGCAGAACTGCCAAGACACCGATCGCGATGACAGTTTCTAAAAGGGTGAAGCCCTTTGGATTTTTGAAGTGAATGGGTTTCATAAATTAGAATTGTGTGACTTTATCAGGAAGTTCCATTTGCTTTGGGCTGCGAAACACCGAAGTGCTGCCGCTGCGCCAGATCACAAGACCGCCGAAGTCAAGTGTGCCTTCTGAGGTGGTCCGTGGTTTGGAATTCGCATCGCCCGGCCGTGCACCGCTTCCGATGATGAAGCTTGCTCCAGGAGAACTTGAAATTCCTTCGGCATTGAATTCATAATAATAATATTCGCCGCGAAAATTGGGTGGGATCGGGGCAGACAAGGTCATCGTCTTTATAGAACCAGAACCGGATGCGTGGTCATCTTTGCTGAAATCTTGACTAAAATAAGTTCTGTCTGGAAGTAAAGTTCCCCGGCTTGAGAGGATCCAAATATTTGGTTTGGGAACTCCATTGTCCAAATCTTCCGATACCACAACAATTCTTCGCAAGTTTTCGGAAGAATTAGTGGCAAGTGTTTTTGCTACTAATACTCGCGTCTTAGTTCCTTGCCCCATGGCGATGGTGCGAGCTTCATTGAAAATACTGTCCGCAGATGCCACGCCAGTGGTGACGCCTTTGCCGCCGATGCCTGTGAGGCCGACTGCCCCGGCAGTTACCAAGATCGACATAATGGCAATGACTACGAGCATTTCCACAAGCGTGAATGCTTGGGCTGGTAGCTGACGATAGCGTCGGATAGAGAATGTTTTCATGGGTTTGAGACGGGTTTGGAAACGGGGCTGAGTAGAAATTGAATCGATTTTGAGAATTTCGCAAGAGCAAATGTCAATACATCGCATTTACTTCGTTGATTTATTTTTGGGATATCTTCCGCTAAACGGGCCATTCATCCAAGTCCAGGCGGGGCCGACCATCTGCTTGATATCTTTACGGGTGGCTTGCCAGCCGAGGAGTTCTTTCGCGAGTGACGGGTCCGCGACGAGTGAGGGTGGATCGCCAGCGCGGCGTGGGCCGTATTTTACAGGAACTGTTTTACCGGATACTTCTTCGGCGGCGGTGATGATCTCTTTCACTGAAACGCCAACTCCGGTGCCGAGGTTACAACGGACTGAAGCCCCGCCCGCTGCGAGGTGGTGCAAGGCCTTGGCGTGAGCATCTGCGAGATCTTCAACGTGAATGTAATCCCGGATGCAGGTTCCATCGGGAGTCTCGTAATCGGTGCCGAAAACTTCGAGGTGGTCGATTTCTCCCGTTAGAGCCATTAGCACCCGGGGAATGAGGTGAGTTTCCGGATTGTGATCTTCTCCAATTTTTCCATCGGGCGAGCAACCGCTTGCATTGAAATACCGGAGGCAGGCGCTGCGCAGGCCCCACGCTGTATCACAATCTGCGAGAATCTTTTCCACCATCAGCTTACTTTGGCCGTAGGGATTAATGGGGTTTTGTTGATTTGTTTCCGTGATAGGAAGTTTGTCCGGCACGCCGTAGGTGGCGCAGGTGGAGGAAAAAACGAAAACTTTGCAGTCGTGTTCCTGCATCACTTGTAGCAGTTTGATGGGTTCTGCGGTGTTATTTTGGTAGTATTTCAGGGGATCGGTGACGGACTCTCCGACGTAGGCGTAGGCGGCAAAATGGATGACTGCACCAAATTGGTGTTTTTCAAAGAGCGAGCGAACCAACGCCTGATCACCGATCTCGCCGATGACGAGTTCCACGCTCTCATCGATGATTGCTTGATCGTGGCCGAAAACCATATTGTCCAACACCACGACCTTGCGGCCTTGGCTGGCCAAGAGCCGGACGGTGTGAGAGCCGATGTAGCCGGCTCCACCGGTGACGAGAATTGCGCTGTTAGAAGAACTCATGGATGGATGCGGGTTTGGGCAAGGAAACGGGAAATTGGCTTGGTTTGTCAACTCGCAGCAAACAAAGGTGTGAAATTCCTTAAAAATTCCTCGAATAGAGTCACTTCCGATGTTGTCATAGAGAGGTTATGAAAAAATTCCGCCCATTTCGCCCCTTACTCTGCCTCGCCGCAGGTGCCGCTGCACTCCTGTTTAGCTCGTGCGCGTATGATCCTTATTACTCGTCCTCTTCTGTAGGAACCACTTACAGCTCCGGCTATGGACAAGGTTACGGCTATGGAGGGAGTTCCTTCAATACGTCACTCTTCATCAGCACGGGGGATCCGCGCTGGGGTTACGATCCTAGCTGCTACAGTTACTACGATTTTAGAAGCCGCCGCTATTACGATCCTCATTTGAATGGATTTTATCCGGTAGGTTTCCGTCCGCGTCCGGTTTACGGTGCGCCGCATCCCCATGGCTGGCGCTCGGGCAGAAGATTTATTGCCCCGCCAAGCCGGGTTACAAACGTCACGGTGAATAATTACCGTAATCGTGAAGTTGCTTACAGAAACTTGGGCAAGCCATGGTCTAGGAATGTGCGTGGTTATTCGAATCAACAGAACCGGCCAAATCGCTTTGAGCAATCTCGTCCAAATTATGACAACTCAAGGCAAAACTGGCGCGATAACCAGCGGAACGACACTCGGGGCGACCGCTTCCAAGACAGGCGCTCCCGTAACGAGTCGCCTTCGCGTTTCAATCGGCCGGTGACCCTTACTGAGCGTCCTCAGAGAAATTCCGAAAATTGGAACGACCGCGTGAACCGCCAGCAAAGTCCGCAACTCGGGAATCCTGGCGGAGATAGAAACTTCAACCGCGAGCAGCGGGTAGAGCGTCGGGACCGCCAGCAGAACTTGCAAAGTCAACAACGCCAACGATTCAACCAAGAGGCACAGCAAGAAGCGAGGCCCCAAACGCAGCGCCCACAAATGCAACGCCGCCAGATGGAACAGCCGCAGGTGCGCCAGCGCCAAGACCAACAACCTCAGATCCAGCGTCCGCAAATGCAGCGGCGCTCGGAGGCGGGACGTGAAGTGCGTCCGGAAGGTCGCGGGCAACGGCGTGGGCAACGCGATCGAGACGGCGGAGAACTCTGAAAATAAGGACGCCGTCTAATTCATTGCTACCTTGATTTACTCACTCGCCTCCCTCCGTGATCTTGCGGAGTGGAGGCGTTTGAGCGTAATGCGAGGGCGCAGTAGCCAGCGCCCGTAAAGCCAGCCGGCGAGTGCTCCGCCAAGATGGCAGGCATGGCCCATTTTAAACAAATCTCCCCAACCGCGGGCTGTGAACGATTTTCCGAGATCTGAAAATTCTTCGAGGCTGAGTGTCAGATTCATTAGCGTTAGCAACAGTGATGCAAAGATAATTCCCAAGCCCAAACTGCGTGCGGAAACGGGCAGAGGCATCATCCGTGATTCCGGTGAGAGGGTGGTCATTACTAGCAGCAATGCCATGCAGCCCCCCGAGAGTCCTATCAATACTTGGGTACTGCCATTTTCAGGGACCAATAAAAGGTGCGCAAGTGCGCCGCCTAAAACACCAAAAAGCAACGCCCGCCAAAACACCGCCCGTCCCGCCACAAATTCAATCCGGGAGCCGATGAAGAGCAGGAAAATCGCATTCGTCAGCCAATGCCACCACGAGCCATGAAGAAGCCCGTAGGTGAGCAGGCTCCAAATTGCGCCGCCGAGGATCCCTCCACGGCTGAGCCCGAATTCCAGAAACCACGCTGAGACGCGGGCCTGGCCGGGGCCTCCCAGCCACTCGATGGCGAGATGGATGCCCCCGGTGACGGCAACGACTGCCCAGCATGCCGGGGAGCGGACGATCTGGCGCAGATTCCGGGCTAGATTCGCAAATGGCCCATCAGTCGATCTCATGACGATGGGCATGGAATTTTCTTGGGGAAAAGGCAGCAACCGCGCTTCACTTCACCACTTGGGCGCGCGGCTCGCGGCGGGCGACATCTTCAGTGCCGCCACTTGTCACAAATGGGCCGCCTTCCAGCGGTGCGACACCTGTGAAGGCGACGTCCGGCATATCGGTGGGCCGCCCAGCGAGCGGGAAATCCTTGCGAAGCGGGAAAAACGGATAGCCTTCCCACATCAGAATCCGCTTGAGATTCGGGTGCCCGGTGAAGGGGATGCCCATCATGTCCCAGACCTCGCGCTCATGCCAATCCGCACCCAGCCAGAGATCTGTGACGGATGGCACACTCTCGTCTTCGCTGACTTTTGCCTTGATTCTGAGGTGCTTGGAATCGTCCAAACTCGCAATTTCATAAACCATCTCAAAGCGGGGATCATCGCCGAAATGATCGAGGCTTGAAATATCCAGAATCATCTCATAATCGAGGTCTTTATGGCACTTCGCTAATACCTCATGCAGTGCTCCGAGCTCCACGCGGACGGTATGCTCGCCGCGGAATTCAACAGTTTCCCATATTTTTGCTCCGAAAGTTTCCTGGAGCTTCGTGACATCGGCAGCGGCGGACATGGTCAGTATAGATTAGAGAAATTAAACGTTTTCCTCGATGAAGGTGCGCTTTTGGTCCATCGTAGATTCTTCACCTTCGATCTTCGTTTGAAGCTTCATCAACCCTTCGATGAGGGCCTCAGGCCGTGGAGGACAGCCGGAAATATAAACATCCACCGGGATCAATTTATCAATCCCTTGGAGCACCGCATAGCTGCGATACATCCCGCCGCTGGAGGCGCAGGCCCCCATCGCGATGCACCATTTAGGCTCCGGCATCTGGTCCCAGATCCGTTTGACCGCCAGCGCCATCTTGTAGGTGACCGTGCCGGACACGATGAGCACATCGCTCTGGCGTGGTGAGAAGCGCATCACCTCCATGCCGAAGCGGGAGATATCGAAGCGGCTGGAAGCGGTGGCCATCAGCTCGATGGCGCAGCAGGCAAGGCCCATCGGCATCGGCCAGAGCGAGTTTTTCCGCATCCAGTTGATTGCGGCATCCACGCGGGTGATGATGACGTTGCCTTCGATTTTCGAATCGTAGGCCGTGTGGAGTGTGTTAGAGGATGGACTGACCATGTTGTGAAGGCTTGCGGATACTGTGGAGTTCAATGCGCTGCTTCTCAAGGCGATTGTGAAATTTTTCACAAGCTGTGGCTCAGAGACATCCGAGCTTGAGAAATCGCGAGACGGTGGCAGCGAACCAATCCGGAGCATCCCATGGCACACGGTGGCCGGCAGCGGGCGCGAGCGCCAGCGAGGCATGCGGCATCAGCGCGCTTGCCCGCTCGGCAAGGGCGCGGAATTTCTCATCATTTTCCCCGGCGATCCATAGCACCGGGATGGAAATCTCATGCAGCCTGTGCCATAGCGCTTCCTGGGTGCCGAGCGACCAATCTACAAAACTCCGGGCCACTTCCCGCCGCCGCTGCATCAGTGCGCTGGCAGATTGCGGCTCACGAGAGAGACTCTTGCCCAACAACGGCTGGGCATTCCACGAATTGAGAAATTCCTGCCAATTTCCCGTGAGCGCTTGGCTGGCCCACTGCGCATCCACGCTGCGGCGGGCGGCGCGGTCCGCCTCATTTTCCAATCCCGGATGGGCAGAAATGATGACAGCCACTTGCCATGGGTGATCTTTCTCCAACAACGCATGCAACGCCATCCGCCCGCCCATCGAGTAGCCGAGCAGGCCGCGGCCGCTACCGCGAAAGATTTGGCCACCGGCATCCGCGTTCAGGGCTTTGCCGAATTCTGGCAGAGGCAGCGCACAGCATTCCAAAAACCGCCAAAGGTCCACCGCCCGCGAGCCGATGCCCGCCGCCGCTAGTGGTTTCGTGAGCCCGCGCCAGTCCGCCGCCAGGCCAGCGGCGCCATGCAGGCACCAACATTCCAGTGGCCCGGCATCCCGGCGCTCGTCGGTTTCTTTGAAAAATTGGATCACTTCGGTGGGGTCGCTGGCAGTGCTTCGTTGAATTTCCGGAGGATTTCCTGGAGTTGCTCCTGCTGCTCCGGACTACCGAGTGTGCCGAATGAAATAGCCACTGTGGCGGCAATTGATGCGAGCAGTGCCGCAACACATAGCCAGTAGATGATCGCCAGGAAGATGCCGATGCCATCGAGCTTTTTGGTAAAAGCATAGCCACCGGGGCAAACAAACAGCCGGTAGCCGAGCCATAGATTCACGAGGGGAATCAAGCTGACCAAGAACCACCAGCCGTTCATGCCTACATTGACCAGCCGCCTCGCCATGAAATAAAGCGCGAGTAACAAGGGTAGAAACGGCAGGCCGAGCATCAATTGGGCGGTGACTTGTTCACCAAACTGCTGGGTCAAGAAGGGTTTCCCAAAGTCCAAGGCGATCGCCCACAGGAAGGGGAAAATGAAGATCATGAAATAAAACGATCTCCGCCGTGCGCCGGGATAAAATTCCTTCTCCGGTTTCATATCCATCGCCTCGCGCTGTTTAGGAGATAGTGGTGGATTCTTGTGGGCCACCTGCGAGAGATCGGGTGGTGGCAACATCACTTTTTCATAAATCCCCTCGATATCGCCCGATGGCACCCAATCCGTCATGCCATGCCGCCATACCAGATCCAGCCGCCGATTGAGTTTCTTTTCTCTTGCGAGCGCCATCAGCTCCGCAAAGGGCACCGGGCCGATGGTTTCGCCTTCGTGAGTATAAAACCATGCGTCCTGTGAATCCTCGTTCATCAGCGTTTCCTATGCAGTTTTGGGAAATGTGTCAAACTCGACCTAACAAGATCGCAGCTCCGTGGAGATAAGAATTTAGCGACGCCAGTGCTTGTCAAAGCCCGCACAGTGGCGAAAGCTCGAAGCACGCGCTTGTTATCTGGATAGCGCCTTGTTTTTCACCCCATCACGCATGCATTTCCTCGGAATTGAAATTAACCATGGCGGCACCCGCGCCGTGGTTCTGGATCTGGAGGGCTCCACCATCCGTGAGGAAATCTGGGTGCCGCATAGTTGGATCGAGGGATTACCGGCTGGATATCGGGAGCAAAATCCTTCCCAGTGGATCGATGCGGTGGACAGTGCCATCCGCCAATGCTTGACCAATTTAGGGAAGGATCGTGGCCGCATCGCCGCCATCGGGGTGGCTGGCCCACAGCGTGGCTTGGTCTTGTTAGACGAGGCAAACCGCATCATTCGGCCCACAAAATTGGTGGGGGATACCTCGGTGAAGCGGCAGGCAAATGAGATTGCAAGGGCCTTCGGCGGGGCTCCCGGACTCATCGAGCTGGCGGGCCAAGTGCCAGGGCTAGACTCCGCTGCCGCCGAGTGCTTGTGGCTGAAACAGCACGAGCCATATCATTTTCAAAGGGCCACCACCTTGCTCAATGTGCAAGATTTCATCGCCTACTGGCTCACTGGCGAGCGAGTCACCGAGGCGGGAAGTGCTTCTACCACCGGCCTGTTAGACATTCGCAGCCGCCAGTGGTGCAATGAGTTGATCGATTTCATCGATCCGCAATTGGCCGGGCTGTTGCCACCCATCGGCCCCTCGGATCAACCTCGCGGCTCGCTGAGGCCAGCCCTTGCGCGGGAGTGGGGGCTTTCCGAGCAGGTGCAAATCGGTGCGGGCAGCTCCTCGCCGATGCTTGCGGCGCTTGCGGCGGGCTGTGTGAGGAGTGGCACGGTGGCGGTGGAGTTGGGCAGCACAGGTGTGATTGTCGGTATTGGTGAGGCTCCGGTGATTGATTATCGCGGGGAGATCACTCCGTTTTGTAATGCGACTGGCTCGTGGCTGGGACATGCCACTACGATCAATGCTTCGGTGGCACCGGAGGTATTGCGGCGCCATTATGGCTGGTCTGCTGAGCAATTTGAAACGATGGTGAGTAGCGTGGCTCCCGGTGCGGACGGGCTTTTATTGCTGCCGTATTTTACCGGGGAATCGATTCCCCGGCTGCCGGAAGGAAAGGGAGTGCTGCATGGGATCACGCCGGATAATTTCACTCCAGCCCACATGGCCCGCGCGGGTGCGGAGGGTGTGGCGCTGGGACTTGGCTATGCCATGAGCCGGTTGCGGGATCTTGGATTCGATCCGGCGGAGATCCGCCTGCTCGGCCCGGGCGTGGGCAGTCCGGTGATGCGGCAAATGCTGGCCGATGTTTTCTGCGCGCCGGTGGTCCCGGTATCGAGCAAGCAAGGGGCTGCGGTGGGCGCGGCGATGCAGGCTGCGGTGGCTTTTTTCACTCACAGTGGTGAGTCGCTCGGCTTCGAGGAGATCGCTGCGTATTTGGTGGCGGGTGATGGGCTTGGCCGCTGCGATCCAGATCCGGAGACTCAGGAAATTTATCAGGAGCTGATTTCCCGGCAGCAATATTTGGTGGATACGCTCCACCCGGCGGGATTTATCTGATTCTCGTTGGGAGATGTGGGGGTAGGCCGACGAGGTGGATGGGCTGCGTGAAGTTTGCGGCGAGCGGGATAAGCCGATGCAGACGGGCTGGCAGCAAGGCTGCATGGCCCAAAGCGACAGCGGGCTGTAGCAGTCCAAGTTTCCTTATTTCATTTTCGACATGGTTTGGAAAATCGAGGTGATCATTAGATAGGCCATGGTGCCGATGAGGCCGGCCATGATGATGAGGACCACGGGCATGATCAGGGCCATGATGCGCTGGAGATCTTTATCGAGTTCCTTGTCGTAGCGCTCGGCGGCGCGGCGGAGGGATTGATCGATTTTTCCGGTTTGCTCACCTACGGAGATCATATCGATGAGCAGTGGCGGGAAGGAACCATTGCGGATGAGGGCCTTGGAAAACGAGCGGCCGTCGCCAACTTGTGCGATGACTTTGTTCAATTCCGCGCGGAGTGAGCGATTATCGGTGGCATCGCGGGAGAGTTCAAGCGCACGGAGGAGTGGCAGGCCATTGCCGACGAGGTTGGCCATGGTTTCGAGGAATTGGACGTAGAAGCGGCTGGTGATGACGGGGCCAATCAGGGGAAGCCGGAGCTTGATGCGGTCCCACGCTGGTTTGTTGGCTTCATTTTCTTTCCAGAATTTGAAGAACATGAAGGTGGCGGTGAGGCTGAGGAGGATGACGAGCCACCATTTGCTGAGGAAATTAGAGATCCAGATGAGGATGGCGGCACCGAGCGGAATTTCGCCGCCACTGCTTTTGATTCGCGAAGTGAGCTGGGGGATGAGGGTGGTGACAAAGACGATGGAAACGCCGATGCCGGCGACGACGAGGAAGGCCGGGTAGATCATCGCGAGGATGAGGCGGCTTTGCAGTTCTGCGAGAGTCTTGAGGTAGTGGGCTTGGCGTTTGAGGATATCATCGAGCGCGCCAGAGGCCTCACCGGCGGCGGCGAGGGAGCAATAAAGCGGGCCGAAGCTGGGGCTGACTTTTTTCAGAGCGGCGGAGAAATTCACACCATCGCGGACGATTTGGCGGATTTTGTAGGAAACGGCTTTGAGGTTGCCGAGTTCCTGGCGGTTTTCCATGGACTTGAGCGCCGGCTCTAGCTGGAGGCCCGCGCTGAGCATGTCCGAGAGTTCCTCGGTGAAGAGCACGACTTCCGCGCGCTTCAGCTTGATCGGGCCATCCGGGATGGGGGTCTGTTTGGCCTCGGACTTATCGGTGGCATCGGCTGCCTCGTCGGTGCGGGATTTGGCCGTTTTAGTGGATTTTTGCTTCGGCGCAGGGCGAGTGGTTTCTTTGAGATTAACGGGCTGGAGTCCTTTACGATCCAGCATCCGCAACGCTTCCGGCCGATCTGCCGCGTCGATTTCTCCAGTGGAGACGGCACCATTTGTGGCAAGGGCTTTGTAGGCGTAAAGCGGCATGGCTGAGGAGTGGGATATGAAATTATTCTGGCCAAGTGCTGGCGCGATTTTTCCAGTAGCCGGGTCTGCGGCTCATGTGCATGAGCGCGAGGATGTGGTGCGCTTCCGGGTGTGATCTAAAATGGAACATAGATTAACTAGCGCGCCAACGCTTGAGGAAATCTACTCCGCTGATGAGTTCCACTCGGCCAGAATCAATGTCTTCGGCGCGGCTGTGGAGCTCAGCGAGCCACACGGGGCTGATTGGACTTTCCTCCCGAGGGGCGATGAGGGAATCGAATTCGGCGCGCTCTTGATCGTTGAAAGTCTCATATTCATCGATGAGTTTGCGGACTTTTTCTGAGGTTTCCATGATTGTGGAGGATAAACTATTTTTTCAAAATGACGAGCGATTTACTCGCCGCCACCGATATCGGACGAGGTGACGGAGATGACTTCTTCGATGGTGGTCTCGCCTTTCATGACTTTGTACCAACCATATTCGCGCATTGGGATGTAGCCATCGCGGATGGCTTGGGCGCGCAATTCGGTGGATTGGGCGCGGTGTGCGACGAGTTCCTGCATGGGCTGAGTGACGAGGATCACTTCGTAAATCGCAAGGCGGCCGGAGAAGCCGGTGTTGCGGCAGCGATCGCAGCCTTTGGGTGAGTAAACCTGGCCGGTGATGTGGTGTGGGATGCCAAGATCGTGGCGGTCTTTCTCGGTGACTTCGCGCGGGATTTTGCAATGCGAGCAAAGTTTTCTTACCAAGCGCTGGGCGAGGAAGGCGCGGACGGCGGCGGATACGAGGAACGGCTCCACGCCCATATCGACGAGGCGGCTGATACCACCGATGGCATCATTGGTGTGGAGGGTGGAGAAAACCAGGTGGCCGGTGAGGGAGGCGCGGATGGCGATTTCCGCGGTCTCGAGGTCGCGAATTTCTCCGATCATCACGATGTTCGGATCGGCGCGGAGGATGGAGCGGAGGGCGGTGGCGAAGGTGAGGCCAATCTCGTTTTTAACGGCGATCTGCATTACGCCGACGAGTTTATTTTCCACCGGATCTTCCACGGTGACAATGCGGCGCTCGGGGTGATTGACCTCGCTGAGGAAGGAATAGAGGCTGGTGGATTTCCCGGAGCCGGTGGGGCCGGTGATGAGGATGATGCCGTTGGGCAGGTGCAGCAGCGATTTGATTTTATTTTCGACAAATGGCTCCATCCCGAGCTTGGCGATGTTGAATTTCTCTTGGTTGAGAAGCCGCAGCGAGACGCTCTCGCCCTCGACGGTGGGGACGGTGGCGACGCGGACGTCGATGGTGGCACCCTCGAACTGGAGGTTGATCCGGCCATCCTGTGGCACGCGGCGCTCGGCGATATCGAGCCGGGCCATGATTTTCAAACGGGCGATGACGGAGCTTTGGAGTGCTTTGATATTTTCCGGCACCGCCACCTCGATGAGGCGGCCATCGATGCGGTAGCGGATGCGGAGATTGGTGCTGAGCGGCTCGACGTGGATGTCCGTGGCGCGTTGGTCGAGGGCTTCGCGGATGATCTGGTTGACGAACTTGACGACGGAGGCTTCCTCATCGTCGTCATTATCGATGACGTTGGCTTCGTCTTCGCCGTTTTCGAGGTGATCGTAATCGAAATCGCGGCCTTCGAGGATTTGCTCGAAAGTATCGGCACCCACTCCGTAGAGACGGCGGAGGGCTTCGTGGAGGCGCTTGCGGGAGGCCATGCACCAATCGATGGGCAAGGCGAGTTCTTGGGCGGCGGCTTGGCGGGAGACGAGGTTAAAGGGATCGAAAGTGCAGAGTTTCAGGCGTTTATGATCGCCCTCGCCCTCGATGGCTACTGGAAGCAGGCGGTGGCGCAGGGCGAGGCGCGGCCCACATGCCTCGCGCAAGGGGAGCGGGACTTCGGCCATCGGGATGGTATCGAGCCATTCCATGCCTAGATCGTGGGCGAGTTCCCGCATGTAGCGTTCCTCATCCACCACGCCGGAATCCAGCACATCATCAATGGGTGAGCGCTGGCGGAGCGCGGAGGTGCGGAGCACTTCGGTGAGGGCGGGAATGTCGTCACATCCAGTGCGGCGGGCAGGTTCGATCAAGAGCTGGGTCATGTGGGGCGACTTCTTGTCGCGTAAAACCTCGCTGGGTGCAATCTTGTCTCTTGAATTTCGTGAAATCGCAGGGAGGGAGCGATTTGTAATCTTAGCAAGAGAGCTTGTGATGGGGGTGGGGAAGAGCTAGAAATTTCCAATGTTATTTCCCGATTTTGAACCGCAAACCTGGCTAGGTCTGGTCGGATTGGTTGCCTTCTACGTGTTTGGGATGTTGCATGTGCTGCATGCGTTGATGCATGTGCGCACTTCGCAAGGGACCATCGCATGGGTGATTTCTCTGCTAACAGTGCCGTTTTTGGCGATCCCGATGTATTGGCTGCTCGGGCGGACGCGGTTTTCAAGCCATGTGGGCGGAAGGCGGGAAAATGACTGTAAATTACTTGCACTGGCTACAGCGATGAGGGCGCGCTTGCACAGCTATGAGGTCGAGATTCCCGAGGATGATGGATTCGAGCGAGCGGCGCAATTTCTTGGTGGACTGCCATTTACACGGGGCAATGAGCTGGAGCTGCTAATCGATGGCGATAAGACGTTTGAGCGGATTTTCGAGGCGATCCAAGAGGCGAAAGAGTATTTGTGTGTGAGCTTTTTCATCGTGAAGAATGACAAACTGGGCACCCGTTTCCAGCAGGCCCTAATCGCGCGGGCCAGGGCGGGGGTGAGGGTTTATTTCTTGTTTGATGAAATTGGCTCACACAAGCTGCCAAGACGGTATCTACGGGAAATGAGGGAGGCTGGGGTAGAATGTCACCCGTTTGGAATTAACCGGTATTGGTGGTCGCGCTTGCAAATTAATTTTAGAAATCACCGGAAAATCGTGATCAGTGATGGTAAGGCAGCGTTAATTGGTGGGCTGAATGTGGGGGACGAATATTTGGGGCGTGACTTGCGCTTCGGGGAGTGGCGGGACACACATTTACGGATGCGCGGGCCGACGGTGCAGGCGATCCAGATGGTGTTTTTGGAAGATTGGTTTTGGGCCTGCAATGAGGTGCCGGAACTCGCTTGGGAAACTGCGCCGGAAGGTGCGGATCAGGTGGCGGCGGTGATCCCCACCGGGCCGGCAGACCCGGTGGATTCGTGGCAATTAATCGTGGCGGAGGCGGCAAACTCGGCGCGCAAAAAGCTCTGGATCGCATCACCCTATTTCGTGCCAGACGAGGGAGTGCTAACGGCGCTACAAGCTGCGGCGATCCGTGGAGTGGATGTGCGGATTCTCATTCCGGAGCGGGCGGATCAACTTTTGGTGTGGCTCTCCGCATTTTCATATTATGAGCAGGCCATCCCGTATGGTGTGAGATTATTCCGCTACCATCGGGGATTTTTGCATCAGAAGGTGATGCTCATCGACCAGCGCTTGGCGGCGGTGGGAACTGCGAATTTGGATAATCGTTCGTTCAGGCTAAACTTTGAGATCACAGGGTTCTCCACGGACGAGAAATTCATCCAAGAGGTGGACCAAATGCTGACGGTGGATTTCTCCAATGCCCGTGAGGCAAGCATGGAGGACATCACGGGGAGGTCTTTCCTATTCCGCGCCGGCACTCGCGCCGCGAGGTTGCTGGCGCCGATACAGTGAGCAAAAAAACGCCTGACCGCTCGGGCGATCAGGCAGTTGGAAACATGATCGATGAGTGATTCAGCGGCTTACGAGCGCGCCGATATCCGGACGTTGCCGGATAATATTAGTGAGCATTTGATTGCAGTGGGCAAACTTAGTGCGTCCGGCAAGAATTTGTGCACTGCGGTTGAATGAGCCCCACTGGACGATGGTGAGCTCCACCGTGCGCCGACCCCATTGATTCATGACGGCCTTGGAGGGCTTGTAGAGATCGACAGTACCGGTGCCGGTGAGGGCGGAGCCGTAATCGTCCACAACGTAGAGATAGGGAAGGCCTTTGATGCGGAAGGTGGTTCCTACTGGGTAGAATGACCAATCTGCGGCGGCGCTGCGCACAGTATCGGTATAGCGGAGCAGTGTGCCGGTGGCGTTTTTACTGCCGTAGATGAGGTGGTCATCCTCGCTGCAGGTGTAGGCGGTGGTGCGGACGATGCGGTTCCGATCACTAAATGCGTAAACCGGCATCGAATGCTTATCACGAGGCTTGCCAGCGGCGGCGGCCACAGCGCTTGTGGAGCAGGAAGGGGTGTTGAAATTTTCTTTCTTGAGGGTTGCCACCACGCGCGCTGATGGGCTGGCACTCATGGTGGGTTTTGAAATGATCGCTAAGTCTGAATTTCCACAACTGGTGAAAAGTCCGGCGATAAGCGACAAGGAAGTGAGTGCGAATATTCTGAAAATCATATAATCAAGGTAGTGCTTGGTGAGCGGCTGCTTTTTCCGATAGGTGGGTAACTAGGGGAAAACGGAACCGGACACAAACTTTTAAACCAATTGTTAGATAAATTTTATCAAAATACCCTCATGATCACTGTCTCATGGAATGCAATAAACGGTCGCAATCCGCTAAATCTGCGGATTCCGGATCAACGAGTTATCGCTGGCAACCATGCTCGCGCGCCCGTGCTTCTGTCTGATGCGACTCGGAAAAATCCCTCAAGCCCTCGCCTGGAATGAAGATCTGCGATGGCATCCACCGCCTTCGCCCAACGCCAGCGGAATCCCGCATCGCGTAGTCTGACTGAGTCTGCCCAGCGGCTTTTGGTGACGAGCTCGGTCTCGGTATGCATGAAATGCGCACCAATTTTCAGCATCCACTCATTAGCAGGTAAGCCGAGAGGCATGCCCACCGCCTCGCGGAACGTCTGCATCCACTCGCGATTTGTCGGACACTCCGGTGCGGTAACGTTGACCGTACCATCAAGAAATGGATCATTGATCGCGAAGTCCACAGCGCGCAAAAAGTCCTCCATGTGGATCCAGCTAATCCGCTGGTTTCCTGAACCCATCGGTCCGCCGAGGCCCCAAGCGGTAAGTTTTCTGAACACATCATAGACCGTGGCTTCCTCATTCGCGAGCACCATACCTGTGCGGAGGGCGAGCTTCCTCGTTACCGCCGGCACCTTCGCGCCGAAAAATGCATCCTCCCAGGCCTGCGCCACTTCGCAGGAGAATCCCTTGCCCGGCTCGCCCAGCCAATCGTTCTGTGGTTTATCTTCCGCATGTCGATACCAAGTGGCCGTGCTGGCATTAAGCCACGCCTTGGGCGGTTGTTTACAAACAGCGATGGCCTCGCCGATCACGCGGGTAGAATCCACCCGTGAATCAATAATCTCCTGACGATTCCTGGCATTGTAGCGGCAATTCACGCTTCGACCGGCGAGATTGATCACTGCCTCAGCACCCTCTAGCGCGAGCGCCCAAGGGCCGAGTGACTTGCCATCCCATTCCAAAAACATCCCGTCACCACTCCAGCCCTCACGGCTGCGTGCGATGGCTACGACCTCTTTGCCATTGCGGGCAAAATGGCGACATAGGTAGCGGCCGAGGAATCCATTGGCTCCAAAGATCACGATGATGGGATTCATAACTTTTTTCGTTCTATTGTTTTCGTCTATTTCGTTCTTTCAGGAAATTCTGAAAAAACACCTCAAATTTTTTTAGCTTAGCAGTTTGGCAGCGATCTGGACGGCAAAACCATGTTTCATCGTAGAAACGCGGTCGGACATCTTTGATGCTAGACCTACAAATTCCTCCAATTTTCGCATTTGTTCGAAGAATGCCTTGCCGTCAGGAGTCTCGATGCCCTGGGTTTCTGCCGCGCACTTGCTAAGAATCGCCAGTGCTGGCTCGATTTCCCGGCGTTTTCTCTCACGGGCGACAATGGTGAAAATTTGCCAGACGTCTTTCTCGGCTTCGAAGAATTCACGCCGCTCGCCTTTTTTCACCACCATCCGGATCAAGCCCCACGCCACTAACTCTTTCAAATTGCTATGCGCGTTGCCACGGCTGATTTCCAACTCTGCCATCACGTCATCCGTGGTGATTGCCAAGGGGGCAGTCATGAGCAGGGCGTGGATCTGGGCCATGGTACGATTGATGCCCCATTGAGTCCCCAAAGCACCCCACTGGGCAACGAATTCATCGCGCGCCTGCTTTAGTTTTTCGGTCTCCGTCATCACGTTTTCAATAAATACTGAAAATTCGAGAACCGCAAGTGGAAATTTTAATTTAAGGAGCCGGCCGGTTATGAATTTTTCGTATCTCCCCCATCCTCAAGAGGTTCTGGAAAAAGGCTCGATGAAATTCCAGCAAGCTTGAAGCTACCCTGGAAAAATTTAATTTCAGCAGATCAAACTGGATAAATAAATTTGAAGGAATAACTCACTGAGTTTCTGTCACTTAAAAAGTTATACTACATGAATCATATAACATATATTTTTTTGGCCTGCCGTTTGCTCAGTTTAGTGACGAACAAGTCACATTTTCAAAGATGCCATGCACTAATGTGGACACATACTTTCTCGGTAGATCACATTTCACAAAATAAACATCATGAATTTATTCCCTCAACTTCCAGTGATTGCTCTGCCTGCTTGGGCAGTCAGTTCAACGAGAGCGTCTCTTCTTGCATTCGCAAGCTCTTCCATCTTAATCGCCGGTCCTGTTGTGATGACGGGTGTGGGAAGCTACTCTCAGAATTTCGATAGTCTTCCTGCAACAGGAACCGGCACCACCAATGTTTGGGAGAACGATGTAACTCTCCCTGGCTGGTATGCTGAAAAGAGTTTGCCGGTTATTACACCAGCAATCTCAGCCATCGTAGCAGGAACTGGCTCATCCACTGGTGGCGGGCTCTATTCATTTGGCACCGCGTTGGCCACTGAACGAGCTTTGGGATCTCTGGGTTCCGGCACGCCGGGAAATTTCGCATACGGAGTGCTCCTTCAGAATACCTCAAGTGGCCCGTTGCTCATCAATTCCGTATCCTACACGGGTGAACAATGGCGTAATGGTGGCAATACTGCTTCACATTCTCTTACCTTCACCTATAGCTCATCTGCCACTCCCATCACCTCACTCGCTGCTGCCTCACCCCTCCCTCCAGGTTGGAACGAAGTCTTCAGCCTCGATTTCACGGGTCCTATCCCTACCGCCACTGCTGGAGCGCTTGATGGAAATGATCCAGCGAATCGCACTGCGATCACTAACAGTCCAAACATTCTAGTAGTGGCAGGGGGATATGTATTTCTCCGCTGGCACGATCCCAATGACGCCGGCAGCGATCACGGATTGGCCATTGACGATTTAAGCATCTCCTGGGTGGTTCCTACCACACCCATCCTGTCGGTTTCCGCCCTACCCACCAACTTTCTGGAAAATGCAGGACCCTCTGCTTCCACGGGAACGGTCTCAATCCCGACACCACTTCCCAATAATCTGGTAGTCTCTCTCTCGATCAGCGATGACTTCCGGGCTTCTGTTCCTGCTTCTGTCACGATCCTTGCGGGGCAGCTCTCACAAACATTCCTAATTAGAGCAGAGGATGATCTTCTAGCAAATGGCAATCAAATCCTCGCCATCACTGCCACAGCTTCTGGCTACCTATCAGGCCAGCAAAACATCACCGTCGAGAATGATGGTGACACTCCGATTGTCGTTGCTATCACTCCATTGACATTTCTCGAAAGTGCCGGGGCCAATGTTGCAACAGGCACCGTCACCCTAGCTGCACCTACCCCAGTGGCATTGGATGTAGAATTAGTATCACTGGATGAAACTGAAGCTACTGTCTCTCCATCTTTGGTCACGATTCCGGCCAATGGAACTTCGGCTAACTTCACGGTAAGTGCCATCGATGACACACTCGTTGACGGCGATAGAACTGTAACCATCGAAGCCATCGCAGATAACTATACAACAGGTGAGATAGAAATCACTGTCCAAGACGATGGTGATAGTGCACCCGCAGCAACTCTTCCGGTCAATGCAATTGCATTCACAGGCTATGGCTCTACCGGCGATGACTTTCTAGCCTTTGTAGTCCTTTCTCCCATCGCCGCTGGCGATGTGATTCTCTTCACAGACAATGAATGGAATGGGCTGCCTCTTGGAAGCACAGGAAAATTTATTGATAGTAACGAAGGACTTTTGACCTGGACGGCACCTCCAGGAGGTGTGGCGGTGGGCACGATTGTCAATCTCAGCTCTCTTAGTTTTGGAACACCTGAGGCATCTATCGGCACAATCACCGATAATAATCGTTTTAATCTCTCTACCAGTGGAGCGGATTCTGTCTATGCTTTCCAAGGAGCGGAACTTGCGCCCACCCGGGTGCTCGCCGCAATCACTGCAGGACTTAGCACCACACCTGCGGAAAGCCTTGATGGCACTGGCCTCACCGAATGGGTAGTCCTCCCCACCGGCATCAATATCGCTGCCTACAAGGGTGCACGTACTACAGAGGCAACATTTGCCGGATACTTGCCGCTGATATTCGATGAAGCTACAAATTGGATCACTCAAGATTCTACATTTGATGATCATGATGACGGGGTCGCGCCAGATGCTCCATTCAGCTCGGCTGCCTTTTCGATTGGTGGCGACGGAGGTAACACTTACGCCGCATGGGCCACGGCCAATGCTACGGCGGGCGCCTTGCCTTCAGCGGATCATGACAATGATGGTGTCCCTAACGCCCTGGAATACTTCATGGGTGCTACAGGATCCTCCTTCACACCGAATCCAAATCTCGGAGCGCTTGGTAAAATCATCTGGCCGAAGAGCCCCACCTTCGTCGGAAGCTATACCGTCCAGACCTCTTCAAACCTTGTTGCTTGGACAGATGTGACTTCGGCTGTTGTCGGTAACACCGTAGAATACACCCTCACCGGTCCAGGGCCCAAATTTGTGCGGATGAAAGTGGTGCCGTAAGTCTCGGATTTTCCACTCGGAATTCACCCAATCACAAGAGCCACACAAGTCATCCCACGTAGCGCTGGACTCAGAGGCTAGCTTTGGGCAAGTTTCGCCCATGAAACCTCGTTACTCCCCGCCACATGGTGCCGCACAAAAACAAGCTCGTGAAAATCGCCACGTCCAAACGGTGGAGAACGCCGTGCCTTCTCTGGATGAAGATGACGTCCTCGCCATCGTCGCCCAGAAGGCGATGGCCTTCGTGCTAGTGCTCGATTGCGTGCAAGATCCGCACAACCTCGGTGCCATTCTCCGCACGGCGGATGCCGCCGGAGTGGATGTGGTCGTCGCGCCCAAGGACAAGGCAGTGGGCATCACCGAGACGGTGCGCCGTGTCTCCGTGGGCGCTGCCGATCACGTCCCATTCGCGCAAGTCACGAATCTAGCACGCACCATGGAGAAGCTCAAAGCAGCCGGCTTATGGATCGTCGGCACCTCGGATCATGCGAAATCCAAGTCCATTTACGAAATTGATCTCAAAGGCCCGCTCGCCCTCGTGCTTGGTGCTGAGGAGAAAGGAATGCGTCGTCTCACGGAGGAAAATTGTGATTTTCTAGCCTCGATACCGATGGCTGGGAAGGTGGAGTGCCTAAACGTTTCTGTGGCCACCGGGGTTTGTCTGTTCGAGGCGGTGCGGCAGCGGCGGGTGGAGCGATGAACGAGCCTGTTAGAATTTTTTCCGATCTCCACCTCGGGCATAAAGTCTCGCGGATTGAGCAGATTCACGTCTTGCGCCCACTCATCGCCGGAGCAGGCACGGTGATATTTAATGGTGATACTTGGCAGGAACTCGCTGCGCCGTTTCGGGCGCGCTCCACCGTAATGCTGGATGAATTAAAAAAACTTTGTGCCGAGGAAGGCGCCGAGGTGATTTTCCTTCCCGGTAATCACGATCCCGGCTGGCCCGGCCCCGGCTGGCTGGAGCTAGGGGAAGGGAAAATCGTCATCACCCATGGAGACACCTTGCTCCGCGATGGCTCACCTTGGAAGCGGGAAATCCTCGTCAATGGCCCAAGTGTGCAAGGGCTTTGGGATGGCTTTCCCACAGCCGCCTACGATGCCGCCACCCGCCACATCGTTGCCCGCGCCGTGGCTCGCGAGCATTGCAGTGTGGAATATCCCACTGGCCGTCATTTGTTCCAACGGGCATGGGATGCCATCCAGCCACCGCAACGGGCTTTAAAAATGCTAGATGCTTGGTTCACTCAAGCGGCGACTGGAAGTGCATTTTGCGAGACCTATTTCCCCCAAGCCGAGTTTCTGATCATCGGCCATTTCCACCATGCAGGTTGTTGGGAAAAAAATGGTCGGCGGATCATCAATACAGGCTCCTTTACCACTCCCGGCTGGGCCTACTGGGTGGAGTGGGATGAAGGCTTCCTAAGCTGGGGGAAAATCCACGAATCTCCCTCCGCATATATCAAAGCGCCCGCTTACGCAGTGTGGCGGCTCTGATTGGAGAGCATTGGACCACCGCTCACCACTCCCACAATAGCTTGATCGGCACTGCGAGAATTTTCGGTCCATCGAGCCTGAGGATGGTAGAGCCATCGTAGAAAATGATCCCGGATTGAAAGTCACTGCCAGACTGCGCGGCGAGACGGCGCAGCCCATTACCATCCGAGTGATGAAGTGTAGCAGAGGCTTTAATTTCCGCGCCCCAGACCTTGTTGCCACGAGTAAGAACCACATCCACCTCCACTTGATCCTTGTCCCGATAGTGCCAAAAGCGCAGGTCCGGGTCTGTCCATCCTGCTTGGGCGATGAGCTGTTGCAGCACGAAGGATTCTAAAAGATGGCCGAATTTCCCCCGTTGGGTTAGCCAATCTAAGGAGGAAACATCGGAAAGCGAGGCCGCAAGACCGCTATCCACGAGGTGGACTTTTGGAGTCTTGATCAGGCGCTTTGCAGAATTCCGATGCCATGGCAGCAGACGACGAATCAGAAACAGCCGCTCAAGAATGGCGATGTAGCGCTCCACCGTTTGGCGATCCAAGTTCAGATCGTTGGCAAGTGAGGACGTGTTGAGAAGATTGCCCGTCTGGTGGGCCAGAATTCCTAGCAATCGTGAAACTTCGCTACTATCCCGGACGCGGGCTACATCCTGCACATCACGGTCAATCACTGCGCCTAGATATTGGCGATGCCACTGCCGAGCGCGCCCGGGCATGCGGCCTTGCGGTTCCGGATAGCCACCTACCACAATCCTGCCGGGCAAGCTGGATGGCCACAGTGGTTCCTCGCGGACCTCATTTTCGCGAAAATTATTTGCTAACCAACGGCTAAGGAATTCCCCAGCCTTCCTACCTTTCTCTGCCTCAGTGAGTGGGTGCAGATAGACGCACTCCATCCGCCCGGCGAGTGAATCCGGCAGGTGGGGAAGTTGCAGGAGATTTGCAGAACCCGTCAGAAGAAAGCGGCCCGGGCGGCGATCCTCGTCCACCACCCGCTTGATGGTAAGGAGGAGATTTGGTGCGCGTTGAATTTCATCCAACGTGATATCACCCTGCCATTGCGCGATGAAGCCTTTGGGATCTTTGGTAGCGGCCGCCAGTAGATCAGCATCATCGAGGCTGAGATACCGCCGTGAGCCTGCAAGGCTGCGTGCCAGAGTGGATTTTCCACATTGCCGCGGGCCCAGCAGGCAGACCACTGGAGTATCCGCCAGCGCTTCCTTAATTGCAGGCTCAATGCCGCGTGGAAGTATGAATTTGTCCCCGTCCATCTGTGGGATAAGGTAGCGTCCATTTGTGGGATTGGCAAGCGTCCAATTGCGGTATAAGGTAGCGTCCAATTGTGGCATAAGGTAGCGTCCAATTGTGGTATGAGGCAGCGTCCAATTGTGGTATAGGCGAACGAATTGGCAAATTTTTCTCCGATATTTAGCCAGATCAGGGCTTGATTCCACCGATTCCAAGGTTTAGCCCTTGCCGCACGTTTTCATGTCTCTTTCCAATTACGCTACTCCCTCGCCCGCGCTCCAGCGCGAGGTGACACGCCGCCGCTCGTTTGCGATTATTTCCCACCCGGATGCCGGGAAAACCACGCTCACAGAGAAATTCCTTCTCTATGGCGGGGCGCTCAATCTGGCCGGCAGCGTGACGGCGCGAAAAAATCAGCGGGCCACCACTTCGGACTGGATGGACTTAGAAAAGCAACGCGGTATTTCGGTTTCCTCCACCGTCCTGCAATTTGAATACAAAGACTGTGTCGTCAATATCCTCGATACACCAGGGCACAAAGATTTCTCAGAAGACACCTACCGCGTCCTCACCGCCGTGGATGCTGCCGTGATGGTCGTGGATGCAGGTAAAGGCATCGAGAGCCAGACACGGAAACTTTTCGAAGTATGCCGCCGCCGTGGCGTGCCGATTTTTACCTTCATGAACAAGCTGGACCGCCCGGCCCGGCCGTCCATGGACTTGCTTGATGAACTGGAATCCGTTCTCGGCATTCACGCTTTCCCCGTGAACTGGCCTCTGGGCGATGGCCCGCGCTTCCGGGGAGTTTACGATCGCGAGCAAAAGCAAGTGCACCTTTTCCAACGCACCGTCCATGGTGCCTACCGTGCGCCAGTCGCCGTCAGTGGCATCGAGGATGAGAGCGTGAAGGACGCTCTAGAAGAAGGGACCTACCGCCAAGTCTGCGATGAGCTGGAGCTTCTAGAAGGTGCGGGAGCCGAGTTTGATCTCAAAAAAATTCTCGCCGGTGAGCTCACCCCCGTCTTCTTCGGCAGTGCGGCCAATAACTTCGGCGTGCAGCTTTTATTAGACCGTTTCCTTGAACTCTCCCCACCGCCCACGCCCAAGACGAGCGGTGAATTACTCATTGATCCTGCATCGGCTGAGTTTTCCGCCTTCGTTTTTAAAATCCAAGCCAACATGAATCCCAAACACCGAGATCGGATCGCGTTTGTGAGAATTGTCTCAGGAAAATTCGAGCGTGATATGGATGTGGTGAACGGGCGCACTGGAGACAAAGTCAGATTGGCAAATTCCCAACGCCTCTTCGCCCGCGAGCGCGAGACCGTGGATGACGCTTTTGCGGGCGACGTCGTGGGCCTCGTCGGGAACTATGATTTACTCATTGGTGATACGCTCTCTTCTCAGCCCGGCGTCACCTTTGATGAGATCCCCCGTTTCGCGCCTGAATGTTTTTCCTTCCTTCACAACAAAAGCACGGCGAAGTACAAACGGTTCCGAGATGGTCTCCAGCAGCTCCTCAAAGAAGGCGTCGCGAGTGAATTCCAACTACTCGAAACCAGCTCCCAGCAGGTGCCGCTCCTCGGAGCTGTCGGCCCGCTGCAGTTTGAAGTGCTGCAATATCGCCTCGAAGGTGAATACGCTGCGGAAACGCGCATCGAGCAGGCAAATTGGTCACTCGCCCGCTGGCTCAAGCCGAAGCAGGGTGACCCACTCGCACCGGACGCCCGGCCGAATCTCTCGCTCGGCACCGCGCTTGCCCGTGATTCCAATGGCTGGCTCGTCGCCCTGCTTCCCAGTGAGTGGGCCTTGAAAACATTTGCAGATAAGAATGAAGACTGGCTCCTCTCAGAACAACCGTTCCCGCCGCCATTGGTGGAGAAGCGCTGAGATTTTAGCTCTTCAATCCTCCGTTTTGCATCAACATCGGAGTTTTGGTGCCGGGGTGATCCAAGGTTGCACGGTGGCCATATTGCATCCAGCGGTAAGCGACGATCCAGCTCAGCCACGCCATCGGCATCGCAAAAAACAGTCCCACGCAGAACGCCATCACGCCTGCAAGCATCACGAGTAAGCCCATAAACGCCAGCCCCAGCAGACTTCCGCGATTGTTCGTAGTGATGGAAGAGCTATACTTAAAGGAATCAATAACTCCCAAATCTCGATCCACCATGCCATTGATAAATTGGCCATAACGGAGAGCTAGGTAAATTCCCGGTACGATTAACAGAACGATGCCGGTTACGACCATCAAAAAGTAAAGGATCGTGGCACCCAGCGCTGGCAAAAATTTAGCCCCACCTGAAAACAAGGTGCCTACCGTAAATTCTCTACCGGATACGATATTGAGTCCGATGCGAGCCACACCCAGCGAAAGAAATACGGAGAGAAATTGATTGAGAATACTTGAAATCAGCCCACCTCCAGTAGCGCCCTCGGAGAAACCTTTTGAGAAGTTTTCTTCAATGCTCCCGGGAGAACCTTCCTCAAACGTCGTCGCCGGTTGGATCGTCAATCCTGCTGCGGCATCGAGAAATCCACCGATCGCTCCAACCGCTATCGCCACTCCCAAATAGATTATCGTCAGCAGCAGCAACATCCCGAAGTTGCGCTTGGTCAGTTCAAAAGCGCGTTTTAAGCAGGCCATCACATCGATTGGCTCGCTACCTGGCACGATTTCGGTGAGTGCCTCTCCGGTAGCCACCTGAGTCTCAGGATTCCAAGCACTCGCCGGCGTGGCGTATGGATTGGAAGGATCTGCAAGCGGTAGATTCGCGGACTTGATGAAGAGTCCTTCGATCTCTCCGGCGGGTTTCCAGTCCTTCATGCTGGAGTTCCAAACAAGATCTTTTACAGGGTCCAAGCTTCCGTTCGCAGCCAAGGAGGCAAGTTGACCGCGGCTGATAGGGCCATTCTGATTTCCTTCACGAGCATAATACCACTGATCCATGACCAAATTTATCTAAACACAGAGGTTGGACCTAGCAAGAGTAATGTAAAAGGATGCCGGTGAGGGTGGGTTCTCGTAGATTGAATCGTCTCATGGTGTATGAGAATGAACCTTGAAATCCAGCGCATCCGCATTTTGCATGGCTAGCTGACTGCGAGACCAAGCGGCGATCTCGTGGCCTTGGGCGAACCAGACATCGCCCTTGGCGCGCATGTCGAGGATCAGGCGTTCTAGCAATTGCACTCGGGACGGCCGGCCGCTGAGCCATGGGTGGAGCGTGAGGACGAAGCAACAGCCGTATTGATGCATCGCCTCGAATTCCCGCCACCAGAGATCGTAAACTGAGGAGCAATTTTGAGGAATGGACCCCCATGCCGGATCGGCGTTGAAGGCAAATTGCTCCCAATCTTCAAGCATCCATTGCCCGGGAATTTCGATCATGCCATTGGCATACTGGTAGGGAATATCATCGCCCATACCGCTGGCACAGTAGTCGAAGCCGTGCTTGAGGAGCAACTCGGGCGTCCATGGATTCAGCTCGAACCACGGCGCCCGGTAGCCGGTGGGGCGATGGCCGGTGACTTCTGAAAGAACCTCGATGCTGCGTTTCAGAATGACTTCTTCTTGCTGCTGAGTCAGGCCGTGGAGGCGCTCATGAACGTCGCCATGGGCACCAATTTCGTGACCCGAGGAAACGACGGCGCGGGTCATCTCCTGATGATTCTGTGCGATGTAGGCGGGGATGAAAAAGGTGGCCCCCACGCCAAGGTGATCGAGTAAGCCGAGCAAGCGCGGCACCCCGACTCGCGGGCCGTAAGTGCATTGAGAATAGGTGGTGACACGCTTGGCGGCGTCTGGATTTTGTTCGAGGGCGGTGGTCTCACCATCGACATCGAAGCAGAGCATCACCGCGCAGCGGGCACCGCCGGGCCATGCGAAACGGGGTGCGGGAGTGAAGGTGGGCGACGTATTCATTGGGATGGAGTTTTCCAGAGATCGATCATTTCATCCACAGTCACGAGGCTGCCCCAGATTCCGCCTTCCTGCTCGACCATTTTTTCACAGGCGAGCCGGACTTCGGGATCGAAGGTGGAGATTGCGTCTTTGACATAGTAGCAGTCAAAGCCGCGATCCGTAGCCTCGCGGAGCGTGGTGTGGACACAGACATCGGCGGTGACGCCGGCGATTGCGAGACGCCGGACTCCGGCCTGCCGCAAAATTTCCTCCAGATTGGAGCCGTAGAATGCGCCGTAAGATGCCTTGTCCAGCACCGGTTCTCCAGGCAGCGGTTTGAGCTCATCAATGATGTCTTGGCCGTGCTCGCCGCGGATCATCAAGCGCCCCATCGGCCCGACTGAGCCGTAGGCTCCGCCTGCCACCCGCGAGCGCTCTAGGCGCTCGGGGTGGAGGTCCGAGAGGTCCGGTGAGTAGCCTTCCCGGGTGTGAACCACGCTGATGCCGCAGTTTCTCGCAGCCTCCAGTAGCCGCTGGGCATGGGGGATGATGGGCGTGACCCAATCGATGCCGCCGCAGCGGTCCGAGTATCCACCGGAAGCACAGAAATCCCGCTGGAAATCGATCATCAATAGTCCGTTACCGTGCTTTGCCATCATGGGAGGAAACTCGGATCGAGAATTTTGGTGACATCGACGTCTTCGCTGATGGAGCCTTGCGCTTTGAAGAAGGCGACGAGCTCGGCTCCGATGGCTGGAATGGAGGTGGCCATTTGGGTCTTCGATTGTGCGGCGTCATAGAGCTCGAGCTTTTTCAGCATTTCGACGATTTCATCCGCAGGGAGTTCCAGCTTATCCGAGATGAGTTTCGCCGCGGCTTCCGGATTCTTTTTCACGAACTCAGTGGTCTCGCTGAGGACTTTGAGAAAGGTGCGAGTATCCGCAGCGCGTGGATCTTTGGCGGGGGCGGCTACGCAATCGAGCAGCAAGTTTGGCACGTCTGCGGTGCTGAAAAGCACGTTTGCGCCACTTTCGCCAGCGAGTTGGGTGATCCATGGCTCCCATGTCACGCAGGCATCCACGCTGCCGGCTTTGAGCGCGGCTCCTGCGGCGTCGGGATCGAGGCTGACGATTTGCACGTCTTCGCGCTTGAGATTGGCTTTTTCTAGAGCTTTGGCCAGCAGCACATCATTGCACTCGCCGACGGTGACGGCGATCTTCGCGCCCTTGAGCTTGGCGAGCTGGTCGATGGACTTCTTGGCGACGAGGGCATCGGCCCCATTGGAAGTATCGACGAGGCCGACGATGGAAATTTTTCCAGGCGCTTGGGCGGATTTGAGGATCACGGAATCGAGTGTGGTCAGGTGGGCATCGAGGTCTCCAGACAGGAGTGGGACGAGGCCTTCCCCGGGCGCGCTGAAGGATTTCCCGACGACATTGAGGCCGGCTTTTTCAAAGGATCCGTTTTCCTGAGCGGTGAAGAACGCGATGAAGCCGATCCAGTTATTGTAACCCACGCGGTAGGGCTTTGATTCCTCGGCGTGGAGGGGAGTGAGTAGCGCACAAGTGAGTGCGAGTGATTTGATGATGTTTTTCATAATTCTTTGTTTATTTGTGGAGTGGCTGGGTTTGGAGATTGGATTCCCTGAGGCGGGTGAGGATAGCTTCGCGGTTGAGAGTGCGGCCGCCCGAATGATGGAGTTGATCGAGCACCCGGCGCTTGAGGCTGAGAAACTCGGGCGCAAGTTTGATATCGAGGCTGCGGTCCGAGCCGAAAGGGATCTGAATTTCATCCACGATGCGGCCGGGGCGGGATGAGAAGACTAGCACCCGCGAGGAGAGATAGAGGGCCTCCTCCACATCATGGGTGACGAAGAGCACGGTGGTGCGCTCGTGGATGCTCAGTAGCAGCATGAGCTCCTGCATTTCCTCACGCGTTTGTGCATCGAGCGCGCCGAACGGCTCGTCCATGAGGAGGATTTCGGGCTTGTTGGCCAGCGCCCGGGCGATGGCGACGCGCTGTTTCATCCCACCGGAAAGCTCGCGCGGCAGCCGCTTGCGGAAATCCGAGAGGCCGACGATATCGATGAGCTTATCGGCGTAGGCTTGATGGGTGAGCGTGTCTGCGATGGGGATCTTGTAATCGATATTCGCATCGAGACGGTGGGCAAATTTCACATTCTGCTCCACCGTCAGCCATGGCATGAGAGTGTAGCCTTGGAACACCATGCCGCGGCTGCGGTCTGGGCCGGTGACCTGGCGCCCATTGAGCTCAACGGTGCCGGAATCCGCAGATTCCAAGCCTGCTGTGATGTAGAGCATGGTGCTTTTCCCACAGCCAGACGGGCCGACGAGTGAGACGAAATCGCCCGGCGCCACGCTGAACGAGGTGGGCGTCAACGCTTGCACGTCGCCCGCGCGGCTTTTGTAAGATTTGCTGATGTTGGTGATTTCCAGACTCATGAAATTTAGCGTTTATCGGTGGCTGCCCAGCGGAAGAAGTGGCGATTCATCAGGCGGAAAAGGAGATCAATCGTGAGGCCGACTAGCCCGAGAATGATGAGGTAAACGAAGATGCGTTCGGTATCGAGAAAGCGTTGGTACTTAACGATGCGATAGCCCATTCCTTCGTTGGCCGCCACCAGCTCGGCGACGATCAGCCAAGTCCATGCCCAGCCATTGCAGAGTCGCAGAGCATCGAAAATTCCGGGCATGGCGGCAGGCAGCATGACTTTAGTAACCACCTCGGAAGCTTTTCCGCCGAGGGTATAGCAGACTTGTAAAAGATCCATCGGCACGCGCCTCACCTCATCCGAGGTCATCAGGACCAGTTGCAAGACGGTGCCGATGAAAATCAGCATTACTTTCGGCGCTTCATCGATGCCGAAAAGCACGATTAGCAGAGGAATCAGCGCCGGGACCGGAACGTAGCGGATGAACTCGGTGACTGGCTGGAGGATGCTTTCAAACCAATGAAACGCTCCGATGAATAGGCCCAACGGCACTCCGATGATCGCGGCGAGAAGAAATGCGATGAGAACTCGCTGAAAACTGATTTTCAAATCGCCAGTGAGGGTATCCAAACTTTCCCGAGCTTTCTCGCGGATTTTCAATTCCGCCAAATCTGCTTCCGTCGGAGTGGCGGCATCCTCCCGCGCCTCGAGAACGCGTTTCTCGGTTTTTGGACCCTTGCCTAGGTAATCGAGCGCCGCCCCGCCGACTGCTGCGGGCGAGGGGAATAAGACGGCTTGGCCTTTTTTCGCATAGTGGCCGCTGAGGAGTTGCCATGCGGCGATGAAAAGAAGGAATCCGAGAAGGGCCCCGGCAGCTTTCAGAGGTCGGCCCAGCGGCTGCCTGGGATGCAGCACGCGCATCGCACGCCCGAATTTTCCTTTTCCGTCTGACATCGGGGTAAGAATGCGCAGTGGCGGCAGGATCAGCAATAGGCCGTCCTACCTATGCGGGCAGAATTTCGCCTTCGAGGTAAGCCCGCATCGCCGCGCCGCGATTTTCGACGCCTAATTTAGCGATGACCTTGGCGACGTGATGCTTGGCGGTGTGCGGACTGATGCCGAGGATGAGAGCAATTTCCGCATTGGTTTTGCCAGCGGCTATCCACTCCAGCACCTCGGCTTCGCGGGCGGATAGGTCGTTTGTAGGATTTGAGTCTGGCGAGTTTTTGATCCGTTTTGGCAACACATCGATGCCGACCACGCCGAGAAAACGCCCCGCGTGAATGATGGGAACTGTGTGGCAGGTGAAAAAATGCTGCTTCCCAGAACAATCGATATAGGGGCTGAGGCGGACAGTGCGCTCGCGGTGAGTTTGCTTGGGAATGAGATAGTAATCGCCGATTCCGGGATGTTGATAATTGGTGTTTGGCTCGAGCGCAGGAGATCCACCCGCGTTGAACCAAAATGGCACGTAACGCCCGGTCTGATCATGGCCGGGGCGATTTCTGAACTCATGATCGCGCCCACCCAGCGCGCCGGGTTCCCAAACGCACCAGGTGCCGTAGGCATCTGGCGCGGCTTGCAAGGCCAAGCGTAGCACCTCGTTGTAGGTGTTCCGGTCCCCGATCCCAAGCGCGGCCAAGCCACTGAGCGTCCGGGCGAGCAGGCGGGTTTTGGAAATGAGGTGGGGTAAAATCATGGCGACGATCGACACAGAAAAGCATCAATCGCGCCAACCGGCATCGAGTTTTTGATTGTTGGCCTTACGCGATGGCGCGCCAGCCGTCTGGGGTGTAGCGGTGGCAGGCTTCGCCTTCGAGGGCGCAGAGGTGGATCCAGCCGTGATCAAAGAGGGCGCGGACTCCGGCTTGGGCGGTGAGCACGGCATCGATATTTTCCCGCTTGGCCTCGATGTAAACGGTGAGGCGGCGAGGTTCGTGGATGAACTTTTGACCGTCGTGGATGGATTGCAGTGGCAGGCCGGTCCGGATATCGCCGCCATTGCCTTCAAAGACACCGAGGCCGGCGGCGACATTGTGCAGAGTTTTATTTCCGCTGCCGTAGCGCTGCTGATCCACGCGGGAGGCGTAGTATTGCAGGTTGATCCAGCTTGCGACGACGACCGGGGCACAGAGGACGAGCGTGAGCACGTTGTTCTCGGGATCGGCGGCGGCGTCGTAGTCGTGGAGGAAGACCCGGCCATCGAGCTTGAGGGCAGAGGTCCGGCTACGTGGGGCGGCGATGAGTGCGGCATTGTTCGCAAGTCCCCACTCGGGCCGGACTTCGGAAATATCTGCGGCGCGGGCATTCACGCTGGCGCGAAGTTTTCCAGCAGGCACTGCCGAGAGACCGAGCGATGGGGCACGCTCGCACAAGGCGGTGGCTCCGGCGGCGGAAAGTGCGGAGCGCAGGGCGCTCAAGTCCGATGCGTGGCTGGCGGGAACCAGTTCAGGATTGAAGAGTTCGACGCCGTCGGTGGAGGTGTTGTGGAGACCGGCGATGAAGACGGTATCGGCAGGAATTTGAATTCCCTTGTCGGCGAGGTGGGCGCGGACGGCGGGATCGTTGAGCGCGGTGGCGG
>JBGSUW010000044.1:0-8028 GCA_041753275.1 Akkermansiaceae bacterium | reverse complement strand
GCGAAGTTGAGAAACATCGCCAACGCTTGTTTCCAAAACTGTTTCGTGGAACCTCCAGGCTTGAAAAAATGCGAAGCTACGAGGGGGCGAAGGCAAGCTGCGATATCCACTATGATGAGGGGTAAACGTGGGAAGCTAATGAAAAATAAATCCGGTCAATCAATAACGCACCACCACCTATCCAACTTTATCAATTATAAAAGAACTATTTTTAGAAATATTGAGGTGCGCAATTTGCTACAGGATTGCACTGCGATCTTCCACCGCTACATTGCTGCCCATGCCGCGCCTCGCCCTGCTTCAATCAACGACATTTCCCTCCAAGGCCGAGTCTTTCGATCACCATGAAGACCTCATCCGCCAAACGGCAGCCTCCGGCGCGAACTTCATCGTGACGCAAGAACTGTTTCTTACGCCATACTTTTGCACCGTCGAGGATCCAGCGCTTTTCGATCTTGCCGATCCACTCCCCGGTCCGGTGATGGATCGTTTGGGGAAACTGACTGGCCTCCAACGGGTCATCGGCGATCATCGTTCCGGTCGCGCCTTTGGCCAAGATCGGGTTCTGCGCGACGAGCTTGATCTCGCAAAAAGCCACTATTTTAAATCCTTGAAAAGCACCTGCCGCCAGCTCACACGACAAAATGGACGATCAAGGTCTTAAAAACGCAGTAGTTTAGTTCTACTTCATGCGCTGGCGGATTGGGAAAAGCTTTGATCAACTGAAACCCATTTTTAAGCGGCTTATTACCACTAATTTCAAAGAATGGATGTGCAAAATTTAAAGGGCTTACCTTTCTAATCATTGGAATCGTCAGATTCGGGGTGGCTTTATCTTCGAGAGAGATTTCGACAAAATCATATCTTCCTTGGTTCTCGGATTTTCCCCATTAAGATTCTGACATGACCACTGCTACCCGCGTTCCGGAAGATATTAAAACCGCCATGAGAGCCAAAGACGCTCTCGCATTGAATGCATTGCGGGCTTTGAAAAGCGCTTTGACCAATGCTGCCATCGAGAAAGGTGGACTCGGCACCGAGCTGGAGGAGGCCGAAGTGATGGCGGTGGTGAGGAAACAAATCAAACAACGCCAGGATTCCATCGAGCAGTTTGAGAAGGCCGGTCGCACGGAGCTGGCAATCACCGAGAAGGCGGAAATTGAAATTCTTTCCCGCTACCTCCCAGCCGCGCTGACGGAAGCCGAGCTGCTGACCATCATCGATCAAGCGATGGCGGATACCGGTGCTAGCGGCAAGGCGGACATGGGCAAGGTGATGAAGCGGGCCCAAGAATTGGCCGAAGGTCGGGCAGATGGCAAGTTGCTTTCCGCTGCGGTGATGAAGCGGCTGGGCTAGGAAATTTCTTTCACTTTACCGCTTGGAAATTAGCCAGACTGCGGGAAAGCTACGGGCATGTTTCTAGGACTTGATTGCTCTACCCAATCCTTCACCGCAGTAATAATCGACCCAGTAAAAGGCGAGATCGTCACTCAGCTCTCGGTAAATTTCGGCGCGGAATTTCCCCAGTATTTTTCTCCGAGCGGCTTCATCCCCGGTGGATCGAATGGCGAGGTCCATGCAAACCCGATGATGTGGCTGGAGGCGCTGGATTTGCTATTGTGCCGCTTGAGTGCTGTTACGGATCTTTCGAATGTCAAAGCGATCGCCGGCTCCGGCCAACAACATGGTTCGGTTTATTTAGACGCCAGCTTTGATGCTCGGATTGCCGCATTGGATTCGGATCATTCATTACTTTCACAAATTTTCCCCACCCTCACCCGTGCCACCTCGCCGATCTGGATGGACACCTCCACGGGTAACGAGTGCGCGGAGATCACTGCCGCGCTCGGAGGTCCTGAAGAAGTCTGCCAGCGCAGCGGCTCCACGGCCGTAGAGCGATTTTCCGGGCCACAGATCCGGCGTTTTTACAAAGAAGATCCAGATGGCTACGCTCGCACTGCGCGAGTTCACTTGGTGAGTTCTTTCATCGCCTCTATTTTTGCGGGAAAGTCGGTGCCTATCGACTTCGGCGATGGCGCGGGGATGAATTTGCTCAATCTCTCTCGGCAAAATTGGGACACCGATTTATTGGCGGCGACGGCGCCGGACTTGGTTAGCAAGTTATTGCCTCCCGCTGTGGCCACCACGGTGCAGGGGACCATTTCCAGCTATTTCACAGAGAAATATGGATTCTCCGCCGAGTGTCAGATCACTCTTTTTACAGGTGATAATCCTGCATCATTGGTCGGCATGGGGGCTACGACTCCCGGCAATATCGTGATTTCATTGGGCACAAGTGACACATTTTTCGCAGCCATGGCTGGTCCGAAAACCGATCCTAAAGGCTACGGCCATGTCTTCGGAAACCCCGCGGGCGGCTATATGTCGCTCATTTGCTTCCGCAATGGCTCGCTGGCCCGCGAGGCACTGAGGGATCGTCTGGGACTGGATTGGGCGGCATTTGATCGCGACGCATTGGCCACGACACAGAGTCACGCCGGGGAAAATTTGATGCTGCCATTTTACGGTCCGGAAATCACGCCAAGGCATGATTTCACCGGGCCGATTTTGAAAGGTAGCCCCGAATTTGAATCGGGCAGTGAGCCGGGGCTGCAAGTGAGAGCATTGTTAGAAGGTCAATTCCTCAACATGCGGCTCCATTCCGAGTGGATGGAGGTGAAGAGCGAGCGCATCCGCCTCACCGGCGGGGCCTCCAAGAACGATGGCATCGCGCAGCTGGTGGCAAATATTTTCCAAGCTCCGGTGGAGCGGCTGGATGTGTCAAACTCAGCAGCGCTAGGTGCTGCGCTGATCGCAGCGACCGCGAGTGGCCATGATCTACCGGCACTCCAGGAAATTTTCTGCAAGGCCACGGCTGGCTCCGCGCTTCAACCAAATGCGGCACTCGCCACCACTTACCAAAATGCGCTCGTTGAATTCAAATCATTGCTCGCAAGTGCCCTTTGAAACAAAAATTTTTGACCAGTAACACCTGCGAACCTAAACTTTTCCCGAGATGACCATCGACCATTACGCCAATCAATTTGTGTGCGACCTCGTAGCCTATGAGCCCGGCAAGCCTATCAGTGAGACGGCCAGAGAGCTGGGACTCGATCCCTCACAAATCGTGAAACTCGCGTCCAATGAAAATCCCCTTGGCCCCTCCCCGCTCGCAAAGATCGCGATGCGTGAGGCGCTCGAAGAAGCCCATATCTATCCCGATGGAGGTGGCTACCGTTTGCGGAGCGCGATTGCGGAATCCGTCGATATGGAAATTTCAAATGTGGTGCTGGGAAATGGCTCGAATGAAATTATCGAACTTCTCTGTCATACGTTTCTCAATCGCGACGCGGAACTGATTGCTGCGAAACATGCCTTCGTTGTCTATAAACTCATGGCCACCCTCTTCGGTGCGAAGTATGTGGAAGTTCCGGACCCGGACTTTATCCATGATTTGGATGCGATGGCCGCAGCGATCAATGAGAACACCCGTCTCGTCTTCATTGCAAATCCAAACAATCCGACAGGCACCATGGTCGATCAAGCAGCGATTGACCGCTTCATGGCAAAGGTGCCTGAGCATGTCATCGTCGTGTTTGATGAAGCTTACTTTGAATTTCCTGATTCCCCACCTGATGCGCTTAAATATGTGAGGGAAGGTAGAAACGTCTGTGTTTTAAGGACATTTTCGAAAATTCACGGGCTTGCCGCGCTTCGTGTAGGCTACGGCTTGGCTTCGAAAAACATCGCGACGCTTTTGCAGAAAGCCCGCCAACCTTTCAATGTGAACGCCATCGCCCAGGCAGGTGCGCTTGCCGCTCTCGCGGATAGCCGTCACATTGCAGCTACCCGCGCGACTAACTCGCAAGGGATGGCATTTTTCGAAAGCGCATTCAAGGAGCGTGGCCTGGAATATGTGCCGAGTTATGCCAATTTTCTATTAGTGAAAGTAGGAGCGGGCGACGCAATTTTCAGTAAAATGCTCAAGCAAGGTGTGATCATTCGCGCGATGAGCAGTTATAAGCTTCCCGACTGGGTGCGTATTTCCATAGGCACCGCAGCGGAAAATCAACGTTGCATGGATGTCCTCGATTCAGTGCTCAATTTCGAGGCACAGCGGCTCTAGGCCACCAAATTCGGCAGGGTGATTCTTAGCACAGGCGCGCATCATCATGATTTTCGCGCTTGGAATTGACAATTTATTTTCGGTTTCTTAAGGTTTGCGGGCTTCAGAGAAACTTCCACCATGTCTATTCCCAGCCCTGTCCATCCGCCGCGCGAGTTCCAGTGCAGCCATTGCAAATGCACGATTAAGATTCCGTGGAATTTACCCGCCACCACCGGGCCGTGCCCGAATTGCAAAGAAATCATCACTTCGCCGGCGTTCACTCCTCCAGCGCCTTCGCCCAGTGCCGCGGCTCTACCCGCTTTCCCAGGTTCTCCAGTTGCGCAAGCACCCGCACAAATTCCGCATCAACCCACTCCGGCGCCAGAGCCAGTAGTAAGCTTGGAAGATGCTCCCAAGCCTCACAGTCCCGATGTAATTCAAGCTTCCCAAACTGCTCCTCCATTGGAGCCTAAAAAGGTTTTCACCACCTTATTAGGTGTCGTTCTACTGATTGCGGGGGTTATTCTATTAATCGGAATTGTAGTGGTGGCATTTATTTTATCATCTAAAAATTCGGCGGAGAAGTCGGAACGAAGCACCGATACCACCACGATCCCACAAGTCCAGAAATCCACTGCACTGAGTAAAGACGATTATATCCGCAAGGGTTGGCAGGATGAAGCTTACAAAGTGCTCGCAGGTTATTTAGCCGCCACCAGCAGCAAGGAAAAATTGCCCTTTATTTTGAATGGCCCCGCACTCGCGGCGAAGCTCGAAGACTTTTATGGCGGCGGGGTGATCTTAGACTTAGATACCCCGGCGGAGGTATTCGCGGTGAATGAGCTCACCCCCGAGGACTACAATCGTGGTTTATTCATGCTTGTGTATGACCAACCTCCACAGTTCAACATCACTGAATTTTTCCGTCCGTTGGCAAGTCTTGAAGTGCAGTATGGAGTGGAAGAAGCAGATCTGCTGCTTAGCACGGTAGCTCATCCTGGAAACTTTTCTTCAGAACCGCTGCGCGTCCAAGCATTCTTTAAACGCACTCCAGAGGGGCTGAAGCTGGATTGGGAAATCTTCGCTCAAACGAAATACCGCACCTTTCGAAATTTCATCGAATTTCCAAAGCTGGGTGAAGCATCCGTTTTCAGGGTTCTCGCCATGGAAGACGTTCCGGAAACAGGTCGTGATGTGGCAGGCACACGCAGCTATCGTCTCTTGGATCCAGCTCATCTAACCGACGGTGTGCGTATCAATGTCCCTATTGATTCCGAAGTAGGCAAGGAACTCGCAGTCCTCAACTGGCGCGATATTGCAGAATCGGTCCGCAGTAGTCGCACCGCCACCGTCGAATTGAAGTGGACCGGGGATGAGCAGGCCCCAGCATTGGAAATCAGCCGCTTCATCTGTTGGGAATTCCTAGGTCTTGGTGGCGAAGAAGCCGCACCTAGCCCGCCCGCTGAGTGATTTCCGTCCATGGCAGCGAACCTTCAAGCTTTCCGCACCACGATCACTGCGGTCGCCAGCCCAATGGGAGTGGGCGCGATTTCGCTGGTAAGAATTTCCGGCCCGGACGCCATCGCAATCGCGGACCGTGCCACTCTGGGTAAAGCGTCCTCATTGCTCCCGCGCACCACCCATCACTGCAAGATTTTCAATGCAGAAGGTAATGCGATTGATGACGGACTACTAACGACTTTCCGCGAGCCACATAGTTTCACCGGTGAAGATGCAGTGGAATTCACAGGCCACGGCGGCATTCTGGTGACGCGCGAAGTGCTTGAAAGATTGGTCACCTGCGGGGCCACTCATGCCTCGCCAGGAGAATTCAGCCAGCGCGCCTTTCTCAACGGTAAACTTGATCTCACCCAGGCGGAAGGCATCATGGATGTGATTTCCGCCCAGACACGACTTTCCCTGCGTGCCGCTCGCAGCCAACTAGAAGGTACACTCGGCCGCCGCACCACCGGAGCCCGCGACTATTTATTGGAAACTCTCGCCCATCTTGAAGCTTGGATTGACTTCCCCGAAGAAGGGATCGACCCACAAACCGGCCTCGTCCTGCGCCAGCGCATTGAGCATGTCCTTGAAACCGTGGACTCCCTGCTGGCCACCGCAGACCAAGGCCGCATCCTCCGCGAGGGTGTGCGCACCGTGATCTTCGGCGAGCCAAATGTCGGTAAATCCAGCTTGCTGAACAATCTATTAGGCTTCGAAAGAGCAATCGTCAGCGAGATTGCCGGAACCACCCGGGACACAATTGAAGAGATCATCAATCTCAATGGAATCCCTCTCCGCCTTGTAGATACGGCAGGAGTGCGCGAAACCTCGGACCAGATCGAGGCGCAAGGGATCCAGCGCACCGTCCGTCAAATCGAAGCCGCAGACCTGTTATTGGAGATTTTCGATGCCAGCCAGCCACGCCCTTCCGAAGCGGTTCTACCCGCCACTGCGGCTCAGCATCTGCTAATTCTCAACAAGTCAGACCTAGGTGAGCATCCATCGTGGAACGGCTGCACAGGCGTCCGCATTTCCTGCACTAATAGCGATGGCTTTCAGATGCTATCGGACACCATCCGTAAATTGCTCCATTTCAACGAGGCGGATTGGGGCGAGCATGCCGTGGCCATCAATGCCCGCCATCAAGCGAGTTTGCAACTTGCGCGGACTGGCCTGCTCGCGGCCCTCGATTTATTAGATGAAGAAAATTCCGATGCGGAGCTCGCCACGATCGATCTACGCGAAGCCCTTGATGCGCTGGGCGAGATCCCCGGCAAGGTGGATAGTGAAGATCTTTTAGGTGTCATTTTCAGCAGATTCTGCATTGGTAAATAGTCCTAGAATCCTCGCTTGGTCGAAATCGTAAGGCGTCATTTCCAATGCGACCTTCGCTCCTTCCGGGAAAACTGCTGCTGCTAAAGTAAGCGGCTTGGAAAGATGGCCCATCACCCATTTCCCGTTAGAAAGCTCAGTCCGATACAAAATAGGCCCAAGCTGTTTCAAAATAATTCCTACGGTGTAAATCGGGGCATCTGGCATGGCTAAGCGTCAGCTAATAGCACATCGACGCCCATCACAAGCACGCTACTGTGGAAATTTTCTAAATTCCACCCAGGGAATGCATCACCTTGCTTGACGAGTGGCTCCAGAAATCCATCATCACCATTACGGACCAGCTTGAACCAAAAGCCACTCGCGTTTCTTCACTAACCTCTACTTCTCATCACCATCATGACTTTTCGCTTCTCCACCGTAATCATCGCCCTAGGCAGCCTCACGCTGGCCTCATGCTACCCTTATGATGAGAATCCTCAGAAACCTGTGAAAAAGCCTGAACCGCAAAAAACCGTGACCAGTGCGGAGCAACAGAAAATCAAGGCGGATCGTGACAGGCTCAAGAAAAGAGAAGCTGCCAAGAGGGAAGAAATCAGATCCACTGCTGAACGATCCACTCCAGACACGACTGACAATACGCCAAAACCGACGGTGCAACCAAAGCGTGAATACGATGTCGCTAACAAAGTTCCTGGTAAGGAAGGCTTCGTTTTCAGCCCTTACAATAACAAGATCGTCGATGTCCGGGATATCCCGACTGGCACGCTTGTCCAGGATCCCACCTTCCCAGCCGCCGATAAAAAGTATTTCCGGGTGCCATAATCCATCCTGAATCTACTGCACGCCTGATTAGGAAAATAAACCGAGTCCGGCTCACTGGATTCGGTTTCTTTGCAGAATGAACTCAGACTTCCCATCCATCACCATCCTCGGCGGCGGCCTACTCGGTGGCTCCCTCGCGCTTGCTCTTGCCGCTTTGGAAAATCCCCCCAAGGTCCAGCTCTGGGCCCGTAAACAAGAATCTGTGGATGAGGCACTCGCAATCGGGATTGCCAACGTCACCGCAGACCTTGCCGCCGCAG
>JBGSUW010000043.1:0-9765 GCA_041753275.1 Akkermansiaceae bacterium | reverse complement strand
AGTCTCACGCGATGCGATGCGGAAGAAGTCATTCGCGCCTGTGAGGGTAGGTGTGCCCACCCAGAGGTTCAGAGCTCCACCTGCGTTGTCAATGGCATCAACGCGCGAGAGCAAAGCGGCGGTGCTGGTGAAGCCCAAGCTACCCGTGCCGATGGTGGAGGCATTGCCCGTGAAGCTTGCGAGTGAAGTATCTACGTAGTCGGTGCCAGCGGTGCGCGCTCCGATCGAGCCATTCCAATCGGTTGCTGGGTTGAGAAAATACCTACCGCTGGTAACACCGTTAACTACTCCACCGTCTGATGTGCCCTCTACCCAGCCTGATGCATACGCTGCCAGCTCGAATACATTCAAGGTAACTGACGATCCCGAACCGTTGCCGGTGGACGTGAGCGTGAGCGTTACACTTTGGAGAGTTTCGCCAATCGGCGCTGTAGGAATGGCGAAGCGAAACAAGTTAGTGAGTCCGTTCAGCGTCGAGTGCGAGCCGGCCAAAATTGAAGTCGTACCGCCATACGACTGATTTTCGTTGTTCCGCAGGTAAGTATCCGCAGTAGGACTCAATGTGAAGATAGATGCAGCGGAGGCCGCGGTGATCGAAGCGCCGAGGAGGCCGGCAAAGATGATTAAGGGCTTAAGTTTCATTTGGGATGGTAATTTGATTTTTGGTTTCGAGATTGCTCGTCGTCAAAAGAACGACTTGCACAACACCTCTTAAAAAGTATCAGATGAACGAGCAGGACAATCACTTCGTAGCGTTAGAGTAACGTTTGATTTTAAGCGGTGGAGACTTGCTCGCTGGAAATGATTCGGATATGATGAGGAGTGCACTTCCACCGCGTTTCGCATCGCTCCTTAAACCCACCCTCCATCTTTCCTTACTCTCACCAATGACCTGCTCGCTTAAAGAAATAGCCCTGGAAGCGGGTGTCTCCGAAATGTCGGTATCGCGGGCCTTGCGGAACCAAGCAGGGATTTCAGATGCGTCCCGCATTCGGATTCTCGCGATTGCCGAGCGCCTGGGATACCGCCCTGATCCGCGAGTGAGCCAGCTCATGAGCCACTTGCGTGAGACCAGAGAAAAAAAGACTTCGGAGACGCTTGCGTTTATCTGGTCAGATGGAACCCCCGAATCGGTAGCCCAGAGCTCCTATTCGCAAGAACTCGTCCACGCCGCCACCCGCAGGGCGGGCGAAATGGGATTTCGCCTCGATCAATTTTGGCTTTGCGAAAAGAATCTCACCGCCAAGCGGCTTTCGGAAATTTTGAATTCACGCGGGATCCAGGCGCTTATCCTTTCCCCCGTGGTGCAACGAACTTACGCCCATGCCAGCCTTGATTGGGAGCGATTCACCACGGTAACCGTCGGCTTGGGTCTGAGGCAACCGCATTTTCACCGAGTGCACCACCACCACTATCAAAGCATGTTGCTGGCGCTGCGCGAGTTACGGAAATTGGGATACCAGCGGATTGGTTTTACCGTGCATCCGGTTCTGAGCAAGCGGATGGATCATGCATGGCGTGCGGCCTTTCTCGCAGACCACCCTTTGCCACTGGCCGAGGCCGCGAATTTACTCTGGGTGCGCGTAAATGACGATGCCGCAGCACAACAAGCGTGGCTAGAATCCGCGCGGCCGGATGTGGTGTTGGGGGAAGTGGCTGCACCCGATATGCTCCCTGCGGCATTGCCAGACCACATCGCCTATGCGACATTGAACTGGACGGATAATTTTCCGAATATCCAAGGAATCAATCAATGTACCTCAGCCTTGGCAGCCGCGGCCGTCGATACGGTGACCATGCTGTTCTGGCGCAATGAGCGCGGCATCCCACTCCAGCCTCGCTCTATTCTTGTCGAAGGCCAGTGGCGGAGGGGTGATGGAACTTGCTAAAGCTAGAACCTAACCGTGAGCCAGGGACAACTCGCGATTTGAGATTCCTCATCGGGAGCAGGTTGAATCTCCGTCGGTTAGTTCCGTTGATACAAAACGGTAATATTCACATCACTCTAAAACTTGCGCCCGTCATTTTCAAACTCGACAAGCGCAAGTGAACGGACACTCTCCCGCGTTCATGCAACCCTCTCCACTCAACGTCGTCGGCCTGCCTGGCCTCATTCATGGTTGCGATTATAATCCGGATCAATGGCCGCATGCGCCAGCGGTGATCGAAGAAGATTTTCGACTATTTCCCGAGGCGGGGATTGGCTTTGTTTCGCTGAATATCTTCGGTTGGGCCCGCATTGAGCCCGAGGAAGGTCGCTATGAGTTTGGCTGGTTGGATGACATTTTCGAGCGCGTCCAAGTGGCAGGGATGAAAGTTTTCCTTTCCACGCCTTCCGCTGCTGCGCCAAATTGGCTCACGCATCGCTATCCGGAGGTCCTGCGTATCGATCAACAGGGACACCGCCGATTTCCTGGAACACGGATGAATTTTTGCCCTAGCTCGCCCATCTACCGCGAGAAGGTCGCGGCACTCAATACCGAGCTTGGTGCTCGCTATGGAAACCATCCGGCTCTCGCGCTTTGGCACATTTCTAACGAATATCATGGCTTCTGCTATTGTGATGATTGCGAAACAGGCTTCAGAACTTGGCTGCAAAAAAAATTCGGCACGCTCGAGGCATTGAACGCTGCTTGGTGGAGTTCTTTTTGGTCGCGCACCTACACGGAATGGGAACAAATCCGCGCTCCTCGGCCAAATGGCGAAGGCAAATCGATCCACGGGCTTTGTCTCGATTGGCGGCGCTTCAATTCCGATCTATGGGCGGACTTCATCACCGGCGAGATTGCAGCAGTCGGCTCCAGCGTACCCACGGCCACCAATCTCCACCCCGGCGGCCTTCATCTCGATGCATGGCGGATCACTGCCGCCACCGACATCATCAGTTGGGATGCCTACCCAGCTTACCATGACCGAGCCGAACCTTGGTCGGTGGCTTGGAATGCAATCGTTTACCAATCGTTCATCCAACAACTTTGCGGGGGAATCCGGCCTGACCAACCGTGGCTGCTGATGGAGACCACTCCGAGTTCTGCCAACTGGATGGAAGTGCCGAAGCTGAAGCGCCCCGGCCTGCACCGCCTCACGGTGCTCCAGTCCATCGCCCACGGCGCGGACAGTGCGCTCTACTTCCAATGGCGGGCCGGACGCGGCGGCGAGGAGAAATTTCATGGTGCCGTTCTCGAAAATAGCGGTGGCCCGAGCTCACGCGTCTTCGCCGATGTGCAATCCGCGACGGATGCACTCACCCGCCTCGCCCCGGTGGCCGGTAGCCTCGCCCGCGCCGAAGTGGCGGTGGGCTTCGATTGGGACAATTGGTGGCTTCAGTCTGAAATCCTTTCCCACGGCAGCTTTGGCCGCTCACATTATCCATGGGAGCAGCTCGATCTTTACCGCGAACATTGGGAAAACGCCGTGCCCTGCGCCGTGGTCGATCCGTCCGCAGAGATCACTGATCTCGCCCGCTACCGCATGCTGATCCTGCCTCAGCACTATGCGCTGCGTGCCGGCTTCGTGGATAAGCTCACGGCATGGGTCGAGGCGGGCGGCGTCCTTCTCACCGGCGTGCTTTCAGGATGGGTGGATGAAAATGATCTGGTCTTCCCAGGCGGCATGGACGCCGGGTGGAGCCGCCTCGTCGGCCTACGCCGCGAGGAACTGGACCAACTCTACCCCGACGAGCACAACCGCTTCGTCCTCGCGCCACGCAACGCACTCGGCATCGAAGGCGAATTTAAAGCCACCATGAAGCTTGAGCTGAATCATCTCGAAGGTGCCGAAGTTCTCGCCACTTACGGTGACGATTTCTACGCAGGCCGTCCGGCGCTCACCGTGAACAAAGTGGGCAAAGGTTTCGTTTACTATCAAGCGGCCCGCTCGGAGCAAGATTTCCGCACGGTGCTCATCGACGCACTTTGGCGTCGCCATGATGTGCGTCCGCTCCTTCCCTCAGGCAGCCTGCCGCCGGGTGTGACATTGCAACGTCGCATCGCGGCGGATGGGCAAGAGTTCTGGTTTTTCCTCAACTTCCGCCGTGAGCCGCAGACGGTGCAACTGCATCATTGTGCCGGACTGGATTTACTTACGGGTCACGATTGCTCAGGTGAGCTCGCCCTTTCCGCCTATGGTGCGGCGGTGTTGAGCATCCCAGCCGGCAAATCGCTTGTATAGAAAATTGCATGAAACTCGAAGCCATCCGCTGGGGCATCGTCGGCACCGGCTATGCAAAAGAATTTGCGAAAGCCCTCGCCGCATTGCCCGATGCGGAATTAGTCGCAGTCACCTCCCGGCATCAGGAAAGTGCCGATGCTTTTGGTAGGGAATTCAACGTGCCTCATTGTTACGATGATGTGACGAAACTTGCCCGTGATCCCGATGTAGATGTGGTCTATATTTGCTCTGCTCCACAATTTCACGCTGAGCATGCCATCGAGGTTCTAAGCCAAGGGAAAGCCGTCCTCGTCGAGAAGCCATTCACCATCACTGCCGCCGAGGCCAAGGCGGTCTATGCCATGGCTCGGGAAAAAGGCGTCTTCTGCATGGAAGCGCTTTGGTCGCGGTTCCTTCCCGCCACCCAGCAAGTCGCAACATGGTTGGAAGAACAGCAAATCGGCGAAGTGCGCCAAGTGATTGCAGATTTCGGCTTCCGCACCGAGTGGGATCCTACCAAACGCCAATTCGCTCTGGAACGTCGTGGTGGCTGCCTGCTCGATGTGGGTTGTTACTCGCTGGCCTTCGCGACGATGGCGCTCGGCCTCGGCCCCACCGGCATTTCTGCGCAAGCGACTCTCTGCGAAACAGGCGTCGATGAGCAAACCGCGATGATTTTGAAATATCCGTCCGGTGGGCTCGCCATCTTATCTTGCGCGAATCGCACCCAGACGCCTCATCGTGCCGTCATCATCGGCACCAAAGGGAAAATCCACGTCGATGGTTTCACCTGGGCGCACGGTGCCACCCTCATCCGCGACGGCCAGGAACCGCTCGTCATCGAGCCGAAAATCCCACTACCCTCTGCCTGTTACCAAGCCAACGAAACTATGCGCTGCATCCGTCTGAACCTGACCGAAAGCCCGCTGCTCACTGCCGCAGAAGCGATCGAGCGCATGGAGATCATGGATGAAATCCGCCGCCAAATTGGAGTGGTTTACCCGGGGGAATGCGATGGAGATTTATCAACCGATGCTTAACTAACTATAAATCACAGACTATGCTCACTGCAACTGAGCCAACTGTTTATCACTACCGCCGCATCGTCGCATGTAGCCAATTGGGAATGTTTATCCAAGCCATGGTGATCAACATGACGCCATTGCTCTTCATCCCGCTGCGCGAGGAGTTCGGACTGACGTTTGAACAAATCGGTCGCTTGGTGTTGATCAATTTCATCACTCAAATGATCGTGGACTTGGTGTGTGCAGCGCTGGGTAGCCGACTACCGATCAAAACGCTAGTTGTGGGCGCAAACTTGATGGCAGCGCTAGGCTTAGTGGTCTTCGCCCGGGCTCCGTTTCTACTAGAGAATCCGTATGCGGGATTAGTGCTAGGAACGGTATTGTTTTCAATCGGTTGTGGATTACTGGAAGTCCTGCTCAGCCCGCTGATCAACGCGGTGCCATCAGAAAAGAAGAGTGCGGATATGGCGATGCTGCATGCGTTCTATCCCATCGGAAAAGTGGTCGTCATTCTGATCACGGGCTTGGCGCTGTGGCTCGGTGGGCTGGAATGGTGGCCGTGGATCACCATCGCTTGGGCGCTCGTGCCGCTGGCAAATACGCTCGCCTTCGCTTCCTTAAAATTGCCACCACTCGGCGCTGGCGATCAGGATCACTCGCTACGCAGATTGGCAGGTGGGCGGGCGCTTTATCTACTGCTGGCAGCCATGCTCTTGGCAGGCGCGGTGGAGCTAACTTTGGCGCAATGGACATCAGCCTATGTACAAACCGCGCTCGGTTATTCCAAGCTGGTGGCGGATCTTGTCGGGTTCGGGCTTTTCGGACTGGGCATGATCATCGGACGCTTATGGTTTGGAATGCGCGAGGGCCACATCGATCTGCCGCGGGTCTTGCGCTTCGGAGCGTGGCTTTCTATCGCGGTTTGCGGTGTGCTGGCATTGAGCCCATGGCCATGGGTGGCATTGGTCGCCTGCGTGGTGGCGGGAGGCGCCGTGAGCATGCTCTGGCCGGGTGTGCTGTCATTGTCTGCGGCGCGTTTTCCACTGGCGGGTGCCGGCCTATTCGCCCTGCTAGCCGCAGCCGGAGATGCGGGAGGAGGCCTGATGCCCTGGGTGGCTGGTTATGTGGCGGACTCTGCAAGTGAAGGTCTGCGCACTGCATTTCTCGTTCTCGCCATCTGTCCCGCAATGCTTTTGATGGTGTTGCGCGCGATGCGAGAGCGTTCTAACTGAATTCGAAATCTCAGCTTTCATGATTGACGGGATTTTAAAGTCAATTTATCGACATTTCACCATGAAACACAAAAACCCATTTGTTATCAGAATTTTTGCGGTGCTGTCATTGAGCATAACCAGTTCGAGTGCGGAATTACTATCGTTCACGAGTTTCGAAGGGACGGCATCTGAGCCAGTCGGTGATGTTGGCTTCCCCGCCGCGATCCGGGCCACCACTGCCGCGGGAGCCGCGCCTTCAGTGGCTTCCTATAACGCAGGCGATCAGGGAACTTTACCAAGCGCCTATACTTTCTCAGGCTTTACCAACGTCGGGAATTTCATCACCACCCAAGGCTCTCCATTATTCAGCACACTTGCCACCAGCATTCCTAATCAAACGCCCACGGTCCGCTACTTTAGTTATCTCTATTCTTTAGAATCTAGCGGCAACGGTGCCAATGGTGGTGGGTTGTCATTTTTCAATGGTGCGACAGAAATTTTCCAAATCGGAATCGCTGGTGGTAGCAAGATTCGGATCAATCCACTCAGTGGCACCACTACAACCACTGAGGGGACATTTATCACGGGCACGGAAGTTCTATGGATCACTGGAAAAATCGAGACGGCGGCGGGAAATGATACCGTATCGATCCGTTTCTATAAAGGAGATGATATGAAGTCTCTGACCGAAGATTGGACCGGCCCACAAAGTAGCGTGAATAGCACCAGCGCATTTGCAGGACCCATCGACACGATTCGTTTCAACAGTCCTACAGGCACCCTGAATCCGCCAAACCAGTTTGACGAATTCCGTTTTGGGAACACCTATGAGTCCGTCGCTCCAGGGAGCACCCCAGCTCCATCGAGTGCGCTGGCGGATTTCCGCAGCGTTAATTCACTCGCTTCAGACGGTTCACAAGATCTACTCACGCCTGCGAATGATGGCGTGAGTAATTTGTTAAAATTCGCGTTCAATATGCTCGGCCCAGGGCCTGGCCAAGAAGGTTCGCTTAATATACCCAACGTCACATTATTCAATGGCACCGCCGGCTTACCGGTGGTGGGCAAACAAGCCGGGACTGGGAAGTTGGAGATCACTTACCTGCGCCGCAAAGCTGCGGGAATACAGTCATCAGGGGTTTCCTATAGCGTGGAGTTCAGCAGCAATTTGACCGACTTCGCCGTGGATCCGTCGTCAACTGAGATCGCTACCAGTATCGACCCGGATTTTGAAAGTGTCGTGGTCACGGATTCCGTTTCGCCTCCTGGCAAGCGCTTCGCCCGCGTGAGAGTCACAGCTCCTTGAATGAAATAGTCTTAGCGTGCAGTTCTTAAGGAAAAGTCGTGCCAAGATGATGCGCTTGACGTCATCGGATTGTAGCATTTCTTACGATCTTCATGAGAAAAAATCCATCTCCATCTGCGAACGGCAGACCCACGCTGCACCTCATCGCAAATGCTCACCTGGATCCGGTGTGGCTGTGGGATCGTGCCGAGGGCATGGCTGAGGCCGTGGCCACCGTGCGATCCGTGGTCAAGCTGATGCAGGCGCGTCCGGAAATGACGTTCATCCGCGGAGAGAGTTTGATCTACGAGGAGGTGCGCGTGCGTGACCCGAAGACGTTTTCCGCGATCCAAGCGCTGGTTCGGGAAGGTCGCTGGGACATTGTAGGGGGAAATTATCTCCAGCCGGACATGAACCTTCCTGCCGGAGATACGTTGCGGCGGATATTTGCGGAAGGGCAAGGTTGGTTTAAAAAGCATTTCGGCAAAAAGGCGCGTGCGGGTTGGTCGGCAGATTGCTTCGGTCATAGCGCTGGGTTGCCGGATATCTTGGCAGATGCCGGACTGAAGTACTATGCATTCGGTCGGCCGGCAGATGGCGGCGGACCGTTGGGACTCCCGGAGGAAAATGTTTTCTGGTGGCACGGAGCGCGAGGCGGACGGGTCCTGGCGCATCGCAATCATGGGCATTGGTATGGCTGCGAGCGCGGTGAAGTGCCGAAGCGGCTAGACGAGACTCTCGCATGGGCGCAAATGAAAGGCCGTGCCCATGCTGCGGTATTTTTCGGACTTGGGAATCATGGCGGCGGACCCAGCGCGCGCCAGTTAGACGATGTGACCACGTGGATTGCCGAACATCCGGAGGTGGATGTTGTTTATTCCGGGCTGCACAAGTTCTTCCAAGCACTGGAGCGGGAGATCCGCGCTGGGCGGATGGTGGTCCCGGATTACACGGGCGAGCTGAATTTCGCGTTGCGGGGCGTGGCTTCTGCGGGGGCGAAATTTAAATATGCCTACCGCCGCGCCGAGACCGGGATGATCCGTGCCGAGCGCGCTAGCCAAGATGCCGGCCTCGCCAAATCCTTGCCGCCAGAATTATGGCGGAAATTGCTCTTTAACACGTTTCACGATATCCTGCCTGCCACTTGCACCGAGGAGGCGCTCGATCAACAGACCGACGAGGTTCGCGGCATCGTCCACATTGCCCTCGAACATGAGCGCGAAGCGTTGGTCTCCATGGCCGTGAAACTTGCACCCGTCGTTCCGCCAGCACCCGCGAGTGAACACCCGCAAGCAGTGCCTTTTGTGCTTTGGAATCCGCTTGACCGGCCTTGGACTGGCGTGGTGGAGCTAGAGGCTGGCCTCGATTACCGTCCGCTCTTCGGTGTTACAGCTCCCGATTTGGAAATGCGCGGACCGGATGGCAAATTACTGCCGTTTCAACGACTCCCGGTTGGTAACAATTTCCTGCCTTTCTTAGTCTGGCGGCAACGGGTGCTTTTCCCGCTGACACTGCCCGCCCGCACCGCGCGGGCAGTCTCGCTCGGCTGGGTGCCGGGAGCCAAGCCGCCTGGGTTGCCGAAGAAATTGATTCCTGCTACCACCTCCCCCACCGCAACTCAGATCAGCAATGGCTGGTTTAGCATCGCGGCAAAAGTGGGTGATGAACGACTCACCGCCAAGGCCAGCGGGGCAGAAGGTGGCAAGCACGCGGCATGGCTTTCCGCACTGCGATTGATCACCGTCGAAGATCCGTGGGGGCCGTGGGGCGATCATTACAATGAACCCGAGGCGCACAATTTAAATACCATCATCCATCGATGGACCACCACCGCAGCCGAGGTCACCGAGCGCGGCCCCTTGCGCTCAGCGCTGGTCGTCAAATTCGCAGCGGGAAATTCCGAGGCAGAACTCACTTGCCATCTCGAAGCCGGGCGGCGGGCGGTCCTGATCCATGCCCGCATTTTCTGGAACGAAGAAGACGCTCGATTGAAAATCGATTTCCCAGTCGGCGCGAAGCAGATCGAGCTCCAAGTGCCGGGCGGGACCGTGACGCGCGGCGAGTGCGGCGATGGCCCCGGCGGGCGATGGCT
>JBGSUW010000042.1:0-84803 GCA_041753275.1 Akkermansiaceae bacterium | reverse complement strand
ACTGCCCGGCATGCTGGCCAAAGACGCCATCACGTTGACCCCAGCCAACTGGCTCGCAGCCCGCAGCGGGAAATCTCAGCGAACCGCTGCCTGACTTCATAACTGTCATAGATCTGCAAACTATGACACTTATGAAACGGCCGTAGCAAAACCCTACGCAAGGCGCTTGGGACTACGCTTACCCACTAAATGCCAAAACTCTAAAAATGTCTCCAAGACCACGCCCTTTTTTTCTACAGAGTCCTCCCCACGACATCGGCATCACTTCCCCTGCCAATGGCCAAAATTGCGAAATTTAGAATATCGCTGTTCTAATAATTCCTTTGTATCCAATCCCTTCAGTTCATCTATCAATCCAATCATTTTATCCCGGAAAGCCTCCGCACTGGCCTTGTGATCATGGTGTGCACCGCCCGTAGGCTCATCCACCACCCCATCGATCAGGCCAAGCTTCATCAAATCCGGTGCCACCAATTTCATCGCTTCCGCCGCCTCTGGAGCGTGCTTGCGGTGTTTCCAAAGAATCGCCGCACAGCCCTCCGGACTGATCACGGAATAGTAGGCATTTTCCATCATAATCACCCGATCCGCCACCCCAATCCCCAGCGCCCCGCCTGAGCCACCCTCACCTAACACCACCGCGATCACCGGCACTTTCAGCAACATCATTTCCCGTAAATTGTAAGCAATGGCTTCCGCAATATTGCGCTCCTCCGCGCCAATTCCAGGGAAAGCACCCGGCGTATCGATCATCGTAATCACGGGCAAACCAAATTTTTCCGCAATTTTCATCAACCGCATCGCCTTGCGATAACCCTCGGGATGCGCGCTGCCGAAATTCCGCTTGAGATTCTCTTTTGTATCACGGCCTTTCTGATGGCCGATCACGATCACCCGCTGCTCGCCGATCCGCGCAAAGCCACCCGGCATCGACGCATCATCGCCGATGTGCCGATCCCCGTGCAGTTCCTCAAAATCGGTGAATGCGAGCGAAACATAATCGAGCATGAAAGGGCGGTTCGTGTGGCGGGCGATCTGCACCCGCTGCCACGGGGTTAGGTTTTTATAAATCTTCGCCCGCGTCTCCGCCAGCTTTGCTTCCATGGTGGAGATCTCCGCAGACATGTCGATATTTTGCGAATTGGACTTAGTGCGGAGTTTTTCAAGCTCGCGTTCTAATTCGGCGGCGGGTTTTTCAAATTCGAGCAACTGCATAATCGTGTGCCGAGAGCTTCGAGACACAGACGAAGACATGCAAGACTAGAGATGCCAACCTGTGAGGATCGCTAAATCCTACGGTAATAAATCCCGCAATGACTCATGTTTCACTTGGCGGTTCCAACCCGGAAGTCGAGTATTCGGAAGCGAAAAAGGTGATTCCGAGGAAAGTGTCGAGGTGCTTCAATTTCTTAACGATCTATGATACACTTCCGTGGTAGGGCATCCAAATCCTTAAAAGGCCGAAACAGTGTCAGAATTTGCATTTTTCGGATGATGACCGCGCTTTATTTAGAGGAGAGTGGATCTTTGGAGTGATGCGCTTAATCACCGATACTTTTCAGAATGTTATCGGCCAGCGTCCGGAAGTCTTCCTCACATTCTTTGACGGCGTACGTATGGGCGCCAATTGCACCATCTGAGGGTTTCAGGTGAAAGATGGGTTTGCGGGCTTCCATGGCCAGCGGCATCAGGCTTCGGTAGTGTTTCAGTAGTCCTAGGCAATGTTCGTCTTCACCGTAAGCCAAGCTTGGCTGGTTATTTCGATTGAGAACGCAGTCGTTGTAGGTCGAAGGGATGCGTCGAGCCCATTTCTCATAGGCTTTGACCGGCCGATTATCACGAATCCCGAATTGAAGCACGACATAACCAGCGGGAACCATGGCACCTTGAGGGAGTGGCAGGTCTTCTGCTGGATTGCGTTTCTTTCGATCTTCCCACTCGTCTCTCCATTTGACCAAGGTCGGCCCTAGGTTCCTTAATCCTTGAATGGAGAAAAGGTCCGGAGCCAAAGGGACGACCACATGATCGGCCGCGATGAGTGCAGCTCGGTTGATGGCACCAAAGTTCGGCCCAACATCTAAGAGGATAATATCTGCCTTCAAATCGTCTGCGGCATTCCTAACGACGCGGTGGAAGGCGCTAGTGGCTCGGAATGCGGGCTCCTGTCGATCCAGACATTTCCCCCAAGCTTCGGAGAGATTGGATTCAAAATTGGAAAGCTCTAAATCACCGGGGATTAAATGCAAGCGGGATGTTAACTTCCGTATTGGGGCGGGGTTGATGTCTCCCAATCCACGCACGATGGGGCGGAGAGCAGACATGATACTCTGGTGTTGTTCGTTATCAGGATCCCAAAGTTTCTCCAATTCTTCTTCAGGGAGAAACATGGAGGTTAAATTTGCTTGGGGATCAAGGTCGGCGACGACCACGGTTTTTCCCATCTCAGAAAACATCCAAGCTAAATGGTAGAGTAGAGTAGTTTTGCCGACTCCACCTTTATTGTTGAAAAATACGATCGATTTCATCTGTTAGGATGTTTGGGGATGATGGCTAGGAAGAAGTTTTGTTGAAAATCGAAGGTGGCCTCCGGGCTTGTATTTTCAGCTAAAATGCGTTGGGCACGAGTAACTCCCCGCCCGAACCGGTTGACGTAGCCGAGGTTATACATCGCCTCGGCCAAGATGGGGTTCCGATAGTCATTCGCGCGGGGAAAATTCTCTGGCGTAGCGTCACCGAAGAGTCCTCCTGGATTTTGGATCTCGATGCGGTCTGCGAATTGATAGAAACGGATAGGACTATTCGATTCATAGTTCCGGTGCAAGACGGCATTCATGAGAAGCTCCCGCACGGCATCGGGGGGGAAATCCCAGATGGTTATCTCGGTAAGTTCAGTGGAACGCAGCGGTTTCTGCGTGAAACGGCCCCTTAGGAAGCCATCGAGTTCGGTGAGTATAGAGACTAGATTGCCCGCGAATCGCTTCTCAGAAAGAACATCATCTCCAAGAGTTAGTCCGTCGTATTCCACGAACTGAATCGTCGAACCCGGGAAGAAGTCGAGGGGATCGTATGCAAATACGAGCATCCCGGCATTGGTCGGGCAGTTGCGCGCCAAGTTATAAAAGCGTAATGCCGCCAGTTGCTCGGAGAGATCCCTTCCATTCTCATCGATGACATCCCTCGCGATCGCTTGTGGGCGGTAGGTCGAAGTGAAAAAATTGAGGTCGAGTCGCGAAAGGTTGCCTTCGGGACACGGTGTGGCGTCAAAGGTGCGGAAGTTGGTTGTGCGCCGTTCCATGAGCTGGCGCTCCTCGGTTGGTGAAGCGTAGTCCTTACGTGGGCCAATGCGGATGCAGGTGCGGCCCTTGTATCGCACAGGAGGGAGATCATGAGGGAAGACTTCGACCACAAGCACCTCGCCATCCCCCCCCTCAGGGTGAGGGTGGACTTGGACATTCAGGTTGGGTTGCGGCATGATTTGCCCATCAGAACGATAGGCTGCAAAATCCTGCTGCAATTGGTCGGTAATGGGTAGTCGAAATTGGGGGTCTGCCTCGTCGAGGCCAATGATGAGATACCCCGGGAGTTGGCTTCTGGGTAAATCATTGGAAAAAGAACAAATGGCTTCCCTGAATTTATCCACGTTGGTTGTGGAGCGGGTGCACTCGATCCGAAAGGTCTCACCTGAGGAAATTAACGTTTTAAGCTCCGCTGCGGTCATGGTTGGCATGATAATTGTATGGAGGGAGAATAATCGAGAGCGAATTGGAGAAGGTCGGGTTGCTGGACTTCGCGCCGGGAGAGACTTTAAAGCGGGGATTGCGAAAAGGGGATTTACTTTTTCTTCCCGCGCTTGACGGAGACTGACGGGGACGGATGGGCGGACTGCTTCTCGCGCAGGCGCTCAAGAAGAAAGGACGCCGGTTCGTCGTTGGGGTCTTGGGGGACGAGTTCGCCGCGGAAGGCTTTGGCGAGGGTGGCGGGAGTGAGGCGCTCGACGGTCTTTTGCGCGGTGGCGAGGCGGGCTTCGATCCGGTCGGCGATGATGAACAGGTCTTCGACTCGGCGGACGATTTCTTGTTGTTCGGGGAGCGTGGGGCAGTGGAGGAACATCTTCAATGGCGTTTTCATACTCGAAAAGACCACCCCTCAATATTTGAAAAGTTTATCTTCTTTAGAAAGTTCGATAATCGTGTAGTGCGCGAGATCAATTCCCGCTGGTACTTTATCCCGTAGAATGGGCGCAACATATTGGCAATTGATAGTCGGAACTAGCTTTTCAAGAATCGTGACGATTTGTCGTCCGTCGATATTTTCGATCTGATCATGTAAAATGAAATTCAGGTGAGGTATTTCCATTTCTTCCGCGTAATCAATATAGGCCAAGTCAAATGCCGTGATCTGGCCTTTTTTTTCGCCGGTTCCCGGATTCGTGGTTACGCCGAGAAGCTCAAATTGAAGAAACTCGAGAGGCCTTCCTTTATCGTCAACTTCTCTTCTAACTAATTTGTATTGCTCACCGTAAAGCTCTAGGGAGATTCTTTTGAGTATTTTATTGAGTCGTTGGAGATTATCATCGATTTGCTCGTTTAATGAATTTGATTTTTTTGCATGCTTTTCGCACTGTGTCTTTAATCGATGTGTCTCACTTATGCATGCGTCCCAAATGCGTTTCTGTTCACTGAGTCTTGCGTGTCTTTCAATTTGGGTTTGGAGATCATGATTAATTTTTTCCAGTGCAATCAACGTCTTTTCCTTTTGGAAAAGGGATTTGAACCGATTAGCCTCTTCTTCAAATTGATAAAGCCTGCGCTTGAGATCTCGTTCCTGCTTTGATAGACTTGGTAGTTCTTTGGTAATGAATGCCAACTTGTTCTTCACCATTTCATTATGAAACGCTACACTCTCTTCGAAAGTCCGTTGAATTGACGGAAGTAAAAGTTTCGCATCATCGTAGAGCCTCTTGATTTCCTCGGTGGAAACGCGAGAAAAATCCTCATTAAGTGCACGAGCACTATCTTCGATAAGATCTCTGCGGAGTTGAACGGCACTTAGCTGCGTGGCCGTTCGAGTTAGTTCTGCCTTGATTCGGTCGAACTCGTCGAGTTGCCTCTGGTAGCCCTCTTCCAAATCCAAATCATTCTTTCTCTGTTTAAGCGCGGAAATTGATTGCCCAAGGTCATCAATGATCGAAAATTCTGTAATATCAAACTCCCTGGCGAGTTGGGTCTGATAGGCCTCTTGTTTTCGGGAAAGTTCTTTAATTTTCTGATAAGCAGCTCCTTCATCGGTGTGCACACCGAACCAGAACTGATACAGAGCCTCATACTCTACAGCTGTCGTGGTCGGATGGAGAACTTTCAGAACGTTATTCAGCCTACTTTTTTCGTCGCGAACGTTTTTTGCAATGATCTGACGGAAACTTGGCTTCGTCTCTTCGCAATGGAAGATTCTCTCCGAGAGTTGCTGAGCGAAGCTATGATCTCCCGTTAACGCATACTTTTCTCCGTCGATACGAACGATCCTTTCAGAGCTGGAGAGAAAGTTGCGCTCGATTGTAATTGACGGTGAATCCGGTGCTTCCAGTGATTCTACCAAGACAAGTGTCAAAAGCACTTCTTTCTCGATCAAAAAACCTTTTATTGATGCAGTCGTCTTGAATTCTGGATCTTTGAAGATATTCTCGCCACTACCTCCGAGGCAAAAGTCGATGAGTCGGAGAATCGTTGTCTTGCCCACGTTGTTGCCAGATTCGGCCTCACCTTGAGAATTATCGACAATCAGGTTAACACCCATTTTGAAATCGATTTTCCGAATGAGTCCTTCGTTGCCATTAATGCTGATTGATTTCAAAAACATTTGATAACTTCTCCTTCCTTGTGATCCAGCGCTCCGAGAAGAAAAAGCCAGTTTAGTGCCATTGAAAATGCATGGTAGCTAACTTTCTCACCTTGGTTTACATTGACGAACAGTTCGCTTGTATTGATCGGGCCGGAAGGCAGTCCGTTGAGATGACTTAGAATCTTGGAACCCACGTAGTAGGCTTGCTTCTCGGGCTTGATGTCTTGGTTGATGATCACGATGTCGGCTCCTCCAGAATTTTGCAGCGCATAAAGCCGTCCACTATCACGATTCTGCTACACGTTTCGAGGTCTTCGGAATATTCCAACGCTCCTTCCCGGCTGAGACGATCAATCAATCGATCTTGAACTAGATCCAGAGTATCGTCAGCATTTTGGCCGCTTCTCTTACTCATTAAGTAAAGATCGTTTAGAACAGAGAGGACAGTCTCCAGCTGGGTTGCCTCGAGTTCATTGTATAGCTTGTCTAGATAAACCTGGGCATAAGGGGCATATTTTTCAATGATCCCACGGTGGCGTTCAACATCGTTGAAGCTGATTTTCTCGTCGATAGTGAAGGGTAGAGTCACTTTCCCCGGAGGGAAATCGTGTCGTGTGATGCTTAGTTCGCGAACAATACCTGCGAGGATCGACGGCTCCTTGGCTCGGGTGAATTTGCTACGTTGTGATTCCACCACCTCCTCGTGAGCACGCTTCATCGCTTTCAACTGCTCGGTGCTGTAATAAGGTTCAGCATTTTCATCCTTACGATCAATGATGTAGTGATGATTCTTGCACAGCAGTATGAGATTGGGCTCAGCATTGCGGACATCATCAGTGATTTCTGTGGCGCTGTTGTAACGTGGGCCATCTGGGTTTAGTGCCTCAATATGGCAAATGTCAGCGAGGTAGCCTTCTTTGATCAATAACCTTTCAGGGCAATTAGGGTAGGCACAACAATCCCCCGCCTTCGTGTAAAGGCGTCGCTGTGTTGTTGCTGTGTATTTACGCTGAGCCACTTGGGTGATCGAAAAGGTAGTTTAGATCCTTTAAGTAATATTTCAATGCTTGATTCTGACGGGCAAGACCTTGCGGGCGGGCTTGGTTGTGGGGCTCGCGGGTTGGCTGCGGAGACGTTCCAAAAGTGCTGATGCCGGTTCGTCGTTGGGGTCTTGGGGGACGAGTTCGCCGCGGAAGGCTTTGGCGAGGGTGGCGGGGGTGAGGCGCTCGACGGTCTTTTGCGCGGTGGCGAGGCGGGCTTCGATCCGGTCGGCGAAGGCGAACAGGTCTTCGACTCGGCGGACGATTTCTTGTTGTTCGGGGAGTGGTGGAAGCGGGATTGGGAAGTTCTTGAACATCGTCAAATCGATCCTCAATCGAGTCACACCAAAGGCCATCTGCCCAACAAGGTCTTTGCAAAGGGGGGAGTTGAAGAAATACATCAGGAAGAGCGGAAGTGCCACCCGCTGATCGACATCCATCTTCATCACGTCGGGTGTAACCATTGCGACGCCGATGCCTTCGGGATAGATGCAGGCCGTTCCTGGAGGGTCGCCAAGTTTCGTTACAAGGAGTTCTCCACCGTGGACGGAATATTCCTGGTGTTGGACTTTCCAAACAGCTTTGTCCATGAAGCCGGGCTTTCTGGTGAGATACCTTCCTTCGGCAACGTGACGAAGAAAGATAATTGGTATACCCGAATCCCTGAAATCCTTGGCCTTGAAGATAGTTCCAAATGGGCCGGCGCAGATTGCAGTATTCGAGTCGATTGCAAGGCGATGGTTCTTCACCCAACTCCATTTTGGCGGAACTTGAAACAGGTCGATTGCGTCTAAGGGAGCGTCAGCTTTCTGGACACGGAGTCTTCCGGATTTAGTCGATTCGGCGGCGACTAATGAAGCCTCAGCATCGATCACGTCCGCATTTTTTTCTCTCCACTCTTCCGTCAGCTTGCCAGACACAGCGGCGGCGAGGACGGATTGGCGGAAGCGTTTGAGGAGGGCGGGGACGCGGTCGAGGCGGGCGCGGCAGGCGTCCACCCGCCCCAGCACCGCCTCCAGCTTGTCCGCGATCCGCTTCTGCTCGGCGAGTGGTGGAAGTGGTATATTGAAATCAAGAATTTGCTGTTTTGTGAGTGCTTGCCGAGTCACGCCATAGTTTTCGCCAAAAATGAACTGCTGAATCTTTGGAGAAGAAAGGTAAGCGTTTAGGAATCGAGTATCAACGGCGGGTGATGTTCTGATTATGCAAACGTGCTGGTTGACACGAGCGCCGTCCATTTCAGGAGGTGCGATCGTTACTCGGCCGATCGAGGCTCCCGTTATGTTAAGAAGGACGTCACCTTTGCTGACTGTAGCGCTCTTTAATGCCTTTGCTTGATTGTCATCAATATGGGCAAGGCCGTCCGGTTTGAACCCAAAGAACACGACGTTCATTGATCGAATGAGCGGTGTACCTGTCTTCTTGTAGTTTGCCGCTCCTCCACGTGGAGTAGATCCACTGCCTACCTTCACCGCAACGTCTTCTAGTCGCACGCTGTCCCAACCGAGGTTGCTCACGCCTCTACCTCCTCACCAAGCTCTGATAGGATGCCGCGGAGGTCTTCCATGATGGCTGCCATTTCCTCCATGGCGGAGGTGGCGAGGACGGCGGGTTCCGGGAGGTCGGCGCTGGATTCGGCGTTGTCGTCCTTGAGCCAAGAGATGTCGAGCGAGTCGTCGCGCTCGGCGATCCACTGGCGGGTGAATTTGCGGAAGCGGCCGGATTCGCCGCTGTCCTTGCGTTTTTTCAGGGCGGCGGGATTGCCTTGCGGGTCTTTGCCGAAGGCTTTTTCGAAGTCGGAAAAATGCTCGCGGGTGAGCGGGGTGCGTTTGCCGAATTGCGGCATGTTGGCGCGGAGGTCATAGACCCAGACTTCGTGGGTGTTGGCCTTTTCGGTTTTGCCGCGGGTGAAGAAGAGGACGTTGGTTTTCACGCCTTGGGCGTAGAAGATGCCGGTGGGCAGGCGGAGGATGGTGTGGAGGTTGCACTTGTCCATCAGGTCGCGGCGGATGTCCTTGCCGATGCCGGACTCGAACAGGACGTTGTCCGGCAGGACGACGGCGGCACGTCCGCCGGGAAGCAGGTAGCGGTAGATGTGCTGGAGGAAGCAGAATTGCTTGTTGCTGGTGGGATAGGTGAAATCGCTGCGGGTGGGCAGTCCGCCGCCCTTCTTGGTGCCGAAGGGTGGATTGGTGAGCATGAGGCTGGTCTTGGGCAGGGCCGCGCCGTCTTCGGAGAGGGTGTCGCCGTATTGGATACCGCCCTCGATGCCATGGAGCATGAGGTTCATGAGCGCGAGGCGGTGGGTGTCCTGCACGTGCTCCATGCCGAAGAAGGTGCCGTCGCGGTATTTTTTCTGCTGCTTCTCGGAGAGGGAGTCGAAGTCGTTGTGCTCGCGTAGGTAGTGATTGGCAGAAATGTGGAAACCGCAGGTGCCGGCGGCGGGGTCTTGGATGCTGTCATCGAGGGTCGGCTGCATCAGTGCGACGATGGAATCGATGAGCGGGCGGGTGGTGAAATATTGACCAGCACCGGATTTCACCTCGCTGGCGTTCTTTTCCAAGAGGCCTTCGTAGAGATCGCCAAGCCCTTCCCGGCGGGCGGAATACCAATCGAGCTTATCGATCTCGGTGATGAGGGTGGAAAGCGTGGCGGGCTTCTTGATGAAGGAGGAGGCGTTGGCGAAGATTTCCTTCACCAGCCGTGAGCCTTCGCCGCCGAGGTGGATGAGGGCGAGCTTGTAGAACTGGAGGCGATCGGGCGCGGACTGGGCTTCGAGATCCGCCCAGCGGTAGCCGGCGGGGATCTGGTCCTCGGTGCCGGTTTCCTCCGCCATTTTAAGGAACAGGATGTAGGTGAGCTCGGTGACGTATTGGTGGTAGGTCACACCGTCGTCCTTGAGGACGTTGCAGAGGTTCCAGAGTTTCTGGACGATGTCGTGGGTGGGCATGGTGGAGGTAAAAGCTGAAAGGCTGAAAGGTTGAAAGGTTGAAAGGTTGAGATGCTGAGTGATCAGTGGTTGTGGTGGATGATGCCGCAGTGATAGGGCCCACTGTGTGGAGTGCGGCAGAGAGTCTCGTGCTTGGTGAGTCGACTAGCGAGATTCTTGTGGAAACCATAAGGAATTCCATCGGAGAGAACGGCGCAGGATTCTCCTTCGGGAATCATTTTCTGCCATCGCTCAAACCATGCGCCGTCCCATGGTTGGTCAGCTCCCCCTTCTCCCATACTGTCGCCGCGGTGAAAGAAAAAGGAGAGTCGTGAGGACGTTTTTAAAAACTCTTCATTGTCAGCCTTCCGGTGGAAGATGCGACGTTTCACCCCTGCGTATTCAAATTCGATCTCGAAGCTTCGTGTTGGGATTTTAGGCACGATGAAACCGCTGGGATTTCCAAGGATTTCACGCAAACGCTTGAGAGCTTTTTCCCAACCGGATGCACTGCCCTTGTCATAAAAATAGAACTCGCTGCAGAAAGGCAAGCCGATCAGGAATGGGGTAATGATATCGCATCCGGCAGAGGGATAGAATAGAGCTCCGGATGGTTCACCGGCATTTCTCAGGGGAGCTAGAAGTTCGTTTGCCCAAGCAATCAATGTGGAATCTTCCTGTTTCATTAGCCCTTCTAACTGAAGCTCGAGGATCTCAGTCGATAGGAGAGTGTCTTTTTCTGACCCTGAAGGAAGATAGACGGGAGAGATTACTCGGTCGGAAGCGACGCTATCAATATGTTCGCGGGTTAGAAAGAAGAGCGAGTTGAGCGACTGAATCAGGAGGTGATAGAGTTCGATCCTTCTTCTTTGGTGCTCGCTCCAGATTTGAGATAAAGATTTAGCTCCGTGGAAGATGTTATTCCGAACTTTACCAACGAATTCACGGCAAGTTTTAAGATTTTCGAAGAAAACTTCAATCACATCCTCTGAGATACCAGTGAGAAGAATCGCCTTCAATTCTCGCACCGCACCGAAGAATTTTCGGCCGTCGTCCTCCGAAAGAATGTTATCCGAATCGATTTCTGTCCACTGCCCTTCGAGATCATCCAAAAACTTGAATGGAGCGAATGCGCGCTGAATAATCCTTGGGTTCTCGGTCGAACGTTCTTGGAGATACTCTAAAAGTTTGTCCTGCTGCTCCCACTCTCTGAGGCGAGGGTGTCCGTTCTGGTTTCTTGGATGCACGAGAAGTGTTGAATTCTGGTCGGTGCGTTTCCAATCGTATTGGTAAATCGAGTTATAGAGAAAATACTCAAAGATGAATGGAGTAGCGGGCATCAAAGACTCAACTCTCCGCCGAGTCGGCGTCTTTGCATAATATACCATTTGACCATTGTCTAAATGACTTTTGTGGAGGACTTCAACGAATTGGTGAACTGACATTGGAAGGGTAGATGCTGAGATGGCGAATTATTCGCCGGTGTGAATCTTGATTAGGAAGCGAGATCGAGAGTGGTAAGACTGGTTAGAATACGGGGGATAATGTGCATAAGAATTCACAAATTCTATGGGCGTAGAGGAGGATGTATTCACTTTGGTGGCATTTGTATGCGGTTTCTGCATATTATGCGAAAATTCACCGCGCCTGCGGCCAGACGGAATCATTGAAGTGTTTTAGAACTTGGTCGAGCTTGCCATCGAAGATTTTATTGAGACGGTTGAAGCCGCCGCCTTCGCGCTTGAAGAGGAGGATGGGATCGTCGATGGCCTCGCGATCGACGAGGTGATTGGCTTTGGTTTGGGAGGCGAGTTTTTTGAGCCATTCGCGCTGCGGCTGTGACCAGGCGCGCGAGGCGAACATGGTTTGTAGCGCACGATCCACACGATCCGAGAATGAGACTAAGGGATCGCCGATAGCAGCTTGGCGGATGTAGCCGATGATGGAGGCGGCAATTTCGTGATTGGTCGTATCACGCCAAGCACTTTTGAGCGTAGTCTCGGAGAATCCAGCTTTATCGAGCTCGTATTGGAGTTCGCGGAGTTGTTTGCGAGTGAGTTCTTGCGGACGGGTGACGACGGTGACGAGAGCAGGGATTTCGTTGCCCTTGGAATTGATGAATTTTTTGAAGGACTCGATATAATCCTCGGGCGTTTTACTGTCGCCATATCCCTGCTTCATTTCGCGGAAATGATCCTCATGAGAGGAGATGAAGACCGGTGCGGAAGGGCCGTTGTTTTTGCGATCGAGGATTTCGCCGAGGTCGGGGTTTGCGATGAACCAAGATGCGACTTCCGGGAGCGGCATTTCGCGGAGTTTTTCGATGAAGGCATCCGGAGTCATGCCAGCCGCTATCTCGAAATCCTCTTTCGCTTTCTCGCTGAGGTGCCGCTTTTTACGCTGAATCTTGGCGACGAGCTGGTCGCGGACCAAGGCGCGAGCTTCCTCGCTGGGTGCATCGGCAATTTCTCGGGTGAGCTGGGTGAAACTGATGGACGGGTCGACGACAACCGGCTTCATGGCGGTCATGCCTTGGATGGATTCGTAGATGCCAACGGCGTCGAAAATGCGAAAGGCCTCTTTGCCAATCTCAGGACAAAGGCGCGTGGCGCGGCCCATCATCTGATCGAACAAAATGCGGCTGTTGACGCGGCGCAGGAAAACAAGATTGCAGATGCTCGGCACGTCCACTCCGGTGGTGAGAAGATCCACGGTGACAACCACATTGGGAAGGACCTCGTTCTTGAAGCGGCGAATCAGCTTGAGTGGCTTGTCGGCGGTGCCGGTGATCTTGATGACTGCATCGTCGTCCACGGTGCCATAGGCTTCTTTGAAAGCGGTCTTGAGTAGGGTCACAACAAGATCGGCGTGGACGTCCGTAGCGCAGAAGATGAGTGTCTTTTGAGACGAGCCGGGATCGATTTCCTTGACGAGGGTTTCGCAAACGACGCGGTTAAAGGCCTCGGTGACAACCTTGCGATTGAATTGCTCGATCTCGACTTTGATTTCATCAGGGGTGTTGAAAAACTCCACCTCAGTGGTGTCGTTCTTGTAAACGGCCACCTCGTCACCACTCTTCCAGATGATACCCATCTCTGATAGGTCGGTAATGATTTTGTAGGGTGGTTCGTGATCCACCAAAAACCCATCGATCACCGCCTCGCGGTAACTATAACTGTAAATAGGAGGACCGAAGATCTGAGAGGTGTGGAGCGCGGGGGTAGCCGTGAGGCCTATCTTCACGGCGGCGAAGTAATCTAGCACGCGGCGATACTTTGAAACATAGTCTTCGTAGCTGCGAAAGGTGAGCTCGGTCTCTGAGAGTTCGCGATCAAGCAGGTAACCGCGGTGACATTCGTCGACGATGATGCAGTCGTAATCGTCCACGGCGGGTGGCGTAGTCCCTTCGGAGGAATAGAGGACGCGCTGGACCATGCCTTGAATCGTAGCAATGTGGACAGCGGTGTCGGAATCGGGCTTTTGTTCGTCGATTCTTTTAATGCCGAAAACGTCTTTGAATGTCTGTAGGCTCTCCATCCGCGTTTCCTCGAAAGAATCCGCCGCCTGTTCGCCAAGTGCGGAGCGATCAACGAGGAAGAGGATGCGACGAAAACGCTTGGTTTTGAGAAGCCGGTAAACGAGGGCGATGCAAGTCTTGGTCTTGCCAGTGCCGGTGGCCATGGCGATCAGAAGTTCGCGCAGTCCCCTGCTGATGCCGTCCTCGGTGGCTAGAATGGCATCTTTCTGATAGAACCGGATGGTAAAACCGTAGTCGAAGGTTTCGGTGGCGAGTTGATCATGGGCGGCTTGCTCGTCGCGCTTGAGAAGGGCGGTGAGGCCCTCGGGTGAGAACCAGCCTTGGAGGGCGTCGCTGAGATTGTCCGGTCGGCGGAGGTCGCAGAACCAAATCCCGCTGCGGGTAGAAAGCTGGCGAAGGTAAGGTCGGCCATTGGAGGAGAAGACGAAAGGCAGGCGGAACTCTCCCTCGGCTCCCCAGTTTTCTGGATGAATCAGAGTTTCCTCGGAGGGTTGAAAACCGCGACTGTACCGCTTGGCTTGCTGGAGGGCAGACGAGACATCGACGTTCTTGCGCTTCGCCTCGACGGGCGCCATCGGCGTGAGACCTACGAAGAGAACGTAGTCGGCGGGGCCAGATGTGGTCGGCCATTCAGCAATTGCTATGTTCTTGCCCTTCTCGGGGCGGGTTCCTTTGGAATAACGGAGGTTTACGGAATCAGCGAGCCAGCCCGCATCGCGGAGTTGCTCGTCGATAAGGAGGCGGGTCTCGGCTTCATCGAGGTGGATTTGGGAAGCTGCCTTGGCGGATGCTTTGACGATGGACGCAACGGCTTTTGAAGTCTGGGTGGAGGCGGCAGTTTGTTTGGCGGCGAGACGCTGCTGGAGAGCTGTCTTTTCTTCCTCAACTTCGGCGGCCATAGCCTCCCAGAAAGTCTGATCGTCCTTAGCGGCCTTGAGCTCCGCTTCCATCGCGTCGAGCATCTGGTCTTTCTCATGATGAGCCGCTTGGTATTGAGCCAATTCGCTGGAGAGGATTTCCAGCTCAGTGCGGAGTTCTTCCGTTTCGTTCGCCGGCGGCTGGGGCGGTATGAACGGACCTGATTTGAAATTCGCGTCCTTGAAAGTGCGGTGGAACCAGACAGCGATCTGCCACACGATCTTGAGCGTCGCCAAGGCGGTGCTGTGATCGCCTGCGAGCGCATGGTTGGCGGAATTCCCCGTGCGACGAACTTCACTAAAGAGCTGGTGAATCTCGTTGAGGAGGATGCCGTGGTCTTTGAGACGACTGAGAAGTTCAAATTGACTGTCTTCCGGCCGATCCAAGATGCCGACGTTGGATGCCACCAGCTGGGCGAGGACTTCAGACAACTGCCGCAGTTTTAGAAGACAGGTATTCGGATCGTTGGCGAAATATTGTTCCGCAAGCATACCCAGGCGTAGAAGCTGCTCGTCGTGCGACTGTAAATAAGCGAAGTTGCTGGTTAGGCGCGGGCTGGGCTTCATAAGGTTAGGCCACGTTAACAATCTGATCCTAAAGGGAAAGGAAGAACCGCATCTGCACACATCTAGAGCGTATCATCTCGATGGTAGCTCCAGTCGGACGGGATTGCCAAAATATACCGCAAACCACGATCCGAGTCCATCACACGCACGCCCGTGCAGGGGAAGAATCCATCGGCAAAGGGGAAAAGAATGACTTTTCATCCCACCAAAGGAGAAAGCCGCTAACTCACTAAGAGTTAACGGCTTTCATTGGTTGCGGGAAGAGGATTTGAACCTCTGACCTTCAGGTTATGAGCCTGACGAGCTACCTGGCTGCTCCATCCCGCGATTTTAACCATGCGCCTTTCGGCGCGGGGCGGAATAGTTACTTGAGGTGGGTGAGATTCACAAGGGAAATTTTGCCATTTCTTTGAGTTTGTGCTTTTTTCCCTTCACCGCATGACTTCTCACGCTTCCCTTCCCGTCCTCCCCATTGCAACCTGGACGCAGCGACTCGGGGACCACAAGCAACTCGCCCAACGCCACACCCTTCCGGCGCGTAAGCGCAGAGACGCGGGAATCATCCATCCAGTGGAGGACTTTCTGTTCCAGTATTACCCTTTTCCAATCGCACTTTTAGAAAAATGGCACCCTGGAGTTGGCATCGGTCTCGAATGGGATCTGCCCGAGGCGTGCAGTCCTTTCACAGGCCGGTGTTATTCTGCGAAAAATCGGGTTCTAGTGGCTGATCCAGATTTGCTGCCTGCCAAGCGCCGGGAATCTCTTACTTGGATCCTTCACCTTCTCATCGCTACCCGCAATCGGCCGCCAAACTTTGCATGCCATGGACTCCACGAATGGGCGATGGTTTACAGCGGCAAGCAAGTCCGACACGAGTCCGTGGCTGGCCTTCGTTTGCCACAGGCGGAAATTGATGAGCTGGTGGAATCGCGACCGATCCATTGTTCGCATTACGATGCATTCCGACATTTCGCGCCAGCCGCCCGTTCATACAATCGTTTGAATCCAACGATTGAACAACGAATAGACTTCGAACAACCAGGATGCATTCATGCAAATATGGATCTCTATAAATGGGCGGCCAAAGCGATGCCGTGGATAGGGACCGAGTTGCTGCTTACTTGCTTTGAATTGGCGCTTGAATTGCGAGGATTGGATATGAGGGCTAGCCCTTACGATCTTAGCGCTTGGGGCTGCGAGCCGATTCTAATCGAAAATTCCGACGGCAGGAAGTTTTATGAGAATGAACAGAAGCACTTGGCTATCAAGGCTTTAGCGGCAAGAGACACCCTTATTCACAAACTCCAACTCACCTTATTAAAACAGTCGCTTTAAATAGGCGTCGTGCTCCCTTGCCATCCTAGTTTTTGGCGCAGTGCTTGATAGAATGAGCGATCTTGTAAGCGAAGTAGATGGAAGGAATGTGGCGCTTTTTTCACTTCTACGAGATCGACAGGCTCGATGCGAATCGTGTCTCGTCCATCAACGGTAAAAATCATTGGCCCGCCATCATGGTCCTCTGAAGACAGTGTAATGATGGAATTATCTTCGAGGATCAGAGAGCGCTGACTGAGACTGTGAGGGCAGATGGGAGTGATTACAAAAACGGCAGCATTCGGTGAGATCAAGGGTCCTCCGGCTGAAAGTGAGTAGGCCGTAGAGCCTGTGGGAGTTGCAACAATGAGACCATCTGCGCGATAGTCGTTGAGCAGCTCGCCATTAACGGTGGCCCGCAGCGAGACGAGTCGGCCAGTTTCTCCGCGGGTGAGGGTGACTTCGTTGAGCGCGATAAACGCCTGCGGAGGGCGAGATGGGCATAAGATGGTCGCTATTAAAAGTGTGCGTGGACTGGTCGTATAATTTCCAAGCGAGACGCTGCGGGCAAAAAAATCAAGTTCGTCATCCGTGCAACTGGTGAGAAAGCCGAGCGTGCCGATATTGATGCCAGCCACAGGTTTCGGAAAATTTCCCAAGCGCAGAAGCGCGTTGAGCATGGTCCCATCACCACCTAGCACGGCCGCAATGTCCACTTGATCGGAGAATTCTGTGGCGGGAATACCACCGGATTCACCGACGAGTGCCGCAGCTTCCATATCCAGGATCGCTTTACAACCATGGGCCTCCAAGGCGGCCCGTAGCGCATCAAGTGTAGAAATGGCTCCTGCTTTGACTGGGTTTACGAGGATTCCGACGTTCACGATTGAATGTCTAACAATGATAACCTGCACTTGGCAAGCGGTAGGATTCCGGGCACGTGGCTTATGACATCAACGGTATTGAAGAAATACTTAGCTTTTTGATCGTCGGGACCAAGGCCTCTAAATCGTCCACGACGACAAATTCCCCATCGTAGCACCAATTTGAAAGCATCTCGATAAGAGGATCCCAGAAACGCACACCGTTAGCATCCAAGCGATTGAAAATCACCACCGGTTTTCCGATCATCGAGGGATGACCCTGATTTTTGAAAATCATCAGAGCCAGCATCTCTTGCACAGTCCCGGAGCCACCAGGGAAGATCACGAAAGAGTCCGAGTGCTGGATCATGACTTCCATGCGGGTATAGATGTCCGGCTGCAACCAGAATGTCGAAAGCCCCTCCGGAAGTCCCTCAAGCTCAATGATGTGCGGGACATTTGAGCCCGCCGTCCAGCCGCCAGCATCCACAGAACCACGGACGACTTCGCCCATGATTCCAGAACTTCCAGCGCCGGAAACACAGCCGAGCTTATTCACCGCGAGCAGCCTACCTAGCTCGTAGCCATCGTTCAAATACGCGGGATCCTCCATCGATGCGGAGCAGAAAACGCAGACGCTGCCTTCGTGATCAGTGGGCAATGGAGTTTCGAAGGAACCTCCGGAAATAGCTCCTGTCTTTTCCCGTCCCACACTGGGAATCCCCTTGGTGCGAGCGGATTCCAATAACGTCAGAACTTCTTCAGGAGAATCCGCCAAGAGCAGATATTCAGTGTGATCTTGGCGGACGGTGCCAAGTTGATTAAGATGCGAGAGCAGTGAGAAAAGAGGAGCCCATGAATGGTCTGAGTTTAATAACACCGTTGGCTTCCCCGCGAGATGAATATCAAGCGTCTGGTAGCCCACGAAAATGGAGACTGCTTTAAATATATCTTCAAGCGTCGCTCCCGGGGTAAAGACAAACGCTTCGGACTCGATGATTTTCCGCTCGATATTCGAGAGTGAGATTCGTTGATCCCCGTTGGAATTGTAGATATCCCAGCCTTTGCTAAAAAGGCTGTATAGAAGGCGGGCGCGAATTTCCCGGTTAGGGTCTCTCTCTCCACGAACGGTTCCGGCAAGGCGAACTTTAGGCATAATGTTACAAAATCGTGGTGACCATAGCGCAATTTTCATGCCGAGCGCTAAATAATTATCAAATGGTCGCTTTTTATTAACGCTGATTAAATATCTGAGATTTACAACAGCGAGTGGCTCCTTCACTCTCTGCGTCGTTATGACTCCGCTCTCAGCGACTCTCCTCATCTTCTTTTCCTGTTTCCTCTCGGCACTTGCAGCACCTCGCGTCGCAGTAGTCCGCGTGAGGGACATCTACGCGGCCGTGCCTTCTTCACTTCAAGAGGATATGAAGAATGAACAGGAAGCTATCAAGGGAAACGAGCGAGTCGTGAAATTGAAAGCGCTCGTTGAAGAGCTAAAAGTCCTACAAGCACAGCTAGAAAAAGAATCCGCCAAGGCAGAACAGGGCGGAACAACAGACTCAGCCGATCAGACGGACATCCCTGAAAAAGCAAAGGAAGTCAAAAAGGCTGACGAATCTAAACAGCCAGAAGAGGCTAAGAAGGCCGAAGAAGTGAATCTTCGCGATTTAGCCCGAAATTATGAGATGAAGCGCCAAGAAGCTGAAACTCTAAAAATTGATTTTGAGGCATTCAGAGCCGAGCGTGAAAAAGCAATGAAGAAACGAATGGTGCTCTCCATGCGATCCACGCTCAACCGCATCATGGAGGCTAGCCAAAAAGTCGCAAGCGAGAAAGGTTTTGATATCGTGTTTGACTGTTCAGGTGCCACTAATACAGGAGCCCCATTTCTCCTCTACAGCAAAAATGTCATCGACCTCACCGATGATATACAGACTGTGCTCAAAGCCAGCGAACCCGCTGCTACCGCGCCCGCTGCTACCGCACCTGCTGCTACCGCGCCTGCTGCTACCGCGCCGGCACCCGCTGTTGCCGCGCCGGCACCTTCCCCAGCACCCACTACCAAACCATAAGACACTCTCAACATGGATTACCTCACCGCCGCGCTTCAAAACCCTTTCACCTGGGGCCTGCTCCTTGGCCTCCTCATTGCAGCATTTCTCTGGAAGGCCGGCTTCACCGCACGCCGAAGCGTCTCACGTGAGCTCAAGCGCGTGGAAGCTGAATTGAAAGATCTCCAAGGCCACCTCAATACCCAGCTTAAAATCAATGCCACCGGCAATGGCGCCCTGACCGCTGAACTTGAATCCCTACGCAGCCAGAATGAAACCCTACGGCTAAATAATTCCTCGCTGCAACAAAAGCCCGGGCGCGCGGAACAGCGGGTTTTACAAATTCAAGAAATCGCCATTCGCACCATGCGTGAGCAAGCACCCGGCTTCGCACCCGCTTGGGAAAAAGCCCTTCGCCAGGGTGAGTCCGAAGTGGATGCCGCAGAATCCGGCCTTAAAAAACTTGTCCGCCGTGTGATTCCTGGCTTGGGTAATACTTCCAGCCAGCCGGTTCTAACCGTCAAAGAGGATTTCAACGATCGCGCCTAAATTCCGTCACTGCGGTGGCTGGGAGTTTCTCCAAAACTCCAACCGCTCTTTGATCCGTTTTTCCAGCCCCTGCTCTCCCGCTTCATAATAGGTGCGGCCCTCGGGTAGATAAGCTTGAGGAATGTAGGCGCCTTCAAAATCATGGGAGTAGAGATATTTCAGGGCCTCTTCAGTTTCACCGGAGGCAGCGGCAAGTTTCTTGCGAGTCTTGGTGCGTAAATGCGACGGCACCGCCAAGGTCCGCCCGTTTTCCACATCTGCCATTGCCCGGCCCAAAGCGGCATAGGCGGTATTGGACTTAGGCGCAGTGGCCAAATAAACCGTGGCATGAGCCAGCGGAATTCTTCCTTCCGGCATGCCTACGAATTCCAAGGCGCCGTGCGCATCCAAGGCCACTCGCAGCGCATTCGAATCTGCTAAACCAATATCCTCAGAAGCAGCGATCACCAAGCGGCGGGAAATGAATCGAGGGTCCTCCCCCGCATGCAACATTTTGGCCAACCAATAAAGTGCCGCATCCGGATCTGAACCGCGGATCGATTTGATGAAGGCCGACGCGGTATCGTAGTGCGCATCTCCGTCCATATCATAGACCACCGCTTTGCGCTGGATGGATTCCTCAGCCACTTCCAAGGTGAGTGTAACGACCCCATCCGCATCCGGTTGCGTGGTAAGCCCGGCGAGTTCCAAGGCAGTGAGCGCCTTTCGCACATCGCCATCAGACTTCTCCGCCAGATGCCGCAGCGCCTCCGCATCCGCCACGATGTGATAATCCCCTAGCCCGCGCTCACGATCACTGAGTGCGAACTCCAATATCCTCACCACATCCGCCACCGGCACCGGCTCGAGTTGGAAAATTTGCGAACGAGAAACCAGCGGCGAATTCACATGAAAATAGGGATTATGCGTCGTCGCGCCGATGAAACGGACAACGCCCCGCTCGATGTGAGGTAGCAAGACATCCTGTTGTGCTTTATTGAAGCGGTGAATTTCATCGATGAATAAAATCGTCGTTTCTCCACGCAGTTCGCGCCATGTCCGTGCTTGATCGATCTTTGCCCGAATCTCCGCCACATTCGATTCCACTCCATTCAGAGATTCAAAGCGTGAGCCCGTCGTCCGAGCAATCACGTTTGCAAGAGTCGTCTTGCCCGTCCCCGGCGGCCCGTAAAAAATCAACGAGGTAAATCGATCCGACTCGATGGCTCGTCGCAAAAGTTTACCCTCGGCAAGAATATGTTGTTGTCCGGCCACTTCATCCAGCGTGCGAGGCCGCATCCGCGCGGCGAGTGGTTCGCTAGGATTCGGCTTATCTGAAAGCGCGGCGGGAGTGGTGAAAAGGTCGGACACAATTACTTTACTTCCGAGACCATCACTCCGCTCCACCGGAGATTCCAGCTCTTATTAAGTGAGTCGAATCAGCAATGAAAAAAATTCTAGATTTAGTTTCACTTTCTACTTCAAAAAATATAATTCCATTGACTTTATCTCTCACAGCCACAAGTTCACGGCAGTGAGACGATTTCTCCACGCGACTTTTACATTTCTAGCTTGCTTGCATCTTTGCGGCGGCCATTGGGGAATGTTACAGGTGGTCGCTTGGTCGAAAATGATCGTGGACTATTCCGCACAAGAGGGCGTGCTCGAAGGCGCAAGAAAAACTTTCGATGGCAAGCATCCTTGCAGTCTATGCACCGCCATCGTAGATGGGAAGAAGACCGAATCCGAAAAGGATAACGCGCCCTTCACCAAACTCGGAAAAATTGATTTACTCGCAAACTTTTTCCTCCCCATAGAAAAGAAAGAATTGATCGCGCCCACTCCAACGGACGTGACCGAAGTAACCGGAGCCGCATTTTCAGCTCATAACGGAGGACGTGGAGAATCCCCACCTGTGCCTCCGCCGAGAATAGCTTGACGGAGAGCCAGGGCTGTTTTTCCGATCCATTCTTACGCACATTGCGCAAGAGCATCGTGTTCACCGACCAAGTGGCATCTGGTTCGAAATCCTAGCATCACACGCCACTTGCGCTTGATCGCTGCCATTTGGGCGAACTCTGGAAACTGTTTTCGCCTGGGTTTATCACGACCATGGCAGTCGAACCAATGCGCTCACTCTAAGCAGTCAAGTCTCATGCGAGACCTTGTCTTCCATCCTCATACCTTCGCCTTGAAGATCCCCCACCCTATCCCGAGTTCTTTGGATAGGGTGAGCATCTGAAGTTAAACATCTAAACAATCAAACTACTATGAAATATCTTTTCAAAACCAGCTTCGCCACACTCGTGGCATCCGTATTCGTCAACACCACCCAAGCCGCATTGACCCTCACCAGCCCTTATTCTAACCTCGGTCCGGACGGCGATCCTTTCCTCTATGGGGAAAAGGTATCCTTTAGTAATAATTCTTTCACTGAATGGAACACATCCACCACCGTGGGAGGCTGGAGTTATATCAACCTCAGAGCGGGCTCGAATCCCAATCGCGGGTGGGGCCACGCATCTTCATGGTATCTTCTCGAAATCGCAGAAGCCACTTCCTTCCAACTCACACTTACCTCCAGCGACGCCTCTGCCCGCCCTGGATTCGTGCTCTATTTCGGAGAATCCGTGAATGACACCCCGGCCAGTGCCCACACATTCTCAAACAACGGTAATGATCTGGTCCTTCTCAACGATGCATGGGACCACAACGGCCCAGACAATTCCCCGGGACTCAGCTATGTCGCTCATGGATACAATCCTGTGGGGAACAGCTTGACAGGAAACGTCTATCTCCCACCCGGACTTTACACTCTAGCGATCGGCAATGGCGCGGATTCCAGCACCTCTCCTACGGCTAAAACTTACAATATCACCATGACTGTGCCCGAGCCCTCCACCTTCGTGCTCTCGATGTTCGGTGGTCTCCTCGCCTTCAAGCGCCGCCGCTAGCCCTACCAGTGGAAGCCCTTCTCTCCGAAGGGCTTCCATTTTCTATCTCATCTCTATGAAATTTCTCTCGTTGATTCTTCTCTTCGCCACCATGGCCACCGCGATGGGATACACGCATTTCGAGCCAAGGCAGCAACACCCCATTGCATTGACTCCAGATGGAAGGAAGCTGCTAGCACTCCATTCCACTGCACATTCGCTTGCGGTATTCGATGTAGGGACACCACCACGCGCAACCCCCGTCCTCGTCAATGAAATCCCACTGGCCACCGCTCCGGTGACTGTAAAGGCGCGCACCAATGACGAGGCGTGGGTAGTCAACGAAGGCTCAGATTCCATCTCCATCATCTCTCTAAGTCTAGGCATGGCGATCGCGACGCTCCCAGTGGGCGATGAGCCAGCAGATATATGTTTCACCAACGGCAAGGCTTTTGTGTCCTGCTCTCAAGCTAGAACCGTGTTCGTCTTTGATGCCGTTTCCCGCGCCTCTCTTGGGCAAATCGTAATCGATGGCATAAGACCCAGTGCCATGGTGGCGAGCGCGGACGGTAGCAAACTCTATGTAGCCAGCCTCTATTCTGGAAATCGCACCACCATCCTCCCGGAAACTTCTGCCCCACCGCAGTCCGCACCCACTAATACCACTCTCCCCGCTCCTCCACGAGTGGGCCTGATCGTTCCCTCGGATGACGGTCGCATCGCATGGAATGTACTCGATCATGACATCGCGGAAATCAACACCACTACCCAATCCATCACCCGCTGGATCACTGGAGTGGGCACCCACCTCTACGATCTCGCCATCCACCCCGACGGCTCTCTCTGGTGCGCAAATTCAGAGTCGCTAAATCTCACTCGCTTCGAGCCAGAACTGAACGGCCATTTTTCAAAACATCGCCTCAGTCGCATTCCCCTGCCGGATACCGCTATCACTCACCATGATCTCAATCCAGACATTCCCCGCGCTACCAGCCCCGCACCTGCCAGCATCGCCATCGCGTTAGCCGGGCCCACTGCTCTCACTTTCCGCGCCGACGGTCAACGCGCGTGGGTCGCCGCGTTCCAGTCCGATCGCATCGCGGAAATTGATCCCACCTCAGGAATGATCCTCCGCCGCATCAATGTCCGCCCCACCGCCGCAGCAAGCGACGTCATGCGTGGCCCGCGCGGACTCGCCCTCACGGCGGAGCGGCTCTATGTGCTCAATAAAATTTCAGATAGCCTCACCACCATCGATCCCGCCAACGGTGCCGTACTCTCTGAAACTCCACTGGGTTCTATCGATCCGATGCCCGCGAATATTCGTGCCGGTCGCGGACTATTATATGATGCCCGCCTCTCCGGTAACGGCACCATTTCTTGTGCCACCTGCCATCTGGATGCAGACCGCGATGGCCTCGCCTGGGATCTCGGCGATCCGGCTGGAGAAATGATTTCCATCCCCACCGCAGACCTATCTGCCCACGATTACGAAACCATCTATCACAAAAATTTGCACCCAATGAAGGGACCGCTCACCACTCAGACTCTCCGTGGCCTGGCGCTCAATGATGCGGATCCTATCGATCAGACAGATGGATCCACCCGTCCTGCCGCCGCCATTGTGACAAAGTTCCACTGGCGCGGAGATAAGCCATCCATCCAATCATTCAACTCCACATTCTCCAATCTGATGGGAGGAACCCAACAATCACCCGCGAACATGGAGCATCTCGCGGAATATCTCCGCTCCATTACCCTCCCACCCAATCCCAACCTGAATTTAGATGGTTCCCTGCGCACCAATCTTCCTCAAGGCGATGCGGTGAATGGCAGACATGTGTTTCTCAATCACGTCCAAAGCCATTGCATGGTGTGCCACACAATGCCCGGCGGCACAGACCAGAATATCGATTCGCCAGACTTAGTAGAAAAAGGCCAACCGATGAAAAATCCCTCGTTACGCACCGTTTACCAGCGCGCTGATATTTTCAATCCCATGCCCGGTGCGGATTCACTTTCCGGCTTTGGCCTTGGCTCGGATGGCAGCAGCCACGAGCTGCCCATTGCTCATCCCTACTTCCTAGCCGTAATCAACCGACCACCTATCAATACTGCCAAGGCCAAGGCCCTCGCAGATCTCACCGCCTTCATCTTATCCTTCGATACCGGCACCGCGCCTTCTGCCACCCATAGCCTCACACTTCATATAACAAATCGGTCTGACCTCGATCTACTCGCCCGGCTTGGCTCGTTAGAAACCGGCGCTGCCGCCAGAGTCAACGGCCTTGTCGCCTGGGGGCGCGTTGCCGGTATCCTGCGCCGCTACCAATGGGATCCCTCCTCGTTGCACTATCTATCTGACGATCAAGTCACTTCATATACTCGCGCCGCATTGCTGGATTTACTCACACCGGAAGATGCTCTCACCTTCGCAGGAGTCCTGCCCTCTGAGGTCACTTGGCGGAGCACGGACCGCAATGATAACGGCACCGCTGATACCCTTGAAACAATCCCGAAAATTAACATCCAGCGCGAAGGTGATTTCATAAATCTCCGCTGGCCGAGGGTGAGAGACTGGTATCTGGAATCATCCCCAAACATGCTCATTCCTTGGCACCCCGCCGCAGGTGATTGGTCCAAAGATGTGGAATCTTGGCACCTTGCTATTCCTCTCACCGCTCATCCTAGCCACTTCTACCGCCTCCGCCGGACATGGTGAATAATACAACTCATGAGACCAAATTTAACAGTCCAGAATAAAGCGGGATTCACCCTAATCGAACTGCTCGTGGTGATTGCGATCATCACCATACTCGCAACCTTCAGCGTGATAGCGACCCGCCATTTGCGCTCCGGCGCCAATATGACTGTATGCGCTGGAAATATGCGTCAGATCGGCATGGCCATGCAGATGTATGCAGATGATCATCGTGGAAATTATCCTGATACCTCACACACCCTCGCGGCGGAAAGCGCGTGGATCTATCAACTCGAAAGCTATTTAGGGAAGTTCGATCAGCTCCGAATTTGCCCAGCCGATCCTAATTCGGAAATGAGGAGTAGAAACAAGGCTTCCAGCTATATCCTCAATAGCTTCGTGTTTCTCCCCCCGCTTGATGCCTTCGGAAATCCAGCAGGATCTGCCTATAACAAGCCCTCACTGCTGCCTGATCCTTCCAATACCATTCTAGTATTCATCGCATCGAATCGCGCAGGCCTATATCCTGGCGATGATCATACCCACTCAGATCAATGGAGCTCATGGGCCAGACTCACCAGCGACATTGCTCCTGACCGCCATAGACATCAAGCGTCCAAAAACTTTACAAAGGGTTATTCCAACTATCTCTATGCAGACTGCAGCGTCAGATCCATCTCAGCTCATGAAATCAAAGCACAAATTGATAAAGGAAACAACATCGCCGAAATCCCGGGCACTACTCCTTGAAGCAGTGCTTGTGGCATTTCTCACCATCCATCCTGCCTCTGCTCTGCAGGAGGCTTACGGCCATGTAGAACTTTCTCCACACTATCATGTTGGAACTGGAACATGGAATTGGAAAACCTATTGGTTCGACGGAGATCTCAACGAACGCCAAGATCCCGTGGAAACACTCTATTTTCCCGGCTTGGATAGCCCAACTGCTGGCTATGGCGTGCGTAACCTCCGCCCCGCAGATTCTAAATGGGACTTCCTAGGCATGATGGCGGGTGAGCCAGTCTGGATCTTCAGTGAGAGCAGCTACGCATCCGCTGGCTTCGCGGCCACGCAAGTAGAGCTCTCTGGAGATATCATATTCCGGCTCGATAGCGTGACAGGCCCACCCGGTGGAAACTTTTCCATGTATTCCGGAATTGCCCCTAATATCTATATGCAGACGCTTAATGGTATCGGCACGACGGATGAATTTAAAAAACCTCTCAACCACGCCCACGTGAATTGGGCTTTCTCGCGCAAGGGACTATGGATTATATATCTAAAAGCGCAAGGAACCGTAAGGTCCACCGCCACCGCCACCAATCAAAGCCCCCCTGAGCCCATCGTTTTCGCGATCGGTGACTATGCGCGCTGGAAAGCGGCAAACTTCGATCTAGCTGAACTGATCAACCAAGAAATTTCCGGCGATCTTGCGGACCCAGACGCTGATGGCACCATTAATCTCATGGAATATGCGTTGGGCGGCAATCCTCGCATCGCTTCCGCGATGCGAACGTTAGATTCCTCTCCCATCACTCCTCTCCTACTCCCACCCGCCACAAAAGGAGCACCATGGAAATTTTGCTACTTCAGACGTATCGCGGAGGACGTCACTGATATTGCTTACTCATTGCAATCCTCAACGACGCTTGCCGTAGGCTCGTGGACTGACGAAACCGGAATCGAAGAAACTCTCCCTCTCGATGCCACTTGGCAAAAAGTGACGATCTCTCTGACCTCCCCACCAACAGAAAACAATGCCCGTTTCCTGCGACTGGAAGTTTCATTGATTCATTAAACAAGCACGCTCTTGGATCCTCCGCCGCCGAACGAGCTTTCCAAGACCAAATTCATCGCCCACCTGACCTCAAGATGCTGGCACAAGCAAGACCGGCGGAAGCTGCGTGCTTCCGGGGGATGCGTGACTAAAATTCTCTCCGAATCAAATTTCCTGCGTGAAATAGACTTCCTCGCCGAGCATGTCGATGAGTTGGGCGAGCTGGGTCTGGCTCACGCGCCAGTGGGATCCATCTCCAAAGCATGCTCCTTTCAAGCAAAACTCTCTAATTGTAAGGGCTCTAGTAATGGTGGTCCCGAGTGGAATCGAACCACTACCTACGGCTTCGGAGGCCATTGCTTTTCCTTTTGAAATCGATGTAAAATCTCTAACTGTAATCCGTTGTAATCCTTTTCCCCTTGTCACGCGCCGAAATGCAGGGTAATGCAAGGGCATGAAAAACACGATTGAAGCCGTCGCCTGCGTGCATCCTCGCTACACGCACCGTGTCAGATTCTACGGCCCGGATGGGAAACGGAAAGATCGTTTCTTCACCAACCAGACTGAAGCCGTTGCATTCGCGAAAGAGCAGTCCAAGGAAACCGGGAAGCTTGGCCGGGATTTTGGTTTCATTGCGGAGGATGAACGCGCCGCCCTCGCTTTCTGGAGAGCGTTCGCCTCATCGGCCACGCCCACGCCCCCCGACTTGCTTTCCGTCCTCAAGGACTACAAGGCGACGTTCATCGCCTCCAAAGCCTCCGTGAGTGTCTCCTATGGCATCGACACGTTTCTTGCTCATCAGGAGGCGGACGGTTCCAGCCAACGCCACCTTGCCAGCCTCAAGAGTCGCCTTGGCCGTTTCTCCGCTGACATGGGTGACAGCCTCGTCTCTGCCGTGACAGTTGGCAGCTTTACGGAATGGCTCAACGGACTTCGTGCCACTCGTGCCGACAAAGCGGGCGAAAAACTCACCGCCACCACCCGGCACAATCTTTCCCGTTCGTTGAGATCGTTCTTCGTGTTTGCGATGGAGCGCGGATGGACTCTCGCGAATCCCGTGCCACTGGCAAAACGGGCGAAGAATAAAACCGCCAAGCTCGCCACCGGGAAAGCACCCGCCGTGCTACTCCCTGCCGACGCTGCCCGCTTCATGAATGCCGTTTCATCCACCGCGCCGCGCATGGTCCCGTTCTGGTCCCTCAAATTCTTCGCTGGCATTCGCGATGCAGAAGCCGCCCGGATGGATTGGAATATGATCGACCTCGACGCTGCAGAAATCCACCTCCCCGCCAATGTCTCAAAAACAGGCGAGGCCCGCACCGTGAAGATCGAGCCGAACCTTGACGCATGGCTTCACCCACACGTTGCCACGGCTGGCCCTATCGCGCCGGGAGACATGGCCCGCCGATACGACTTCAAGAAGATCCTCGACCACCTCGCCAAGAAGGACGCAAAGGGCAAGATCATCAAGGCGTTCATCTTCCCGTCCAATGCCGCCCGTCACAGCTTCGGAACCTTCCACCTCTACCATTTCCGCAACGCTGGGGAGACGGCCCTCCAGCTTGGCCACAAGAGCAACCCGGCCATGCTTCACGAGCATTACAAGAATCCGACCGCTGAGAAGCACGCCGCCGCTTTCTGGAGCATCTTCCCCGGCGTGGCCGAAAACGTCACCAGCATCACGAAGGGGAGGAAATCCGCATGAGCGACGGGAACAGGCCAGCTTTCCGGGGAGTTCTTGATTCCGACTGGCCCGAGGGCTTTGACGACCGGGGAAGGAGGCTATTGGCCGAATGTCCCGAGTTCCGGCTTTACGAACTTTATCGGCAAGGGGGCGAGAAATACTTGGAACGATCGGAATCGCTTGGAAAGGCTTTGATGAAGGCATCTCATTCGATGAACGACGCGGACGGGACCGAGAAGCGGATCGCATGGGCCGAAGCCCTTGACTGCCTAGCACGTTTGAGCTTGGGAGGGAGCTGGGGTAGACTCACGCTTTTGGATCGTCTCGTGGAGACCATCGGAAAAGAAGTTGCGGAGATGTTGATGGATGACAAAGCGACCCCGGAGAAAGCGACCGCAGCTTTCAAAGCGGCGCTAACCGCTCTTCAAAGGAAAAAGATCACAACCGAGCTTCTGCTAATTATTAGCGCAGAGCTACATTTCAAGGAATCCCGAAAACGCCCCACGAAAACGGAACTGATTCGAAATATGGAGGGACGGGGTTTCATTTATCGCGGCAAAAACGCGCGCGCCACTTGGTCCGATAAGTTCAATCTGATTCCCTCACCTTAAGAATCTTTCTGAGGGAGTGACGCGCCTAAAGGCAGGGTGCCTACTTATGGCACCACAAGCTGCACCGCTACTAAGCCGAAAGAACGCCGGAATCATCCTTGGCATCTCCCTTCGGACCGTTGACGAACTCATCTCATCCGGCGACCTCCCTGTTGTCCGCTTGGGCCGAGCTGTCAGAATTCGTCCCGCCGCCCTCGAAAACTTGATCGAGGCGCGGGAATCATGCGCCAATCCGAAAAGGAAAGGAGCGACAAGGTGAATGCGCTCGACCGGCACTTCGCACGCTGTATCTCAACCGACAACCGGGGAGTTGATGAGATTGACCGCGAACTTGATGAAATGATCCAGGTCGATCCGGGGGAATTCAACCCGCCATCCCGCCGCAAGGATACCGAGCTAGCGCGAATGCTTGCCATCCTCGACAACCTGCCAAAGGGAAAGGATTCCCAGTGAGTGAACTTCCATTAGCAAAGAAACATCCACGCCCCATCACACTGGAAGCTTTCGACGAAGCAGCGGGCTATCGAAGATCATCACTCAGAGATATACTTATTACATCCTCCCAGTTGATAGGATTGCCTATCGTGCCGCGCGCGCCAAGATACTTGGCGAGTGGATGAGAGAGGGCGATTTAGGATATCTCTACGCTCCGCGCGGGCATGGTAAAACATGGCTAGCGATGCTACTCGGAAACTCAATCGCAGAAGGTAAATCCTTAGGTGAATGGCAAAAAGGCGAACTGTCCCGCCGCGTCATTTACTTCGATGCAGAGATGAATCTTCCCGACGTTCAGGAAAGAGCGAAACTCATAGGCATTCTGTCAGATCAATTCATCTGGTTGCAAAACGAAATGATTTTTCAGTATTTGAGAAGAGGACTGAACATTGCGGAGATTACAGACCAAGCCGCTATCGCAGAAATGCTAGATGAGGGTGACGTCTTCATCATCGACAATCTCAGCACCGCCGCATCAGGCATGTCTGAAAATGACAATGATGCGTTTGACCGGATCAAAGACTGGTTGCTCGAACTGAGGGGGAGAAAGATCACCGTCCTCATTGTTCACCATGCAGGTAGAAATGGTGAAATGCGGGGCGCGTCACGTCGGGAGGATATGGCTCACTGGATCATTTCTCTGAAAGACGATAGCGGAGATGGCGAGCAGAAAGCATGGCTCACTCATTTTAAGAAGTGCCGTAACTGTCAGTCGCTAGAAGCTCCTTCTCTGAGATGGATCATCCAGACAGACGGGGAGCATCTCACTTATCAATGTGAGAAGCATTCAGGACCAGAAGCGATGTATGCCCTCATCCGTGATGGCATCGAAACCGCCACGGATTTAGCGGAAGAGTTATCCGTCACAAAAGGCTGCATTAGTAAATGGGCGAAGAAACTCGCCAGTGAAATGAAGATAAAAATCACAGATCGGAAATACACAATAGCATGAGAATACTACCTCACAGCACGATCACTTCGTTTCCACGGGTGTCTTCTAATGTAGGAAACAGGAAACGAGAACCAGACTCTGGAAACGGAAACGGAAACAAAGTGGAAACCACTGGAAACAAGCTGCCATTTTTGGAAACAAGGTGGAAACGGGAGTTGAGTCTCATGGAAACGAGAGGGCAAAAATACACCAAAAGAAGTGACCCTTCCGTTTCCGCCATCGACCTACCCCGCTTGGAGAAACTTCGCCGCCTTGCCAACGGCGACGTGATTTCCGCCTGCCCAGCCTGCCGTGAGATCGGGAAGGACAGTAAGGGCGACAACCTCCGCGTGTTCGTATCCGGCGCGTTTCACTGCATCGCATTTCAAAACGACAAGGAGCATAACAGCCGCATCTTCTCCCTCGTCGGCATCAAGGGTGAGTGTGTCCATGATCCAGAAAGTGACCGCGAGTGGCGACAACGCCGGACCAAGGAACGACTCGAAGCGCAACGGCTAGGAGCCTTCGCCAAGAAGGCCAAAGAATGCCGTGACGCTCTTGCCGCACGCTATGCTTGGTCACTGGCCGATGTCTGGGAGAACTCTTCACAACGCATCGACTGCGATCTTGTAGCTTCAGATCCCCGCCATTTCCTCGCTTCGCTCTTTCCACAAGATGCCATCGTCTGGACAGGTGAAGTCTTCCAAAGTGGAACGGCTCACGCCTTAAGATGGAAACATTGCCGGCAATGGTTAGAGGCTTCTCATGGTGAAACCATCGGCCCGATGGTGACGCCTGCCACTTGGAAGGAAGGCTCGGTCTCCCGCACCGCTGCCAATGTCGCCACCGCGCCCTTCACCGTGCTAGACTTCGACGGCTACGACGGCATTTCCCCGAAGACACCCGAGGAAATCGAGAACCACCTTTCCGCCTCACTCGCGATTATCCGCTGGATGCGTGAACAAATGCAGTGGCAGCTCGCCGCCATTCTCCACACCGGAAACAAGAGCCTGCACGCATGGTTTCACACTCCGCCGCCGGAAGTCCTAGCCTCGCTCAAGCCCGCCGCATCATCGCTAGGCATGGATGCCGGACTCATCGGCAGAGCAGAGCATCCTTGCCGCCTTCCCGGCCACCTTCATGCCAAGTCAGGCATGCCGTCCCGCGTCCTTTGGCTGCAATGTCCTGATAGCATAACACCCTAGCAAAACTTCTATGAAACCTCCAAGCACTCGCACGCCAAAAGGCCAATTTCCCGCCGGAGTTTCTGGCAATCCGCAAGGACGCCCCAAGAGCGAAACCGCAGTCCTACGCCAAGCTCTTAACGATGGAGCTGCCGACGTGGTGCAAGTGATTATCACCGCCGCCAAGGCTGGCGACATGCAGGCCGCGAAGATCGTGATGGATCGGCTCGTTCCATCGCTCAGGCCCACCGCCGCGCTTGTCCACCTCGCCATTCCCGAAGAAGCAACGCCACTTGAAATCGCTCGTGAGATTCTCCACGCCACGGCCTCTGGCAATCTCACTCCAGATACCGCCTCACAGCTCATCACTGCCATCGGCACCGTTTGCAGGATTGAGGAAATCGACAACCTCCGCGAACGCATTTCCAGCCTCGAAAAAGCCACCAGCATCAATAAACCACCACCCACCAAACGAAACCGGAAATCATGAAAATTCCCACCAACATCTACGCAAGCCTATCCGCTCCTGAACGCATCCGCGCCGCCATTTCTGCTATCGCCAGAGATGATGACGCCGAACTCGAAACGCTCAAGAACACCTGCCCCAAGCGACAATTCCTTGTGACAGATCCCGCCTACGCCGATGGGATGGATGCTCTTTTCAGGCTCATGCTACTCACCGAATACCAATTGGCGACCCTCGCCTTGGATTTCACCACTGCACGGAAACGAACGGGAATGGAAAGTCTTGATCAACAGGACGCCTCAATCACTCATGCCGCTTCGCTAGAGACTGCATGGAATTTACTGATCCAAGAGTTGGGTATCGACACGCTAGACGCCGCGAAAACCCGCCCGCCTCGTCATCCCTATGTCGCGGCCATGATCCAAGTCTCCGAAGGTGAAGAAGACCCCGAGATCGTGGAAACCCGCCTTCAAGAGATGCGGGAATGCCTCGCCACCGCCTGATACTCACCTGCGAAACAGGGTGAAATCGCCTCGTTTGTACTGATCGTGTCCTGAAGCACTGGGCGCGGTTCTACTGGCGCGAGTAAGTCGAACAGGTCAAAGCCGCTTGCTCGATAGACACCGCCATCGTGAACGGCCATGACGACAAAATACAAAGCGCGGCTAGGCTCAAACGGGTCTCTCACTTTTTTTCTTCTTCTGGTCTCGCCTTTTCTAAGGCAATTCTTTGTTGGAGCATTTTTCTGATATTCTCCCAATTATCAAAATAGTAAGAAAGGATTCCCATATTGGTATCTCGCCGCAGTTGCTGCAACACGCCATCGACTGGGGTCGTTCGCTCTTTGATCCTTCTTAATTCAGTATCCACAAACTCGTTAATAGAAATCCGGGCCCTGAGCCGCCAAAACTGCGCAACTAGCAACGCTGTCTCTGGATCAAGAGTCTCCAGTTGCTTGTAAAGATCTGACACATCGCCCTCTTTCGCTACGAAGCTGCATTCAACGACAGTAAGATCACAAAAAACCCGAATCCAATACCTTGGGATTCTTTGTCATCGGCCTCCGCAAAAGCCATTAATGGCGCAAGGAAAATAGCGGTTGTCGCGATGATCAGTTTTGTCTTCATGTCGTTTCTTCCTCCAGATCGTTCAGGATTCGCTCAACGTCCCGCATGGCAAGCCCTTTGCTCGCAGTTTACAGCAGCGGCACAGTTTCAAGCGCGTCTCCCTGCATTGCCTCATAGACATTTCATCCTCTGTTTCACCCATTTCGGCACGCTTCATTTTTATGGTTCCCAGAAAATCGACGCAAACTGCCTCGCGCGTGCGCGCGATGGCAAGGAAAAATGCCCTTCTTGAAGCCGGGCAATGGCAGTTTTCCGAGTCCCTAAAAGCTCCCTCGCGCGCGCACGATGACCCGAGAAAATGCTTTCAATTTCATCCGGCTTCGCGCAGGCGCGCGTAGTTGTGACGAAATTCATCGCCCGCTTCAGCGTCACGCATTGCAGGAACTCATTTCTTGAACGCATCCTCCGGTAATCCGAAGAGGCGGATCACGGCTTTCTGGTAAGGTCCGGCGACTTCACCACTGCTAGTCGGAATGGGGTAGGAAAGCTTCCCAGCATCCGTCGTCTTGCAAAGCATCAGGTGGCTTCCTTTACCCCTGTGGGAAAGCACCTCGATTGTGGAATCGCATTCCTTAAGACGCTGGAGGAAATCCCGGAGTTTAATCGGCTTTGCCATTCAAACGCACTGGAAGACATTGCTCTTCATCCGGGAGACTTGGCTTTCGCTCCACTCCAGACAGCGGGTTGCCTGCTTCGCCGCCTTGCCACGGCCCAGGCCAATCGCGGCCAAGTTGGTTTCCTCCCAAAGGCTTTGGATTTTTTGCGGAGCGGGGCGGAATGGATTCGTCCCCTCCTGAGTGGCGAATGAAAGTTGCGCCTCCACATTTCCCCGGAGTTCCCTCAAGGCCGCGCTCTCAGTCGCTCCCGTGCCAATGAGATCCATCTCCAAAGCATGGGCAACCCAAAGCCCATCTTCGCGATAAAGGACAGCACGCAGGCGCAGTGAGTTCATGGAAGGAATATGAAGGGACCAGTCTGGAAAAACAAGCCGAGAAAAGTGTAATCCTTTTGTAATCCTTTTCCCCCACATTTTGGAGCATTTCCATGCATTCCAGCGCATTTCAAGGCCAAGCCAGTTCGCTTGAAAAACCTCCCTTTTTAAGGTGTAACCCTCTAATTGTGAGGGTTTTACAACTGGTGGTCCCGAGTGGAATCGAACCACTACCTACGGCTTCGGAGGCCATCGTCCTATCCATTGGACCACGGGACCAGCTGCCTCATTAGGGGCGCGAACGAGCTTTAACCACCGATCCGAAGCTTTGCAAGGACAAGCCTGAAATTTTTCCAGCTCCCTGAGAGCACTCGATGACAACCTCTCACTGATAAGCCCCCAGTCAGCGTTCTCGAATTCGGAATAGACAGGAATCTGAATTGCAAATTGGCTGGTGTTCGGGTAGCGGGCTCGGCAAAATTTACTCATGATTTTGGCCATCAAGCTGTTGCTAGTTCTTTTTCTCATCGCTTGGTCGGTAGTTGGGCTGTGGATGCTGGTGAAATATGAAGCGATTTTCGGCAAGCATCCAGACGATCCGTCGGAGTCATCAGGCGGAAGAGCACTCAATGTCACCCAAGTTGTCTCGGTTTGGTTCGGCTTTTTCGTAGTGGCGCTCTATTTCTTAATTCGGTAGCACCACTCACTTTGTGACAAACTTGGTAAATGAGCTGTCACACCATTGAACGGACTCACTTTTCAGAGACAGTATTCTCCACAAATCTTACCGGCTTTTCATAAATGGCCAAGACGAGACAGCCCTTCTCCGCGACCACCTTGTGGTTAGTTCCCGGGCTGTGGACCCGCAGCGTCCCGACTGGGAGGTTCCCCCACTCATCGCGCTGACTGCCTGCGAGGACGATAATATGCTCGTAGCCATCGTGACTGTGCTCTGGCACGGCGGTCGTTTCCAAGAAATGAAGTAGGGCGGCGGCAGGGCCAGAAATCCCGTCTCCATAGAGACGATGGATCATGATTCCCGGCCTGAATGGCTGCCAGGAAAGCTCGGCAATCCGGGAGGACAGATTGAAAAGATCGTCGATTTGGAGAAATGGACTGGAGGGATTCATCGCCTTATTTGAGAAATTTAACTAATGCGGACGAAGTTGAGACCCAACCAAATATGCCACTCTGTGCAGAAATCATGGCGAGAGCAGCTTTTTGAAATTCAGGAAAATAGGATCCGACGCAGTCTTCCAGCACGAGGCAATCGTAGCCTCGGTCATTCGCCTCTCGGACCGTGGTGTGAACACATACCTCGGTGGTCACACCTGTGACGACGAGCTGGGTGATACCACGCTGTCGAAGAACTGTCCCAAGATCGGTGGAAAAAAACGCTCCTTTGCCGGGCTTATCAATCACCACTTCTCCGGCTATTGGTTGCAGCTCGGGAATGATTGCGTGGCCTGCCTCGCCCCTTACGAGGATTCTTCCCAGCGGGCCCTCGTCACCGATTGTCTTCGCTCCCCGCCCGCGAGTTTTCTTGGATGGAGGCAGATCACTCAGATCTGGGCAATGACCTTCACGGGTGTGGATCACAAGCTGCCCGGCAGTGCGCCATGCGGAGAGCAACTCGGTGATTGGGCCGATCGTGCGGCGAAGTTGCGAAACATCATTTCCCAACATTTCACCAAAGCCTCCGGGTTCTAAAAAATCCCGCTGCATATCGATGACTAAAAGGGCGCACCGATCAATATCGAACTCAAAGGGGTAAGGTTCTGCGGAGATCTGCATAATATTTAGTTAGAAAAACTTAACTCCTGATCCGAGCCTCGCCCAGCATTTGGAATGTAATTTGGCGGACAGCCGCCTTGCTACGTTCGATGTGTTCCACAAGATTAGCAGAGGCGCTATCGATATCACCCTCCGCAATCAGTTCGAGAATCACACCATGCTCCAAATAGGTCGCAGCGACTCGATCAGCTTTTGTGAAATCCAGCTTTCGAACGATTCGAATCCTCTCGGTGATATCACCATAAATACGGGTCATTTCGCCATTACCACACGTTTGGACAAGGCGCTGATGGAACTGCTCATCGAGTGCGAAGATCGTGGAGTCTTCTTTGATCCGGCTTTTTACCGGCACTAACCAGACGGGAGCAAGATCTTCCAGAAAACGAGCCATAGCCGCTTTGTCGAATTTTCGCAAAGCAGCAAGTTCAAGTGTGATTCGCACATCATAGAGCTCGTCAAAAATATCAAAATCAAATGGCTTTACCTGCCAGCCACTGCGAAAGCGAACTTCTACGAATCCCTCACTCTGCAATCTCGCCAATGCCTCGCGCACTGGCGTCCGGCTTGCGTTCATTCTTTCGGCAGTTTCAGACTCAGTGAAATATTGGCTGGGCATCAGCTTGAACTCAAAGATTTCTTGCTTCACTGAACGATAGATCCGGTCAGTCACACTTTCTCGAGTTAGGGTTTTTCGGGATAATATCATTAAATCAAAATTAGCTGATACTGCAGGAATTCAATGGCTATCATGCCCCGCCATGTGGTGGCCAATGGTGGCAATATCAGCAGATTCAGGAGTGGTCTCATAGGTTATCAAACCTCCACTCATCACGAGGATGCGATCACTGATTTTTAATAGTTCGTCCAGATCGGAACTAAACACCAATACCGCAACACCCCGATTGCGAGCGGCAATCAACTGCTCATGCACAAAGTCCGCCGCCCCGAAATCCAGACCGAAGCACGGTTCTGCAATCGCCAGGATCTCCGGACCTCCTGTCGCGAGTTCACGTGCTAGAACGGCCCGCTGGACGTTGCCACCGGATAGATCACGTATTGGAGTATTGGGCCCACGGGTTTTCACGTTGAACTGAGTGATCAATGGCATTGCAGCCTGCCGGACTGCCGCATTCCCCAAAAGTCCAAAAAACCGCTTTAGAGGTGGCTGATCGAAGCTCCGGAGAGCTAGATTCTCCGCGAGGCTGAGAGCGGGTGCACAGGCATTCCGCAGCGGCTCTTCCGGGAGACAATGGAAGCGATGTTTAGTGATTTCCCTACGGCTGCCATAGTAGTCTTCTCCATTCACAGTCACTCGTCCGGATGAGGGCTGGCGCTGGCCCGCAAGGACTTCGTGAAGCTCACGCTGACCATTTCCAGAAACTCCGGCGATCCCCACAATCTCGCCCGAGGCGAGGGTGAGGCTCACGCCACAGACAGCTTCGACACCGTTATCACCAATTGCTTTCAAAGAATGAATCTTCAGTCTCTCTTTTTGAACTCCACTGACTGAACAAGCTCTGGTCTCTGCGCGATTAGGCTTATCTTTTGCTTCGCCCATCATCATGCCGGCGAGAGCGTCCCGATGAAAATCCGCGACTCTTCCACTACCCGCGAGTTTACCTCTTCGCAGGACAGTTACATCATCCGCAAACGCGAATACTTCATGGAACTTGTGGGTGATAATAATAATGCTCAACTTACCCGCATCGGTCATCTTCTTGAGCATCGTCAGGACTTCAGTTGCTTCACCAGGAGTCAGGACCGAAGTGGGCTCATCAAGGATGAGGATGCGGCTCCTTAGATAGAGCTGCTTGAGAATTTCAGTCTTCTGCTTTTCACCGGCTGATAGTTGATCGATTCTGCGGTCCAGTGGCACTTGAAATGGAGCCTCGGTTTCCATGAATTCCTGCAGGCGGGCCTTCTCCACTTTCCACGAAATGATGCTAGGAACATCCGGCCGTGAAAGAACTAAGTTCTCAGTCACCGTCATGCTCGGTACTAGGGTGAAATGCTGGTAAACCATCCCGATACCGTAATTCCTTGCATCTGATGGGTGGGCAATCTCGCGTGATCTTCCACCGACTAAAATGTCACCACTGCTTGCCGAATGGTAACCCATCACACATTTCACAAGAGTACTTTTACCTGCTCCATTTTCCCCAAGCAACGCATGAATGCTGCCGGGTGAAACATGCAATGATACGTCCTCACAGGCTGTGAATTCCCCGAATTTCTTCGTGATTTTTGCCAACTCCAACGAAGCGGGTGCCTCGGTGAATTTTGCAATTTCTGATTCTGAAGGGATATTCATGTCGCTACTTTCAGGACTTCTACTGCGGCTTATTTTCTAAAGCCTTGATGGCTTTGATCAAACTCTTCGAGTCAGAAACAGCTCCGAAGACCCCGCCTTGCATCGTTACCATCTTGAGAGCTGCAAGGTGGTTGCCATGATCAGTGGCGCCGGTGCAATCTTCTAGAATAAGGCACTCATAGCCGCGATCATTAGCATCCCTCATCGTGGTGTGAACACAAACATCGGTCGTGATGCCACAGAGGACAATGTTGCTAATGCCTCGATTCGAAAGAAGAAGTTGAAGATCCGTTGCGTAAAAACTACCTTTACCGGGCTTTTCAATGATCGGCTCACCTTCCAAGGGATAGAGCTCAGGAATGATGTCCCAACCGGCCTCGCCGCGGATCAGGATGCGGCCACTTGGGCCAGTATCGCCGATCCCAGCACCAATACGCTTGCTGCGCCAGAGCTTGTTCTCAGGCAAGTCCGAGAGATCAGGGCGGTGACCTTCACGAGTGTGCATGATGTGAATGCCTTTTTCCCGAGCGGCTTCCAAGACATTACGGATCGGCTCGATCGGGGCACGGGTTAAACTGAGATCGTAGCCCATGCGATCGACGTAGCCGCCCTTGCCACAGAAGTCAGTCTGCATATCGATGACCAATACGACGGTATTTTCAGGACGGAGATCGCCATTGTAGGGCCACGGGTAGGGTGATGAATCTACGGTAAGCATCATTGTTTAGAATATTAGAAACGTTCAGTTGATGAATTTTATGACTCCCCGCCGACTGATAACGCACCAGGGGCAGCAGCGAGATTACGTTTGTTTGAACAACTAAAAATCAACACTCCCAGAGTGAGAATATATGGAGAGGCATTCCAAAGATAATAGCCGCTATCGATCCCGGCAGCCTGCAGCGCCGGTCCGATGGCTTGCGCTCCTCCGAATAGCAACGAGGCGGCGAGACATAACTTTGGATCCCAACGGGAAAATATTACCAATGCGACAGCCATCAACCCTTGGCCACTGGAGATCCGCTCTGTCCAGGCGCCGGGGAAAAACAGGCTGAGGTAAGCACCACCAATTGCGGCAAGACCACTTCCCACCATGCAAGCGCAGGTGCGGACCCAAGATAAGGAAATGCCCAAGGCACGGGCTGCCGCCGGCTGGTCCCCCACCGCGCGGACACGCAGACCCCAGCGCGTGCTTTTAAAAAACCAAGCCATTGTGAAGGCTAGAATGACACCAATGAAAAACAGCGGTGAGACATTGAGTGCCGCTTGGATTTGCGGGGAATCGCTCCAAAATGCGAGTGGAATTCCAGGAAGCTGAGGGGCGCTTGGTTGAATGAAACTTTTACCAAAGAAAAAGGCGATTCCGCTCCCGAAAAGCATCAACCCGATTCCGACAGCGATGTCATTAACACGAGGACGGAGTGCGAGAAAAGCATATAACAATCCCATCAACATGCCCGTAAAACAGGCAGCAAGAACACCGATCCACGCCGATCCACTCATATAGGAAACAGCGTAGCCACTCATCGCCCCAAGTATCAGTGCACCTTCCTGCCCCAGATTGATTTTTCCACTCTTCTCGGTGAGACATTCGCCAAGGCTGACAAAGAGAAACGGCGTCCCTCCACGGATCGCGCCGCCAATAATTGCAAGGATAACTAGTTCGTAAGAGTCCACGATATCAAGCAATACGGGGTTTAAAAAAACGGATGCGCCCGTGCAGTGACTCACTGAACAGTATAACTAAAAATACGATTCCTTGAAAAACCAAGGAAGTGGCATCTGGTAAATCGTGATTCCGCTGAAGGATGCCAGAACTCGCAAGGATTCCACCCAACAGCAGGGATACTGGGATTATCCCAAGTGGATTGAAGCGAGCCACGAAGGCCACCAAGATGCTGGCATAGCCAAAGCCCGATGCCAATGACTCATTTGCGCGACCTTGCACTCCTGCGACTTCCACCATCCCGGCAAGTCCGGCACAAGCGCCGCCGATAAAGCAGGCGATCAGGCAGATGCGATTTACGGGCAGGCCACCGAGCAACGCGGCTTTGGCATTGGCACCAATAAATCGCGCCTGATAGCCGAAGGTGGTGCGACTCAAAAGAAACCAAAAGAAAAGACAGGCGAGGAAACCGAAAAATAGTCCCCAATGAACGCGCATTGCAAAATCACCGAATTCGATTTTTCCCAGGAAATGAGCTTCGGAGATGGGATAGCTGGAGGGCTTGTTGAGGCTGCTGGGATCCTTCATCACACCATTTACAAGATGGCTGAGAATGGCGACTGCAATATAGTTTAGCAGTAGCGTACTGATTGTTTCATTTACCCCACGATACTGGCGGAGCAGGCCGGCAATCAGGATCCAGACTCCGCCGGACAACATTCCTACGAGAGCCATCGTAGTTAGGGCAACCAATGGCGGCGCTGAAGGAATTGAAAGGCCTGCGACAGTAGCGCCGATCCCGCCCATCACCAAGGCACCCTCGTTACCAATGACACACATTCCAAGCCGCGCCGGGATTGCCGTGCAGAGTGCTGCAAGCATCAAAGGCGCGGCGCGGAGAAGTGTGTTCTGAAAGGAAAACCAACTGGCAAAAGAAGCTTTATAGATGCTGCCGTAAACTTCAAAGGCGCTCTCACCCTGGAAGGCACAGAAAATCCCAAAGATCACCAGCGCAACAAACACTGAACTCATTGAAATGATCAATGGCTCGAAGAATGCTGCTATTTGACGCAATTTGCTCATTGGGTCGGCACTTACAATGGGAAAATGCGGCCCCGGAGGACGAAGGGGTATCTTCAGTTCGTCCGGAGCTTTAGGTAGATTATTCGAGGCTGCCTTCGACACCCTCGACAAGCCAGTTGACGGACTCAATCGCCGGATCTTCGCGCTTCATCGTCGTACCCGTAGGAACCACGATATTTCCTTTGTTATCCTTGATTTCACCGATGAATATTTGCAATGAGCCATCAGTGAAGGCTGCCTTCGCAGCATCTGCAGCGACTTTCGCTTTCTCGCTCACAGCGGGGCCGTAAGGAGACATTTTGATAAAGCCTTCTTTAAAACCACCACGAACGAGGTGAGGGATGCCGCCATTCATGAGCGTCTTGCCTTCCTTTACCGCTTTGACATAGTCTTTATATACATTTGGCCAATTCCATTCTGCCCCAGTGAGGTAGCCTTTTGGCGCAAGCAGTGTGCCATCCGCATGATATCCACATACATAGATCCCACGGCGCTCAGCGTTCTCGGTGATCACCTTCGGGCTATCGACATGACTCGTAACGACGTCGATTCCTTGATCGACTAGGCTGTTGAGTGCTTCGGCTTCTTTGATGGGTTCTGACCAGTCACCAGTGAAGACGACGCGGACTGTTGCGGTTGGGTTCACTGAACGCGCTCCCATAGCGAAGGCATTGATGTTCATCAGGACTTGTGGAATCGGCTTGGCTGCGATGAAGCCAAGTTTGCCGGATTTAGTAGAATGCCCTGCGACGATGCCATTGATATATTGTGCCTCGTAGATCCAGCCAAAATAGCTACCCACATTCTTTGGGTGCTCCCCAGGAACGTAAAGTCCACCGCAGTGGAAGAACTGTGTATCCGGCGATTCTTTGGCAACCTTTAAAACATGAGGATCAAAGTAGCCGAAAGATGTGGGAAAGATCACTTTGATCCCATCGAGATTGATCATGTTGAGCATCGTCTCCTGAGCGGCGTTCGTCTCCATCACGCTGGCTTCTTCGACGATTGTCACTCCATCCATCGCCGCAACACCTGCTGCGCCTTCCGCATGCGCTTGATTATAGCCGTAGTCATCCTTTGACCCGACGTAAATGAAACCAACTTTTAAACTGTCAGCGTCACCCGCAGCTTTTTCATCTGATTTCGAGCTACATGCAACGGTTGAGAAGGTAGCGAGCAACATTAGCAGCCCATTTTTGAGAAACTTATTTTTCATAATTTGAATTCGAGAGATAGGACGAGGACGAAATTTTCAACAAATTAAATGCTCAATTTCAGTCAGCATACAATCTTGGATACAAGCAGCAGGGATGCCAAAATTTGCCTGATGGAGGGAAACCAAAAAGTTTTCTAGCGCTCTCGAATCATTCGATGCGGAATATGACTGGAAACTCCCGGTTGCACCCATTCCGGAAGCCGTTCATGATTGGCGCATGCGAGGTCTTATTCTATCAGCTTGGTTTTGTTTTTCGGCAGTGCTGGCCAGTGCGCAGGAGACGCTTCCCCCCGTCGGAAATCAGTCTCCAGCCGCAGAAAAACGCATGGAACCGTTGCAGACTATCGTGGAACCACTTGCCAGTGCCATTTCCCAAGTGGAGAAACTTCGCGCTGATTATGCAGCGGCTTCGACGGAGGATATTAAGCGGGAAATACAATTACGGATCGATTCAGAACGAGAACGGGCCAATCAACTGCGTGAGAATTTCCGGAGTATTCTCGGAGGATCCGAAGCCGCAGAGTATGAAGGTACCAGCTTCGAATCTGCAACCGTCCAAGAGCAAATTAACGAATTGGTGCAACCCGTTCTCAGCGAAATCCGCGAGGCGACATCGGCACCACGCGAGCTTGATGCCCTTCGGAAAGTTCTCGCCGGCGCAATGGAGCGCAAACGAAAAACCGATACCGTCCTTGATCGGATTGATCGCTTGAAAGCCACGGCCACGGATTCCACGCTGATTGCCGAGCTTGATTCCGCCCGCCGTCTGTGGGTCGGCCGGAGATCGGAGGCAGGCAGTCAAATTGCAGTAGCCTCTGTCCAAATCGAGGAACGGACGCGTGACCAACGCTCCGTTTGGGAAAAGCTTTCCAGTGGATTGGCAAGTTTCTTCAAGAGCCGGGGCATGAATCTTCTTTTTGCGATTTTGGCAGCGGGAATTGGATTTTATGCGACTCGGAAAATTTATTCATGGATCCGCCACGTCAGTCCGGTCCACAAGAAAGAAAGTGCTAACTTCACCGGCCGGATATCGGACATGCTCGCCATCGCGGTGGCTTGCTTCATCGCCATCGCGGGCATCGTTCTTGTCTTCTACTTGCGGGGCGACTGGCTGCTTCTCACCTTGGTCGTTATTTTTCTCATCGGAGTCGCATGGGCGGGGAAAACTGCGATTCCCCCCTATCTTGAGCAGATCAAAATGATTCTCAACCTTGGCTGCGTCCGTGAGGGCGAGCGCGTCATTCACGCAGGCCTGCCGTGGAGGGTAAAGCAACTCGGATTCTTTACTACTTTCGTCAACCCCAGCCTGATGGGCGGCGAGCTCCGAATTCCCATACGCAATGTGATGGAAATGATCTCCCGCCCGATGGAGGCAAAGGAACCGTGGTTTCCCTCAGAAGCGGATGACTGGGTAGTGCTCTCAGATGACACTTATGGGAAAATTATTGTCCAATCTCCAGACCAAGTCGTGATTCTGCACCTCGGTGGAGCGAAGAAAACCTTCCCCACACAGGACTATCTCGAACTCACGCCGCTCAATCTTTCCCACGGATTCCGAATCACAATCAAATTCGGGATCGATTACCTTCACCAAGCGACCTGCACCACAGAGATCCCGAAAATCTTCGAACAAGCGCTACTCATGGCATTGGTTCACGATCACGGCCGAGATGCAGTTCGTTCAATCAAAGTCGAGTTTTCAACTGCCTCAGCCTCGTCATTAGATTATGAAATTCTTGCTGACTTCGACGGATCACTCGCGCAACGCTACAATCCGCTGAAGAGAAAAATCAACCGTATCTGTGTAGATACCTGCAATGAGCATGGCTGGAATATTCCATTCACTCAAATCACTGTTCATCAGGCAAAACTTTAAACGTTGCCTCAACCTACAATCAAATGTGGAGCTTACATCCGCAATGTTTACAAAAATTCGCAGCTGGATCGTGTCCCTTCCAGGCGCATTGAGGACATTCCCGTGAGTCCATCCCGATCCTTTTGAACAAGCCCTCCCCAATTTCTGCAGTGACGATTCCAGCCGGCACCGCGATGATCGCAAAGCCACTCAGCATGATGAGGGAAGCTAAAACTTTTCCCAATACAGTCAGCGGTGCCACATCACCATATCCCACTGTAGTGATTGTAACGATGGCCCAATAGATCGACTGGGGAATGGAGCTGAAACCCGGATTTCTAGCCCCTTCGATCAAATACATCAACGTCCCCTCGATCGCGACGAGAGTAAGAATAAAAAACAGAAATACCGAAATTTTCGGAGCGCTGGACCGCAGCGCATTCATCAGCACATTTGCTTGCCCAAAGTGATGCGCCATTTTCAACACCCGGAACATCCGCAGTAACCTGAGGATGCGAATCACCATCAGGTATTGTGAACCGGTCAAAAACAGCGCCACATAGGTCGGTAAAATTGATAATAGATCCACCACCCCGAAAAAACTCAAAGCATACTTCCGCTTTTTCCGCACCACCAGAAGCCGAATGATATACTCGACCGTAAAAATCAGCGTGAACATCCATTCAAAAAACAGGAAACGGGCGGCATGCCTTTCCCTCAACTCCTCGACACTTTCCAGCATCACCACCGCCACACTGGCGCCGATTAAAATGAGTAGAACGATATCAAAAATCTGTCCTGCTTTCGTGTCTGAAAGAAAAATGATGCGCCAGACTCGCTCACGGAACGTCGATTCCGATGCCGAAGGGTCGTTTGTGATTTCGTTTTCGCGATCTGCCATTATTCAATTCCCCGCAAGCTGAAGAAATCCCTCCTTTTATCCAGCAGATTTTGGAATTTTTCGCATCACTCATTCCGCCTGGTCCACTTACTCTATCAGCTCATCAGCCTGTTGTGCCACCCCTGGTGCGTTCATCGGTTGGTAATCCTTAAGCTCTACTCCACATAATCCGAGGCGGGCTGATTCTTTAAGCAACCACGCGAGCTTCGATGCGGCCTTGGCAGGTGGGATGCCCTCAGGGCGGATGTTTGAGACACAGTTCCGATCTGCATCAGTGCATTCCAGCCTGGGGTTGGCGGTAAAATAGGCACCGAGACTGTCTGGAGTGCCGAGGCCGGGGCGCTCACCCAAGAGCATCAGCGAGTAGCGGGCATTTAGCAACATGCCAATGCAATCTTGCACCTTCACTCGTGCGAGCGGGACCAGCATCACCGGCCCGATGCGCCAACCGGCTTCCCTTAACTCCGCGATGAGCGGAACAATGGTGGCGGCGACGTGCTGCATCGCCGCGGCGGCTAGGCCGTCGGAAACGATGATCACCAAGTCACATGGGCCCGAGTTCGCTCCCAGCTCTGTAAGTTTCTCACTGGATGCCAGATCCAGCTCGCGACCCAAGTCCGGACGCAACAAATAACTCCGGCGGTCCGTGGCAAGAGTGGCTAACAGCTCTGTATGTATCCCGGCCGCATGCAGCGGCTCCCTTACGATGGCAGCATCAAATGCCGCATAGACCGCATCTCGGGCAATGGCATGAGAATGCCGAAAGTTCAAAATTGCCCCCGTAGGCTGGCTACCTCCAGTCCGGCCAATCGCGATTCGTGCCGCAGTGAAGCGCCGCAGATGCGTCCATGGATCTGCACGGGCCAACGGATTCTCAGGCGGGTCCATGAGCGAGCAAGGGATGGGCGGCGGCGGCAGGAAGCAGGCGCTGATTTTCAGTGATTTTCATTTTGTCCAACCACGCTTCAAACTCAGGGGCGGGCCGTAGATTAAGCACTTGCCGCAAGTAATGGCTATCGTGAAATGAGGTGGATTGATAGCCGAGCATGATATCATCCGCACCTGGCACACCCATGATGAAATTACAACCCGCCACGCCTAGTAGAGTCAATAAAGTATCCATATCATCTTGGTCGGCTTCGGCATGATTGGTATAACATACATCCACACCCATCGGCACCCCTAATATTTTTCCACAGAAATGATCTTCCAGCCCGGCTCGAATGATTTGCTTACCATCATATAGATACTCGGGCCCAATGAAGCCGACGACGGTATTGACCAGCAAGGGAGAAAACTTCCGGGCAACAGCGTAGGCACGGGTTTCGCAGGTTTGTTGATCCAGGCCGTGATGCGCATTGGCAGAGAGGCAGGAACCTTGGCCAGTTTCGAAATACATTACATTGTCGCCCACAGTACCACGTTTGAGGGAAAGCGCGGCTTGGCGGGCTTCGTCTAACAATGAGAGGGAGATACCGAAACTTTTGTTCGCAGCCTCGGTGCCGGTGATCGATTGGAAGACAAGGTCCATCGGTGTGCCATGTTCCATGCATTGGAGCGCGGTGGTGACATGGGCGAGGATGCATGACTGGGTGGGAATCTCGTAGCGCTGGATCAAATCATCTAACAACTCCAGCAGAGTGGTCACGGCCTGTACACTATCCGTAGCTGGATTGATGCCGATCACGGCATCGCCACAGCCGTAAAGCAGCCCATCCAGCGTGGAGGCGGCGATGCCGTGAGGATCATCGGTAGGATGATTCGGCTGGAGGCGGACGGCGAGCCGACCCGGAAGACCGATGGTGGATCGGAACGCGGTGACGACGCTGCATTTGCTTGCGACGAGCACGAGATCCTGATTTCCCATGATTTTGGAAACGGCAGCCACCATTTCCGGTGTCAGGCCGGGCGCGAGCTTGGTGAGCATGGGGCCGTCCGTTTCATAGCGCAGCAGCCAATCACGGAACTGCCCGACAGTCAGCGAAGAAACAGGTGCGAAGGCGGCCTTGTCATGGGAGTCGCAGATGAGCCGGGTGACTTCATCGGTTTCGTAAGGAATGAGTAGATCTTCTAAAAAGCGTTGTAGTGGTACCTCGGCCAGCAAGATTTGAGCGGCCACGCGCTCGGCGGCTGAGCCGGCGGCGACTCCAGATAAAACATCGCCAGAGCGCAACGGCGTGGCCTTGGCCATGAGCTCGCCCAACGAGTGAAACGTATAACTTGTCTTGCCGAGAGTGACGGAAAAATGGGCCATGAGTTATAGGTGGCGACTGAGATAATTTTCCGCAAGGTGGCAGGTATCATCCGTGAATTCCGGGCCCATCGCTTTTGCATGTTGCGTATCGGCATGCGAGCCGATCCATGCGACCAGCAACATTCGCCGCAAGAGGATAAAACTATCAATCGCCGAAATTTCTGCCCGGCTAAGGGGGCGGATTTTCTGATAGGCACTGAGCCATGCATCGATGTAGGCGGGCACGTCCGGATGAGTTTCGAGGAAGCTGAGAGCGGCCGCAAGATCATAGATGAACCAAGAAAATCCGCAGTCATCAAAGTCAATGACGGCGACTTCACCTTGGTGGACGAGGATGTTTGCAGTGCGGAGATCGGCATGGATGAGGCCGAAGCGCGAGCGTGACTCGCCGATGGCCTCGATCTTGGGACGCAACGAGGTCACGAGGCGGCTGAGCTGGCGCTTCTTGGCCGCAGTCATGCCAAGGCCATCCTGCCATTTCCCCCACAGCGGCCGTGGCCCGAGCATGGCATCGAAGTCCCAGCGGTGGCGACTGACGGCGGTGGCAGGTTTCCATGAAGCCGAGTGAAGGTGGAGCCGGGCGGTGGTTTCACCCAGTAGAGCGAAGGCGGCATGGCGGTTTGATTCATCCGGCTCAGTGCCTTGGAGATAGCTCATCAGCACGCAGTTCCGAGGCTCAGGCACACAGGGGTGCCAGATGTGTTGGATGAACTCGCCATCGAGCCCGGCGATGGGAGCTGCCGTTTTCACCGGGGTGTCCCGGCAGAGTGCACGCACCCATTCCAGCTCGGTCAGGATATGGCCGCGAGGATGGTAGCCGGGGCGATTGATTCGAAGAACCAGCGGCGCACGGCCCGCTGGGCGGATCTGGTAGGTGGCGTTTTCCGAGTAGTTGAGAAGCTTGATCTCTGACGCTAGTGACAGCCCATAAAGTGGTAACGCTTGGCGAGCGAGCCGCATGATGCGCTGTAACTGCCTAGCCGTGGAAAGGGCCGTGAATTCAACCGGAGAAATCGAAGGGGCAATGGGCATTTGTTTGAACCAGTAATTTAGGGCAAGGGGAAATTTGGCGGGATCTATCCTGCGTTTCAACGATTGGCGGCAGCGGCGATGCCGGCTTCGGTGCGAGCGAGGATCTCATCACAATCGGCCGGGGTGAGGAGCAAGCCGGGCTTGAACTGGAGCACGCTTTGATCGAGCTGGGAAAAAATCGCCCAGATACCATTTTGATAAAGTTCGCGCATGACCTGCTTGGCCCCTTGCGGATGGGTGCTGAATTCCAGCCCGAAGATGACGCCGCGCTGGCGGATGCCGGTGAAGAATCCGTCGTAGCGGGCTTTGATTTGATCGAGGCCGCTGCGAAGATGGCTGGCGATCTGATCTACGTTGGATATAGTATCTGGCCGCAGGGTGATTTCCAAAGTCTTGAGCGCGGCGACACAGCCTAACTCCGCACCTCCAAAGGTGGAAATATGCCCCCAGCCGTCTTCGGTAAGCCAGCCGCCAGCCTGCTCGTTGACGATGACTGCGGCGATCGGATAGAGCCCACCACTGAGACCCTTGCCGGTGACGATGATGTCGGGTGTGACGCCGTAACCGGTGATGCCCCATAGATTTCCGCTGCCACAACGCATCAGGCCGGTCTGGACTTCATCCGCGATGTAGAGGCTGCCGTATTTCTCGCAGAGAGCTTTGACGGCTGGCAAATATCCTTCATCCGGCATGGGGAATCCATACGTGGCGGGAATCGTTTCCATGATCACGCAGGCGGCGTTGCCCTCCGAAAGTGCGGCCTCCATGGCGGCGAGGTCGTTGAAGGGGACTTTGGCGTATTCCGCCGGATGGCCATCACTGAGAAATTGCTTGGCGTAGCGATCTGCGGCAGTGCCGAGGGCGAGGCCGGTGTGCCCATGATAGGCGTGCTGGATGGAAACGATTTTCTTGCGCTTGGTCGCATAGCGGGCGCATTTCAGCGAAATATCGATGGCCTCTCCGCCGCCACTGCCGAAGATGGCGTAGCGCATGTTAGGCGGTGAGTTCTCCACTAGAACTTTCGCGAGAGCAGCGCGGCCGATGGAGGGAAAGTGGTGATTTCCCATGTCAAAGTGATCGAGCGCTTCCTTGAGTTCGGCGATGATTTCGGGATTGCGGTGGCCGAGATTGTAAGTGCCGCCATTGAGATGAAGGTCGATCAGGCGCTGGCCATCCATGTCGTAGAGATGGTAGCCCTCGCGGCGTCCGATGACCAGATCGACACCGCGGGCCGACCATGCATGAACTTTGTCAGGGTTCCAGTAGCGGGCGGAATCGGCGAGGACGGTGGCCTTATCCGCTTGAACAAGTGATGAGATGAGCGGAGTCATAATGAGTTTTATTATGGATTAGAATTTAAAGAAGTAAGTGTTTCTGCGGTGGTGAGCACTTGGCAGTAAATATTGTTAATAATCGTAAGTTCCGCCCGGTGAAGTTCATCAGTGGCAGCCGCGCAAGCATCATCCACGACGATGACATTGAAACTTTCATCCGCGAGAGAGCGCACGGTGCTGGCGACACATTGATCGGTGAAAATCCCGCAAACGACGACGTTCCGAATCCCAAGATTGGTGAGCAGCAGACGCAGGCTGGTGCCTGTAAGCGCGCTATCGGTGGTCTTGGTGATGACAATTTCCTGCAGCAGCGGGGCGACTTGCGGCAGGATCTGCGAGTCTGCCGAGTTGTGCGGGAGCAAGAGATTATTGAATCCAGGCCGGGCGTGGCTGAGCGAGCGATCGCGTCCATCTTCGGTAAGGCAGGCGATGCGGGCGAAGATGACTTCGCGTCCGAGCTCGCGGAATTCCCCGAGTAGGATCTGGGTGTTTGGCAAGACCGTCCCGACGAGTCGTTCGCGGAAAGGTGCCCAGCGCTGCCACTCTGCGAGGTCCGGATCGGGAGCGTCTGGCAGGTAGCAGACTTGTAGATCGATGACGAGAAGCGCTGTAGTAACAGGATCGAGAACGATGTCCGGAAGATCATCCGGCATCGTGTCATAGTAGAAGGAGCGGTAGGCGGTGCGCCAATTAGAATTCATCAAGCGAGAGCTGCTGGGGATTCAGGTAAAATTTGCCCACCATCGACGACGAGCGCATGGCCTGTGATGTAGCCGGCTTCTGCGGATGCTAGAAATGCGGCGGCGTGTCCGATATCATCCACATGGCCAAGTTTCCCGAGCGGAATGCTGGCTGCGGTGGCATCGATATACTCCGGCCCCATATCGACTAGGGCTTCCGTGAGAATGTTTCCTGGTAATACTGCGTTTATCGTAATATGATCCTTTGCGAACTCGATGGCTGCGGTGCGGAGAAATCCGAGCTGCGCGGCCTTGGTGGCACCATAGTGCGACCATCCGGGGAAACCGGTGGTCGGCCCGGTAATCGACGAGGTAATTACGATGCGCGGGGCGGAGCTGGCTTTGAGATATGGCAGGCTGGCTTGAATCGTCAGGAACATACTTTTCACATTGGTCGCAAAAATGCTGTCCCATGCGTCTTCCGTCATTTCAGAAAATTTGAGGGACGGAAAGGCCCCGGCATTGGCGCAGAGGACATCGATTCCACCGAAAAGTTGCACCGCCGTTTCGGCCATTTTTCCGCAATCGGCGAGGAGGGTGACGTCGGCTTGGCAATACGCCGCAGTGCCACCCGCAGCGATGAATTCAGCGACGGCAGCTTCGCCTTCACTAGCAGTGCGACTGACGACGAGGACTTTGGCACCATGGCTGGCGAAGACGCGGGCGATGCCCTTGCCGATGCCTTTGCTAGCACCGGTAACGATGACGGATTTATTTTTGAGAGATGCTGACATAAAAAAATTCTAATGAGTGGGAGCCGAGCGGCGTGCATTGCGATTGGTCCAAGCGATGATGCCGAAGAGGAGTAGCACGAGGACCACGGCGATGATCACGGATAGGACACCCACGGCCGGCACCAGCGGCTGATAACCGGTGGTCATGCGGGCGTAGAGCCATTCCGGCAGCGAGCTATCCGCGCCGGTGGTGAAGAGCGAGAGGGCGAAGTTCCCCCATGAGAGAAGGATTGCAAAACAGGTCGCGCTGATCATGCCAGGCATGAGCAGGGGCAAGGTGATTTTCCACAAAATTTGGAACCGTGTCGCACCCATATCTCGGGCGGCTTCTTCTAATGATTCATCTAGACCATAGGCCTGGATGGAAATGACGAGGGTGGTGATCGGCGCGATCCAGACAGTGTGAGCGATGGCTGCCGTCCACCATGCCGGAGTTATATGTAAGAAGTTATACCACATCAGCAGCGCGAGACCGAGCACGGACTGAGGGAAAAATAGCGGCAGCAGGACGAGGCGCTGGAATGTCTTCCGCCCGCGCCAGCGGTGGCGGGCATAAGCGAGAGCGCCGAAGAAGCCGATGAGCACGGAGAAAAACGCGGTGAGGCCCGCGATCTTGAGGCTGACGCCCACGAAGTCCCTGATCTGTGGAGACTCCAGCGCATTTTCATACCACTTGATGGTCATCGCCTCCGAGGGATAAGGGAATGAGAAGAAGCGTTTTTCTGATAGAGAAGCGACAATGATGCAGAAAATCGGAAAATAGAACACCAGCAGCACCAGCCCTGCGTAAAGACTGAAACTGGCTTTCTGGGTGCGGGAAACAATCATGATACGGTTTAGGAACTTTTCTTGCCGAGTAATTTTTCCAGATCGAAGCGGCCGAGGGCGCAGAAAACGATGACGGTGGTGAGCGCAATAAATAGTGTGGAAAGCGCAGAACCAAGCGGCCAATTCTGGGCGTAGGTGAACTCCGTCTCGATGTCCGAGGCGATGGTGACGACTTTCTGCCCGCCGAGAATCTTGGCTTCCGAGATCGCACCAATGGAGAGCACAAATACCAACAATGAACCGATCATCACGCCGGGCATGGAGAGCGGCAGATCGATCCTTCGAAAAACCTGCCAGCGGCTCGCCCCGAGATCGAAAGCGGCTTCACGCACTTGATCTGGAACCATCTTGAGACCCAACACCAAAGGAAAAAGCATGAACGGAAGATAGACATATACCATGCCCAGAATGATCACCGGGATGTTATAGAGAAGTGAATCAATCTCGATATCAAAATACTTCGCCAGCGTGCCACCGACGACGCCGTTTTTCATAAAACCGATGACCCAACCAAAGAGTCGGATGTTTTCTGAAACAAACAGCGAGGTGACGATGGCATAGGTGATGAAGTAGCCACCTCCCCGGAATACTTTAGCAATGGCGAAGGCGAGCGGATAACAGATCGCTAACAAAATCAGCACAGTCGCCACCGCCAGCCCGAGCGACCATAAGATGGACTTAAAATAAGTCTGCTCGAAGATCGTGCGGTAGTTTTCCAAAGTAGGCATTTGCGCTACTTCGAAGGTCTTGGGCGGCATCAGCCCGAACCACACCACGCACAAAAGCGGGGCGACGAAGCCGAAGAGCATGAGCAATAGAAACGGCGTGGATGATAGAAATCCAGGAATGCCGGGAGCGAGAGCGCGAAACTTTTTTGAGAAGACGTTCATCAAGACTCCAGCACTTGGCTATCGCGGGTTTCCCAAGCGAGAATGGCCTCGCTGGCAGTGGTGCGTTCCTCGCGGAGACGCTCGACAATAAGGGTGCAGCCCGGCGCCACCTCGACGTGGTATTGAATCCTGGATCCCAATGAAAACTCATTGAGAATACGGACCGGCACGCAATTTCCTGCGACTTCGCCTGCTGCTATAAAACGCAAAGACTCTGGCCGGATGAGCAGCTTACGAGTCGTGCCATTTTCCAGCGCGACTTCCGAAGTATGAATTTTAATCTCGATGGGTGGCAGCGGATTTCGGCCCGTATGCCAATGGGCGATCCCCTCACCCGCAGTGGTGATGGAGAGTAAATTCACCTCACCCATGAACTCGGCGACGAAGGCATTTTTGGGAGAAGCATAGATCTCATCTGGCGTAGCGATCTGCTCAATGGCTCCTTTGCGCAGGATCGCCACTCGGTCGCTCATGACCATGGCTTCTTCTAGCGAGTGAGTCACATAGCAGAAGGTCTTCTTGGTCCGCCGCTGGATGTCTTTGAGTTCCTTCTGCAGAACTTTACGGAGCTGTGCATCGATGGCAGAAAGAGGCTCATCGAAGAACAAAATATCCGGATCATAAGCAAGAGCGCGAGCAAGTGCGACGCGTTGCCTCTCGCCACCGGAACATTGAGTGATATTTTTCCGATAGTAATGCTCGGGATTGAGATGCAGAAGGTTGAGCAATTCAAAAGAACGGGTCCGCCGTTCACCACTGGAAATCCCACGCAAGGTCAACGGAAATTCCACATTCTGACCCACGCTCATGTGAGGGAACAGGGCCAGCGATTGGAATACCATGCAGGTGGGGCGTTTGTTAGGTGCCAGATCGTTGATCCTTTTTCCACGCAAGCGCAGCTCCCCGATGGTCGGCTTTTCCATACCCACCAGCATTCTGAGCAACGTCGTTTTTCCACTGCCGCTGGGGCCTACGAGGGTGAAAAATTCGCCGTCGTGAATCTCAAATGTCACATCATTGACTGCGGTGAATTTATCAAAGCGCTTGGTGACGCCGGATACTTCCATGATGGGCGGGACAGTGGAGACGTGCATGATTGCAAAGTGAAAAGATATAGTTCAGCCGCCGGACTTTGCGATGTGGTCGCAAGGTGCGGGGCAAAAATGATCGAAACGAGAGACCTCGATTAGCCGCGCGAACGCTTCGCCTCGTTATAGATCGCGGTGAGCACGTCATTGTCCGGGATCGTCTCGTAATCGGCGCTGCGGTTCATATCCTCTTCAAGAGTTTCCCACTGGAAGCAGTTGAGTTCTTCCTTGGTAAACTTCGAGAAGACCTCAGGCTGCGACATTTGAGAGACGGGATTGTGCGAGGCCTCTGCCATCGCGACGGCATGACAAATCTCGGGCTTCTGAACATACTCGAGGAATTTCTCAGCCAGCGGGCTGACGTTTGGATTATTGACCACGGAGGTAACTTCGAACCACTGGATCGAGCCCTTACCATTCATCGGTCCTTTAAGCGGGGAAATGTGTAGCACCTCATCGTAGCCCTCCGCCCGGGCGACCGAGCAGGTATAGATGCCGCCGCTGAAAATCGCATCGATTTCACCATTGATCAGAGCTTGGTTAAGCTGTGCAGGATCCGAGCCGATCATCTTGGCGTTGGTGAAGAGAGTTTGCGCCGTTTTCTTAAAAGTCTCGATTTCCTCCGGAGTGTGAACTTTGTAAGGGGTGAATCCAGAGGCCACACACATGTGGAGGACGTTCCAGTTATCCCAAGCGAGCAGGCCGAATTTACCTTTCATCTTCGGATCGAGGAACATTGGAAGACCTTCATCCTCAGCGAGTTTTTTTGAAATCTTCTTGGTGTTGACCACGAAATTCATCGGGCCGAAGCGCTGCATCATACCGATCAATTCCTTACCATCGGGCGAGAGGGCAAAGGGGTTGATGCCCATTTCCTTATTATAGAACATGGGCATCATTTTCTCGATGTAAGGCATAAAACGCTCCTTATCGAGGGCCTTGATGAGTTTTTCATCCCACATCTGCTGACGAGCCCAGCATTGATTCAGGTTGATCAGATCCCAGACTTTCAGTTCACCCGCGCGGAGCTTGTTGATCATGCTTGGATCATCGGTGCCGGATTCGGCTTTTAGGTCGATGCCCTTGTGGAGCTTGCGGAAGGGATTGAGAACGTTGTCACTGTTGTATCCTTCCCAACAAAGAATGTTGAGCTCCAGATCGCGCTCGTTCGAGGCGAAAGCGTTTGAAGGGAGAGCGAGGCCGGCTGCTGCGGCTCCGACGAATTTGGTAAAGTTGCGGCGGCTGAGATGAGTCGTTTGCATAAGAATATGAAGTTCTCTATCATTTTAGCAGGGTGGGTACCATTCCTGCTTTGCTGCGATCTATGGGAGGAATAGATGCCATCAATCATTCAAGACGGCGTTGAACTACGGCATCTGCGGTATTTCCGGGCCGTAGCTGAGGCTGGGAGCTTCACTCGCGCCGCTGCGGAAATCGGCCTGACGCAGCCGACCCTCTCGCAGCAGATCGCTCAACTGGAAATTGAACTGGGCGTGCCGCTCATCACCCGAGGCAAGCGCGAGTGGCAGCTCACGCAAGCGGGCGAGATGGTGCTACAATATTCGCGGCGAGTCATCGGTGATCTGTCTGCCCTGCGGCGGTCTCTAGATGACTTGAGCAGCCTGCAGCGCGGCTCACTTTCGGTGGCGGTGCTGCCCGTGCTTGCGCAGAGTTTACTGCCCATGGCGCTACCGGAATTTCATCAAGCTCATCCGGAAATCCGCGTGACGGTTTTAGAAATGACCGTGGATGAAATGGCAAAGGCGCTGACACAAGGCACAATCGATGTGGGGATAGGGTGTCTCGGCACCTCGCTGAAGCTGCGGGGCGAATTGTTGTTTACCGAAGAACTAATCGCCGTGATGGCGATGGACGATCCATTGGCGGAGTTTCCCTCCGTCACCGTCGCGGAACTCGCCAAGCGTCCGGTGATCGTGCCGCCTCCGGGCTACGGCACGCGGACGATGATCCTTGCCGCATGGACCAAAGCCCGCCGTGCTCCTGTATTCTCGCTGGAAGTGGGAGCCATCCAATCCGTGCTCAGCGCTATAAAAACTGGTGGTGGCTGCGCCATCATGCCGGCCTGCGCCCTATGGGGAGTGGAGCCTGATGGCTGGTGCACCCGGCCGATCACCGGACCGACGATGTCCCGCGAGATTGGATTTCTAGCCGCAATGGGCGGAGGCGGAGGCTCTGCGGTAAAAGCGTTGCTGCCTATAATAAAATCAGCGGTGCGAAGTTTCACGAATGAATGTTAGTTCTTCAATCTCTACGATTCTCAGATCTCCCTTCCCACACCTTTGAACTTTTCGACAAAAGCGGCGATCCTCTGAAAAACGCTTTGATTCATCGTAAGATATTTGGGATTCAGGGGACTCATTTTGGGAAGTATCCCGTTCAGTTCAGTTCCGCTATCGCTGGCGTATTCGCGCTTCAGCGAAGTGATAAGATCATATTTGGCGGCTTCTCGCTTATGTTCCGCTTGGGCGTAGGCGAAGAAAGCTTCAATGACACTCGTCTTGTCGTTGAACCGATCCAGATCGGCTTGATTCTTGGGGGGTGTAAAGGACCACATCGCTCGTATCACAGGTTCTCGGTTTTAAATTCGCTGTATCCCTCGTAATAGTAGCTTACATCGATGCCTTTCATGAATAGAGTTCGGTCATGAATTTGATCGGTCAGGGCGTTGCGAAGCAGAGCTTTGATTTCCAAGTCTTTGACCACGCTGCGCTGCATGGCGGAGAGGTATTCTTCTCGGTCCACCATGTTCCAATCAATAACCTGTTGGATTTCCTTTTTGAATATGAGATCCAGCCAAATGCGGGTAGCACGGCCATTCCCCTCGCGGAACGGGTGGGCGATGTTCATTTCCACATACTTCTCGATGATTTCCTCAAAGGTGCTTTGCGGCATCGCGTCGATCGCCCGAAGCGATGGCTGGAGGTAGATTTGCGAGGCGAACCGAAAACTCCCCTTCGACATGTTCACCTCGCGGATTTTTCCGGCAAAGGCGTAGATGTCACCCAAGAGATAAGCGTGAATGTAGGCAAGCCCGGCAAAGGTGCCGACTTCGGCATTGGAAATATCACCAGAATCATAAAGTTGCTTGGCTTTCTGCTTGCTGATTTTTTCCTCCGTTCGGGCGAGCTCGACTTGGTCGGTGATGTTCAGTTTATTTTCTAAAATCATACTTAGGTTCCATTCTGGCTGTGTTTATTGATCAGAAATTTCCAATCGCAGATCATCAGAGTTCGCACGGAGTTCCGGAGCGTACATGGCTTCCGCCACGGCGGGGAGGGCTTTGTAGATGCCTGGAGATTCGGCGCGGAGTTGATAGCGAAGTGAGTGCGTTCCTCGCGGCAGGGAGCGGATGAAAAAGTCCACGGTGCGATCCCGTGGCTCCATATAGACGGTTAATCCACCGTCGCTGGTGATATAACCACTCAATGCCTCCAGCGCTTCGAAACCGGCGGCTTTGGCATCGGAAAATAATAGATATTCGTAATCATTCTTACTTTCCAAAGTCAGCTCCACTTCGATGCGATCGCCAGAAGAAACCTTGGCCCCATCTACCAATGGGTCGCGGCGAAAGCGCTCGACGTTTTGGGTTACGATTTGACCAGATGCACCGGGCACACTGGCTTCATTTTCAAGCGCGGTGAGTTTTGACACTTTACGCGTGACTTTGACCTCAAGTCCGGCGGCGCGGAGGCGATCTTCCAGGGTAAACACTTCCAAGTATGCATTCGCATAGAGTGTGCCTTTGCCGCTGCGGCGGATTTCCAATTCATGGTTTCCGCTGGCTACGGCATCTCCAGTAATTGCTAAAGTGCCATCGAAGGTGAAGAGGTTATCACGGTTGATCGAAACTTTCTTGGCTGACTTCCCATTGAATAGAATTTCCACTTCCATCTGTGGCACGCTTTCACCGCTCGCTTTGAAGTAGCTGGCAATGGCCTCGATGGCGAAGGCGGTGTCACGGGTGGATTCCCAATAGGTGGAGTGTTTGCGGTTGTTTACTAAATATTTGACGAGGCCACGGGTGTCTGGGTCTTCGGGCTTCACTGCACTGAGGAGCTTGAGATACCAGGCGTGGGTCTCGGTCTCGCTGCCATACCAGTTCCACCAGTAGCTGTCGTTCTTAAGAGCGAGATAGGTGGTTTGGTTTTCGGGATCTCGCTTGATGAATTGTGATATTATTTTCATCACTTCGTCGCGACGGGACTCGTCGCCTTTGCGGTGATGTTCTAGCGCGAGCAACACTTGGGCATAGACCGGTAACGGAACTCGGTCGCGGTGGAGGAACGCGAGCATGGGCTCGGAGTCGCGGGCAGCTTCACCGAGGACGAGGCGGACAAAGGCATCCAGCGCCTCACAATTGGCTTTGGTAAGTTTGTTAGATTCGGGAATCTTTTTACCTTCTTTGCGTAGTGCTTCATATTCGACGTGGAGCTGAAGCGCCATGGTTTGGCGTTTTTCATGGTTGCTGAGCCATTGGATGCCTTGGCCTAACATGGCCTCGGGAATGGGCACGCTATTCGACTTTGCGATGAGCAGACCGTGAACGACGACTGCGGTGGTGTGCGGATAGGAACTCTCACCATAGCCGGAAAACCAGCCCCAGCCGCCATCGGAGTTTTGCATGGCGGCGAGTTTTGCGACTCCTTTGGCGATCATGTTTCGCATCTCTTCCTCATCAAAAACAGGGTTATTCTGCCATTGCTTCCATTGAGCGGCGCGGTCAGCAGAATTGCCGAGTTCTTGCGGATTTAAGTTATTACGTTTTGCTCTAACTTCTCCGAGATTGACCTCCATTTGCTTTAACATTTGTTGGGCGATCACTGCTGGGACGAAACGATTGAGCGTCTGTTCGGTGCAGCCGTTTGGATAACTGGCGAGATATGGAATCGCATCGACGACTGCTCCAGCAATCGATGGGGAAAATCGCACGGTGAGTTTCGATTGTTCCGGGCGGCGTTCATCTGGAACTTGAATTGAAATTTTCGCGCCCGCTTGATCCGCCGGAATCACGCGGCTCCATGCATCTTGGCGGAGCATGCCATGCACGCGGATGGGAAGTTTCCGCTCGACGGCATCGCCATCATCCCCGGCATCTGCTCGCATCCTGATGGTGGCCTCCCCTTCGCGGAGTGCTTTGACCCGCCAATCGACTCTCGCTTCCGACTTAGCAGCGATTTCTATCGTCTTGGGCTGCGCATCGGTTGCTTCGAGGAATGTGCCGTCTAGTTCAAGAGATACTCTAACAGTTTTAGGTATATCATGATCGTTTTGGACTACCGCACTGAAGACGGATTCATCACGCTCGACGAGGAAGCGGGGTGCTTGAAGCCGGATGAGCAGCTCTTTGGAAGTGATGATTTCCGCAGTCCCCTCACCCACTTGTGTGCCTTGGGTCAAGACCCAGACGCGGGCTTTCCAAGTGGTGAGATTGTCCGGAAATTCGATAGGGATCTCCGCAATTCCGGCGGCATCTGTCTGAATCGAGCCGGACCATTTCAGAAGATCGGCAAAATCCTTGCGAACTGGTGCATTAGGCGTAATTGACTCGGCGGGAGCTGCGGGAGCGTAAGTGACTGGGGCAGCGGCGCTCTTATCCATGAAACTTTCTGCCAATGCCATTGCCCCCCACATTCCCTCGCGACGGCGGACGCCACCAAAAGGTTCTGAAACATCTAAAGTCATGCCAAGAGATTGCATGGAAGTAATGTTTGGCCGGAGAAGATTTCCTGGAGAGCTGGGGAGTGAATTGTTTATTCCTCTCTGATTATAGTCATTTTCCCAACTCCAAAAGGACTGATGGATTGCCGCGACATTTGATCCGCCGGTGATGGCCTCCAAGGCTTTATCGTAGATCGTCAAAGCAGCCGTTCCTTTGATAGGTTTGCCTTCAGAATCCCGGAGTTGAATCTGAAGAGACGATGTTTCGCCCGGTTTTACCCGATCTTTTGCAGGCTGGAGTGTCACCTCTATCAGTTTACTAACAGGCGGGAGAAGGACCTGGCGAACCGTCGAGTGAACTTCTGCATCATGGACAGTGACCGCCTCGATAAACATGTTTGGCATATCCCGCAGATCGAGCGGCACATCGATTTCCAGGCTCTTCCCATCAAGCTGGATGCGGCGTGCTTCACGACTATTCGACCCGGTTATGTGAAGGAATAGCCAAACATTCGCATCGGCATGATCGCTGTTGATACGAAGTTTAAGTGTCTCGCCAGCAGCGTAGGTAGCCTTATCCGTGACTAGCTCGATGGGGCCGAAATTCCACGCGGCGGGATCGCTGCGGCCGGGGCCAAAGATATTGAGGATTGAGGCCCCTTCGATGGCATCGCCGTCGGCGACTGATAGGCTGGCGGCGAGACGATATTGGCCGGTAAGTGGTGCGGCAAATTTTTGTTTTGTCTCACCTTGGGGATTTGTTTCGATTGGGAAAGATTGAACTTCCTCTTCTTCAATCCGCCCATCTACCGCGCTGGTGAGTTGATAGATTTTCAATGTGCCTTTGGCAGAGATTGGCTTCCCATCGAGAGTGGCGCTGGAAATCGTTGCTTCGATCTGCTCTCCGGCACTGGCGTATCCGCGATCGGTCCAAACGATGACTTCGAAGGACTTACGAGCGGCGATCACGCTACCTGTCGCACGCTCCTCGCGGCGGGAGGCATCCACCACGCGGGCCTCGATGGTGAATCGCGAGTCCATATCGCCGTGGGTTGCCTTGGCGAGTGAGGTATCGATTTCTACCTTTGCGGTGCCATCTGAATCGATGGGAAGAGTGGTTTTCAAAACGACTTCTTCGGGCGTCCAACGATCGCCCTGCCACCATGGCGGATTAGGGGGAATGCAGCCCCAATTTTTCCACGTGGGATGCCATGTCGCCTGGCTGTGAGACCACCATGAGCCACTGCCATAGAGCCAGTCCCAGCGATTGGTGGGAAACCAACGCTCTGTAAATGTCGAGCGCTTCACGATGATTTCCACATCTGCCTTACGCACGGGGGAGCCATGAAAATAGGTGGCTTTGACAGTGGCGGTAAATTGATCGCCTAACTTGACCGGGGCCTGCGGTGCTTCAACTTTCACCTCGAACTCTGGCTTGCGGAATTCCTCGACCCGCAATCCCACCGAGGCGCTGATGCGATCCCCTATCTGACAAATGATCTGCCAATTTCCCAATACAGCCTCTTTCGGGATGATAAATTCTGTCTCCACCACGCCCAGCTTATCTGTTTTCAGATTTTCCATTTTCAGCACCTGTTCGCCTCGTCCGTTACTGACCACAAGCGTCGCACTTTGATTTGCCCAGCGGGATTCGTCTGCCATGGCATATCCTACATTACGGAAGTAAAATTTAACGTGTGCGGTATCGCCCGGTTTATATAGTGGCCGATCTGAGATACCATAACTCATATCTCTATCTCCGATGTTAACCTCCTGAGATTGAATATAGAATGATTGATAGCCGTAAAATGCTGTGGCCCGTCCCGGAGCTCGAGCCATGGTGATCCATTGATAATTTCCATCCCAGTCACCGGGCTTTAGCATGGTCTTGCCATCAATATCGGTGGTGCGTTGCAAGCTTTTGGTGAGCACTTGCATCCGGCGGCCGAGTGGAACTTGGCGATCCATATGTTCCATGCGATAGCCGAAAAACTGCAGGGTGGCATCTGCAATAGGAGCACCTGTTTTAGCATCTGCCAGCCACCACTGAATCTTGCCATCTACATCACTTTTCACAATGACCGAATCGACAATCCAAACGAGTGTATGGAAAGGTTTCCCGCCTTCCATCTCGCCGCTGATCCACCATGCGCCGGCTTGGGTGATTGGCACTTCGAGATTGCTGCGGGTATCACGATGATTTTCTAACGGTGTGAGTATAACTTCCCAATTTTCAGCAATCGGCCCGAGAAATTTCGGGGCCTTTGTAGCGATCAATCGCTGGGCAATGGTGGAGGGCTCCAGCCGTGACCAGTCGAGTTCTTTTGGGTTCGACTTGAGATACTCGGTAGCATCTCGCAACACGGCCTCCATATCGACGGGGGCGGCGCTGAGTTTGATTTTGCCAGCATTGCGGAATACCAGCGGGAGACTTGGCTTGCTACCCGCCGGAACTGTTTTAGCGACTTCGAAACGGCCCCAATTTCCGACAATTTGGTTGATTAAATTTTGTCGTGAGTCCTCAGGCCCAAGGCCATGTTTGGCAATGGTAAGGTTAAGCACTTCGAGGGCTTTGACATGCTGTTGACGATTGAGGAAAATTTGCACCAGTGCGTCACCCGCTTTTGCACTTTGATCGATGATGGAGCGATAGAGCGGGATGAAATGTTGCTCTGCGGGAAGTTTGAAGCGGCGGACTCCGTCGGACGTTTTTGCGAGGCATTCGTTCTCGCTGAGTGAGTCTAACTGAAGAATGCCTTTGGCCTGATCCGGGTCTTGTTGCCATGCAAACGAAGCTAGCGTCTGCTCGCCAAACTGGGACTGTGTGAAATTTGCCAATTCATAGATCGTTTCATAGGCCAAAGCGGGCTGAAGTCTCGCCATTTCCGCAAGAGCAAAGCGCCATCTTTCACCATCATTTTTCGCGACTTCCCATGATGCGGGGATTTCGTAAGTTACCGGACCATCCTTTCCCCAGGGTGCTCCCTCGGTGCCTCCTTGCGGCCCCGGCTCAGACCACTCGGGAAGGGATTCCAGAGGCGTGAGAATTTGCATTTTCCACTCGTTTCCATAGACCCGCAGAGCCTGTGAAAGTAGCTTCCATGATTCATAGAGTTGCGCATCGGTTTTTGAGTTGGCGATGGCTTGGCGCAATAGCTGGAGTGCCCGCACAGTGTCACGGTAGCTGGTATTTATTGCGATGCCTGCGGAGCCACTTCCCCGCTCAAACTCGCCACCGATCATCCAGCCGAACTTGGGAGCAGTTTGATATGAAACTGCGACGCCTCCTAACACGACGGGGCTATCAGGATGATCTGAAGCCAATTTTTCGACCATTGCATCGAATTCCTTCCAATTTCCGAGCTGTTGCATACATTTCAGCGCGGCTTGTAGATCCTTCGCGGATTCGTCATCGGAAATGCCGGTCAGTTTTTTCTGATATAAATCCAAGCTATCGCGCCATAGTCCTCGCTCCGAAAGTTTGTCGCGTTCTTTGCGCAGTGAGGCAGAATCCTGTGCCAGCAGGCTCGAAATAAACACGCCTGTGAGCAAAAGAAGCGAAAGGAGGAGTTTCATAACCAGAAGATGACACGGAATTCCGATAGTGATTAGAAGAAATTTCGCGAAGCTGGCGGACAGACTTTCGCGCCCAAAGCTTGGCATCGTGCTTGCTCATCAGATTTGGGTGAGTTTATCACCATTCTGCGCCGAAAACCTTGCCCCTCGTGCCATCTTGCGGTAAGTCCCCCGCGTGTTAACGATTCATAAGCTCACCAAAACTCTCGGCGGCCGCACTCTTCTCCGAGAAGCAGAAATGTCGATCAATTGGGGTGAACGCGTCGCCCTTGTCGGCCCGAATGGCGCGGGAAAGTCCACGCTCTTCCGCATGATCCTCGATGAAGACCAGCAGGACGAAGGCACCATCGAGCGCGACGAATACGCGGTCACCGGCTATTTGCCTCAAGAAGCGGGCGAGCCGACGGATGAAACGATTATCGAAATCGCCATGGGCATCACTCCGGAAATGATCGGGCTGCTCCGTGTCATCCGCGAGGGCGAGAAAACAGGAGATCTTTCATCTCCCGAGTTCGCCACCGCCCAGGATCAATTCACTGCGCTCAATGGCTACCAATTAGAGCCGAAAGCGAAAAAAATCCTCTCCGGTCTCGGTTTCAAGCAGGAAGATTTCAACAAGCCAGCCCGCGAATATTCCGGTGGCTGGGTGATGCGCGCCCACCTCGCCCGCCTGCTGGTGATGGAGCCAGACCTGCTGATGCTCGACGAGCCGACGAACCACTTGGACCTCCTTTCACTGCTCTGGCTGCAACGCTATTTGCTGAATTACTCTGGAGCTATTCTGATGATTTCCCACGATCGGGATTTCATGGATACGATGATTGAAACCGTCATCGAGATCGATCCTGACGCCGCACAACTCATTTCCTACACCGGAAATTATTCGGCATACCTGGATCAACGGGAGAAAACCTACGAACAACGAGTCCAAGCCTACCGCAATCAAAACAAGGAGCTCGAAGGCCACCAAGAGTTCATTGACCGATTCCGCCAAGTGGGATCGAAGGCGTCGCAAGTCCAATCCCGCATCAAATTTTTGGAAAAGCTCGAACGCATCGAAAAACCGCGTGCCCCGCGCAAGCCGTTTAAATTTTCCTTCCCCCAGCCGCCTCGCTCGAACCAAAAAGTCATCGAGCTTCAGAAAATCGGCCAAGCCTATGGTGAAAAGCGCATTTATAAAGACCTCGATCTCACCGTGGAACGCGGCGATAAAATCGTGCTGGTAGGGCCAAACGGCGCTGGGAAAACCACGCTGCTCAAAATTCTTGCAGGCGAAATCCAAATCGATGGCGGCAAGCGCGAGCCCGGCTACGCCACCAAGATCGGCTACTATTCGCAGCACCGCGCCGCGACCCTCAACGAGTATAACACCGTGCTCGACGAAGTTTTAGGTGCCTGCACCACCTTGCGTGAGGAAGACGCTCGCGCCATCCTCGGGACTTTCCTATTCCGCCGAACCGATGTGGAAAAGCGCTGCGGAGTGCTATCCGGTGGAGAGAAATCGCGATTGAATCTCGTAAAATTCCTCGTCGATCCGCCGAACTTACTCTTGATGGACGAGCCCACCACTCACTTGGATATTCTTTCCATCGATTCGCTCGTCAATGCGCTCAAATCCTATGAAGGCACGCTCGTTTTCATTTCCCACGATGTGCACTTCATCCGCACGCTGGCCGAGACGACCCTGCACATCACCCGGAACGATAAAAACCCCGAAAACGGCGCGTTGCTCACCCGCTACACCGGTGGCTACGATTATTTCCTCGAAAAAAGCGGAATTAATGACGACCGCAGCGCTGTAACAGCGTGAGGAAGTCGGCGGACCCTTCACAAAGTGCGGGTTTGCACTTGGCAGAAAATTTTCCGGCATTACCCATCGGGCATGCCTGATGCGGTTTACGTTCATGATGCCTTTGCCCGGATAGCGGATCGATATGTGATGACCAATCACGTCTTGAGCTTCGGGATGGATATTTGGTGGCGGAAAGTCGTTACCTCGCGGATTAAAAAATGGAAGCCGGCGCGGCTGTTAGATGTGGCGAGCGGCACCGGTGATTTGGCATTGGAAATCCAAGATGCGCTCCCGCAATGCGAGGTGATCGCATCAGACTTCTGCGCGGAAATGCTAGTGCACGCCAGTAGCCGTGGCATCCAAAAAACTTTGGTGGCAGATGCGCTGAATTTACCTTATCAAGCTGGCGAATTCGACGTGGTGACGGTGGCCTTCGGCTTGCGAAACATGGCGGACTACCCAGCGGCTTTGCGGGAAATGCAGCGCGTGCTCAAGCCGGGCGGACGACTCGTGATGCTGGATTTCTCACTTCCACAGGGCATACTTCGCGGCCCCTACCGTTGGTATTTGCACAATATCCTACCGCATTTTGCCGGGTGGCTCACGGGGCAGAAAGATGCTTACGAATACCTTGGCGGATCAATCGAAGCATTTCCCTCAGGTGTGGGAATGACGGAGCTGTTAGAGTCGTGCGGTTTTGCAGAAACAAGCTTTGATCCGATCACCTTCGGAGTCGTGACGATCTATCAGGGAAGTGCCACCTAGGCCGGAGTTTTCTTAAATTTCGCGCGGGCGATCTCGATGAGCATCGGCAAAATCGAGATGAAAATGATACCCAAAACCACCAGTTCGAAGTGCTTTTTCACCACCGGAATGCTTCCCAGAAACCAACCCGCAGGGATGAGTAAACTCACCCACAGGATTGCACCAAAGACGTTAAAAAACATGAATCTCTGATAGTTCATCTGCCCGGAACCGGCCACAAAAGGAGCAAAAGTGCGGATGATCGGCACGAAGCGCGCGATGACGATTGTTTTGCCGCCGTAGCGATTGAAAAATTCACAGGTTTTCTCAATATGCCCAGGCTTTACAATTTTGGGAAATTTCCGCTGCGTCCAGCCACCGAAGTTGCGCCCGATCCAATAGTTTGTTGTATCCCCGAGAATCGCAGCGGCCAAAATAATGACTCCAGCAATCCAAATGTTTAGCCCTGAATTCGCATCCGCAGCAAGTGCGCCGATTGCAAATAAAAGCGAATCCCCAGGCAAAAAAGGGGTGACTACCAAACCAGTTTCACAAAAAATGATTAAAAAAAGCATCCCATAGACCCAAGTTCCATACTGACTGGTGAATGACTGCAAGTGGTCTTGCAGGTGAAGAAATAGATCGAGAACTTCTTTCATAAAAATAGACCCTGTCAGGCTCCGATTGCTCGCACCTTGCGCAGCTAACTTCGGGTAGGAACAGGATGAGCCCATGGATGGATTCAATCAACTGCATTCTCATTGGCTGCTTTACTCGTCCAACACTAGCGAGTGGACTACGGTCCGATGCTGGAATACCGCTCGCCGCGCTGGCCCACCGATGATACTTCAAGCGGAGCAACGCATGCTGCTTGCAACTTAGCCAGAATCCCGAAACTCAGCTGCACTTTTTCAAAATGAATGACCAGAACTTCCATCCTGATTCCATCGCCATTATTGGCATGGCGGGCCGATCCACAGTAACTCAGAGTTCTGACGAGTTTTGGCAGACCATGATGGGTGGAATGGACTTCGCCGCTGAAAACTTGGCGACAGTTAGCATTTTCAAACGGCAGGATTTCTTCGATGCAGACTTCTTTGGAATTTCCGAAAATGAAGCGAGAATGATGGATCCGCAGCACCGAATTTTCCTCGAATGCGCTTGGGAGGCACTGGAGGATGGTGGTTTCGATCCACAAGCCTATTGCGGAAAAGTCGGTGTTTATGCGAGCTCGCGAACCAGCGACTATCAGAATTTCGCGGGTGAAGTTGCCCCAATTCCCCCCGCATCCCTCGTTTCCAATCGACTGAATTTTCCTATTGCCATTGAAAACAATCAAGCCGCCAGCGCGCGAGAGGCCATTTTTCATGCAGTCACGGCGCTAAACGCTCATCAATGTGATATGGCGATCGCAGGTGGAGTCTCTATCGATATTCACTCATCATCCGATTGTGACGACTCGGCCACTCGCAACGAAAGTAGCCAGTATTGCGGCGTGATTGTATTGAAGCGACTCAGCGAGGCCATCGCCGATTGCGATCCTATCCGAGCAGTGATCGAGAACCGGACCGAAATCCACGATCTAATATCAATTAAGGAATCCCCGCCCCCACCATCCACCACACCGGGCCGAAAACTCTATTTACTCACTCTTTCCGCAAAGACCCCGACCGCGCTCGATGCGATGGCACAGCGGCTTGCCGACTTCATCGCATCCGAAAAATCCGATCTGGCGGACGTTTGCTACACACTCGCTATCGGCCGTCAGGCATTTGAATATCGCCACACCATTGTTGCAACTGATGCTGCGGATGCCATTTACAAACTACGCGAAACTGGCAACTCCACCATCGCCCCAGAATTACCCCCGCGCCCAGCATTCCTCTTTCCCGGCCTAGGTTCACAATACCCTGAAATGGGCCGTGCAATTTACGATTCTGAAAGTGTCTTCAAAACCGCCGTCGATGAATGCGCTTTATTATTACGGCCGCTCCTCCAACATGATATCCGTGCTACGCTATACCCTTCCGAGCATGAATGGGAATCTTCAAAGAGCGAATTTGGTAAAACCGAGCTCATTCAAGCATGTGTTTTCACCATCGAATATGCGCTCGCACAACTCTGGATCTCTTGGGGAATAAAGCCACAACTGCTCATCGGCCGCGGCAGCGGTGAATACGTCGCCGCCGTCGTGACCGGTAGCTTTAAGCTGGAACACGCTTTGCAGTTACTTATAAACCGCACTCGTCGGATACAGGAAATCTCCAATGGCGTGATGTCGGAGCCGATCCTCGCCGCATTTATCGAAGATGCGGCAATGATTCCAGTGGACGAGCCGCGAATTCCATGGATATCCACATGCACGGGAAAAGAGATGGATTTCGCCACACTTACGGAGCCTGGCCACTGGGCCCGCCAACTGCAACAGCCCATCCTGTTAACCGATGCGTTGGCCACAGCATATCAGCATCAAGGTATAGTAGCACTCGAAGTGGGAACCGGCGAATTACTCACCAGGAGTGCCCTTCTGCATCCTAGCCGGGGCAATGCACCAGTCGTTTCATCTATATCATCAGCTTCCACCGAACTCGTCGATCTGCTTTCCGCTGCTGGCAAGCTTTGGGAACATGGCATACCTCTTGATTGGACTGCCTTTTATCATAATGAAACCCGCAGACGGCTACATCTTCCTTCGTATCCATTTGAGAGAAAGAGTTATTGGATCGCTGGTATGGCACCACCGCAAGACGAGGGCCACGCAGGTTTCCAGCATGATCTATACCCACTCAACAACACTCAACAAACTGCATTAGATCAATTGATCGCAATTTATACTACCAAGAGTAAAACGTCAAAAATCCATACTGCTGAAAACCGCTCTCATTATGCCAACCCACGGGCTGCAGTCGGTTTTAGACCGTTGTGGAAAGAGATGATTTACCCAATCATACCCGCCCGCTCTGAAGGTAGCCGCATTTGGGATATCGATGGCAATGAATACATCGATTTTACGATGGGAGGCTGCTTCTTTGCTTACTCGCCAGAATGGCTCACTACCGAGATCGGACAGTCCTTACGCAACGGCATTGAAACTGGGCCGCAATCGCAAATTGCAGGAAAGCTCGCGAAGGTAGTCTGCGAGATCACCGAGATGGAGCGTGCGGCTTTCTATCAAACTGCCTCCGAAGCACTTGCGACTGCCCTACGCTTGGCCCGCAGCGTTACCGGGCGGCAGCGGATTATCTACCTCGCAGAAAACATACCGGGTGATCTACTTTCATCGAGCGATGATCTTATTGTGCTAGATTGTGCCAATCCCGAGGCGTTAGAAAACTTGCGAAATCTCGTTCATGAGCTTGCCGCAGTGGTAGTGGATCCCGTGCATGTTCACGCACTCGGACCCAAGCAAAGGGAGTTCATGCAAGATTTGCGGGAAATCACCGCGAAATCTGGAACTGCATTCATTATTGATGAATCCATCACCGGTTTCACAATTGCTCCGGGTGGCGCACAAGCCCACTTGGGAATTCAGGCCGATATGGCGAGTTATAGGATGTCGCTCGGCATCCTCGCAGGCAAAAGGGACTATCTGGATGCACTGGATGGTGGTGAATGGAGTTATGGTGATGATAGTTTCCCCAAAAAAGTTAGCATCGCTCACACTGCAATTCACCCCATCGATTTCGTATCCGCATTACATGTGCTGAAGCATCTAAATGAAAGAGGCCCGCAGTTGCAGATCGAGATGCAGGAACGCGTGGCGAGATTTTGTCGCGCGATCAATGATTACCTTGGCATGATCGGCGTGCCCATCCTCCTTTCTCACTTCAGCTCCAGGATTCTCATCGAGTGTGCAGAAGAGCTAAGGTATTCCAGCCTACTGTGGTTCTTCCTGCGTGAGAAGGGAATCTACATCTGGGAAGATCTACCCTTTTTCATTACCAACGCCCACACCGATGAAGATTTGGATTTATTGATTAAGGCGTTTATCGAATCCATCGTCGCAATGCAGACAGCAGGTTTTCTTCCTGCCTCGGTTGTGGGAAATGTAACGGCACCTACCGCATTCCCGCGCTACGATCAAACACCAAGCACGGATGCACAGCGCCAGATCTTTTGCACTGCGCAGCTTGGCGATGATGCAAACTGCACATTCAATGGATCACGTATCATTCAACTCGAAGGCGAGTTGAATGTCAGCGCACTCCGCAGCGCCTTGAACGATATCGTGGACCGACATCCTTCCTTACGCAGCAGCTTTTCAAAGGATGGGCTCCATCAGAAATTTCATCCATCGGGAAAACCCGTCGAACTGGTGGAGCATGATTTCTCCAGCAATGTTTTCACATCTCCCACCGCTTTGATGCCAGTCTCGTTGATTAAAAGTGCAGAAACAGCTTTGCCTTTTGATCTTATCAATGGACCTATGATCCGGCTGCAATTGATCCATCTCCCAGAGAATTGCCATCACCTATTGTTCACCGCCCATGACATCGTCTTCGACGATAGTTCCTTTGAAGTCTTTCTGAGTGAACTCGCCAATGCCTATAATGCCCGCAAAAATGGACTCCTACCGAGGTTGAATTCTCCCATGTCTTTCGGCGATCATGTTCGCAACGAGAATTGCCACACAATTGATAAGAGACTGTTGGAAATATTATCCGCCCAAACTATGTGCTATGAGGGCGAAATGGAAACATTCACGTTGGATCCCAAGGTTTTTGCAAATTTAAAGCAGAAATTCCCTGAAATAGACAATACATTCCAAGCCACGGTGTTAGCTGCTTTTGCGAATGCATTGCACCGTATTACTGACAATGAAGAACTCGTTATTGGAGTTTCCGTGGCCGCACAAACGAAGATAGGCCATAGTGAACTTGTAGGCTGTTGTTTGAAAAATTTCCCCCTACGCATGGCGATCACGAGAGATATGGATCTTCGGAGTTATTCCTTAAAGGTTACAGAGCAACTAAAGGAAGCATTAGAAGAAGCCGATACAACAATCACACAGTTCGCCCCAGTGATATTTAGTATCGACGAATCCCGGACCGATCAACTCCAATTCGATGGTTTGCAACTCGATATTTCAACAAATCCGAAACAATTTGTGAATTCCGACCTAGTTTTTAAGATCAAACATTGCAAAGAACGACTCTTCGTGGAATGCGAATTCCACGAAGAATTTCTTTCACAAACTAAGCTAGATCAATTGTTCGGACATTTTCAAAGTCTGTTAGAAGAGCTGGTAATAACCCCAGACTACTCATTTTCCCAACAAGAACCACAGTCTTGACAGCGGAAGCCCCGGAAAAGAGACTTCGGCAGTTATGGCAAATGAATCTTACTTCGTAGGTTTGGACATCGGCGGGAGCACCGTGAAAACAGTGCTGGTCAATCAATCAGCAGAGCAAGTTGGTACCTTGGTAGAGGTGAAGAGCCGCGTGAAAGACGGCTACGAAGCCACTTTCGGGCAACTCGACCAAGCAATCGACCAGCTTGCAGCAGGTGCCGGAATTTCCCGGGATGCCATCGCCGGAATCGGACTGGACGTCCCCGCCCCTAGCAGCAATGGCGTGATCTGGGGCCGTGCAAATCTTGGTGACGATTGGGTAGGGACCGATATCCGTAGCAAGCTCTCGGCAAGGACTGGAATGCCAGTCTTCATGACCAACGATGGAAATGCCGCAGCTCTGGGGGAATACGCTCTGCGCCGCAAACATTTTGGCAGTTTGCTTTTAGTTGCACCCGGCACCGGCCTCGGCGGCGGCTTGGTCCTGCCAGGCGGCCGCAGTTATGAAGGGGTGAATGGCATGGCATTGGAAGTCGGCCACATCAGCGTGCCATTCCGTGAAGATGATGACTCTCTGCCGCTCTGTTCATGCGGTCTGAAAGGTTGCGCGGAGGCATGGGTCTCCCTCGTCGCCCTGCGACGTCGTCTAGGGCTGGAGCTTGCCAAGCCACAATGGGCCAGCCACCCGCTCAACGAAGGTGGCGCCACCATTGAAGAAAAAGCATTCCGCCTGCGTGAATTCGCCGAACAGGGCGACGCACTGGCTGTGCAAATTTTCAAACAACAGGGATTTATTCTCGGGTATTTGATCGCCGATCTCGTTCGCGTTTTCGATCCAGGCCTCGTCGTCATCGGTGGCGGACTCGCGGAAACCACGTTCCGCGATCAGTACATGGGTTGGATCCAAGAAGGCTTCATTGACCGCGCCTGGCCGGTGTATCGGTTCAGCCCGCTGAATCCCGAGCAGGTCACTACCGAATTCGAATGGGCAGCAGGTGGCGACGCGTCAGCCGCCATCGGCATGGCCTACACGGCCCAAGAATTATTTCGCGGGGCTTAAAGGACGCGCTCTTCCTCTCCAAGCGTAGGTGAGGAAACATGCGGCGAAGATGAACATGAAAAGCGAGAAAAACTGACCTTTGGTGAGGAAGCCCACCATCGCCGCATCCGGCTCGCGGAAATTCTCGCCGATGATCCTGAAGATCGCATATAGCGCAAAAAACAGTCCCGTCAGCAGACCATGAGGGGCTTTCGGAAATTTCACCCGCACCACCCAAAGAATCGTAAACAGCAGCGCACCTTCCAGCAGCCCTTCGTAGATTTGCGAAGGATGGCGCGGCTCAAGGAATTCCCCGAGCGTTTTCGAGACTTCAGGATTATCGCGGGCCGAGGCGATCAATTCGCTAAGTCCATTCGCATCCGCCAGCTTGGGGTCCACTCGTGTGCATGCTTGCCATGCGGCACTTTGGATCTCCTCCGGCTGTGACGTGAGAGAGAGGGGAAATTTCATCGCCCATGGCACGCCTTGGGCCAGTCGCCCATAGAGTTCCCCATTGATGAAATTTGCCGCCCTCCCAAAAAATAATCCTAACGGAGCCACCACACACAGCCCATCGCCCAGTCCCGTCCACGAGACCTTGTGCTTGCGCGAGTAAAACCAAGTAAAAATCACCAATCCAAGAATCCCACCATGGCTTGCCATCCCGCCTTCCCACACTCGCAGGACGAGAAATGGATCCGCCGCCAGCCCAGCCCAGCCCACGGTCGGCAAATGATAGAAAAGAATAAATCCTACCCGGCCTCCTAGAAAAACTCCGAACAAGGCCGCTGCTGCGATAAAATCCGCCGTCTGCTCCGGTTTTAAGACCCACAGTCCCCGCCGCGCAAGATGCCGCAACAGCAAAAACCCTCCCACAAATCCAAACAAATAAGCCAACCCATACCAGCGCAACGCTAAACTCCCGTAAATCGGCAGAGCCACTGGATCTAAATTATGAACATACATCGCGAACACCCGCGCACCTCACACCATCGCCGCCCGCCTAGCAAGGCCGCGATCATTTTCCTCGCGCTTCTCTGTGGGAATTCCAAACTCCGGCCGTAAGCTCACACTGCCATGCCTAGCAAAAAGGACCTTCTCGACCTTCAATTCATCGATGTGCGCCACAAGCTCATCGACATCGCGGCATTCCTAGACCGCATCGACCGCCATCCCGGCGGGCAAGATCACCGCTACGAGGCTTTGAAAAACGCCCTCCCGATACTTCTCACCGACCGCCCGGACCGCGCCAGCGCCGTCTTGGAATTCTTCTCAGATCACACCACCGCCCTACCTCAGTCCGCCTCATTTCAAGGCGCAAGCGGCGCATATCGCACAGAAAATCCAGCATGAGATACATCGAGCCACACGGCCACATGGTCAGCCGGACCACTGACGACTACGAGAAGCTCGCCCTCTCCGGTTGCGAGGCCATTTGCGAGCCTGCCTTCTGGGCTGGCTTCGATCGCTCCTCTGCCGCGGGGTTCTACGATTATTTCCGCCAGCTCACCGAATACGAACCCAAACGCGCCGCCAAGTTTGGCATCAAGCACTATTCGTGGCTCTGCATCAATCCGAAGGAAGCCGATGATCCAGGCTTCGCCCGCGAGGTGATGAGCATCATCCCACAATTTCTCGACTGCCCCACCGTCCTAGGCATCGGCGAAATCGGCCTTAATAAGAATACCCGCAACGAGCTCACCATCTTCGAGGAACACGTCCAGCTCGCACAGGATCGGGATTTGCCCATCCTCATTCACACCCCTCACCTCGAAGATAAGCTGAAAGGCACCCGCCTCATTCTTGATTCCCTCGCTTCATTTTCTAAATTAGATCGCGGTAAAATCATCATCGATCACGTCGAGGAGCACACTATTTCCCACGTTTTAGACGCGGGCTACTGGGCTGGTATGACGCTCTACCCCGAGAGCAAATGCTCACCTCACCGCGCCATCGATATGTTGGAAATCTACGGCAGCGAGCGACTTTGGATGAACTCCGCTTGCGATTGGGGCCACTCGGATCCCCTCGCCGTGCCACGCTGCGCTTTGGAAATGAAAAAGCGCCACCATTCCGCAGAAGCCATCGAGCAAATCATCTATCAGAACCCCCGCAAGTTTCTCAGCCAATCCCCTCGTTTTATCTAGCTCACGCTCCATCCAATGATTTTCCCAGACTCAGACGGCCCCGGTTCGCTCGATGATTTTAAATTGAGCACAGCCGTCATTTCCTGGGACTACCTCCGCCCCCACTTCGAGCGCGGTGCACTCATTTTCGTCGATCCCGGCATCCCGTTGGAAACCGTGGCCGCCGCCATCTCGGCCGATGCCCACGCCCAAGTGAAAGACTGGCTCAATCAGGGAGATTTGGTGAAAATCCAAGAACTCCATGCAGCCCAATGGCGAGACTCCGTGGGCGATTGTTTCGAAGCGCTCGTGGTCTCCCCGTTCGTGTTGTTCCGGCCTGTTGGCGGTTGAAAAAATTCGAGCTATCGACATTTTCGAGTTCACGCGTAGAAGTCTGCCGCAGCCGCCATGATTTTTTTCCTTATCATTATTTTTGGCATCCCACTCCTATCGGTCGCTTGGTGGTGGTGGGCACACCGCCGCCTCAGCCAGCTTCATGCTCCTGCCATCTGGCGCTGGATTTTCAGCCTCGCAGTCATCCTTCTGCTGGCTGGATTCACTTGGATCATCCTCGCCCGCCGCGAGATGGTCGATGCAGCAGTCCCACCCGCCATCTATGCCGCAGTTTTATTGTGGGGTCTCATTTTCCTCCCATTTCTGGCCCTGCCGATGATGACGAGTTGGGCCATGCTAGCCACCGGGAAATTTTTCAAAAAGAAGCTCCGGCCCGCTGTGGAACTCACCCCGCAGCACCCCACAGATCCTGCCCGCCGCAGATTGCTAGGAGCCACCGTGATCGCCCTTCCGCTCCTCGCCACCTTCGGCACGGCAGGCATCACGCTGCCACGCACCCAGCACTTCCGCATCCGCACGCTCACCGTGAAGCTCAAGGATCTGCCGCCAGCCCTAGACGGCATGACCATCGCCCACGTCACCGATACCCATGTGGGAAAATTTACCCGAGGCGCGCTTCTCGACCGCATCGCCAAGGCCACCACCGAGCTCGATGCCGATCTCATTCTTCTCACTGGCGACCTCATCGATAACTCCATCAAAGACCTCCCCGCCGCCCTCGCCATGGTTCGCCAAATGAAAGCCCGCTACGGCCTCTTCATGGTCGAGGGCAATCACGATCTTTTTGACGACCCCGAAGAATTTGTCCGCCAGACGCACGCCAGCGGAGTGCCGCTTCTCCGCAATCAATCCGCCCTCCTTCAAGTGCGTGGCCACCCCGTGCAGATCATGGGAATCCCATGGAATCGCTCAGAAGCCAGCATGCTAAAGGATGTGGCCAACGTCATGACTCTCAAGCAGTTCGATAGTTTTCCCATCCTCCTCGCCCACCATCCGCACGCCTTCGATGCCGCCGCCGAGCTTGGCATCCCCCTCACCCTCGCCGGCCACACCCACGGCGGCCAGCTCATGCTCACCGAGCAGATCGGTGCCGGCCCAGCGATGTATCAATATTGGTCTGGACTCTACCAAAAAGCCGATAGCGCCCTCGTCGTCAGCAATGGTGCTGGGAACTGGTTCCCCTTACGCACCCACGCACCGGCGGAAATCATCCACCTCACCTTGCGCCGTGCCTGAGGCATTATTGTGACAAGCGCTGTTAGAATTGCTTTTCTCATTGACCCCCACGCGCCGTCTCTATTGGACCCGTGCGCACAGCGCTCCCATTCTTAGCCCCCAGTCCTCCTTCCATGAAAATCATCATCCTTTCCCGCAATGCGGCGCTCTACAGCACCAACGCCCTCATCGCTGCGGCGGAATCGCGCGGCCATGAAGTGCGCGTGGTTGATTACCTCCGCTGCTACATGAATATCACCTCCCGCAGGCCACGTATCTATGTGGATGGCGAGGAACTTGTCGCCGATGCCGTGATTCCCCGCATCGCCGCCCGCCACACCTTTTATGGAAATGCAGTGGTCCGCCAATTCGAGATGATGAACGTTTTCACCCTCAACGAGTCCGTTGCCATCGCTCGTTCACGGGATAAATTACGATCCCTCCAAATTCTCGCAAAACGCGGCATCGGCCTGCCCGTCACCGGCTTCGCCCACCACACCGATGCCACATCCAGCCTGATTAAAATGTGCGGCGGTGCGCCTCTCGTCATCAAGCTGCTTGAAGGCACTCAAGGAGTAGGTGTCGTGCTTGCGGAAACGACAAATGCTGCGGAATCCGTGATCGAGGCCTTCAAAGGACTCAATGCAAACATCCTCGTCCAAGAATTCATCAAAGAAGCCGAGGGTGCGGACATCCGCTGCGTCGTCATCGGCGGCAAGGTCGTCGCCGCCATGAAACGTCAAGGCGCGAAGGGCGAGTTCCGCTCCAATCTCCACCGTGGCGGCTCATCCCAGCCCGTGAAAATTTCTTCCGATGAGCGCGCCGTCGCCATCAGCGCCGCCAAGGCCATGGGTTTGAATTTAGCCGGTGTCGATCTTCTCCGCTCCAATCACGGCCCAGTCGTCATGGAAGTCAATTCATCACCCGGCCTCGAAGGCATCGAACAATCCTCCAAAAAAGACGTCGCTGGAATGATCATCGAATTCATCGAACGCACCGCGATCAAGCCCTCCAAGCCCACTGATAAATAAAAATCTTGTTTCGCGTTTTTTGGGCAATAGCGCTGGCACCCTGTCAGTGCCAAGACGCGCAACATTCAAAGAACGAAAAGACGAGAGTGGCCGCTGGTATATCGACTTACCAAAACCGATGACTGAAGTAGTCTGGTGCCGAGAATGGCCGCGGCTTTTTTTAAAATGCCATTATCCATCTTGAGGAGGGCGATTTCGAGTTGCACAACAACACCACAACCCGCCGTTTCATCGACACTCACCCGGCCGCCACGGACTTTTGCCGACCCGAACGAAGTTTCGTTCAACACCTCCGAGTTCATCGCACTTACCAATAAGGAAGCTCACAGCCTTTTCCAAGAGAAAGATACCTCCTACCTCCGCTCATAAAACTACCCGTCGCCAGCAGCAACGGCAACAAACCGATTGAAGTCAAAATCAACGACCTGCCCGTCATCGTCGGCGTCTATGCCTACATCAAACCCGCCTAACTAAAGCCGCCCCCCGGACTCCGTATGGAGTTCCGGGGAGCATGGTCGCTTTTTACCTCAGCGAACTTTCTCCTCGGCCAAAGCGATCTTGGCAATGCGGATCGGAAGGTTACGCTCCTGCCCATACACGATCCCATGAGCCTAACACCCGAGCAGCGCGTCGAGCGCGAAAGACAGAGACGGGAAGCCGCCAACGCCCGCATGCGCGAGCAAGTTGCGGCAGCAAGAAAACGCGGCATTTGCCGCTGTGGCGGGAAGCTGGATATAAAGCAGGGAACCAGCCGCAACTACAGCACCTGCCCTGACTGTCGGGAAAAGGCCAAGGCCTCAGCCACCCGCTACTATCGCGAGGGCCCGTTGCAGAAGCAAGTTAGTCGCCCAACCAACCTCGACGGTCGCCTGCGCGACTCCACCGGGGTCAGACGCAGGTTGGAACGCGATGGATTCGGTCGCGAGGCTTGGTGGTGGATCGCCAGCGCACTCGTCGATGGCAAGCAGCATTCCCGCCGCTGGTCCGTTGACAAGCATGGCGACCGCGTGGCGTGGCGGCAGGCCACCGCGCAACGGCGGGAATGGGATAAGGAGAATTCAAAAGCCTGAGCGCGCATTATCCCACCGCCGGTGAAACTCTCGACGGCTACCAACTCATCCGCTTCCTCGGGCGCGGCGGATTCGGCGAAGTATGGCTGTGCCGCTCGGGGGCGATGGGAGGCTTCCATGCATTCAAATTCATCTCGGGCAGCGATCCCGATCTACTGGAAAAGGAGCATCATTCACTTGGTCTCTACCGCAGCGCAGCCGCTCGGCTCCGCTCGCCGCATCTGGTGCCCATCGAGCACATCAACATGCACGCGGCGGGTCTCTACTACGTCATGCCACTCGCCGATGGCATCACGGGCGCCGATCCCACGGATCCGGAGTGGCAGCCGCTGAGCCTGGCCTCACTCATCGATACCCGGACCAACGCCACCGAATGGTTTTCCAGCAAGGAAATCATCGGGATGATTTAGCCCATCCTCGAAGCCCTGTAAACTCTCTCAGACGCCGGACTCGTCCATCGTGACGTGAAACCGGAAAACATCTTTTTCTTTAACGGCTCGCCCTGTCTCGGCGATATCAGCCTGCTGGGCGAGGATGCAGAAGTGATCACCCGCCGTGGCACCCCGGGATACGCCACGCCCTCATGGTATCGCGATGGCCTCCCGGACATGTATGGAGCCGCCGCCACCCTCTACACTCTGCTCACCAGCAACCCGCCCGATATAATGGGTCGCTCGGCATTCCTCTGGCCACCCCAAGGCGAAAATTCCCTCCCGGATTCCGAGCGGTCGGAATGGAAGCGACTGCAAGCCGTAATCAGCCGGGCAACCCAAGAGAAAGTGTCCGAGCGTTACGTGGACTTCCGCACCATGGCCGCAGCGGTTTCCGATTCCTCGCCACAGCTCTAGTAGCGGCATCTTTAATCGTGGTCTTGTTCAACCGTAGTCGTCCGATATCAACGGAACAGAGCGAGCCGGAACAAACTCCCATCCCCGCCATCCTGAAAGCCTACCAGAACCGGGACTATTCCGCTTGCCTCGATCTCCTAGAAACGAGAATCAAAAGCCACCCGTCACTTTCCCAAAACCCCCTTTGTCTTCTCTTAAAAGCGCTCCTGCTGAAGCACCTTGATCGGCAAGATCAGATCCAGCCAGTGCTTGAGAATTTTCACAAATTAACAGCCAACACCCCGGCCTCGTCGCAAAGCGAAGACCCCGGATTAAGGATGCAGCTCACACTCTTGGAGACGCTCGGACTCCACGATGAGGCGGAGTCTCTTGCCACCGTGACCATCGCAGGAGCGCCCTCACCACCGGCAGGAAGACCCAGCACATTGTCACACTCGCAGAATCGACCAAGATTCACGACCAGCTCGTCCGCCAGAAGACCGCAAAAGGCTACCGCCCCGTGAACTTCCACATGGAAGTAGAGGAGAAACACGCCATGTTTGAGACTTTCCGCCGCTGCGGCAGCGAGGGGGTCGTCACAGGTCACAACTACAAGCGCAGCGTCACCCTCGGCCTGTACGCGGAAGACGGCGGAGGCATCGTACCAGCAGGAAATGTCACCATCCCACCGAACCACCGGATCCCAGCAATCGGGCAGGTCTGTGAGATCCGCTACCTCTTTGCTTTCCGGAAAAGCGGCAGCATCTACCAGCCTGTCTATCTCGGTGAACGCGAGGACATCCCCGCCGAGGACTGCATCGCCACACAGCTGAAATTCAAAGGCGAGCAGGTCCCTGCTGCCACCTAGCGAAAAAGGCAACTCACGGATCTCGGAAACGGGATCCGTGACCGCCTTTTTTTTGATTACTCCTGCCAACGTAGCCACCGCAATGACTCTCGAAGTTCATCCGACATGCACTCTGGAAAAAGGGAAAAACAATTCTGTCAGTGCGCGAACCATCAAATAACTGGAATTCTTATTTGAGCATCGCTCTGCACCTTCGTAGCAATGGAAAAATTACGACTTGGAATCACCACAGAAACTGTCTGATATCTCTGGACTGGTTCAAATTACCTCAAATTATTAAATTTTTTTCTAATAGCCAAAAACCTCCTCCCTCTCTCGGATTATGAAAATACCTTTTTCCCTCATTGTTGCACTCACTCTGCTTGCTTTCTCGCTCTCGGCTCGCGCCAAAGTTATCCATGTCAATGAGACTGCCGCACTGGGTGGAGATGGCACAACTTGGGCAACGGCATGTCGTTACCTCCAAGACGCCCTGGACCTGACGGTTGCGGGAGATGAAGTCTGGGTGGCTGCGGGGACTTATTTTCCAGACGATGGGGCTACCTTTACCACCGGGGACCGGACAGCATCCTTCACTCTGAAGCAGAATGTGAAACTCTATGGCGGCTTCGTAGGACAAGAGACAACTCTCGGGCAACAGAATTCCGAAACGAATGTAACTCTCCTCAGCGGAGAAATCTGGGCCGAAAAGCTCTACTGGTCGCTGCATGTGGTCACCCTTGCCGGTAGTGCGACCCTTGATGGGGTGACGGTGGCAGACGGGAATGCTAACGGTGAAGCAGCTCCTTTCAACCAAGGGGGTGCCGTTTTTGTTTCGGAAAGCTTCTCCCTCATCAGCAATCAATGCATCTTCACTTCCAACTCGGCTTCTTCTGAAGGCGGAGCGATCTATTCTTCTTCCGCAGTCACGGCGACGAACTGCACGTTTTCAGGCAACACTGTCTCTTCTCACGATGGTAAGGGCGGGGCGATCTCTTCTTCCACAGTTACGGTGACTAACTGCACGTTTTCCGGCAACACTACTTCTTCTTCTTCTTCTCAATATGCTAATAATAATGGCGGGGCTATCTACTCTTCCGCAGTCACAGCGACGAACTGCACGTTTTCCGGCAACACGGCTTCGTCTGATGATGGTAAGGGCGGGGCGATCTCTTCTTCTACAGTCAGGGTGACGAACTGCACGTTTTCCGACAATACGGCTTCTTATATTGGTGGGGCGATATTTTCTCCCACAGTAATGGCGACGAACTGCACGTTTTCCGGCAACACGGCTTCTTCTCACGGCGGGGCGATCTCTTCTTCCACAGTTACGGCGACGAACTGCACGTTTTCCGGCAACACGTCTTCTTACGGCGGGGCGATTACTGGCACAGTTACGGCGACGAACTGCACGTTTTCTGGCAACACGGCTTCTTATCAAAACGGGGGTGCGATTGCTTCTGGCACAGTTACGGCGACGAACTGCATATTTTCCGACAATACGGCTTCTTCCCATGGCGGGGCGATTTCTTCTTCCACAATCACGGCGACGAACTGCACGTTTTCCGGCAACTCGGCGTATTCTTCTTATAATTACGGCGGGGGGGCGATCTTTTCTTCTTATTCTTTTTCTTCTTTTTCTTCCACAGTCACGGCGACGAACTGCATATTTTCCGACAATACGGCTTCTTTCCATGGCGGGGCGATCGATTCTTCTTCCACACTCACTGCGACGAACTGTATGTTTTCTGGCAACACCGCTTCTTCTCATGGCGGGGCGATCTCTTCTATTTCCGCCGCCACAGTGACGAACTGCACGTTGATCAACAACCAAGTCAGTGGGGCAGGAAAGAAGGGCGGTGCGATTTACGCAAGTGGTATCCTCAAGCTTTACAATAACCTCTTGTGGCACACCTTGGCTGAGACTCAGGAAAACTTGATTTACATCACAAGCACTGGAAGCATCAGAAATTCCAATTCTCAATTTCCTTCACCCCTAAATCAAGCGAAGAACCTCATCAAGAGAGGAATAACAGCCATTACGGCGGAGACTGGTGCTGTCGTAAGTCTCGGAGATACCGCTGCGACCCTTCTATCCGGCGATCCGCTTTTTCTGAGTTCTTCCAATCCATTGGGATCAGACGGCATTTGGGGCACAGCGGATGACGGTCTCCGCTTGCAGGAAACCAGTCCTGCGCAGGACCTAGGGCTTTCGATGTTTTTACCTGCGGACACCTATGATCTGGATAAGGATGGTGATTTGGCGGAGTTGATCCCGGTCGATCTTACTGGCTACGCCCGGATTCAGCGTGCGGCGCTGGATCTCGGCGCTTATGAGGTCGGCGACTCTGTTCAACCGATCGCGATCCTCACACAGCCAGAGAGCCTTCCGCTGTTGCGAGACCTGACAGCCACTTTTACGGTGACCGCGACAGGCTATGCCCTACAGTATCAGTGGTATCTAGGGAACAGCAGTGATGTCAGCAACCCGGTCACCGGTGCCACAGGCAATTCCTACACCACACCAGAACTAAGCGCGACGTCCAGCTACTGGGTGCGCGCGAGCAATCGACTGGGATTTGTGGACAGCCAGACTGCGACCGCGACGGTAGTCCCAATCGTCATCACAACGCAGCCTGCCGATACAGTAACGGCACCCGGCGGAGCCGCTGCATTGTCGATAGCCGCCTCAGGAAGAAATCTGGAATATCAGTGGTATCAGGGAGCCAGCGGTGACACGGAAAATCCAATCGCCGGTGCATTCCTCCCAGCTTTCACAAGTTCCACATTGACCGAGACCACAACATTCTGGGTGAGGATTACAAACTCCTTTGGGTCACTGGATAGCGCGGTGAGCACTGTCACCGTAGTGGTGGATCCGGTGATGGTGGCATTGAACACGCCTGACACCACGCTCTTCTACACAGCAGGAGGGAGTGCACCATGGTTCGCACAGTCCTCCACGACCCGCGATGGCTACGTGGCCGCACAGAGTGGTGCCATCACCCACAGCCAGACGTCAACCATCCAAACCTCCGTTAGCGGAGCCGGAACAATCTCCTTCTGGTGGAACGTGTCGTCCCAGAGTGGAGGTGACTATCTAAGATTCTATATCGACGGAGTGGAAAAATCCGGAAGCATTTCTGGCACCTCCGGCACTTGGGCCAAGAAGACCTTTCCCGTAACCGCCGAAGGGCTCCACACCTTCAAATGGTCCTATATGAAGAACAGTTCGACCAGCAGCGGCAGCGACTGCGGCTGGGTGGATGAGGTCGTCTGGACACCGAAACTGATCACCACCCAACCTACCGAACGTAGCATCCTTAGCGGCACTGGCGCAGAACTGGAAGTAGTCGCTACGGGTTCAGGACTCAGCTACCAGTGGTTCCAGGGTGACAGCGGTGAAACGAGCGATCCTGTTCCGGGCGCGAACTCCCCGACCTTTACCACCCCGGCACTGACCAGCACGACCAAATTCTGGGTAAGGGTGGGCGATGGCGCTGGCTACGAGACCAGCACCGCCGCCACAGTCACGATTTTACCTCCTAATGCCGCGCTTGCCACCGCGTTGGACTCGGGACCTGCGATCTCCTATTTCACATGGGGCGACCAACCATGGATTGTGCAGTCCGCCATAACGCACGGTGGAGTTTCCGCTCTCCAGAGTGGAGCCATTACAAACTCGCAAATCAGCCGAACGGAGGCCGTGGTATCCGGTGCCGGAACCCTGAGCTTTTGGTGGAAGGCATCGTCCGAACTGGGCTTCGATTTCGTAAAATTCCGTGTCGATGGTACCGAGCAGGGCAGCCTGTCCGGCGAGACAGGCTGGCAGCAGGTCAACGTTGTCGTTGTTGGCCCGGGAACACACACTCTTTCTTGGTCCTACGAGAAGGATATTAGCAAAAACAGCGGCAGCGATAAGGTATGGCTGGACCAAGTGTCATGGCAAGCAGCCGGGGCTGGCACCAGCTACGCGAGTTGGACAACCTTACACAACCTGACAGGTGATGACGCACTCTCCACGGCCAATCCGTCGAGAGACGGCATAAACAACCTGATGAAGTACGCGCTTGGACTAAACCCTAAGGTTCCCACGCTCACGCCTACGGATGGCATGAACCCAGGACTGCCGCGGATGGATGTCTCCGGTGGTGCCATGACCTTCACCTTCATCAAGGACACCGCTAAGTCGGATCTGACCTACACCGTCGAGTCATCCACAACCCTCAACAACTGGTCTCCGGTGAACACAGGCATCGTAGAGACGCCGCTGACTGGATCCTTGGTTCGGATAGTCGCCACGTTCCCTGTAAGCGGTCAACAATTCTGCCGCTTGAAGGCGACAAAGTAAACTTGCAAGCTCAACTGAGCATACCGGTTCGCGCAGGAAGCAGACCTCACTCTATTTTGTCCTCGGCAACCTGCACGCCTCCGCATACTCGGCGCCGATGTCGGAGTCCATGTCCACGGGCGTGTCGATAGGCTTGAGACCGACGTATCCGAGGCACAGCAGGTGAAACCCTGACTAGCCCCCGGGCAGGTTGCGTAGCTTGTGTTTGCTAGAAAGATCGGTCACCGACAGGTCGTGAGCACCGAGCATGGCAATTTCCACGGTGATGCGCTGCACGTCCTCCTAGCCCAAGTTTCTTACTGTAGCGCTGGAATCCTTATATAACTGGGGAATCGTCCCCAAAGGCACTACAAAATCATTCGCTTTTCGCCCAGATCTTCTGCACGGGGAAGGCCGCTTTCCAATCGATTCCGAGCCGTTGGTAAACCGTCGCCTGCTCTGCATCTGGAACGGTGGGCTTGCGGAGGTGCAGCACCCGCCCGTCTTCGAGCGTCAGGGATGTGGTAGCGAGCATGTGGGTCGAGAGTAGCCGACGGAGGGTTTTCCAGTCGCGCAGATCTCCTTGGTCCCGTAGCTTTTCGCGCACCCAGGTGAGCAGGTGATAGGCGAGGACCGAGATGAAGATGTGTCCATCCACACGGCCTTCAAGCTGATGATAATTCGGACGCAGCCCGAGGGTGGATTTGAGGGCGCAAGAGCCTTCCTCAGCCT